>JARLHY010000177.1 GCA_031292015.1 Negativicutes bacterium | reverse complement strand
TCTTTCGGCTGGGAACCACGCTCAGCCGAGACATATAGAATTTCATTTTTTCCTGAATGCATAGTGTACTTTTCTACCACAACGGCTCCGCCTTTTTTGAACTCCCCCGCATAGCGGGGGGTATTCGCTGACGCAAGAAAAAAGGAGGGCTTTTGCCCTCCTTTTAAGTATTTAACGGTATCAGCTGCGGCCTTTGGCCGGTTCGACGTTGATCTTGAAGCCCTTGAGGACGTTTTTGTGCATGGCGGATACGACCCGCTCGGCCACGTCGTCGGGAACTTCGACAAAGGTAAACTTTTCGAAGATCTTGATGGCCCCGATGACGCTGCCGGTGATGCCGGCTTCTTCGGCAAATGTGCGGACAATGTCTTCCGGACGGATTTTCTGGGCTTTGCCGATATTGACAAACAGGCGGACCATGCCTTTTTCAGCGCCGGTCTGGTTGAAGGACGGCGATTTTTCGTCTTGTTTTTCTTTGTAGCCTTCCTGGAAGAGTTTCAGCGCCGCGGCGGCGATGTCGATGGAGTCGTAGTCGGCGACAAGGTCGGCCACGATGTCGTGATAGTCCGCGAAGTTGCCCTGATCGATGGTATGAGCGAGCCTGGTTTTGAGAACTTCCCGCTGCCGTTCCAGGATGTCGGCCGACGAAGGCAGCTGGCCGCGGATGATGCGGGTCTTAATTTCTTTTTCGATGAGTTTGAGCTGACGAAATTCCTTCGGTTGAATAAAGGTGATGGCGATTCCTTTGCGGCCGGCTCTACCGGTACGGCCGATACGGTGCACGTACGATTCCGGGTCCTGGGGAATATCGTAGTTGATGACATGGGTAACGCTTTCGATGTCAAGGCCCCTGGCGGCGACATCGGTGGCCACCAGGATTTCCAGCTGGCCTTCGCGGAATTTCTTCATTACCCGGTCCCGCTGGGCCTGACTGAGGTCGCCGTGCAGGCCCTCGGCTGCGAAACCTCTGGGCTGGAGCGAGGCTACCAGTTCATCCACGCCCCGTTTGGTGCGGCAGAAGATGATGGCCTTGTCATTGGTTTCGGCGTCAAGCACCCGGCACAGGCCGTCCAGTTTGTCCCTGGTTTCGTAGTAGTACTGGTCGGTCAGAGGTACGGTCACCTGCTCTTTGCTGATGGTGATCTGAACCGGCGAGGTCATGTACCTGTTGGCCAGTGACCTGATCTGCATGGGCATGGTGGCCGAGAACAGCATAGTCTGCCGTTCGGTGGGCACACTCTTCAATATGGTCTCGATGTCGTCGATGAAACCCATGTCCAGCATTTCGTCGGCTTCATCCAGGACCAGGGTTTTAACGTTATTCAGTTTGATGGTGTTGCGGCGGATGTGGTCCAGCAGACGGCCCGGGGTACCGATGACCACCTGGACGCCGAAATGCAGAGCCCGGATCTGGCGGTCGATGGCTTGCCCGCCGTAAACAGGCAGGGTTTTGATCCGTTTGAATTTGCCGATTTTGGCCAGTTCTTCCGAGACCTGAATGGCAAGCTCGCGGGTCGGTGTCAGGACCAACGCCTGAACGTGACGGGCTTCGGTGATGTGTTCCATGATAGGAATGCCGAAGGCGGCCGTCTTGCCTGTGCCGGTTTGGGCCTGACCGATGACGTCGTGCCCTTCCATGAGGACAGGGATCGTCTGGGCCTGGATCGGTGATGGTTCTTCAAAGCCCATTTCGGCAATGGCGGAAAGGATTTTCTTGCTGAGCTCGAGTTCACCGAAAAAGCCGCTGGTTGATGTTGTTTTCAAAGATGTTCCTCCTATAATGCAGTTATGTATTGTCTGAGATGATTGAGGGCGGCGAGGGCGGCCCGAAGTTTGATGCTGCCGCGCTGGCCGGTGAAATTGTGCTGGTGGCACTGGACGCCTCCGCTGCCGGCGACGGCGATATACACGAGGCCTACAGGTTTGCCGGGAACCGCGCCGCCGGGGCCGGCGATACCGGTGATCCCGACGCCGATGTCGCTTGCCAGCCGCTGACGGATGCCTTCAGCCATGGCTTTGGCGGTCTCGGGGCTGACCGCCCCGCGGCTTTCGATGGTGGCGGCAGGGACGCCGACGGCAGAAATCTTGCTGTCATTACTGTAGCATATCACCGATCCTGTCAGATATGCGGAGCTGCCGGGAATATCGGTGATCTTGTGGGAGACAAAACCGCCGGTGCAGGATTCGGCGAAAGAGACGGTCAGCTGCTTGGCTGTCAGCAGTTCTCCCACAACCTGTTCGAGGGTTTCGTCGTCGGTGCCGAAGACATACTGGCCGATCCGGCCGCGGATCTGCTGCTCCAGGCCGGCGATCAGGCTTTGCGCCTCTTCGCCCGAGGCTGCTTTGGCGGTGAGGCGGACATGGATTTCGCCGCTGCGGGCCAAGAGGGCGATGGTAGGATTGCCCTGACTCTTGATCAGATCCTTGATTTCTTCCTCCAGGGTGGATTCGCCGATACCATAGCTGCGAAGTACCTTGGAAAAGATAATTCCCTGAACACCAAACCGGCTGCGCAGATAAGGTGCGACCGACTTTTCGAACATGCCTTCCATCTCGACGGGGGGCCCAGGCAGGTGAATGACGGTGTTATTGTCGGTCTCGATGATGACTCCCGGGGCGGTGCCACGGTCGTTGTCCAGAACGATGGCGCCTTCGGGGATCATCGCCTGGCGCTGATTGTTGCCGGTCATGGCGATCTGGCGGGCGGCGAAGAAACATTTGATGCTCTTCAGGCTTGGCTCGTGCAGATACATGGTCTTTCCAAGAAGATTGGCTGTCACCTCTTTGGTGATATCCCCCTGGGTCGGGCCGAGTCCGCCGGTGGTGACTATAATGTCGGCCCGGGCGAGAGCCGTAGATAAAACCTGAGCCATGCGGTCGCGATTATCCCCTACCGTGGATTGAAACAAAACGTCAAAGCCAAGTTCATTCAGCTTGCGGGCCAAATACGAGGAGTTAGTATTGACGATCTGCCCGAGAAGGAGTTCGGTGCCTGTGCTGACAATTTCGATGATCATGATTATCCCTCCCAAGATCATTCGTGGACATTTTACTAAATTTTTCTATGATGGGCAATAGTTTTTGCGGTAAATCCGTTTTATTGGCCGAAAAACAGACTTCGCTGACAGGGCCAGCGAAGTCCAAGATGCATCAGCAGTATTTTGGAACTTAGACTTTTTCGGCCAGTAGGTCGTAGGTAAAACCTTGAATGATCTTGACGGTGAGAAAACTGCCGCTGGGGACGTCACCGGCATTTTCGACAAAGACCCGTCCGTCGACGTCAGGGGCTTCCCGGTAGGAGCGACCGAGCAGGATTTCGCCCTGATCGCTGTCGCTGGTGCCTTCAATCAGCAGATCAAGCACCCGGCCTTCGTGTTCGGTGTTGCGCTCTTCGGAAATCCCCGCCTGGAGGGCCATCAGGCTGTGAAAGCGTTCCTGTTTCACTTCGTCGGTTATCTGATCCGGCAAGGCGGCGGCAGGGGTTCCGTCTTCGCGGGAATAGGTGAAGACGCCGACATGATCGAATTTTTGGCTGGCGGCAAACTCCTGCAGGGCGGCGAAGTGCTCCTCCCTTTCCCCCGGAAAGCCAACAATGAAGGATGTGCGGATGGCCACATCGGGGATGGCGGCGCGGATCTTGCCCAGCAGCTTTTCGATATCGGCCCGGCTGTCTTTCCGGTGCATGGCCTTGAGGATGTCGTCGTGGGC
The DNA here is from genome assembly GCA_031292015.1 of Negativicutes bacterium. The sequence goes on along the minus strand of JARLHY010000177.1, from coordinate 43,874 downwards.
ATGCTGCAGGGGCAGGTCGATATAATTGCAGATCTTCGGTTCGCTGGCGATGAGCTGGATGAGTTCGTCGGTGAAGAAGTTCGGGTAACAGTATAAGAGACGGATCCAGACGATGCCTTCGATGGGAACCAGACGCCGCAGCAGTGCGGCCAGCTGCGGCGTGCCGTACAGGTCGCGTCCGTAGCTCGTGGTATCCTGGGCGATGAGGTTGATCTCCTTGACGCCCTGAGCCGCCAGCATTTCGACTTCTTTGACCACCGACTCCATGTTCCGGCTGCGAAAGCTTCCTCGGATGTCGGGGATGACGCAGTAGGAGCAGCGGTTGCTGCAGCCGTCGGCGATCTTGACGTAGCTGCTGTAAACCGGGGTGGTTTTGATTCTTGGCATGGTTTCGTCATAGAGGGTGTCGTTCGCGCCGATGAACAGCGCCCGCCGTCCGGCGAGGACGGTCTCAACCGCCTCGGTGATGCGGTGCCATGCACCAGTGCCGACAACGGCGTCGATTTCCGGCAGTTCGTCCAGCAGTTCCTGCTGATAGCGCTGGGACAGGCAGCCGGCCACGATCACCCCCCGGCAGTTACCCTGTTTTTTATATTCCGCCATCTGGAGGATGGTGGCAATGGACTCGTCCTTGGCGGAGTCGATGAAACTGCAGGTGTTGATAATCAGCACGTCAGCTGTCGCAGGATCGTCGGTGATGTCGATGCCTGCGGCGGACAGCATGCCAAGCATGATTTCGCTGTCAACCAAATTTTTGGCGCAGCCAAGACTGATAAATCCGGCCTTCAAGATGCACCTTCCTTCCTAGCGCGGACTGAGGCGCACAGTCTGCACCCATTTGTCGAGAAGTTTGGCTTTTTGATCCAACGTCAGCTTGTCCTCGTATTCGAAAAGGCTGATGGCTTTGGCGTTGGATTCTTTATAGATTTTGGTCTCAGGATTGGTCGGCACAAGATAAAATCGATTACGCTGAAGAATTTCCGGGACAGGATCCTGGATCAGCCAGTTGATAAACCGTTTTGCTTCGTCGGCGTGGGGCGCGTCTGCGACAAGACCGACGCCGGTCAGCAGGTAGGCCGTACCGTCTTCGGGATAGATGATCTGCAGCGGGAAACCGTCTTTTACATAACGCATCGATTCGCTCTGCACGGCGATGGCGATGTCGGCCTCACCCAACCCGGCCATGCGGGGCGGGGTAACCAGGAACTTCGAGTACTGAACTATTTTGGGATGAATTTTGGCCAGATAGGCTAACGCGTCCTTTTCGCCGTTTACGCCAGCCAGGGAATAAAGCAGGTTGGCTGAGGCGTCGGCGGCCAGAAAATCGGTGACAACCAGCCGGAAGTTGCCGGGTTTGGCCAGATCGGCCCACTGGCTCGGTGGGCGGGGTTGGTCTTTCAAAAAATCTTTATTGGCGGCAAAGACGATGGGGTCGTACCAAACACCGACCCAAAAGCCGTCATCATCACAGAAACGCTCGGGAATCAGGTCCACGGCTTCGGACGTATAAGGCGCGAGCATCTTCCCCTTTTTCGCGGCCTGAAGCGCCGCCTGGCTGGTCAGAAGCAGGTCGGCGGCCTGGGGGGTGCCTGCGTCGAACCTGGCTTTGATCAGCAGATCGGCTGGAGTGAGCGGGACCAGGGTGACGCGGACGCCGAAGCTTTTTTCGTATTCCTGGGTCAGGACGGTCACCTGCTCCAGCGGCAGGGTGGTGTAAACAACGACGGTCTTATGGTTTTCCGGTGTTTCTTTGCCAGCGTAGCCAGCCAAGAAAGTCGTCCCGGAGGTTATCAGGACGACTACAAAGAACGACAGCAATAACAGTGGCAGATAGCGTCGCATAAGTACCTCCCTTGTCGAGGCCGGAAAAAGTCGGCAAGCTTCACAGAACGGGAACTGCTCGCAAAGCTGCTTCTATCTACTATACTGCTTATTTATTCGCCACGCAACATAAAAATCCTACTTAGGCGCTAAAGGCGTCGTACAACGGCTCAGATAACCGTTACCGGATACGATTCGCTGGCAATGACGCTGTTGTCGGCAGCGGCCAGGGAAACCCGCAGTTCGTAGACTCCTTCGTTGGTAAAATCGATGTTTTCCAATAAAATGGTGTTGACCTGGCGATAGGTGTCGTCCTGCAGGATGAAGGGGCCGTTTTCTCCTGCCGCCACTATCCTGCCGTCCGGGGCCACGATTTCGGTCTTTTCTTTGTAGCCGTCACCGGAGGTACTGTTATCACCGCGCCAGATGGTCAAAATGGTGAACGGCTGGGAGTAACCCATAGTGTACTGGCTGAATTCATTGTGAATGGTATGCCGCCCTTCGGTGTCGGTGGTGACTCCTTCACAGAGCAGTGCGGCCTGCAGGTGCGGTCTTTTGTTTTCCATATTTGTCCCCCATCCCCTCAAGTCTTAACTCCAAGATAAGTTATTCCCAAGTAGGGTTAATTTATGTATAATGGGATAGGCTAGACAACTCCGAAAGGCAGTGATTCCCCATGGAAAAGCGCCCTTCCTGGTGGGGGGTTCTCCACCCCGATCTTACCGGCGGTCTGATTGCCATCATTGTTTTTTTACTTCTCAGCGCTATCGGCAATTGTTTCAAGCTGTATTCCGCTATTATCGATCAGGACCTCTACAACGCGTCACTGACCGGATTGTCGGCGTTTCTTTATGTCGCTCCGGCGTTTGGACTGCTCAGGCTTAAACGCTGGGCCCGGTTCTTCGAAATCGGTTTCTCGCTGCTGATGATAATGCTCGGGATCATAGTGGCATTTTTTCTCCCGGTGGCTGGTGGCTTTATCATCATTACCCATGGTCTGGTGGCCTACTATTTATGGTCGAAGAAGTGTCGCCGTATCTTTTACCCGGAGACGGAATAAGACAAAACAAGGCTTTGGAGCACCCCCGCCCAAAATGGTCGGGGGTATTTTGTTGCGGCCGGGCATCCTGGAGGGAAATTTTTTTACCAAGCTGCAACGTGCCGGACAGCTTAGGTCCTTCCTTCCCAGTGATTATTCTGAGAAAACAGCCGTGACGGTGTTGCCAAAGACGATATATCGCAAAGAAAAAAAGACTAAGGCCGGCGGGCCTTGGTCTTTTTGGTTGTGGTTGTCTTTTGGGCTGCTGTAGTCTTTTTGCTGCGGCCGGGCGGCAGGCTGCGGGCTTTGGGGCCTTTAGCCGCGGCGAATTTGGCGTCTGCCTGACGGGGCGGCCGGATGAGGCATTTGGGACCGAAGCCGATGAGATCCTGGCGGCCGGCTTTCGTCAGGGCTTCCAACACCAGTGGGTAGTTTTTCGGATCCCGGTATTGCAGCAGGGCCCGCTGCAATTTTTTTTCGTGGGGGTCTTTGGCTACATATACTTTCTCGCCGGTAAGGGGATGGATGCCGCTGTAGTACATGGCGGTGGACAGGCTGCCAGGCGAGGGAATGAAATCCTGAACCTGTTCGGGGTGATAGTTCATGTCCCGCAGAAATTCGGCCAGCTCCACCGCTTCCTTCAGTCCGGCGCCGGGGTGGCTGGACATGAAATAGGGTACAAGGTACTGTTCTTTGCCCAGGCTGGCGTTCATACTGCGGAAGGCGGCGGCGAACCGCTGATAGACCTCTTTGCCGGATTTTCCCATCAGTCGGGTTACCTTGGGGGCGACATGTTCAGGGGCGACTTTGAGCTGGCCGCTGACATGGTGCTGGCACAACTCCCGCAGGAATTCGCTGTTGTCGGCAGCCATGAGGTAGTCATAGCGGAGGCCGGAGCGGATGAATACCTTTTTTACTCCCGGCAGCTGGCGCAGGGAGCGGAGCAGCTCCAGATAGTCGCTGTGGTCGGTGGACAGATTGGGGCAGGGGCCGGGATGAAGGCACTGCTTGTCCCGGCAGGCCCCCCGCTCGGCCTGGTACTGGCAGGCCGGCAGGCGGAAGTTGGCGGTGGGGCCACCCACATCGTGAATATAGCCTTTGAAGTCAGGCAGTTTGGTGAGCAGCCGGGCCTCTTCCAGGATCGACTGCCGGCTGCGGGGCTGAATGATCCGCCCCTGGTGGGAAACGATGGCGCAGAAAGAGCAGCCGCCATAGCAGCCGCGATGACTGACCAGGCTGAATTTTACTTCCTGGATGGCCGGCACCCCCCCTTCCGCCTCATAGACGGGATGATAGGTGCGGCGGTAAGGCAGGTCGTAGATCTCGTCCATTTCGGCCGTGGTGAGGGGCAGCGCCGGCGGATTCTGCACGACATACATCTCGCCGTGATTCTGGGCGACGGTCTTGCCCCGGACAGGGTCCTGTTCCAGGTACTGCAGCCGGAAGGCTTCGGCAAAGGCGTGTTTATCGCTGCTGACGGCCGTATAATCCGGTATTTCGATGTAGTTCCACAGATGTTCCAGCGTGGCTGAGGGGTAGCAAGTCCCGTGCACGTCGCGGATATCACCGATCTTTATGCCGGCGGCCAATTGGCCGCAGATTTCCTTAAGCTGTTTTTCGCCCATGCCGTAAACCAGAAGATCGGCCCGGCCGTCGATGAGTATGGAGCGGCGGATATGATCGTCCCAGTAGTCGTAATGGGCAAAGCGCCTGAGGCTGGCTTCGATGCCGCCGATGATCAGGGGGACGTCTTTCCATGCTTCCCTGATCCGGTTGCAGTAGACGATGGTCGCCCGTTCCGGACGACGGCCGGCTTTTCCTCCGGGCGAATAGTTGTCGGTGCTGCGGTACTTCTTGGCAGCGGTAAACTTGTTGAGCTGAGAATCAAGGTTGCCGGCCGACACCAGCACCGCCAGACGCGGTTTGCCGAGTTTTTTGAAGTCGGCGGTGGAGCGCCAGTCGGGCTGGGCGATGATACCGACCCGCCAGCCCCACTTTTCCAGCAGTCGGCAAAGGATTGCCGGCCCGAAGCTGGGGTGGTCGACATAGGCATCACCGCTGACGAAGAGGAAATCGAGCTGGTCCCAGCCCCGCTCGGCCATGTCTTGTTTTGAAAGCGGCAGAAAAGAGTCGGTCATGATAGCTCCTTATCGCAGAGGCGACAGGCGGAAAACAGAAAAGCCGCCGGAAAAAAGCTCCGGGCGGATTTTCTGCAGCCTTTGCCCCTGTTCACTGTTTCTGAATGTTGGTGGGGGCCGGACCGGCGTTAAAGGTTTTTTCCAGAACTTCGCCGTCTCCGCCCATTTTCCCCTGAGGCTGGCCGTTGAGGGTCAGGTCGACGCCTTGGGCGTTGCCCACCCGGAGGGTGATTCTCCGGTCGGCGGTCCAGGTGAGAGATTCCCCGACTTTCGGGATGCCTTCATAGACGACTTTCCCGTCGGCGGTAGCCAATATCCAGGACAGTTCGGTGAATTTGGCGACAATGACGATGGACTTCGCGGCGGGAGCCGCGGGAGTCGCGGGAGCGGGTGGTTTCTGGGGAGCGGCCTGCGGCGGGGGGGCAGGCTGGGTCGACTGGCTCTGACTCTGGTTCTGGCTTTGGGGCGCCGGGGTGGGCGGTGCTGAAGGACCGTTCCAGTAAGATTGCGCCAGCCAGACCGCGCCGGCAATCACGAGCAATACCACCGCTCCGGTGAGCCATTTCCCGCTAGAGCCGCTATTGGCGGCCGGTTCTTTTTTTTCAGTCCGGGTCCGTTCTTTCTTTTCGTTCACGGCCGGTTCCACCGGAACGGCGGCTTCAGGCACCAGGCTCTGGCGGTAGAGATTGACCATTTCCTGACCGTTGAGACTGAGGAAATTCGCATAATTCCGGATGAAGCCTTTCAGATAGACTTCGCCGGGCAGAATTTCGTAATTGCCGTCTTCGATGGCTTGGATGTAAATGGCACGAATACTTGTCGCCTTCTCGACGTCTTTGACCGAGATGCCTTGTTTTTCCCGGGCGGCACGGAGTATATCGCCCAAAGTCTGCAAAACAATTACCTCCTTATTTGGTTAAATAGTCGATAATTCGCGAAGTGGCCTGCTGAAGGTCTTCGGCGTCTACCGTAAAGTCGAAGTCCGCCGCAGCGGCGGTTTCATAACCATAAAGGGGATCGTAGTAATCGACCAGCAAAGCTTGGACAACTTCGCGAACCCGATTGGCGGCAAGGTCGGTGAGGAGTTTTTCGATTTTTGCAGTGCCCAGGCGTTTTTTCAGCATCTTCAGGCTGGCGATAATGGCCTCCTGATTGTCACGGCATAGATCAAGATATTCCTCGATAAGACGGGAAACCCTGGTTTCCACCGAAGCCCGGGCCAGGATTTTCCGGCCCCGGCTCATGGCAAGATACAGTACATTCGGCAGATAGACGTTGCCGATTCGCTTGCTTTCGCATTCTACCAGGATGAACGGCTGACCGCGCAGACGCTGGAGCTCGCCCAGCAAGGCAGAGTCAAAATGATGGGCGGTGGCCGGACGGCCCAGGCCGACCTGACCGAACACCGAACCCCGGTGGTTGGCCAGGTTTTCCAGATCGATCACGGGCACGCCGCGGCGGGACAGCAGATCCAGCAGCGTGGTCTTGCCCACTCCGGTGGAGCCGCAGAGCACGACAATCGGCGGCAGGGACGAAAAATTCTCGAGGCTTTCCAGGACATGGCGGCGGTAATTTTTGTAGCCGCCGACAAGCTGTCGGGCCGGGATGCCCATAAGATCCAGAATATTGACCACCGCTTTGGAACGCATGCCGCCGCGCCAGCAATAGACGATCACCGGCCGGCCGCTGTCATGGTGGCCGCGAATGTGTTTGACAATGTCCGGCAGTTTCTTGGACACCAGAGTGAGTCCGAGTTGTTTGGCTTGTTCCGGACCGTCGACCCGGTAGACAAGACCGACCTGGCTGCGCTGCTCGTCGTCAAAGAGCGGGACGTTGATGGCGCCGGGGATGCAGCCGTCGGCGTATTCGACCGGGGCGCGCATATCAATGAAAATCGGATTATCAAGTTTTAGGGCTTCTTCCAGTGAGATGATCATGTGCAACAGGTGTCACCATCAGTTCTTGAAGCTATAATATTATTTTGCCCGGATGCGGGCATTATTTTCGCGCCGGCAGTAAAATTACTGCTGCTGGTTGAAATAACGGGCGTGGATCTGATCGGAGGTCATCAGGATGTCGCGGGCCTTGCTGCCGATATTCGGACCGATGATTTTCATTTCTTCCATCGTATCGATCAGCCTGGCAGCGCGGGTATAACCGATGCGGAACTTTCGCTGCAGCATAGATACCGAGGCTTGTCCTGTTTCAAGGACCATGCGGACGGCTTCTTCCAACAGATCGTCCTCGAAGCTTTCCCGCCCCTTTTTGTCGCCGGTTTCATCATAAGCGGTGACGCCCTCGGTGTATTCGGGTTCCAGCTGGCCCCGCAGGAATCCGACCAGTTCCTCCACTTCGCCGTCGGCGATGAAAGCTCCCTGGAGTCGCAGCGGTTTGGGCGCTCCGACCGGGTAGAACAGCATGTCCCCCTTGCCGAGAAGCTTCTCGGCTCCGGCCATATCCAGGATGGTGCGGGAATCGACCTGAGAAGACACGGCGAAGGATATCCGGGAAGGGATATTGGCCTTGATGGTGCCGGTGATGACATCCACCGAGGGCCGCTGGGTGGCCAGCACCAGGTGCAGGCCGGCTGCCCGGGCCATCTGGGCCAGGCGGCAGATGGCGTCTTCCACGTCTACCGGCGCCACCATCATCAGGTCGGCAAGTTCGTCGATGATTACCACGATGAGCGGCAGGCGGTCATCTTCGCTTGTCTCGTTGTAGCGGGCGATGTCGCGGACGCCGGCTGCGGCAAACAGCGCGTAGCGTCGCTCCATTTCCTGCACCGCCCAGTGAAGAGCTGCTGCTGCTTTTTTGCAGTCGGTAACCACCGGGCTCAGCAGGTGGGGAATTCCGTTATAGTTGGACAGTTCCACGACCTTGGGATCGATGAGCAGGAATTTGACTTCGTCAGGACGGGCTTTAAATAGGATGCTGACTATCAGGGTATTTATGCACACGCTTTTGCCGGAGCCGGTGGCGCCGGCCACCAGCAGATGCGGCATCTTGGCGAGGTCGGCCATGATCGGCAGACCGGTGATGTCTTTGCCGAGGGCCACAGTCAACCGGGATGTGGCCTGCTGGAACTCGTTGCTTTCCAGCACTTCCCGTAAGGGAACGCTGGAAACCTCTTTGTTGGGGACTTCGATGCCGACGGCGGCTTTGCCGGGAATCGGCGCCTCGATCCTAACGCCTGGCGCGGCGAGCTTCAGGGCGATATCGTCGGCCAGGCTCACGATCCGGCTGACCTTGACGCCGGCTCCCGGTTCCAGCTCGTAGCGCGTGACGGCAGGCCCCTGGCAGATGTTTACCACTTTGGCGCCCACCCCGAAATCATCAAGGGTCTGTTCCAGGAGGCGGGCGTTGTCGGATATCTCCTTGGTGGTTTTCTGGAATTTTGGCTTGGCGGGTTTTTTCAGCAAATTTATGGACGGCAGTTTGTAATGGGCCAGGGATGCCGGAACAGGAAGCGGCGGTGGCGCGGTGGCGGTCGCCGCGGGCTGGCTCGACGGGACTTCCGGGGCCGGAACCGGCGGGGCTTTTTTCGCGGTTGGCTGGATCGGCGGGCGGTCTCTCTCCTGGTTGTAGAAGCGTGGGTCGGCTTCGTCGCCAGAGCGGTCCGCGATCGCGTTTTCCCAGGTGGAGGCCACGGCCTGGCGGGCGCTGACCAGACTCTCGGTGGCTTTGTCTTTGGCCAGAACGAGGGTTTTGGCCAAAGACCAGGTGGTAGCCAGGATCACTGAAGAAATCGAAGCACCGATCAGTACGATGATGCTGCCGGAAAAGCCGAACAGTTTCCGCAGGGCGAACAGTAAGCTCCCCCCCACCAGACCGCCGCCGGGGACTAGGCTTTCCGGCAGGATCTCCTGGTCGACAGGAATTTTGAAATGATGATAGATAGCCAGCAGCAAGATATAGGTGAGGAATAATCCCCAGAATTTCAGAGAATAGCTGATACCGCGCCGGGTCCAGACATAGCGTGAGCCGATGGCCAAGAGCAGCAGCGGCGGCACCGGGGCGCCGATACCGAAACTGTACTTGAGGATTTTGGCGGCGAACAGGCCGGCCGGGCCTGTATTCATTCCAGTAAGACTCGCCAGGGTTATTATGGCGATGGTGATCAGCGCGATGCCCGATAATTCGTATTTCAGCGCTGGAGAAAGTTCGGAAAAGATCCTTGGCAAGACACACCACCTCCGGATTTTAATTTCTACAAACTGCTTGGAAATCCTTTATTTAGGCGGAAAGAAAAGCCTCGACAGCCGAGGCCGGAAGCGGGCAGTAAAAAAAGGCGCCTTCTTCGAGCACCTTTCCTTGTCGATCAGGAGAAAAATTGGTCAGGCTGCAGCTGCGCGAGTCGTACCGGAGAAAGTATGGCAGCACCGCCGCCCGCATTAGTCGGAGATGATCCCCAGGATCGTCAGATCGCGCCTTTCCGTCAGATTGACGAAGGTTCCGTCCGTGGCCTGCAGGGTCGGTCTGTCCAGATGATGCTTGTTGATACAGATCACCTTTGCGGTGGAGGCGTCGGACAGTCTGACGGTGCAGCCGATAAGCGACTGGGCCAGATTGTTCAGGAAAACGGTGCAAATTTCCGGCGCCAGTTTGGCAAACATGTCTTTCGAGAATTCGGCCGCCACCGCAAAGGGGGTAACCGCGGTGCGGTAGACCCGGTTGGAAGTCATGGCGTCATAAATATCGGCGATGGCAATCACTTTGGCGGTGAGGGATATTTTATCGCCGTGCAGCCGGCAAGGGTAGCCGGTGCCGTCCATTCGCTCGTGGTGCTGCCGGATGGCGCTGGTCACCGAGTCAGGCAACTGACACGAAGCGGCGAGCAGATCGGCGCCTTTGGCGGCATGTTCCTTCATCAGCTCCATCTCGGCGCCGGCAAGTTTGCCGGGCTTGTTCAGAATCGAAAGGGGAATCTGGGTTTTTCCGACGTCATGAAGCATACCGGCCAGAACAAGATCCTGCAGCAGGTCTTCCATGATGCCGAGCCATTTTCCGATGACGCCGGCGATGATGCTTACATTGACCGAATGCCTGAAGGTGTAATCGTCGGTTTCGTAGATGGTCATAAGGTGATTCATCACTCCGGGGGATGACACCAGCGAACTGTAACAGCGGTTGGCCAGTTCGGCGAATTGCTGAACCGGAACCTCCCGCAGGCAGCGTATTTTGTCGAAGGCATCTTTGACCGCTGCGGTGATTTCGCGGTGGGTCGCCACGAAGGCCTGGTTTTCCGCAGCGGCGGTGTTGAGAAACTTCAGGCGAGAGGGGCCTGTTTCTTTGATCGGTATTGTCTCGACCCCCCAAAAAAACAGGAGCCGAATGAGAGTGTCGTTGAGAACGGCGTTTTCATCGAGCATCACTTTTCCTGTTTCGCTTACGATGGTTTCACCGACGATCATCCCGGGAGAGAGCTCACTTACTGGATAGTGGCGTACGCGGTATTTCATTCGAAACCTCCGACGAATCGTGAAATGCGGCCGGCGAAGTCGGTAGGTGATGCACAGGGTTCAGTTGGTGCTACCGGACTTCGTCTAATTCACCATTACGACGCAAATTGACCAAAACCTCCAATTTCATATCACTATTATCGTATTAATTATAGCTGAAGTAATTACCGATTGGACAAAGAACAACAGCGGGTATATAAAAAGAACCCCGACCGGGTCACGGTCGAGGTCGGGTAAATATATGCCGGAAGGTCCCATTGGCGTTGGCCCGCGCGATCACTTCGACGGTCAACTCCAGTTGCCCTTCCAGGTACTGTTTCAACTGTTCAAATCCGGTAGGTTCCAATCCGCCGACAAACAAACAGACACTTGAAACCGGCTTATACTCGACATTGGTCGAAACAAGCCCCATTTCACTTACCCCGAAATCAGCCATCAAGGTTTTTTCTTGTGCTCTTAATATGCTTACAATAGAGGCATGAGTCTTCATAGCCAGAGGTGTTCTCCTTTCGGCCCCTCGCTTTGAGATCGAACAGAATTTCTACTTCCTGTGCGCCTTCAGCGCCATCTGAGGGCGGTCCGGCAACCCGGCGGCAACAGGAAGCCAAACTTCAGGCATATCGCCTGCGTCTAGCCTGAGTAACCGGCGATTTTGGCATTGGCGACACAATCGGCTTTGCTGGGATACGCCTGGGAGTAGCCGATGAGTTTACCCACGAAAGTTGATCGCTTCCAACGCCAGGTTCCTTGCGAATCCTGATAGAACCACCAAATATCCTTACTTTTCATCTTTCCTCCTATTTTCAGTCCTGTTCGTCGTCTAAACCCGCCGCAGCCGGCAAAAGGTTAAGAAAAAATTATTTCAGGTCAATAGGTACTTTTCTTTGGACCAACTGACGGGTTAGAGTTTTGCAATATGACTGATTTTGAATGACGGATTTTCTTCTGTGAAATACCCCTGGACCGTTTCGGCGCTGATCATCTGGGGATGATCAAGGATCAAGTGGCCGACGATGGCCGGTCCGGACAGATAGCGCTCATGCGAAGGGCTGGTGAAGCCCACATAGTTTGCTGTTTCATCCCTAAGGAGTTTCTCCAGATACGTTTTAATCTCTGTGACCGTTACTTCCTGGCCCAGAGAATATTCTACAACCAGGTGGAACATTTGACGCGGCACGTCCTTCGCCCCATTTCGATGCTGATTCTTTTTAGTAACTGAGATTGGGAACAACATTCTCAGCAGGGCTTAGTACATGCTTTCGCGTATGCCGTGGCCGTGCTTTTCCCGCTTTTGATTTTGTTTCATAAGCTTTCCGGGATTGACTGCCACAAGTTTTTTGCCATACTTTGCTGACAGGAAATTCTCAACTTCCCGGGGGGTCATCCTGTAGATGGTCAGTCCCTTTGAATCCATGGACATAGGTTTCCTTCTTTCTCCGACCGCCGTAAATCAGCTGTGAGGCTGACAATTTGCAGATTTATATTAGTTATATCCTACTATTCATTTTATACTATTAAATCGATATTGGCAACAGCTGAATATCGTTAAGAGAAAACAAATGAAGGCCTGTGCAGCGATATAAAATAAAAAAAACCGGCTCAGCGCGGCTTTTCCTGACGCTGACCCGGCTGATTATATATGATGCAGGAATTCTTTCAGAATCGCCCTTGCTTGCATGCGGTCAGGAGTTTTGCTGATGGCCTCGGACCGAAGGGAGACAGATTGTTTTGTGTTCATATCGGTTATGGTCAGAACTGCGTTTCCGATCAAATCATCAAGTTCAAATTTCAAGTTTCCAGCCTGGATCGTTTCCTTCTCCATCGAAGATCCTCCTTACTGCCGGATTGGCGGTTCGCCATCCTGTCAGCTCCACCTTCCTGGCGCCATTATATCATGATAATACCTTGGTCAACCGTCCAGGGTGAAATTAAAAACCAGGAGGGTTGATCCCGGCCTTTTTTTGCGTGATGTTCTACTGCTGTGCAACTGCTACTGCAGCAGCACATGATAAACCGGCAAAGCAATACTGGCGGCGGCAAGCACAAGTACTGCAATGGCGCCGGGCAGGTTACTCTGCTGCTTCAGCCAGCGGCTGTAGGTATAGGCATGGAATCCGGCGGCGGCTCCGGCGACGATAAACAGGATATGGATCATGTGAGGGCCTCCCAGGATTATTCTGTCCGAATCGGCATAGTCCGCCACATGAGACCCGACCGCCGTATTTTGGTGATCACCTTTACCCGGACTTCCGATCGCTGGTAGATGTCGGTCATATTGGCTTTGCCGGCCTCATCAATGGTGCGGAATTTGGCACGGAGATAGAAACCGAAGCCCACCGGATCGGTGCCCATTTCCTGGGTGTGTCTGATCATCCGCGCCATCTGTCCTTCCAGCATTTGCGACACCTGGGTTTCCAGAAGCTCTTTAGCGGGGGACATCTCATAGTTGATACCCGAAGCCGCGCCGGTCAGTTCGCCTTCGATCAGCACTTCTGCTGTGAAGACGGCTGTCCCGTCGTTTAGTTCCGCCGTGATTTTCGGTGTTTCGCCGTTACGGAGGTTAACGGTGACATATTCTTGCGGCTGGAGCGGGTCTGTCAGGCCAACGAAACCGCGGGAAAACTGCCCCAGCAGAATAGCCACCGCCCGGGTTTCATCACTGTCCAGCGTACCGACCATCCGGTCGCCCCGGAAAACGGCCATACCGAGAAATTCGGGGGGATTTTCGCTGCCGGTGCGGGGGATGCCGCCAGGCAGATAAGGCTCGCCGACCTGCTCAGGAGTTTTCGGACCGGCGGGGTTGTTCTCGCCGGTCTTGGGGTTGAGGCCGGTATAGAGAGTAAAAGGCGAACTGCCGGTGATCTTCAGCCTGGTGTAGAATTCGTGCAGGTCGGTACGGAGGAAATAGCCGCTTTCGTTGTTATTGATGAAAGTCTCGTAATATTTGCCGATGTTGGCCTCCAGTTTGGGTTTGTTCCTTGTAATATACTCCTCAGCCGTGCCCCGGACGACAACAAGGAACAGCGTTTCCCGGAAGTCACGGGTCCGGACCAGATAGTGCAGTAAAGCCCCGATTCCGGCGCGGGCCGTTTCCTCACCAAAAATGAACGCTGTGGTGTGGGAGACATTTGGGTAGCGGGACATGGTGGAGTTGAGCAGCATCCGGGTTTCGGCGGGGGATCTGGCCTCGATGGTGTTGGTGATCCAGCTCTGGCCGCCGCCGGCCTTCTCGCTCGCACCGGAAGCGTCGCCGCCGGCTCCATGGGGCGTAGCTATCTGATAGGTGACTCGCAGATTACTGTCAGGCGTCTGATCGATACCGATGACCAGGATGTAGGCGACGTCGTCGGTTTCGTGGGAGCCGAAACATCCTGCGCACAGCAGGGTGGCGGCGGTGAGCGCGATGGCAACGGCTAGCCGGAGGGACATGATTTTTGCCTCCTTGTCCGGAGAAGAGCTGCCAAGAAAAGCACCAGGGGAAGGACCGCCGTGCCAAAGGAGTAAATGGTGGTGATGGCCTGGCTGTAAAATACGATCACTGACATCACGTCGCTGGGCAGCATCGAAAGCTCAGCGATGACGACTGCCGCGGGAGCGATGAGCGGCCGCAGGGCCGGCAGGTTGAACAGGCGGCAGGTGAGATAAAGGCCGGCGTAGATATCGATGGCGATGTTCAACATGCCCATCATGACCCACAGCAGAATATACAGGGCCTCGATACGCTGGATGAAACGGTTGATGTACACCAGCCGGGCCAGTTCGAAGAACGGCAGCACTTTTTCCTGGGTGGCGGCCGCCCCGAAGGAGGCCATATAGGCTCCGAGGACCATGGACCGTACGGCTACGCTGAGACCGAGGCCGTAGAAGACGCTTCTTTTGATGGTCGCCGCGTTCTGGAAGCTGACTGCGAAGATGAAGGGCAGCAGGGCACCAAAGTTGATGCCGTTCAGCAGCAGTCCCTGAAGGACAACCCGGTCCAGACCCGTCCCCTGCCAGGGAGTGAGGTAGACCAGGTGAAAGCGGGACCAGACGAGAATGATGAGCAGTATCATCCCGGCGACGGCGACAGGCATGATGATGTAACTTGTCCACACCATCGGCTCAAGGCCGCGGTAGAGGAGAAAAACGACCAGCAGAATATACCAGCCGACGATAAATTCGAAGTTTATCCCCGGCAGGGCTGTGATCAGGGTGTTCTCGGTGAACTGCCGCAGCAGTAGGACGGCGTCTAGGAAATAAACGCCGATGAGGTACAGGGCGATGAGTCTGGCGGCCACCGTGCCAAGCAGTTCTTCGCAGGCTCCATAGAGGTCTTTGCCGGTGGTCTCAAGCACGTAGAGCAGCGGGTAGAGAACAACAAGAAAGTCGATGAGGGACAGCAATGGCAACAGCCAGGCCGAGTTCCCCCCTTTTTCGGCGTTGATGGAAAATAGCGACAGAAAAAGCGGCGATGAGGTGGTCACGAAAATGAGGGCGATGCCGCCGGCAAGTCCCATCCGCCCGGGCTGATAGCTCACTTCTCCTCCTCCTCCCCGGCCGGCTTTCTTTTCCGCCATTGGCGGCTGATTTTCGCCTGCCTCCGTCTGTCCTGCGGACTGATTTCGTCAGGCCGCAGTTCCTGGGAATAGGCGGGACCCCGTACGACAAAATCGTAGCCGAACTTGGCTTTCGGCGCCAGGGGCGCCAGATAGGGCACGCCGAGGGACTTCATTGAACAAAGGATCACGATGGTTGCCAGGATGCCGCTGCCGACGCCGACCAGCCCGAGGGTAGCGGCAAGCATTTCGAACATGAACCGGTTAAGCCGGACCGCCGCGGCCAGGCTGTAGTCGGGAATGGTGTAAGAGGCCAGACCGGTGACGGCGACGACGACGACCGTGATCGGGCTTACCAGGGCGGCCGACACCGCCGCCTGGCCCAAGATGATGGCGCCGACGATGCCGATAGTGGAACCCAGCATCCCGGGGATTCGCACCCCGGCTTCCCGCAACAGTTCAAAGGAAAATTCCATCAGCAGGATCTCGGCCAGAGCCGGGAAAGGCACCTTCTCCCGGGCCGAGGCTATGGCCAGCAGGAGGTCGGTGGGCAGGGCCTCGGTGTGAAAGTAGCTGATCGCAATATACATGGAAGGCAGCATGATAGTCAGGATAAAGCCCAAGAGCCTTATTATACGGCCACTGGTTGCCACCAGCCAGGAAAAAGAAAAATCCTCACCGGTGTGGAACAGGGTTACAAAGCTGACTGGCGCTACAAGAACGAAGGACGAGCCGTCGAGAAAGATGGCGAGCCGGCCTTCGGACAAGGCGGCTGCCACTCGGTCGGGGCGCTCTGTCGACAGCATCTGGGGATAAGGAATGGTTGGCGTCTCTTCTATCAGGTGTTCCAGCATCCCCGCTTCGATGAGGCTGTCGACCTTGAGACTGGTCAGGCGGCGTTTGGCTTCCTTCACCAGGGTCGGGTTGGCTACCGATTGTAGATACATCAGGGCGCAGAGGGTGTTGCTGCGGCGGCCGACGGTGAAGATCTCGGTGGTGAGATCGCTGCTGCGTATCAGGGCCCGCAACATGCCGGTATTCACCCGGAGGGTCTCTGTGAAGCCGGACTGACTGCCGCGGACCGACTGCTCCATGGTTGGCCGGTCGATGCTGCGGTGTTCCTGGCCTTTGGTCTCAACCAGGGCGGCCTCGTTTATACCGTCGAAGAAGATTGCGGTATCGCCCAGATTCAGGCTGTCGGTTATGTCGCGAAAAGTAGGCGCCATTCGCACCTGGTTGCTTGGCAGGTACTCGGTGACAAGGCGGGTGACAAGGTCGCCGTCATAGAGCCGCCGCCCGTCTCCGCCCATCAGCATCAGTGGCTGCAGGACAGACAGGTTGATCACTTTTTTATCGATCAGGCCTTCGACAAAGGCAAGCAGCGCGCTGACCGGCGGCGAGGCCGGGATGACGATCTTGCGCAGGACGAGGTCTTTGTTCACCGGCATGTTGTACAGCCGTTCCAGCATCAGCTTGTTTTCCTCGAGACTGGTGCTGACATGTTGGTCCAAGGGGTCTTCTTCCAGACTGTATGTCTGAATCACCGGCGATAACTGCGACTTCTGCTCCTCCAGCGCTTTGACTTCCAGCTTCAGTTCCGCCAGTTTATCCCGCAGCTGCGGGTCTGACAGGCACTCTTTGGTTTTTGCCAGGGTGCTGGCCAGGCGATGGGCGTAGCGCAGCAACGCTTCATGCTCTTCAGCGGCGATGGTGAGCTGGTCTTTCACGGCCTCTTCCTGATTCTCGGACTCCCCCAGGACAAAAGGCGGCGGGCTCTGCGGCGGTTTGTAGACCAGTATTTTCTTCAGCGCCTGCCAGTTTTTGACGAAGACGTTCATGAGTCACACCTCGGAGTTTGCCTTATGGGTTATCTTTCCCAGCCTGGGAATATTCATGACTGGTATTTGTCACTGACTGGAATGCCGGGTATCACAAAGGCAAACGGCTGCTGCTTAGCCGCATTGATGGATAAACGGCAACTGCGACAGTGATGGTTTCTCTCATATAAGGTTGGAATGAAAAGACGCCTGTCGAATACAGGCGTCAGCAACTAAGGACTTTTTAATTGTCTGTTTCCGGGTGCAGTCCTTTCTGGTTCCTGGGAGGAAGCTTTTGTTTGGGCGGCGGAGCATCGCGGGTCAGGCGTACGGTAAAGGCAAAGGTACTCCCCTTACCCTGCTCGCTGATCACCCAAATGTGTCCGCCCATCATCGCGACCAGCTGCTTTGAGATTGCAAGACCGAGGCCGGTTCCGCCGAAACGGCGGGTATTTGAACCATCCACCTGACTGAAGGGTTTGAACAGCTTTCCCAGGTCCCCGTCGCTGATACCGATGCCGGTATCGCTGACAGAGAAAGTAAGCTCGACTTCTTTCTTTGAGATGTCGGTACTTCTCATTGCCAGTGTTACTGTGCCGCCGCTGTCGGTGAATTTTATCGCGTTGCCAAGAAGATTGTTGAGTATCTGACGCAGCCGGTTGGGGTCGCCGGTCAGCACATCGGGGATACCGGCTGCCAGCGAGTAACTCAGGTCCACGCCTTTGCCCAGGGCGGACTGTTGATGCACTTTGACAACTTCCCCGAGGAAGTGCTGACAACTGAAACTGATTTTGTCGATGGTCAGCTTGCCTGATTCCATCTTGGAAAAATCGAGAATATCGTTGATGATTCCGATAAGCGCGTCAATGCAGGATTTGGCTGTCATGAGGTTATCGTGCTGTTCGTAGGTGAGATCGGTCATCAGGGTCAGATCAATCATACCGTTGATTCCGTTCAGCGGAGTCCGGATCTCGTGGCTCATATTGGCCAGGAATTCACCTTTGGCCCGGTTGGCTACCTCGGCCGCCTCCTGGGCCGTCTGCCTCTCTGTGATTTCCTCTTCAAGGGTTGCGTTGATTTCCTGTATCTGGTTCATCTGATTGCTTAATTCGGCGTTCAGGTCTTTCAGTTGCCCCTCATTTTCTTTGAGCAGGTCTATGGAGGCCTGGATTTTTCGCGCCATGGCCACGAAGGTATCACACAGTTCCTTCAATTCCAGCGGTATGCGCTCGGAATGTTTTTTTTCACCGACAGCTTCATAGTTGGCGGCGGCGACGAGTTGAGACTGCAGGATCAGCCAGTCAATAGGATGTTTGATCCGGTTGGTTACGAATACGGTAACAGGCAGGACGATGCATAATATAATCAGGATGCCGCCAGACATCATTGCAAGCTGGTAGTAAACAGGAGCAAGCACCTCGCTTTCCCTGATCTTGCCGATAATTGTCCAGCCCCGTTCCGGAATGCTTTGATAGGCTCCGATCACCTTGTCATCCTTATAATCAATCCAGGTGGCTGTTCCGTTCCCCCTGAGGCGGATATTGCGAAACGCATCATCAGTGATTTTGAACTTCATTCGGGCGGTATCTGGAACCAGTCCCCTGGCGATCAGCACATCGACATAACGCGGCTCGGTCAGCATGGTGCCATCGTTGTCCACGATAAAGATTTCGCCTGTTTCACCAATCCAGCTATTTTGCAACAGTGTTTCCAGCATGGTCATCCGTACCGAACCAAGGATCAGGCCCTGGAAGGATCCTTCCTGATCGTAGATCGGTGAAGAGAAATTAATGATAGGTTGGCCGCTGTTTCTGCCGACAACGACGCCGGAAACATACTCTTTTCCCTCTACGGCAAACTGATAATAGGGACGGCCTTGCGCTGAGGAGAAGGGAATTGCGCCGGTGAGGGTGGAGATTTTAAAATTGCCGTCGTTATCGATATATGATAAGGAATCGAAGTTCTGGATCTGTTGGATGAAATCCAGCTGACGCTTCATCCGCGGCTCGTCGAGAGTCCGAAAAACATCGGAATGGCTGAGCTTGCGAACATCACTGAGCCAACTTGCGGTCCAGAACTCGATGATCTGTTTTTGGTAGGCCACCCGCTGACTGATCAGTTCCAGATTTTGTTGTCTCGCCGTGCGGATCTGACCGGCGGTATAAATCGCCATAATCAGCAGGCAGGGTATTACTATCAGGATCAGTGTCCATATTTTAAAATGACGTTCCAACGATTGGCTCTTCATAAACTGGTTTGGCTCTCCGTTTCTGACGGTAATCAATTTTTGCAGGAATTCCAATTGGGAGAGTTAAACATCATTATTCGAACGAATTTCGACAATATCCCTCTAAATCCTTTATTAATAGATATTTTTTCTTGCTTTCAGTCGCACTTTTCGCTGAACGATTTCGCGATAGCTGAAGACTAAAAATGAGCACCCTGATTGGTGCTCATTTTATCGCTGGCTATCATTGTTGCAGATTAAAGGACGGAAACACACTGGAATGGTGGTGGCAAGGCCAAGGTACCGTTAGGAGTGATGGCCGTCGGTGGGCAGTCGGATGAATCTGCCCCGGGATGGCAGCAGGCTTAGGTGTCGCTCAGCTTAGTACGGCCCGGTAAGTCAGAACGGTGCCAGGCTGAACCTCGGGGCGAAGAAAATCCTGCGGTTCGGTGGACACCAGTCTTACTATGCGGCACTGCTCCCCTCCGAGGTTTTCCACCAGAACCCGAAGACCGGCATAGTCGATTTCCTGATAAGCGGTGAGTTTATCGGCGCCGTCCAGTACCAGTTCGATGGGCATCACCGTCCAGAGCAGCATTACTGTTTCAGTCCCTTCGGCTCTTTCTTGTGCAAGACGATCAGTTCCTGCAGCTTATCAAGAGCCTGCGATATTCCGCCAAGGCTATCGGTGAGGCCGTATTTCACCGCGTCCCGGCCGATCACCGAGGTTCCGATATCCCGCGACAGTTCGCCGGTTTTGTACAGCAGTTCCTTCCATTTTTTCTCGTTGATTTTGGAGTGGGCCACGACAAATTTGTTCACCCGGTCCTGCATTTTTTCCAGATAGTCAAAGGAACTTTGGGCCCCGATCACCAGCCCGGTGAGACGGATGGGATGGATGGTCATGCTGGCGCTCTCGACGATAAAGGAGTAAGTGGCTGACGTGGCTATCGGCACGCCGATGCTGTGTCCTCCGCCCAGCACAACCGAAACGGAGGGTTTGCTCATACTGGCGACCATTTCGGCGATGGCCAGCCCTGCTTCCACGTCGCCGCCGACAGTGTTGAGCAGCAGCAGCAAACCTTCGATTTCCTGGCTCTGTTCGATGGCCACTAACTGCGGCATGATGTGCTCGTATTTGGTGGTTTTGTTCTGGGGCGGCAGCACCATATGGCCTTCAATCTGACCGATGATGGTCATGACATGGATGTTGCTCTTGGCGGTGGGGACTTCGGTGCTGCCTACCTGTTCAATATTTTCAGTGGTGGTATTTTTTTTTGCCCGGCGGCTGGTTTTGGGCGCATCAGGCGGTATCTGGGGGTGGGGATGTTCAGTTCCTGGCGGTTCTACGACCGGATTGTCTGAATCGACCATCATCTAACCTCCATTGATTTGATCATTCATTAGTATTGACTCGGGACGCAGTTTCATACCGTCAAGATGCAATCGTTATATACGCCAAAAACAAAAAGAGCACCAAAGGTGCTCTCAGGCCGTTGATAAACCCCCATCTGCTTTGTTGGCACCACAACCCCATTGCTAGCGTACTTCCCAGTACGCGTCGCTGCTGGGGTCGTGGTGCCGTCGTGCATCTGGAGGTTTCTAAACGGCCTGAAGAATAGATTTCTCAACAGGCAGAAAAAAGAGCACCGAAGGTGCTCTTTTAGGTTATTATCAGCCGACAGCTAGATTTCCATGATGATCGGCAGGATCATCGGCCGGCGGCGGGTCCGCTCGTAGAGGTACTTGCCGAGGGTGTCGCGGACGTTGGATTTGATGGCTGCCCACTCGGTGACTCCGTTCAGCTCGCATTTTTCAAGCGCCAGTTTGACTCGGTCGCGGGCGTCGTCCATAAGCTTTTCCGATTCGCGGACATAGACGAAACCGCGGGAAACGATGTCAGGGCCGGATACCACGCAGGCCTTCTGTTTGTCCATCGTGATGACCACGATAAGGATACCGTCCTGGGACAACTGGCGCCGGTCGCGCAACACGATGTTGCCGACGTCGCCGACTCCCAGTCCGTCAACCAGGATGTTGCCGGCGGTGACCTTGGAGAGAACGATGCCTTTGTCGGCGGTGAATTCCAGCACCTGGCCGTTTTCGGCCACAAAGATGTTCTCCTTCGGCAGGCCCATTTCGTGGACGAGCTTGGCGTGTTTCACCAGATGGCGGTATTCGCCATGGACCGGGATGAAGAATTTCGGCCGGATCAGGTTCTGCAGCAGCTTGAGCTCTTCCTGGGCCGGGTGACCGGAGACATGCATACCTGAACCTGATTCATAGATGACGTCAGCGCCCTGGCGAAAGAGAAAATCGATGGTGCGGGAAACCATTTTCTCGTTGCCAGGGATGGGGGTAGCGGAAATGATGATGGTGTCGCCTGGCACGATATCGACCTTACGGTGGTCGGACATAGCCATACGGGTCAAGGCCGACATGGGCTCACCCTGACTGCCTGTGGTCATGATGACAATGCGCGAAGCGGGGTATTTGTTGATTTCATCGATGTCGATCATTACCCCTTCCGGGACAGTGAGATGTCCCAGTTCCAGGGCGATGCTGACAACATTGACCATGCTGCGGCCGAGAACAGCGACCTTGCGGTCGTGTTTGTAGGCCGTGTCGATGGCTTGCTGAATACGGTGCACGTTGGAGGAAAAGGTAGCGATGATGATGCGTTCGCGGGCGGTGCGGAAGGTCTCGTCAAAGGTGACCCCCACCATGCGCTCGCTGGGGGTGTAGCCGGGGCGTTCGGCGTTGGTGCTGTCAGCCATGAGGACAAGGACGCCCTGATCGCCAAGTTCGGCGAAACGGTGAAAATCGGTCACTTTTCCGTCTACCGGCGTCTGGTCGAATTTGAAGTCGCCGGTGTGGACAATGGTTCCGATGGGGGTTTTGATCGACAGGGCCACCGAGTCGGCGATACTGTGACTGACACGGATAAAGCCGACCTGAAAGGGGCCGATCTGAATCTGATCGCCGGCTTTGACGGTGTGCTTTGAGTTGATCGAGACGTTGTTCTCTTTCAGACGGCCTTCGACGATGCCCAGGGTCAGACGGGTGCCGTAGACCGGCACATTCAGCTGTTTAAGGACATAGGGAAGAGCCCCGATGTGGTCCTCGTGTCCATGGGTCAGGACAATGGCCCGAACAAGGTCTTTGTTATCCAGCAGATAGGATATGTCAGGGATGACAAGATCAATGCCGAGCATGTCGTCTTCCGGGAACATCAGGCCGCAATCGACCACGATGATATCGTCGCCATAACGGATGACCGTCATGTTTTTGCCGATTTCACCCAATCCGCCCAGGGGAATGATTTGAAGTTTTCGCGGGTTTGCCAAAAAAATATACACCTCCGAACCGGTTATAGCCGGGTCTATAATATGAATCAGCCGCTCGTTTACAACCTAAATTGAATTACGCCGCTCCGTTCACTTGCTACCATTATAGCTCACTTCCGGCCGTCGAACAAGTATCCCCTGCAGTTATTATGCGCGATCACCGGGATAAAATACGAAAAAGCCCATCCCGGCAGCGGGATGGGCGGCTTGCGTGCAGATCAGATGAGGGCAAGATCCTGCATGGTTTTTTTCAGCAGGTCGGTCTCAGCGGCGGTCGGCGGGATAAGCGGCAGGCGCAGCGGGCCGGCCTGAAGGCCCAGCAGATTGACCGCGGTTTTGATGGGGATGGGGTTGGTGGTGACGAAGATGGCCTTGAAGAAAGGCATCAGCTGAAGGTGGATTTCCCTGGCCCGTTTGCTGTCACCGGCCATAAAGGCGCTGATCATCTCTTTCATCTGCTTGCCGACGGCATGGGCGGCGACACTGATGATACCCGCTCCGCCGACCGCCAGGATCGGCAGGGTGAGGCTGTCGTCGCCACTGTAGACAAGAAAATCAGGCGACGTGGTTCTGACGATTTCCGAAGCCTGATCAAGACTGCCGCTGGCTTCTTTGACGGCGACGATATTCTTTATTTCGGCCAGTCTGGCGATGGTCGGCGGCAGGATGTTGGAGCCGGTGCGGCCCGGCACGTTGTAGACGATGAGCGGCAGCGCGGTGGAGTCGGCGATGGCTTTGAAATGCTGATAAAATCCTTCCTGGGGCGGCTTGTTGTAGTAGGGTCCCACAAGCATGGCGCCGTGGACGCCGAGTTTTTCCGCCTGGCGGGTCATTTCGATGGAGGCGCGGGTGTCGTTGGAGCCGGTGCCGGCGATGACGGTGGCCCTATCCCCCACCGCATCCAATACGGTGACGAACAGTTTGAGCTTTTCCTCAGAGGTCATGGTTGCCGACTCACCGGTACTGCCGGCTACAACCAAGCCATCGTTGCCATTGTCGACGAGGTATTTGGCCAGTTTGGCCGCCGCCTGGTGATTGACGCTGAAGTCCTCATGAAACGGAGTTACCATTGCGGTTAGTACTTGACCGAAATTTTTCACTTTTGTTCCCCTCCCGAAGGATGTTCTGCTTAAGTTAGTTTGCCAGTCCGAATTTTTCGTGCAGGGCTTTGACGGCTTTTTCCACGTCGTCCTTATTGACAAGGACTGAGATGGATGTGTGGGAGTCGACAGTCTGGAGGATGGGTATATTGTTCTCAGACAGGGCTTCGACGAAGTTTGCCATGACGCCGGGGACTTCACAGATCCCGCCGCCCACCACGGAAACTTTGGCGCAGTCGGTGCGGGCTTCGGCTTTATACCCGAGCTTTTTCAGCCTGATGAGGGCCCGTTCGGCAAGATCCTCAGCCACGGTGAACATGACCTGGCCGGGATGGACATTGATCGGGTCGACGCTGATACCATTGTCGGCCATGGTCCTGAAAATGACCGAGCTGTCGCTGTGGGTGCTGGACGGGTCCAGGGCGATTTTGATCTGGGCGATCTTCGGCAGGTAGGTGACGCCGGTGGCTACCCGGTCCGTCACGGCCGATTCTTCCGAGCCTTCTCTGGCGATGTTGGTGATCAGGGTGCCTGGAGCGTCGCTGAAGGTCGATTTGACTACCAGGGGGATGCTTTTCTGCATGGCGATTTCCACAGCCCGGGGATGGATGACTTTCGCTCCCTGGTGGGCCAACTGGGACACTTCGCTATAGCTGATCAGGTCGAGGATTTTGGCATTGTCAACGATACGGGGGTCGGCGGTCATGATCCCGTCGACGTCGGTGTAGATTTCCACCATCTCGGCGTCGAGGGCGGCTCCCAGAGCCGAGGCTGTGGTGTCGCTGCCGCCGCGGCCAAGGGTGGTGAATTCCCCGTCGGCGGTGATACCCTGAAAGCCGCAGACCACCGGCACTCTGCCGAGCTTCAGCAGGCCCGTGATTCGCGATGGGTCGACTTTCAGGATGCGGGCATTATTAAAGTTGCTGTCGGTGGTGACGCCGGCCTGGCCTCCGGTCAGCATCACGGCATCGATCTCGGCCGCCTGGAGAACGGCGGTCATGACAACGGCGGAGATCATTTCACCGCAGTACATGATATGGTCCAGTTCGCGGGGGGCGATGTGGCGATAGGCGGACCGGGCCAGGTCGATCAGGGTATCGGTGGCGTAACTGTCGCCTTTGCGACCCATGGCCGAGACGACGACGACCGGCGTAAAGCCCTGCTCGCGGGCCTGGCTGATCTTTTTTACCACCAGGGCCCGGACTTCGGGAGAAGCCACGGACGTCCCGCCAAACTTCTGTACGATTATTCGCATGTAAAGCCCACCTCAAACCAGTTTGTGTTTGATCATATATTCGGCGATTTGCAGCGCATTGAGCGCCGCTCCTTTGCGGATCTGGTCTCCCACCACCCAGAGATTGAGCCCGTGGGGCACGGATTTGTCCTGGCGGATCCGCCCGACAAAAACTTCGTCCCGGCTGGAGGTAAACAGCGGCATGGGATAAATTTGCTCGGCCGGGTTATCTTCCACGATGACACCGGGGAAGGCGGCGAGCAGATCTTTGGCCCGCTGGGGCGACAGGCGGTCGGCCAGTTCCAGGTTGACTGACTCGGAATGGCTGCGGTACACCGGGACCCTGATGGTGGTGGCGGTGATGGCGATGCTGTCGTCTTCGAGAATTTTGCGGGTCTCATGGACCATTTTCATTTCTTCTTTGGTGTAGTCGTCTTCGACGAAAACATCGATCTGGGGAATCAGGTTAAAGGCCATCTGATAGTGCTTGGGCAGGCCGGCGCTGGGGAGGATTTTGGCCTGGACCGGCCGGTTCTCGAAAGTCGCCCTGACCTGGTCGGTGAGTTCGTCGATAGCCTCTTTACCGGCGCCGGACACGGCCTGGTAGGTGGAGACTACGATGCGTTTGATCTTGACGACGTCATGAATGGGTTTTAAAGCCATGACCATGATGATGGTCGAGCAGTTGGGGTTGGCGATGATGCCCTGGTGGGTTTTGATTGCTTCAGGGTTGACCTCCGGAACCACTAGCGGCACAGCCGGATCCATCCGGAAAGCGCTGGAGTTGTCGATAACTACGGCGCCGTGTTTGACGGCGGCCGGAGCAAAGGTCTTGCTGGCCGAGCCGCCGGCGAAAAGAGCGATTTGGATGTTTTTGAAAGAATCGGCGGTGGCTTCTTCGACGGTATAGGTTTTGCCCAAAACGTCGATTTTTTTGCCGGCCGAACGTTCCGAAGCCAGCAGTTTCAGTTCGTTGAAAGGGAAGTTGCGTTCGGCGATCAGTTGGATAAATTCCTGTCCGACAGCGCCGGTTGCACCCAAGATTGCGACATTGGGTTTTGTCATGCGATCATCCTCCGTTTTGCGATTAAGCAAGAATATTTTCCAGTCCGAGGACCAGGCCGTCTACTGTCAGTACGCGTTTGCAGGCCAACAGCACCCCGGGAATGAAGGATTCCCGCGAAATGGAGTCGTGACGTAGGGTAAGGGTCTGGCCGAGTCCGCCGAAGATGACTTCCTGATGGGCTACATAGCCGGGCAGTCGGACGCTGTGCAGACGGATACCTTCATATTCCGCGCCCCTGGCGCCAGCCAGCTTTTCCACTTCGGCCGGATGTCCCTGCTTCAGGCTGCCGCGCTTTTCGGCGATAAGCTGAGCGGTGCGCAGGGCGGTGCCTGATGGGGCGTCCAGTTTCTGGTCATGGTGAAGTTCGATGATTTCTACCTGGGGGAAATACTTGGCTGCTTCGACAGCAAGCTGCATCATGAGAATGGCCCCTACGGAAAAATTGGGGGCGATGATGGCGTTTACCTTGTGACGATTGCATAACTGGCGGACCTCATCAAGGTCGGCCGGCGATAGTCCGGTGGTGCCGATGACTGGACACACGCCGCTTTTAATCGCGGTGCGGATGTTGGCCATGACGGCTTCCGGCGCGGTAAAATCCACCATGACCTGGGGTTTTGTTTCGCTGATGACGGTCTGCAGGTCGTTGCCGACGATCACCCCTGTTTTGCCTGCACCGATCAGTTCGCCGACATCGGCAAAATCGGACCGGACATCCACGGCTCCAACTACACTGAGCTGCTCGTCGCGGTGCACACCCCGTAAAACTTCGCGGCCCATTTTACCATAGGCGCCGCATACCATAACTCTGATCAATTGATTCACCTCCCCTATAAAATTAAAACAGCCGGCGAGCATATCTCACCGGCTGCCTATGTACAGCAGCATCCATAGGAAAAGGGAAAACTACGTTTTCCTCGACCTAGGAGAGATAGCGCTCCACCAAAAAGAATTGGCGACAGTTTTACACCTGTTCGATGTAAAACCAGTGTACAGGCCCGGCATGCACTGCACACTTCGGCGGTCAACCCTTTTCTTTCAGTTCATCGACACCACTCTTCCTGAAAGTACTGATGTTGCCCGCACCTCTAGCTCCCTGCGCAGGGTTCTATTTATTTTACGTACATTGTATAATATTGGTTCCATTCATGTCAACGGTTTTAGCGAAGTTTTCCCGAGCCGCTTTCTTCGGCTAAGACTTGTCCGCGGCGTGGCTTTCGACGTCTTTTGCCCCAGCCTGCCTGAGAATCTGGGCGGCTTGATCGACTTTCTGCCGATTGGTCCGGATGACGGCCAAAATCGAGCCTGACGCCACCTCCTGCTCATAGTGGCGGCTGACTTCGGCGGGGATGCCCCAGTCGATGAGTCCTCCGGCCAGTCCTCCCGCCACCGCGCCACTGAGGGCCGCTGCTATCGGTCCTGCGGCGATAATCGGACCCACGCCGGGAATGGCCAGGGCGCCGGCTCCCAGGATCAGCCCGCCGATACCGCCAAGGGTTCCGCCGGTGAGGGCGCCGTCGCTGATATCGTCGTCGACGTACTGTTTGCCGCCCTGTTTTTTGGAGACAATGTTGATTTCCTCATTGGAAAAGCCCTGCTGGCGCAGTCGGTTGACCGCCTGTTCAGCGTCTTTTTGGGAACTGAAGACACCGATGACGGTTTTCATGGCAGCAGACCCGGCGGAAGAGCCGGCCTGGTCGGAGAGCTGTGCCTGTTGGCCGGATGTCGCGGCCGGTTGGCCGGGTCCGAGCGCGGTGGAATAGCTGTTGATAATGGACTGGTCGTTGGCGGATTGCCCCTGGGACTGATTATTGGTGTTGGTCATTGACTGGCTGCCTCCTAACATGAACGTAAAGTTGCGGTTCAGTGTTAGTCTGCCCGCCGCGAGAGGCAGTATACCCTGTTTATTCCCGCGCGCCCTGGCGGAAAACAGAGTACATCCGGTCAAAATCGTTGTGAAGGTCGACGATGATAACTTCGTCGCCGATCCGTTTGATGGTGTTCCAGGGGATGGTGGAATTCCTGCCGTCGTTCCAGAGGGCCGACAGCCAGCTCCGCTTGGGGACGATGAGGGCGTCGATCCGCCCGGTCAAGCTCTCGAATACCAGGTCGCACTCTTCGATAAAGCCCAGTCGGGCGCCGTCGCCAAGATTGATTACTTCTTTACCGGTCAGGTCACTCAGACGCATGCCATCACCTACTTAACGAATTTGTTGTACAGACGCAGAGCCACCGGCTGCAGGATAGCCGCCGCTATCGCGCTGAGGGCCAGGGGATCGAGCTCGACCCGCAGTAGGGAGACTTTTTCGGGGAGTTCCAGCTTCAGGAACGAGGTCAGGGTGATCGCCGCCAGGTAGATTCCACCGGCGGTTCCCACCAGTTCCTGAATCGCCATGGACAGCGGCGAGGTCCGGGTCTCAGCGGCGGTCTGGGTGTGGCGGTAGTACATGATTCGCAGCCACAGCGACAACCCAACAGACAGGGCCAGAAGGATCAGCAGCAACCAGTACACGGCAAACCCCTCCTGTCGGACTCTTACCACATGGATATGCCGGCAGGCGAAAGAGTATGTCTATCTTTGCCGACGGCCTCTCCCCTTCTTTCGCGGGCGTCTGGCGACCGGGACTGGGAATTTGTTACAGTCCGGGACGCAGGACCGGGCGGGGTCATATCAGGGCGAAATGTGCTATAATGAACCTATGCCATTATTCGATTTAGGAGATGACCATAGTGCTAAACAGACTTTACGGTTGGATCAGCCGGAACCTCTTTTACGGGGTCCTGCTTTCTTTAGCGGCAGGCTATTTTTTCCCATTGGAGGCAACGCCGCTGCTGCGAAGGTCGGTCATGGTGCTGTTTGGTTACATGACGCTGGTGACCGCGCTGGGTACAAGCTTCAGGGAGTTTTTGAAGGTTTCGCGCAGCCCCAAGGTTCCGCTGTATATTCTGAGCATCGTTCATATCGGCACGCCGGTAGTCGCGTGGATCGTCGGCCGGCTGGTGTTTCCCGACAACCATAACATTCAGATCGGTTATCTGATCTTTGCCGCTATTCCGGTCGGGGTTACATCGATCATCTGGACGGCGATCGTGAAAGGCAACGTGCCGGTATCGCTGGTGACCGTTACCATCGACACCATCGTGGCGCCCCTCCTCCTGCCTGTGTATATTCTGGTGGTGGTCGGCGTGGCGGTGAGCATCGACTATACCGCTATGGCCGCCGAACTGCTTGTGATGATCACTCTTCCCAGCATCATCGGCATGCTGCTGCATGACCGCACCGGCGGACGTACCATGGCTTTTGTCCAGGGGCTTGGCGGGGTCGCCTCAAGGATGAGCTTTTTCGGGGTTATCTACCTCAGTGCGGCTGTGGTGGCTCCGACCATCGTCTGGAACGCGGCGATCGTCAAAGTTCTGTTGGTGACGATGTTTGTGGTGGTCTGCAGCTATCTTCTCGGGTTTGCCGCCAGCCGGGTTATTCACGCCGATCATGGCATTACCCTGGCAATGATCTACAACACCGGGATGCGCAATATCGCCACCGGGCTGGTGATCGCCGCCGGCTATTTTCCGCCGGAGGTGGCGATACCGATCACGCTGGGAATGCTGTTCCAGCAGCCGCTGGCGGCTCTGACCGCCCGACTCTACAGTAAGATGCATCCAGGCTACTACGCCGAAACAAAAACCGCTGTTTAGATCAGGGTTCACCCCCTCCGCCCCACTTGCCCGATATGCCATAGAAACCGGCCTGTGTCAAGGGTATAAGGACCTCTTGATTAATGGGCGTATATTATGATAGCACCTAAAATTGATGTAGTTTATACAACGGGAATCCCCATAACGCCGCGTGTTAAAGAACAATCCAGCGGAAATAACGGCTAGCCGGCGAAAAAAAAGCGACCGTTTGCGGGTTATACCGGATATTCCATTCCGGTCGCCCCGGCGGTCAAGACGATAAAAATCGGGATAAAGCGTTCCTTGTCGATGATAGTTGCAAGGTGTCGATGCGATTACCACTATCATAGTTATAAATAATGTCGTCGATAACACTATATATTGCGTGGTATCCGGAGGGCCGATCAAGATGTTGGGGTCAGGGCCATGAATGCCGGACGAATGTAAAAGAGAGAGGCTGCGTAAGCAGCCTCTCTCAGCTTGGTTTGGGGTTTGCTATTTTCCGGTGCTGCCCAGACCGCCGCCGCGGGTCGGCAGATCGGCGGCGCCGTCCGTGTCGGTCAACAGGTACTGATAAAAGATGCCCTGGGCGACGCGGTCGCCTTTGGCGACAGATACCGGCGCTTCGCCGTGATTGTAGACAGCGATCAGGATATGGCCCTCGTTGCCGGGATTGTCGTAGTAGTCGGCGTCGATGATCCCCTGACCGTTGATGAGGCTTAGGGCGTTCTTCACGGCCAGGCCGGAGCGGATGTGGATACCCAGATATTCATCGGCCTGCATATAGGCTTTGAGGCCGGTAGGGATCAGTGTGACAGTCCGGGGCGACAGGGTTACGCTTTCGGCCGCGGCGATGTCATAGCCGGCGCTCCAGGCGGTTTTGCGCATTGGCAGGGCAATGCCGGCGTTCTTATAGGCCGCGACGATTTCGAAGCCGCGCACTCGCATGGTACTACCTCCCTGCCTGGGGCTCGAGCATCGCCGGCAGCGATTCGCCGCTCAGCGGGCCGAGGGCGGTGAAACAAAGGTTGTCGGCGGTGAAAAGGGTCCCAAGCATCTGCTGGAGGTCGTCCTGGGTCACTTTCTCAATCTTGGCGACGATCTCGTCAAGGGTGGTATATTTGCCTAAGGTGATTTCCATTTTGCCGATGCGGGACATCCGGCTGCTGGAACTCTCCAGACCGAGCAGTAGGTTGCCTTTAAGCTGTTCTTTGGTCTTGGGGAGTTCACTGGACGATATACCCTCGGCTTTCAGTTGTTCGACATTCTGGATGATCAGCTCGATGACCTGCTGAACGTTGCTGGGCCGGGTTCCGGCGTAGATGGTGAACAGGCCGCAGTCGCTGTAGTTGGACTGGTAGGAGTAGATGGAATAGGCCAGGCCCCGTTCTTCCCGGATGGCCTGAAACAGTCGCGAACTGATGCCGCCGCCGAGGATGTTGTTGAGGATATGCATGGTGTAGATGGAGGGTGAATTCTGGGGTACACTGACAGTGCCAAGGCAGATGTGGACCTGCTCGGTGTCTTTGTTGTGTACGCTGCGGACCGGAGAAAGGACAGGCGGGGTGATCGGCAGGGTCAGTTTGCGGCCCTGCATCTTTCCGAAGTATTTTGCGGCGAGTTCTTCCAGTATCTCGTGGGACAGATTGCCGGCTGCGGCGATGACGATGTTGTCAGGGGTGTAGAAGTTGCGATAGTACTCCTGAACCAGGGAACGGTCAAACTGGCCGATGGCTTCGGCGCTGCCGAGAATATTGCGCCCCAGGGGATTGTTGGGCCAAATGTTGCCAAGGTACAGATCATGGACCAATTCATCAGGAGAGTCTTCGTACATATTGACTTCTTCCAGGACGACTTCCCGCTCACGGTTGATGTCCTGAGCGTCGAACTTGGAGGCCAGCAACATGTCGCTGAGGATGTCCATCGCCAGATCCAGATGGTTATCCAGCACTTTGATGTAATAACAAGTGTACTCCTTGGCGGTAAAAGCGTTCAGCTGGCCGCCCACTGCGTCGACGGTTTCGGCGATGTCCTTGGCGGTCCGCTTCTCGGTGCCTTTGAACATCAGGTGTTCGATAAAATGGGAAACACCGTGGTTGTGGTCCTGCTCGTTGCGGGATCCGGTGCCTACCCAGATTCCCAGGGTTGCGGATTTAACATACGGAATGGCTTCTGAAATGACTCTGATTCCGTTGGGTAAGATCGATTTACGATACATAGAATGCTCCTTTATATTCTGATAAACTCTAATAATTTTCGCCTGATAACTCTTAAATCCTGCTTTTTCCGTATTTATATATTATTCGTATTCCGGCGAAGAAATAACAGAAACATGGTGAAAAACAAAGAAGCCCCGGCCACTATGGGCCGGGGCTTCTGACTGCGCCCTGTTTCGCTTGGGTTACGAGTTGCGGAAATAGTCGATGATGCCGTCGCAGATACCCTGGGCGACTGTGCTGCGATAGTTGTCGCTGGCCAGACGGGCCGCTTCGCCCACGTTGGAAATGAAGCCCATCTCCACCAGGATGCCGGGCATTGAAGTGTTGCGCAGGACATAGAAAGTCTCGGGTGAGACACCCTTATTTACCGCGCCGGTTTCCTTGGTGAGGCTGGTTTCCACTGCCTCAGCCAGGTTCGATGTCTTGCCGCTGGCGTAGAAGGTCTCGGCGCCGGTTATCGACGTATCCGGGTTTTCGTTGGTGTGAACACTGACAAAAATGTCAGCATGGTTGTTTTCCGCCAGGTCGACCCTGGCCTGGAGCTCCTGTCCCAGCGAGCTGCCCTCGGGTGCCACGGTGCGGTCGTTGTCGCGGGTCATGATGACTTTGGCGCCGGCCTCGGTCAGCCGGTCGCGCAGTTTCAGGCCCACTGCGAGATTGTTGTCCGACTCCCGGGTGCCGTTGGCTGTCGCGCCGGGGTTGCTGCCGCCATGGCCGGGATCGACCACGATCACTTTGCCGCGAAGGCTTCCGGACGAGGCTGCCGGTGCCGGGTGAACAGGCGGCAGTGTCGGAGCAGGACCGGCTGATACGCCGAGGGTACTGGCCGGGCTGCCGGCAGGAGATGCGCCGCTGTTGGCGGAGCCGCCGTGGAAAATGTTCAGAATCGGACCGAGGATCTTGTCGAAGAGCAGGTTTAACAGCGGGGCCAGCAGGCCGCCGTTGTCCGCAGCCGGCGCTGTCGACGCCGATAGCGTGTTGATGATGCTTCCCAGGTCGGCGGCTTCGCCGACGGCGACCGGGGCCAGCAGATTAAAGGCCAAAGCCAATAGCAGGGTGTAAGTCAGTAGTTTTTTGCTATACACGGGAACCTCCTCTGTCAATGTTTTATCGATTATTTTTCTTTAGCTTGTCCTTGATAAGCTGCCAATCGTCCGGATCTTCCTCTCCCAGCTTCCACAGGGCAACTCCGGCGATGTCGTAGCTATTGACAAGGTCCAGTTTGTACTTCAGACTCTGGCTATTTTCGTACCAGACGGTATGGCTGGTGCCATCATCGCCGGTGTAGCGGAAATAGTTCGACTTGACGGTGTTGTCCCATTGCACGGCGGCGTTATAGCGGCCGGCCAACTGGACGACCTCCGGGTAGTCGACACTTGCCACATTGTTGGCCGACCAGTCGTAGCCATAACCGGCCAGACCAAGATAGAGCTTGCTTTTGGGGATATATTTCAGCGCGTATTTCAGGCTGTTTTCGGTCCAGTCGATGCCGGCCACCGGACCTGGGGCGCTCCACTGGCCGTGGTTGTCGTAGGTCATGACGATGATTTTATCGGCGTAATCGGCGAGCCGGCCGTAATCGTAGGCTGCCGCTATGTCGCTGGATTCATCGGTTTTAGGCATGACATCGATGGAAACGACATAGCCCTGCGGTTTGAGCCTGGCCGACAGTTCCCGCATAAAGGCTGTCAGGTCGTCCCGGTCCTCAGGCTGAACGGTTTCGAAGTCGATGTTGATTCCGTCGAGCCGGTACTTCCGCAAAACCGCCTCCAGGTTCTCGATGGCTGTCGCTCTGAGGCCCGGATCGGCGAGGACGGCGTGGATGCCGGAGACGGAGCCGCTCTGACCGGCGTTGTTCACCAGCAGCAAGGCGCTGAGATTGCTCTGGCGGGCGAAGTTCGCCACCGAGGCATGGTCTTTGCCGCCACGGTCGGAAACACTGCCATCGGGCCGGACGGTAGCCCAGAAGGGCACAATGGCGTTTAAGGAGTCAACATGTCTGGCCATGGAGGTGTAGGATGAAGTATCGGTATCCCACCATTCGGCGTAAAAACCCAGCACTTCTTTGGCACTGGCGGGTGCGGCGGTTGTTCCGGGGGGGGCTTCGGCAATTTTATCGCCAAGTCCGGGAGCCAGCTTGTTCAAGAGGGTCCCCAGCAGCAGGTCAAGGAGAATGTTGAGGAGGCCTTTGCCGCCCGAATCGACGGCGGTCTGCCCCGGCTGACTGTTCAGCGGTGCGGCGCAGGCCGGTATTGCCGGAGTGAAAGCCCCAGCAAGAACAACTGCAATGGTAATCCAGATGATGATCGACTTGGGCCTCGGCATCCACCAGCCTCCTTTCCCCACCAGCACAAAAATTGCGTACCATTCAGCACGCTTCAAAGGAACATGTGTAAATTAATTATGTAAACATGATAGCACAGTCGTCGCCCATTGGCAATAACAAATACCGGTATTCTGCCGACCGGAGATACTTACCAGCCCGGCGGCACCGGTCCGTCCGGTCAGGGCAGGATATCGGAAACCGGACCAATGGTATAGCCTGCTGCCTGAACGCGGGCGATCAGTTCAGGCAAGGCCCGGGCAGTGGGCGCAGTGGGGTGCATCAGGATGATGGCTCCGTTGTGGAGTTTTTTGGTGACCCTGGCGATGAGTACCTCTTCCGGCGGGCGCTTCCAGTCGATGGTGTCGATGCTCCACAGGATGGTGGTGTAATCAAGGTCAGCGGCGGCGGCGAGAACGGCGGAGTTGAATTCTCCGTACGGCGGCGCGTAAAGACGCGTTTTCCTGCCTGTCAATTCAGCGACAAGGGCTTCGGTGCGCATGATCTGGTCCTGGTTTTGCTGTCTGCTCAGGGCGTTGGGATGAGGATGACTGTAGCTATGGTTGCCCAGTTCGTGACCGTGTTCGGCGATCATCTGCAGCATCTGGGGGTTACGTTTGGCCCAACTGCCGCCAATGAAAAAGGTAATTTTGATGTTTTTCCTGTCAAGCTCTGCCAGCATTTCCGGCAGGAATTCTTCGCCCCAGAAGACGTTGCAGGCAAAGGCGACCTGTGGTTGATCGGTTTTACCGTGGTAGAACGGCCTGGGACCGTTTTGGTCAGCGGCAACGAGTTGCATGACGTCAGGCAGCAGGACCAAGAGCAGAAATACGCCGGCGATAAAACCCCAGTACCAGCCGGGAACCCGACGGATCAGCCAGATTTTCACTTTGCGGTTCTCCCTCCCCCGCCAAAGCATGATGTTCTTTACAAATGTATTATCGACCGGAGGGTTTCATGAATGCGCGCACAGGAAAAAACGGGCGCCCTCCTGACTGGTGGGTGCCCGGGAAAATTCCGACCGGAATCGGCCTACTGGTTCATGGAGTGCAGGGCGACTCTGTTGCCTTCACTGTCCTGGAAATGGGCGATATAACCATACTGCCCGATGGCGGTTTTCGGCAGGAGAGTTTTTCCGCCGCTGACGGCTATTTTGGCCAGCATCCCGTCGATGTCGCCGACCCTGAAGTACACGGTTGTACCTTCATAGGACGGGACATAGCCTTCGGCTTTCATCAGGGCCCCCGCCGCTCCGTAGCTGTCCGCGGCCATCGGGAAAAAAGCCATCTCCATCGGCCCCATTTCCTCGATGGTTAGTTTCAGACCGAACACTGCTTCATAGAAATGCCTGGCCCTGTCAAGGTCGTGGACGGGGATCTCGAACCAATTCACGGGATTTGCGTTCATACCGTTCTCACCCTCCTGTAGTCAACTGTACCGGATGAATATCTCCGGCTGATTACCATTGATGCAATATACATGCCAACAGTGACCTGCCGTCTTCTCTTCCCGTCCCGGACGAGCCGCGGGGCGGTTGGCGAGGCTTAAGGCGAAGCATGGTCTGATTGGTATACGGCTTCGCACGTTGTTGGACTCTTTGCGTGCAAAAAAAACAAACCATAAACCCTAGGTTTATGGTTTGTTGCTTGGAGAAATTTATTCGGGTTTTGTTTCAGGTTCGTCGCGGAGAAGCGCTTTGCGCGAAAGGTTGATCCGGCCCTGGCGGTCGATTTCGGTGACTTTGACCATGATTTCGTCACCCGGTTTGACCACATCCTCCACTTTGTTGACCCGCTCTCTGGCCAACTGGGAGATGTGGACAAGGCCCTCTTTGCCTGGCAGTATTTCCACAAAGGCGCCGAAGTTCATGAGCCTGGTAACTTTGCCCTGATAGGTGGTGCCGACCTCGACTTCGCGCACCAGGTTTTCGATGATTTTAACGGCTTTGCGGCCTGCCTCGACGTCAACGGCGGCGATGAACACTTTGCCGTCGTCTTCGATGTCGATGCTTACGCCGGTTTCTTCAATAATCTTCTTGATGATTTTTCCGCCTGGGCCGATGACGTCGCGGATCTTGTCGGGGTCGATTTCCATGGTGATGATCCGGGGGGCGAAGGGCGACAGGTCAGCCCGCGGCTCGCTGATAGCGGACAGCATGATGTCCATGATGTGCATCCGGCCGCGATAGGCCTGCTCAAGGGCGTTCTGGAGAATGTTCCGGTCGATGCCGGCGATCTTGATGTCCATTTGGATGGCGGTGACGCCTTTTTTGGTGCCGGCGACCTTGAAGTCCATATCGCCAAGGGCGTCTTCCATGCCCTGGATGTCGGTGAGGATGGTGTAATGGTCGCCGTCCTTAACCAGGCCCATGGCCACGCCTGATACCGGGGCTTTGATCGGCACGCCGGCGTCCATCAGCGACAGGGTGCTGCCGCAGACGCTGCCCATAGAGCTGGAACCGTTGGATTCCAGGACTTCCGAAACCAGCCGCATGGTGTAGGGAAATTCGATCTCAGTGGGAAGAACCGGAACAAGAGCCCGCTCCGCCAGAGCGCCGTGGCCGATGTCCCTGCGGCTGGGACCGCGCAGGGGCCGGGTTTCGCCGACACTGTAGGACGGGAAGTTGTAGTGGTGCATGTAGCGCTTGGATTCTTCAACTCCAAGGCCGTCAAGGATCTGCTCGTCGCCGAGGGCGCCTAAGGTGGTCAGGGTAAGAACCTGGGTCTGGCCACGGGTAAACAGGCCTGAACCGTGGGTCCGCTGCAGCAGGCCGACTTCGCAGGACACCGGACGGACTTCGTCTATTTTCCGGCCGTCGGGACGGATTTTATCGACAGTGATCATCCGGCGGACGATCTCTTTGAGGACCTTTTGGAATGTGTAGGAGATATCTTTGCCTTTGTCGGGGTAAAGGGCCAAAAAATGCTCGACGGCAGAGGTCTTGACAGCCTTGATCTGCTCTTCGCGCTGGAGTTTATCGGCGTTGGCCACAGCAACCTTGAGATTCTCGGTGATGAAAGCGCGGATCGCGGTGCTCAGTTCGGGAGCCACTTCATACAACTTGATGGCCCGCTTGGGTTTGCCGACCTGGGCAGCGATGTTTTCCTGGAAGATGACCAGTTCGCGGATAACGGCATGACCGTACATGATCGCTTCGAGGATGATCGATTCCGGCAGTTCGCTGGCGCCAGCCTCGACCATCAGGACGGCGTCCTTGGTTCCGGCAACGATAAGGTTGAGGTCACTTTTACTTTGCTGTTCCACCGTCGGGTTGATGATGAACTGTTCGTCGATCCGGCCGACCCGGACACCGCCGATGGGTCCGTTGAACGGGATATCGGAAACGCTGAGGGCGCAGGATGCACCGATCATCGCCGGGATATCAGGCGGATTGTTCTGGTCTACCGACAGAACGGTGGCTACGACCTGTACGTCGTTACGAAAGCCGTCTGCAAATAAAGGACGGATAGGTCGGTCAATCAGGCGACCGGACAAAACAGCAACTTCGCTGGGCCGGCCTTCCCTTTTGATGAACCCGCCCGGAATTTTGCCAACAGAATAGAGACGTTCTTCATAGTCGACTGTCAGTGGGAAAAAATCGATACCTTCGCGCGGTTCAGCTGAAGCAGTGGCAGCAACAAGTACGGCGGTGTCGCCGTAGCGGACCAACACTGAACCACCGGCTTGTTTGGCCATCTTACCGGTTTCGATGGTAAGTGTTCTGCCTCCCAGCTGAAATTGGAAACTTTGCATATTCTGTTTTCCTCCTCTTGAACCCCTTTTCTTTTTACAGTGTTCTCTTCGACATTTTTTTTATTATTCCCTTTTTTACCTGGTTTAATCCAGGTAAAAAGCAAAAAAGCGGGTTGCCCCGCTTTTTGTTACTTTCTCAGGTTGAGTTTTTCCAGGATGACGCGATAACGGGCGATATCGTTGTCGCGCAGATAGTTGAGCAGTCCGCGGCGTTGGCCGACCATTTTGAGCAAGCCGCGCCGGGAATGATGGTCTTTTTTGTGCTCCTTGAGATGTTCTGTCAGGTAGTTGATCCGTTCCGTCAAGATGGCAATCTGAACTTCAGGTGATCCAGTATCGCCTTCGTGCAAACGGTACTTCTCAATAAGCTGCTGTTTTTGTTCCGGTGTCAACATCAATGAATCCCTCCTTTTCACTTTATCCCCACTAGCCAAGACCATCGTCGGAGAGTCGATGATCCTCGCTAAGGTTCACCCGTAGTATGTCCGGGTGGGTCTGCAACCATCCAGAATACGGTATTGCAGCATGTTTATTCTATCATATCGGAACAAGGCTGTAAACACGAAAACCGGCTTATTCGTAATATTTATGCGCTGTGCGGATGTCTTCGGCAATCTGGGCGGTCAACTCATCGACTGAGGCGAATTTTTTCTCATCCCGGAGTTTTTCGAGGAAATCGACATCGATGTTTTGGCCGTAAAGATCGCCGCTGAAGTCCAGCAGAAAGACTTCGATCCGGCGGGTATTCGCCGGGAAGGTGGGATTGTGGCCGATATTGGCCACGCCGTTGTAATGTTTGCCGGCTACCTGGCTGCGGACGGCGTACACGCCGTTGCCAGGGGTCACCAGGCTGTCGTCGATGGCAATGTTGGCGGTGGGAAAGCCGAGATTGCGACCACGGCGGTCGCCGACGATGACGCTGCCGCTGATCCGCGGCGGCCGGCCCAGGAGATGCCGGGCCTGATTCACTCTGCCTTGTTGAATCAACTGGCGGATTGAAGTGCTGCTGACCAGCTGACTGTGGAGATAGACCGCAGGGTGAACGAACACGTCAAAACCTGACGCTTCCCCCGCCGCTTTGAGGTTCTCTGGGGTGCCTTCCCCTTTGTAGCCGTAATGGTAGTTGGGACCGACAATCAGATGGCCGGGGCGAAGGTGTTTCACCAGCAGGGCGATGAATTCCCGGGGCGCCAGCTGCAGGAAATCCTTGGTGAAGGGAATGGATAGCAGGATGTCGACATTGAGAGCGGCGATCAGCCTGGCTTTTTCATCTGCTGTTGTGATTTGGGGCGGGCAGCGCCGGGGGTCGATGACGGTGAGGGGATGATTGCTGAAGGTAAAGACGACGCTGGCGCTGCCCGCTTTTGCTGCAAGTTCCACAGCGGCGGTGATGATTTTTTGATGGCCGATATGAATACCGTCGAAGGTTCCCAAGGCGACGGCGGTTTTTCTGATTTGCCGGGGCAGGTCGGTTAGGTGGGTGTAAGTTTTCATACTCATCTCCTTGTCGGCGACAGTGACTTTCGCGCAGCAAGCCACTGTTCAGCCCAGGATCTTCAGCGGCAGCAGCCGCCCTGTTCCGGCCTGCGCTCCGCCGATGCCGATGAAAAGACCCTGCTGGTTGTAGAGCCGCAGCAAAGGTCCGGCGGGCGAAGACGGGCAGGTAATGGCCTGACCGGTGGTCAGGGCTTTTACATCCCGGTCCGATAAAGCGACAGCAGGCAGATGGCCGATGGCGCTGTCGGGCGGCAACAGGACGCTTTGCGGCGCGGCGGCGATTTCTTCGAGGGTTTTGGCTTCGCTGAGGGTGAAGTTTCCCACCCTGGTCCGGACAAGAAAGGACATGACCGCCGGACAGCCGAGTTTGTCGCCGATGTCCATACACAATGAACGGATATAAGTGCCTTTGGAACAGGTTACATCGAATAATATGACAGGCAGGGCGGTTTTTATCAGGTTGATGGCGCTGATGAAAACGGTGCGGGACGGGCGGTCCACTTCCAGTCCCTTGCGGGCCAACTGATAGAGTTTGACTCCGTCAATTTTGACGGCGGAATGCATGGGCGGGATTTGTTCGATGGAGCCGGTAAAAGCAGCAAGCGCCGGGCCGATTTTTTCCGCGGCGGGAATGGCGCCGTCCGGAGCCTCATCGATAACCGTCCCGGTGTCATCGCCGCTGTTGGTGGAAAACCCGAAGGTCAACTCTACCCGGTATGATTTGTCGCTGTCGGTGGTGTATTCGATCAGGCGGGTGGCCGGACCGAGAAAGACCGGCAGGACGCCGGCGGCAGCCGGGTCAAGGGTGCCGGCGTGTCCCACCCGTTTCAGACCGTAGGTACGGCGGACAAAGGACACGACGTCGTGGGAGGTCATGCCCGGCGGTTTCAGCACGTTGATGATGCCTGTTGTCATGAACCGTTCTCCAGCAGGAGCTTTTCGGCGGCCTGCAGTATCTGGGCTTTGGCCTCGGGATAGGCGGCCGCGACGGTGCAACCTGCGGCCCGGATGTGACCGCCCCCGCCAAAGGACAGGGCCAGCCTGCTGACATCGACGTCGCGTGAGCGGAAGCTTACCCGGGTGGCGCTGTCGTCGACCGGTTTGAACATGATGGCGATTTCCACCCCTTCGATGTTGCGGGGATAGTTGATCAGGCCTTCGGTGTTGTCGTTGCCGTTTTCGCTGATGTCCGGCGCGACTGTAATCGCCGCGATCTGTCCATCGGCGTAAATTTCAAGAGTTTCCAGAATTTTTTTCAGGATGAGGATACTCTCCAGAGGCCTTGTTTCCAGGTATTCGGAAATGATGTGGGGTTGGGCGCCGGCCTCGACCAGGGCCGCGGCATCCCGCAGGGTGGTCGCGGAGGTGTTGGCGTAACGGAAAAAGCCGCAATCCGTGGCGATGGCTGTGAACAGGTTGACAGCCATGTCAGGAGTGACGGCGGTTCCGGCCTCACGCACCAGGGCGAAAATAATTTCGCCGGTGGCGGCAGCGGTACTGTCGACATAACAGTAGTCGGCAAATTTGGTGTTGGAAATATGGTGGTCGAGGTTGAGGATCTTAGCGTTGACCACCTCTTGTACGCCGGCAATCCGATCAGCGTCGCTGGCGTCAACAACGATCAAGAGGTCGGCGTCGACGCCAGTGCTGCCTGGACGGCGAATCTGACCGCTTCCCGGCAGAAACCGGTAAAGGGCCGGGACGTCATCATCCAGCAGCAGCTGGACCTGTTTGCCTGATTTTTGTAAATGTTCATACAGGGCGAGCATCGAACCAAGGCAATCACCGTCCGGATGAATATGGCCGGTGATCACCACCTTCGTTGCCTGCCTGATAAGCTTGACTGCAGATTCAAAGGATATTTCCATACTATTGGCCAGCCTCTTCCGCCTTGATTTTTGTCAGCAGTTCCTGAATACGGGCACTGTATTCCAGGGTTTCATCAAGGTGAAGCGACAGTTCAGGTGCAAAGCGCAGGTTGATCCGCCGGCCGATTTCCGTGCGCAGGAACCCCACTGCCCGTTGCAAAGCCTGCCAGGTAGCGGCTTTTTCTTCGTCGCTGCCCATGAGGCTGATAAAAACTTTGGCTGAGCGGAGATCGCCGGTTACTTCGACTTTGGTGACTGTGATAAAACCGATTCTAGGATCTTTGAGTTCGGTCAGAATGACCTTGCTCAGTTCCTGTTTGATGAATTCCTGTACTTTTTCAGCTCGCAGTTGTCCCATGATAACCCCTCGTTTCAGCTAACTGCCAGGTTTAACCAGTTCCATGATGAAGGCTTCGATAATGTCGCCTTCTTTGAGGTCGCGGAATTTTTCGATGGTGATGCCGCATTCGTAGCCTGTGGCTACTTCTTTGACATCATCTTTGAAGCGGCGGAGGGATTCCAGTTTGCCTTCGTGGATGACGATTCCGTTGCGGATGATCCGAACCTGGGCGGTGCTGGTAATCTTTCCTTCCAGTATATAGGAACCGGCCACGACGTTTTTGGGTACGCTGATAAGCTGCCGCACTTCGGCTTTGCCGAGAATGACTTCTTTGTATTCCGGAGCCAGCATACCGGTCATGGCGGCTTCGACATCATTGATGGCGTCGTAAATTACCCGGTAGGTGCGGATGTCGATCTTTTCGTTGTCGGCGGCCTTGCGGGCGTTGGTGTCGGGCCGGACATTGAAGCCGATGATCAGAGCGTTGGCGGCCGAAGCCAGCATAACGTCCGATTCGTTGATGGCTCCTACGCCGGAGTGAACGATGTTGACCCGGACTTCCTTGTTCTTGAGGTTTTCCAGCGATTGGCGCAAGGCCTCGATGGATCCCTGCACGTCGGCTTTGACGACGATGTTGAGGTCTTTGATGGTGCCTTCCTGGATATGCTTGAACAGGTCTTCCAGGGAGATTTTTGAGTTTTGGCCGAGTTCTTCGCTGCGTTTTTTTGCTTGCCGCTTTTCGGCGATGGCTCTGGCGGTCCGCTCGTCGACGACATGGAGGATGTCTCCGGCCTGCGGCACATCAGACAGACCCAGGACTTCCACAGGGGTGGACGGCGGGGCCTTTTTGACTTTGTCGCCGCGGTCGTTGGCCAGGGCTCTTACTTTGCCGAAAGCGGTGCCGGCTATGATTGTGTCGCCGATATGCAGGGTACCTTTTTGGACAAGGACGGTGGCAACCGGGCCACGCCCTTTATCCAGCTGGGCTTCGATGATGGTGCCCTGAGCCCGGCGGTTGGGGTTGGCTTTGAGTTCGCGCATTTCAGCGACAAGCAGGATCATTTCCAGAAGATCGGTCAGACCGGTTTTAGCGTGGGCCGAGACCGGGACCATGATGGTATCGCCACCCCAGTCTTCGGGGATGACACCATGTTCGGACAGTTGCTGTTTGACACGTTCCGGGTTGGCGCCGGGGCGGTCCATCTTATTGATCGCCACAATGATGGGAACATTGGCGGCTTTGGCGTGGTTCACCGCCTCGATGGTCTGCGGCATGACGCCGTCGTCGGCGGCCACGACCAAGATGGCGATGTCGGTGACTTGGGCACCTCTGGCCCGCATGGCGGTAAAGGCTTCGTGGCCGGGGGTGTCAAGGAAGACGATTTTCTTGCCTTGGTAGGGGACCTGATAAGCGCCGATATGCTGGGTAATCCCGCCTGCTTCCGAGGCAGTGACGTTGGTCTGCCTGATGACATCCAGCAATGAGGTTTTGCCGTGGTCGACATGGCCCATGATGGTTACCACCGGGGATCGTGGCAGCAGATCGGCAGTTTCGTCTTCGATTTCGGAGATCAGGGTCGGATCGACTTCCGGCGGCAGTTCCTCGACAGTGACGCCGAATTCGCCGGCCAGGATGGTGGCGGTTTCAAGATCCAGTTCCTGGTTGATGGTGGCCATAATGCCGAGACCCATCAGTTTTTTGATTACTTCGCTGACTTCGCGGGCCATTTTGTGAGCAACGTCTTTTACGGTGATGATTTCACCGAGTTTTATCGTTTTCGGCCGAACGGGTTCTGGCCGAGGCTGCTGGGTTTTCGGCGCTCCTCCGGCATGTGGGCGGTGCGTTCCGCCGGGGCGTCCGCCGGGACCGTTTTGCGGCCTGCCGCCGAAGCCAGGACGACCCTGATCGCGGCGCTGACCGGGACGCTGTTGCTGTTGCTGTCCGGGAGCAGCGGGACGCTGGCCGGGGGTTCCGCCGGCGGGACGAAATTGCTGGCCGGGAGCTCCGCCGGGACGCTGTTGCTGTTGTTGTCCTGGAACGCCAGGACGCGGACCGGGAGCTCCGCCACCCGGCCGGGATTGCTGGTAGGGCGGCTGCCCTGGTCGTTGTTGTTGTCCTGGAACGCCAGGACGCGGACCGGGGGCTCCGCCGGCGGGACGGAATTGCTGCTGGGGAGGAGCGCCAGCCGGGCGGGATTGCTGATAAGGCGGTTGGCCCGGGCGCTGTTGCTGTTGTTGTTGTCCAGGAAAGCCAGGACGCGGACCGGGAGGTCCGCCGGCGGGACGGAATTGCTGCTGGGGAGGAGCGCCAGCCGGGCGGGGCTGTTGATAAGGCGGCTGGCCCGGGCGCTGTTGCTGTTGTTGTTGAGGTTGTTGAGGCTGCTGTTGTCCGGGAACGCCGGGCCGCGGGCCGGGA
>JARLHY010000176.1 GCA_031292015.1 Negativicutes bacterium | reverse complement strand
TGATAAGATAGACAAGATTCGCGGCATGGACATCATCATCGTGACCACCGCCAAGTCCGACGAAGAGGCGAGGGAACTGCTGAAACTGATGGGTATGCCATTCAGCGCGTAAAAAGGAGGGACACTTGTGGCCAAAAAGGCGCTTGTTGAAAAGTGGAAGCGTGAACCGAAATTTAAAGTGCGCAGCTACAACAGATGCAAGATCTGCGGCCGTCCGCACGGATATTTGCGTAAGTTCGAAATGTGCCGGATCTGCTTCAGGAAACTGAGCTATCAAGGCGCGGTTCCCGGGGTTACTAAGGCTAGCTGGTAGAAAGATTACCGAAAGGGGGTTATATCTTATGGTAATGACCGATCCGATCGCCGATATGCTGACGCGTATTCGCAACGCAAACTCGGTTTATCACGATAAAGTTGAAATTCCTGCCTCCAAGATCAAGCAGTCCATTGTCGAAATCCTGAAAAGTGAAGGATTTGTCAGGGATTATGAAATGATTACCGACGGCAAGCAGGGCACGCTGCGGGTAGTGCTGAAGTATGGCGCCAACCGCGAGAAGGTTATCACCGGTATCAAACGGATATCGAAACCGGGCCTTCGGGTTTATGCCAAAACTGAACAATTGCCGAAGGTTCTGGGCGGT
The DNA here is from genome assembly GCA_031292015.1 of Negativicutes bacterium. The sequence continues at coordinate 31,489 of JARLHY010000176.1, read as the reverse complement.
CTTGGCATCGCCATCATTTCGACTTCCAAGGGGATCATGAGCGACAAGCAGGCGCGCAAAGAGGGCCTGGGCGGCGAAGTGATCGCCTACGTCTGGTAATTAGGTTTGTAACTAGGAGGTGCAATTATGTCGAGAATTGGTAGGATGCCAATCACCGTACCCGCGGGAGTAACCGTGAAAGTGGACGGAAATCTGGTATCTGTCAAAGGGCCAAAAGGCGAGCTGAGCCGGACGATTCCCCAGGAGATGATTCTGGATATCGCCGACGGCACGATTTCGGTCAAACGACCTTCCGAAGAAAAGAAACATAAGCAACTACACGGATTGACCCGTACCCTTGTTTCCAACATGGTGGACGGTGTTACGAAGGGCTTTTCCAGAACCCTTGAGATTTCCGGAGTCGGCTACCGTGCCTCCAAAGCCGGTACCAAGCCGAATCTGACTCTGGGCTTTTCTCATCCGGTGGAAGTGGATCCGCCTCAAGGGATAACCATTGACGTTCCGGCTCCGAATCGGATTGTGGTTTCGGGGATTGATAAAGAATCGGTCGGCGCACTTGCTGCTAAAATCCGCTCGTATCGCGAGCCTGAGCCGTATAAGGGCAAAGGCGTGAAATACGAGGGCGAAATCGTTCGCCGCAAGGTTGGCAAAGCCGGCGCCAAAGGCAAGAAGTAAACGTTAGAGGAAGGAGTGACTACCTTGCTGCGTAAGGGAAGCAAAAACGACGCCAGGCAAAAAAGGCACCTCAGGCTTCGTAAAAACCTCGCCGGTACGGCCGAAAAACCGCGTCTGAATGTGTTCCGTAGTTTGAACCATATCTACGCTCAGATTATTGACGATAAAAGCGGGATTACGCTTGTCGCCGCCAGCACGATGGATAAGGATGTCCGTGGTTCGGTGGAGTACGGCGGTAATGTTGCGGCAGCCAAATCAGTGGGTTCGGCTATCGCCAAGAAAGCGCTGGACAAAGGAATCAAACAGGTGGTTTTTGACCGCGGTGGGTATATATATCACGGCAGAGTAGCCGCACTCGCGGCAGCAGCCCGGGAAGCGGGTCTCGAATTCTAGGATAAAGGAGGGAAAGTAATGGCCAGGATTGAATACGGTAGTCTTGACCTCAAGGAAAAGGTCGTATTTATAAACAGAGTTGCGAAGGTAGTAAAAGGCGGTCGCCGTTTTTCGTTTAGCGCGCTGGTAGTTGTCGGTGACGGCAACGGCCACGTCGGCATGGGTCTCGGTAAAGCGGCCGAGGTGCCGGAAGCCATTCGTAAGGGGATAGAAGATGCCAAGAAAAGCCTGATCAAGGTTCCTCTTGTCGGCACTACCATCCCGCATCAGATCGTGGGCATTTTCGGAGCCGGCAAAGTGCTTTTGAAACCGGCATCGGAAGGTACCGGCGTTATTGCGGGTGGCCCGGTTCGTGCCGTCCTTGAACTCGCCGGCATCCATGACATTCTCACCAAGTCCCTTGGTTCATCCAACGCAAACAATATGGTTCGGGCTACGTTAAGCGGGCTGGAGCAGCTGAAACGGGCCGAAAAGGTAGCCGAACTCCGCGGCAAGACCGTTCAGGAACTTTTGGGCTAAGGAGGGAACACCCATGGCTAAACTAAAGATTACTCTCACCCGAAGCGTCATCGGCCGGCCTGAGGATCAACGCGCCACCGTCAAGGCTCTGGGACTGGGTAAAATGAATAGCTCGGTAGTACAAGAAGACAGCGCCGTCATCAAAGGGATGATCCGCAAAGTCGAGCATCTTGTAACCGTGGAGCAAGCATAAGACTAAGTTCAAGGAGGTGTTACAATGAAATTGCACGAGTTAGCTCCGGCGCCTGGTTCGAAGAAGAAGCCCACCCGTGTAGGCAGAGGGCTTGGTTCAGGTCTTGGCAAGACTTCCGGCAAAGGCCATAAAGGTCAGAACGCCAGGGCCGGCGGCGGTGTCCGCCCCGGTTTTGAAGGCGGCCAGATGCCGATCTATCGCCGGCTGCCCAAACGTGGTTTCTACAATAAATTCGGCAAGGAATATACCGAAGTCAATGTCCAGGAACTCAACCGGTTCGAAGCTGGCACTGTAATTGATCCAGTGGTTTTGGTGGAGTCCGGCGTGATCAAAAACGTCCGCGACGGGATCCGGATCCTTGGCAACGGCGAACTGGAAAAAGCTCTGACCGTTAAGGCCAACGGTTTTTCGAAGTCAGCTGCGGAAAAAATCCAGGCCGCCGGCGGCAAAGTCGAGGTGATCTAGGTGCTTTCAGCCCTGTCGAACATACTCAAGATAACTGAGCTCAGGCAAAAGGTCGTGTTTACCCTCGCCATGTTTTTGATTTTCCGGGCCGGTACACACATTCCTGTACCTGGAGTTAACGCCGCCGTTATCGAGCAATTGTTCACCTCGGGCAATTTGTTCGGCTTGCTGGACTTATTCTCCGGTGGCGCGTTAAGTAAATTCTCAGTGTTTGCCATGAGTATCACCCCCTATATCAACGCTTCGATTATCATGCAGCTGCTGACAGTTGTCGTGCCGAAGTTTGAGCAGTGGGCGAAAGAGGGCGAAGAGGGACGGAAGAAAATTACGCAGATCACCCGGTATGGGACGGTGCTGCTGGGCTTTGTGCAGGCCATCGGTATGGCCTTCGGCCTTAAAGTGGCAATCATCAATCCCGGGATCGGGTCCATCCTTCTGATCGCCTTGACCCTGACTGCCGGAACGACTCTCTTGATGTGGCTCGGCGAGCAGATCACCGAAAAAGGTATCGGCAACGGCATCTCGCTGATCATTTTCGCCGGTATCGTGTCCCGCCTGCCGGACGGACTCAGCGTCATTTACCAGTACTTCAAGGCAGGCACCATCAATATCTTTAATATCGTTTTGTTCGTGATCATTGCGGTGGCCATGATTGTTTTCGTCATCGCCATTCAGCAGGGTCAGCGCAAAATTCCCGTTCAGTACGCCAAACGGGTGGTTGGACGCAAAATGTACGGCGGCCATTCTACCCATATCCCGCTGAAAGTCAATCAGGCGGGAGTTATTCCGATTATCTTTGCGTCATCCGTGCTCATGTTCCCGGTAACCATTGCCCAGTTTATTGAGGTTGAATGGGTAAAAACAGTCGCAGGGTATTTTGCCTGGGGAACGCCGCTACAGACGGTCCTGTACGCGCTTCTGATTATCTTCTTCACCTATTTTTACACTGCGGTTACTTTGAACATATCGGATATGGCAGAGAACATGAAAAAATACGGTGGTTTTATCCCGGGCCTCAGGCCGGGCAAACCGACCGCTGACTATTTAGATCGTGTCATGACCAGAATCACCTTAGCAGGCTCGATCTTCCTCGCCGCGATTGCCATATTGCCGAATTTCGTGGTTTGGGCAACCAGCATCCAAGGCGTTTATTTTGGCGGCACTGCGCTACTCATCGTTGTAGGTGTTGCGCTGGATACCATGAAGCAGATTGAAGCACTCATCTTGATGCGCCACTATCAAGGCTTCATGAAGTAGGAGGTGGCCTCCGATATGTTTATTCTGCTAATGGGGTCTCCGGGTGCCGGTAAAGGCACCCAGGCCGAACGACTCATGGAAAAATACAATGTTCCCCATATTTCCACCGGCGATATCTTCCGGGCGGCAGCCGAAGAGGGCACGGTCCTCGGGCTGCAGGCCAAAGAACGAATGGACAAAGGACAGCTTGTGTCGGATGAGGTAACCATCGGCATTGTCAAAGAGCGGCTGGCCAAGCCGGATTGTCAGACCGGGTTCATCCTGGACGGTTTTCCCAGGACCCTGGAACAGGCAATGGCTTTGGATGTGACGCTGACTGAGCTCGACATCAAGCTGGATCAGGTCGTCAACATCGTTGTTCCTGATGAAGAACTGGTACGCCGGCTGACCGGCCGCCGTATGTGCAAGACCTGCGGCGCCACCTACCATGTACTCTTCAATCCGCCTGAAAAGCCGGATGAATGCAACAAGTGCCATGGTCCCGTCGTCCAACGGGACGATGATCAGGAAGAAACCGTCAAGAAGCGTTTGACAGTGTACTGGTCCCAGACCCAGCCGGTGATCGAATACTATCGGGACAAAAGCCTGTACACCGAGATTGACGGACTGCAGCCGATCGACAAAGTATTCGAAGATGTCGAGAGCAGCCTGCGGGGCGGCCAGCGATGATATTTCTTAAATCGGAACGGGAACTGAATTACCTTCGGGATGCCGGCAGCATCGTGGCAAAGACCATCGAAGAACTCAAAAAAGCCGTCAAGCCCGAGGTAACGACGCAGGAATTGGACCGTATCGCCGAAGACTATATCAAACACTGCGGCGCCATCCCGGCCTTCAAGGGATATCATGGCTTTCCGGGCAACATCTGTACCTCGGTCAACGAACAAGTGGTCCACGGTATTCCGGGAGTAAGAAAGCTGGTAAATGGAGATAATCTAAGTATCGATATCGGAACGGTAATAAATGGATATTATGGCGATGCCGCCATCACCGTACCGGTTGGTGAGGTGGACGCCGAAGTACAAAAGCTTCTGGACGTAACCGAAGAGTCTCTCTATAAAGGTATCGCCCAGGCGATCGTGGGCAATCGGCTTAGTGATATTTCGCACGCCGTTCAATCTTATGCTGAAGGTTTTGGCTACGGCGTGGTGCGTGACTTCGTAGGTCACGGCATCGGCCGCAGCATGCATGAGGACCCCCAGGTACCTAACTACGGTATCCCCGGCCGCGGCCCACGTTTGAAGTCAGGTATGACCCTCGCGATAGAACCGATGATTAATATGGGTACCCACGAAGTGAAGACACTGGATGATGGCTGGACGGTAGTGACTACCGACAAAAAACGGTCGGCCCATTTCGAACATACCATCGCCGTGACTTCAGACGGACCGGAAATTCTGACCAAACTCTAGGGAGGCGAATTCCGTGCCGGTTGCGAGAATCTCTGTTGGTCAGTTGGTTCGCTCCAACGCCGGACGCGATAGCGGGCATGTTTACCTGGTGATAGGAGCGGTCGGGCCGGCAACACTGCTGCTGGCAGACGGTCGAGGCCGCAGGGCAGCAAGACCCAAACGGAAAAATATCCGCCATATCAGCGTTCTGAAGTTCATTGACAAAGGTGTTGCAGCCAAAGTTGACGGCCGGCAGGCGACAGACGAAGAAATTCGTCAGGCCATCCGCGCCTATGTGAACACCGGAGAGTAATGAGATGCGGACGAGGAGGGGGACTCATGTCCAAACAAGACGTAATTGAGGTTGAAGGTACAGTCGTCGAGGCGTTGCCTAACGCGATGTTCCAGGTGAAACTAGAAAACGGGCATATCGTTATGGCGCATATTTCCGGTAAAATTCGGATGAATTTTATCCGAATTCTGCCTGGTGATAGGGTAACGGTTGAACTCACGCCTTATGATCTGAAGCGTGGCCGCATTACCTACCGCTTTAAATAGTAGGGATTAAGGAGGTTTAAACATGAAGGTTAGACCGTCGGTCAAACCCATCTGCGAGAAATGTAAAGTTATCAAACGTCATGGCAACGTAATGGTGATTTGCGAAAATCCAAAGCATAAACAAAAACAAGGTTAGGAGGTGCATGCTAAATGGCTCGTATTGCTGGAGTAGACTTACCTCGGGACAAACGGATCGAAATCGCTTTGACATACATCTTCGGCATCGGATTGACTTTTTCCAAAGAGATCCTGGCTACTACCGGAATCAATCCTGACACAAGGGTCCGCGACCTAACCGAGGAAGAGATTTCGAGGCTCAGGGAAACCATTGACAAGAACTACAAGGTCGAAGGGGACCTTCGCCGGGAAGAGTCACTTAACATCAAACGTCTGATTGAAATTGGGTCGTATCGCGGCAAGCGGCACCGGGTGGGTCTGCCGGTTCGGGGACAACGGACCAAGACCAACGCCCGTACGCGCAAAGGGCCCAAGAAGACAGTCGGCGTAAGACGGAAAGCTAAGTAAGGGGAGGGATAAGGTTGGTAGCCAAGAGAGTTGTCAGAACCAAACGCAAGGAACGCAAAAATATCGAGTATGGCGTAGCCCATATTCGCTCTACCTTCAACAATACCATCGTGACCATCACCGACACCAAAGGCAATGCTATTTCCTGGGCCAGTGCCGGGGGAATGGGATTTAAGGGTTCGCGTAAAAGCACCCCCTTTGCGGCGCAAATGGCAGCGGAACAAGCAGCCAAAGCCGCTATGGAGCACGGCATGAGATCCATCGAAGTTTATGTCAAGGGTCCCGGCGCCGGTCGGGAAGCGGCCATCCGGTCACTGCAGGCCGCCGGCCTGGAAGTCAACCTGATCAAGGATGTTACCCCCATTCCTCATAACGGTTGCCGTCCGCCCAAGCGCAGAAGAGTATAACAAAGGATTTTCGGGAGGTGTTAGACAAGAATGGCGAGATATATTGGAGCGGTTTGCAGACAATGCCGCCGCGAGGGTGCAAAACTATACCTCAAAGGCGATAAATGCTATAGCGATAAATGCGCCTTCACCCGCCGGGGCTATGCACCTGGCCAGCATGGGCAGGGACAGACCCGTAAGAAGGTTTCCGAATACGGCATTCAGCTGCGGGAAAAGCAGAAGGCTCGTCGTATTTATGGTATTTTGGAACGTCAGTTCCGCACTTATTTCGAAAAAGCCGACCGCCAGAAGGGCATAACCGGTGAAAACCTGCTGGTTCTGCTGGAAAGAAGGCTGGATAACGTTGTCTATCGGCTGGGATTCGCCGAAAGCCGCACCCAGGCCAGGCAGCTCATCCGCCATGGTCATTTCACGGTGAACGGCCATCGGGTCGATATTCCGTCCTTTTTGGTCAAACCGGACAACGTGGTTGCCGTCAAGGAAGGTAGCAAAGATTCGCCGATCATAAAAGAAATTATTGAAGGCCTTGCCACCAAAACGGTGCCGGCCTGGCTTGAACTGTCCGCAGCGGATGCTGTCGGCAAGGTTACTCGTTACCCAACCCGGGAGGAAATCGACATTCCTGTCCAGGAACACTTCATTGTTGAATTGTACTCCCGTTAATCTGCCCTCAACAATGGATGCGGCGTAACTTTTACGCAAAGAGGAGGGTTTTTCCGGATGATCGAGATCGAAAAGCCGAAGATCGAAATAGTTGAAATCAGCGACGACAATCGTTACGGCAAGTTCGCCTGCGAGCCGCTGGAGCGGGGCTATGGCATCACTTTAGGCAACAGCCTGCGCCGGATACTGTTGTCGTCTCTGGCGGGTGCGGCGGTAACCTCGGTTAAAATCGACGGCGTCCTTCATGAGTTTTCCACCATTCCCGGGGTGCGCGAGGACGTTACCGATATTATTTTAAATCTCAAGGAACTCTATCTGAAACTGTATGGCGATGAACCCCGGGTTGTGAGGATCGAGGCCCAGGGTGAAGGCGAGGTCAAGGCTGGCGATATCGTCACCGACCCGGATGTCGAGGTCTTGAACCCCGACCTGCATATCGCGACCCTGGATGCCAGCGGTTCGCTGCGGATGGAGATTACCGTTGAGCGAGGCAAGGGCTACGTGCCTGCCGACAAAAACAAGAAACCGGACCATGTTATTGGCGTTATTCCCATCGACTCCATCTTCACGCCGATCCTCCGGGTCAACTACAGCGTCACCGATACCCGGGTCGGCAATGTCACCGACTATGACAAGCTTACCCTGGAGGTCTGGACCGACGGCAGCATCCGGCCTGAAGAGGCCGTGTCGAAAGCCGCCTCGGTCATGGTGCAGCACCTGAAACTCTTCCAGAACATCGCCGGCAGCGGCCTGGAAGACGAAAATGGCGAAGGCTTATTCACCGAATCGGCGGAAGAAGCAGGCACCAAGACGATGGAGATGACCATCGAGGATCTGGAACTGTCGGTACGTTCCTACAACTGCCTGAAACGGGCCGGTATCAACACCGTCGCTGAACTGGTGCAAAAAACCGAAGAAGATATGATGAAGGTTCGCAACCTGGGCCGAAAATCATTGGATGAAGTGAAAAAGAAACTGGCTGAACTTGGCTTGTCACTGGCCGAAAACGAGGATTAAAGGAGGGAAGGGGAATTATGTTTTACCGTAAACTAGGACGCGACAGCAGTGCCCGTAAAGCACTTTTTCGCAGTATTTTGACTTCCTTCTTTGCCCATGGGCGTATTGAGACTACGGAGGCAAAAGCAAAGGAAATCACGACTTTAGCCGCTAAGATGATTACCCTGGCCAAGCGGGGCGACTTGCATGCTCGCCGCCAGGTCCTGTCATACCTGATGGACGAAGAAGTCACCAAGAAACTGTTCGATGAAGTTGCTGCGAAATACCAAGACCGCCAGGGCGGCTACACCCGGATTTTGAAGTTGGGACCGCGCCGCGGCGATGCTGCACCGATGGCTATCCTGGAATTAGTCTAAGGTTTGCAGGCCCAGGTGACAAAAGACACATCGCTCTAGTCGCCTGGTTTTCATTTTTATGGCAGAAGTTGCGCGGGGCGGCCGGGAGGTCGCCCTTATCGTCCTCCGCTTGACCTGCAGTGCAGGGAAAAGCGGAACGGCGATGAAGCTGTTCGCCTGCGCGTATCGGGACTGGCCGGGAGCCAAGTCCTCTTTTGTGCGCTGGTGAAGGTCCGTGGCAATGAGGGGGTCTAGATGTTGGAAGCAGTCATTAGGACGGAAAAGTTGTGCCACGCTTACCCCGGCCCTGACGGCGGGGAGATTGTGGCGCTTGACAGTATAGATATTACGGTGGCCCCCGGGGAATTCGTCGCCATCATCGGGGCCAACGGTTCAGGAAAGTCGACTCTGGCCAAGCATTTCAACGCACTGCTTGTCCCGACCGGTGGCGATTGCATTATAGCCGGCTTCAGTACGCTTGAGCCCGACAACGTCTGGCCGATTCGCCAGAAGGTGGGCATGGTTTTTCAAAATCCCGACAACCAGATTGTAGCCGCCATCGTCGAGGAAGACGTGGCCTTCGGACCGGAAAATCTCGGCGTGGCGCCGGCCGAAATCCGGAAAAGGGTGGAAGATGCTCTGAAAATGGTCGGGATGACCGACTACCGTGAGCACGCGCCCCATCTTTTGTCCGGCGGGCAAAAACAGCGCATTGCTATCGCCGGGGTTCTGGCCATGCGACCGGAGTGCCTGGTGCTGGACGAACCGACGGCGATGCTTGATCCCCTCGGGCGCCGCGAAGTGCTGACCACCGTGAAGCGCCTCAACAAGGAGCAAGGGATTACCATCGTCTATATTACCCACTTTATGGAAGAAGCGGTGAACGCCGACCGGGTCGTTGTCCTGGACGGCGGCAAAGTGGCTTTTGCCGGAGCGCCGGCCCAGGTTTTCAGCCAGGTTGATCGGTTGAAAGAGCTGGGGCTGGATGCGCCGCTGGCCGCTGAGGTGTCTTGCCGGCTGCGCGAAGCAGGCCTGGACATTGCCCCGGATATCATTACCGACGAACAGCTGGCGGTGATTCTATGTCCATAGTCCTGCGTGACGTCAGCTATATCTATATGCCAAGCACGCCCTACCAGAGGGTGGCCCTGGAAAATATAAACCTTACAATCCAAAGCGGAGAATTCGTCGGCATTATCGGCCATACCGGCTCAGGCAAATCGACCCTGGTTCAGCATATGAACGGTCTCTTAAAGCCGACCCGGGGGACGGTGACCGTCGACGGCGTCGACCTTGGCGGCAAAGGCAACGCTGTTCGCCAGGCCAAGCGGAAGGTCGGCATGGTTTTTCAGTATCCCGAGCATCAGCTGTTTGAAGAAACGGTATATGATGACGTTGCCTTCGGGCCGCGCAACCTGGGGCTCGAACCGGCTGAGGTGGAGCGCCGGGTTAGCCGGGCCCTGGCCTTTGTCGGCCTGGACCACGAAGAATTCGCCAAACGGTCGCCTTTTCGCCTCAGCGGCGGCCAGATGAGGCGGGTGGCCATAGCCGGAGTGATTGCCCTGGAACCGGAGTACCTGATACTGGATGAACCTTCGGCCGGACTTGATCCCCGCGGCAGGGACGAGATTTTCGCCGAGATTGTGAAACTTCATGAAACCGCAGGAATTACGGTGATTCTGATATCGCACAGCATGGAGGAAATCGCCCGGCTGGTAAAGCGCCTGGTAGTCCTCCACAGCGGCGGCATCAGCCTGGACGGCTCGCCCCGCGAGGTCTTCGGCCAGAGCAGGGAAAAGCTCATCGCCGCCGGGGTTGATGCGCCGAATATCAGCCTGCTCCTCCAGCGCCTGAACCAGCGGGGACTCGCGGTGGATGCCTCGGCACTGACCGCGGACGACGCCGCCCAGGCGATTCTGGCGGCGCTGGGGAGGAAAAAATCATGCTGACTGACATCATTCTTGGCCAATACTTCCCGGGTTCTTCTTTTGTCCATCGCCTCGACCCCCGCACCAAACTGCTTGGCACCCTCATTTTCATCGGCAGCATATTTCTGGCGGAAAGCTACCCGGCATACGGGGTCCTCTGCCTGTACGCCGTCTTGGCCATCGCCACCGCGCGGATTCCGCCGCGGATGGTTTTCCGGTCGCTGCGGCCGCTGTGGGTCATTATCGTCCTGACAATGCTCATCCATCTGTTCTCGACTCCCGGCACCGTACTGTATCGTGTCGGGCCGCTGACCATAACCGCCGAGGGTATCCGCCAGGGCGCGCTGATGACGTTTCGGCTGGTTTTCCTGATCGTGATGTCCTCTCTGCTGACATTCACCACCTCGCCCATCGTGTTGACCGACGGCATCGAACGGCTGCTGAAGCCTTTCCGGCGGATCGGCCTGCCGGCCCACGAATTGGCGATGATGATGACCATTGCCCTGCGGTTCATTCCCACCCTGCTGGAAGAAACCGACCGGATCATGAAAGCCCAGATGGCCCGGGGGGCCGATTTTGCCCAGGGGAACATCCTCCGGCGGGCGAAAAGCATGGTGCCCCTTTTAGTGCCATTGTTCATCAGTGCTTTTCGCCGGGCGGACGAACTGGCGGTGGCGATGGAAGCCCGCTGTTACCGGGGCGGTGAAAACCGTACCCGGATGAAAGAACTGCATTTTTCGCCGCGGGATTTGGCGGCGGCTGCGGCAATTTTGGCCTTGACGGCCGTATTGGGTGTACTGAGATGGAACGCAATATCAAGCTGACCGTCGCTTATGACGGCACGGCCTACCACGGTTTTCAGTGGCAGCTGAACGCCCTGACCATTCAACAGGTGCTGGAAGAGCGGTTGGCAGTGGTCTTCGGCCATCCTCTCAAGATCGCCGGCGCGGCCCGGACCGACTCCGGGGTTCACGCCTATGGCCAGGTGGTTACTTTCTGTACATCCGGCTCGATACCCACCGCCAGGATCTGTGCGGCGGCCAGAGGCGTGCTGCCTGACGACATCGTCGTCACTGCAGCCGAGGAAGTGGCTCCTGAATTTCACGCCCGCTTTGATTCCAAGAGTAAGATCTACTGCTATCGTCTGTATTCCAGCGAACGGCCTGATCCCTTTTTGCGCCGCTACGCCTGGCATCTGGTTAAAGTCCCGGACACGGCGGCCATGGACGCCGCGGTCCGGCAGATTGTCGGCACTCACGATTTTTCCGCTTTTCGCGGCGCCGGCGGAGCCCAGCGCAGTCCGGTCCGGACTATTTTTGCGGCCTCCTGCCGCCGGCAGGACCGGATGACAGAATGTGAATTCTGGGGCAGCGGCTTTCTTTACCACATGGTCCGCAATCTTGTCGGCACGCTGGTCGATGTCGGCTTTCACCGCCTGACCCCCGCCGATTTCGGGCAAATCCTGGCCGGCAGGGATCGCGGCGCGGCCGGTATAACCGCCCCGCCACAAGGGTTATACTTAAAAGAGGTCTTATACTGAGTCTGGTGCAAAAAAAAAAGATGGTTACGGCAAGGCCAATACCTTGACATTGACAACCCCATTTATTACAATGATTCTATGGCCCTTTGCTATTTTGATTCGAAGACCATGATTCCACTAGCCCCGGAATTCACGGTTGTAGGATAGATACCAGGTTTATGCTTGCTACAAGGAGGGATATACGCATGAAGACAACATTTATGGCTAATCCGGCCAACATAGAGCGGAAATGGTATGTAATCGATGCCGAAGGCAAGACGCTTGGCAGATTGGCTGCTGAAGCGGCAAAACTTTTGCGCGGTAAACACAAGGCGATATTCACGCCCCATGTCGATACCGGCGACCATGTCATCATCATCAACGCCGCCAAGATTCACCTTACAGGCAATAAATTGATCCAAAAAACCTACTTCCGCCACTCCGGTTATCCCGGCGGAACCACCTTCGTCACCGCCGGCAAGATGTTGGCAACCCGGCCGGAACGAGTGCTGGAAATTGCTGTAAAAGGCATGCTGCCGAAGAATACTCTGGGTCGGCAGATGTATCGCAAACTCAAAGTTTACAGCGGATCGACCCACCCGCATGCAGCCCAGCAACCTGAGCCGTTTGAGCTCAGCGTACGTTATTAATTACCGGAAGGAGGAACATGAATATGGCATTGGTTAACTACTACGGCACAGGCCGCAGAAAAACCTCGGTTGCCAGAGTTCGTCTGGTTCCGGGCGAGGGCAAGATTGTCGTCAACGGACGCCCTCTTGACAAGTATTTCGGTCTCAAAACGCTTGAGCTGATTGTCAAACAACCGCTCAGCGTAACCGATACAGTCGGAAAATATGACGTACTGGCTAAAGTCGAGGGCGGCGGCCCTACCGGTCAGGCCGGTGCGGTCCGTCACGGCATCGCCCGCGCTTTGCTCAGGGTGGACGCCGAATATCGGCCCGGTCTGAAGAAAGCCGGCCTCTTGACCCGCGACCCGCGGGAAAAAGAACGTCGCAAATACGGCTTGAAAAAGGCCCGTAAAGCATCCCAGTTCTCGAAACGTTAATATCGCAAACCCAGCGCCCGGACATTGCTTCCGGGCGTGTCTTTTTTTATTGGAGCGGGGCCTCGGCAGGGAGAATGGGGCCGGGAACAAAGTCGGCTAAGATTACATAAAGTATAGAAAAGCCAAAAGGAGTTGATAATATATGGACGATGCGGCGATTTCCGCTATTTTCCCCGTCAGGCCCCTTTTCCGCCGGGACCGCCGATATCGCCGTTTTATCAGCCCTTCTTCGTGACTCCGCCGCCGCCACTGGATGTTCCCTACTGCTACTGGAAGAACTACTGGAAAGCCTACTGGAAGTTGTACCATCCGTGGCAGCGCTGGTGGGGGCCGGATTACTGGTGATCGTGAACTGAAAAAACCATCGAAAAGGCCGCAAAGATGCGGTCTTTTCCATTGACCAAAGGCTAATCCACCAGGAATAAACAGACCGGTAAAGGAGTGGCAGACAGGCAGACCGGCAGGAGAATTGGCCGCAATGTGCAATAGTTAAGTAAGACTACTTAGTGGGAGAGGTTGCAGAATGAAAAAACTGATTGCTTTATGTGTGTTCGCTCTTCTTATGGTATCTGCCAGTCAGGCATTTGCCAATCTGGACGACAACCGCGCGTCCATGGCCGCCAAATACGGCGACTATCGGCTGGTGGTAGACAGGGACAGCCATCTTTGGACCAAAGCCGACTGGGAGGCCGGCGGCTCGGCCAAGGCCAAGGCCAGCGCCTATGTTTACTATTTTACCCGCAACAGCCTGAACATGCAGATGGAAGTGCAATACGCCGGCAACGATCCTGATGCGCGGGTCGTCATGCAGCGAATCACGCCTGATTCGGAGATCAAGATTCAGGATTTTAAGAAGTATTTCCCGGAGGTCTGTGCCCTGATCGTCGATCCCAAGGCGATGGTCTTCACGACCACCAAGGACCTGACCCGCAACTTCCGGGCCGATCACTCGCCGGTGACCATGGGGGTCTTCGTAAACGGGATTCCGGCCGCGAAAGTCCGGACCAGTACGCTGATGGCTTTTAATGTTCAGAATGCGGGTGAAATGATCAAGGACCCCACGAACATCAGTAAGGACTCCTATATTCACGAGTTCACCATCGAACGGATCATCCCGTTCGATAGCGACGATACCGGTGGGGTGCAAAGGGACTGGAAAAAGCTTAAAAGCCCGTTGTTTTAGCTGGAAAACAAAGGAGGGACTGTCCTGATGGACAGTCCCTTTCGATTGATGAGAAACCTGATTTTCAGGTCGGTTAGCGGGCCAGGCGCAGCGGGGTCTCCCGGGACTCCTGGGAAAGGCCTGGGCCGATATAGCCGTAGCGGACCATCGCCGTCAGAACCACCGCCTGACGCTGCTTGGCGGCGGTGAAATCAACGTAGGGAGAAAGGGCCGAGGGGGCGTTGGGCAGTCCGGCCAGCATGGCGCTTTCAGCCAGGTTCAGGTTGGCCGGGGTTTTGCCGAAGTAGATCTTGGCTGCGCTGGTGATGCCTTTGGCGCCAGAACCAAAGTAGATGGTATTTAGGTATAATTCCAGGATTTCTTCTTTCGTATAGCGCTGCTCCATGTCGATCGCCAATACAACCTCTTCCGCTTTGCGGCCCCAGGTCCGCTCCTGGGAGAGAAACAGATTTTTGACTAGTTGCTGGGTTATCGTGCTGGCCCCTTCCTGCAACTGGCCTGTCTGAATATTGACCAGGGTCGCCCGCAGGATTCCCTCGATATCAACACCGGAGTGGTTGTAAAACCGGTTGTCTTCCACTGCTATGATCGCCTGCTGCATGACCAGCGGGATATCCTGCAGCCTGGTATAACTCTGTTTGTCGACTTTGGCCTGTACTGCGGACTTTAATGCGAACACGCGATAAATCCGTTCCCAGGCCTGTGCGGCATCCCCGCCTGTTTCAGCCGTTTTCGGCAGCGACTGCGGGATACCGCCGGTGCCGCCGGCCCACCAAAAGGCGGCGACAAACACGACCAAAAGACAAAGCCAAAACTTTTTGCTGAACATTAAAGCCTCCAGGAAACCGCGTTTAAATTCGCCGGCAAGGCGAACTTTTCACTTGTATTTTACCGTAATTGACCTGGTTTGGCTAGGGCTGCCACTTCACTTTCTCGAACATAACCGGACCGGGCGGGGCATATTGATGTTTAGAGAAGAAGCGGGGGTGGTCGGCAGTGACAATAGTGAGGCTTAGCTGGAGGAGCCTCAGATTGCTCGCGGTTTTTGGGGTGGCCTCCCTGGCCGTGATCAACCTGCTGGCTTTTGATGTTCCTGCTCTGCAGGATATCGAGCAGGTCGACCTTAGCGTGCTGTCCGGCAAGGTCATCGCCGTTGATCCCGGCCATGGGGGCATCGACAGCGGAGCCAGGCACAACGGGCTGGAAGAGAAAGACATTAACCTGGCCCTGGCCCTTAAACTGGGTGAGATTCTCCGGGACAGCGGCGCGACAGTCGTCCTTACCCGGGACAGCGACATGGATTTTTATGCCCGGGGCAAAGGCGGCAAACGCAGCGACCTCGAAAAACGGGTCGATATCATCAACAGTTCCGGGGCCGACCTGTTTGTCAGCGTTCACGTCAACGCCATCGCCGGGGCGCGCTGGTTTGGCGCCGAAGTATACTATAGCCAAAGGCTCGCTGAGAATCGGAAGCTGGCTGAGGCAACCCAGGCGGCCCTGCGCTTTTTCCCGCCCGGTAACAAGCGCAAGGCCAAGCAGGATTCCGATATTTTGGTGTTGAAGGAAACTAATGTACCCGGAATGCTTATCGAGGCCGGTTTTCTGAGTAATCCGCGGGAGGCCGCGCTTCTGGCTGACGCTGACTACCAGCAGAATCTGGCCAGGCATATCGCCAAAGCGTTGGCGTATCATTTCACCTATAATGTGGCAAGATAACCGACGAAAGGAGTGGCGTTGTGAAAAATCTCGTTGGCTGCGCCCTCATGCCTCATCCGCCGATCATGATCCCGGAAGTGGGAAAAGGCGAACTAAGCAAAATCAGGCGCACTGTCGAAGCGGCGGAAACGGCGGCGCAAAGGCTGATGGAGCATGATCCCCACACCATTGTCATCATCACGCCCCATGGCCCTGTTTTTCAGGACGCGGCCGGTGTCAGCGTCTTTCCGCGACTGAAAGGCAGCCTGGCCGCTTTCGGGGTGCCGGAAGTCCAATTGGCCTTCGAAACCGACGGCCTGCTGGTGCGGCACATCCTGCGCAAAGCCGAGCGCCTGGGGGTCAGTCTTGTCGAGCTGACCGACGAACTGGCCAAAACCTACCGTTTTTCCCTCCAGCTCGACCACGGCGCGATTGTACCGCTCTACTACCTGCATAAAGCCGGTTTTAAGGGCCAGCTGGTTCACCTGTCAATGGGGATGATGCCTTATGAGGAAATGTACACCCTGGGCAAGGCGGTACAGGCCGCTGTCAGTGTGGCGGACAAGCGCGTTGCCGTGATCGCCTCCGGTGATTTGTCCCACCGCCTTATCCCGTCTGCTCCGGCCGGCTACAGTCCCCGCGGGGCGGAGTTCGACCAGGCTCTCGTCAAAGCCGTGGCCGGGCTCGACGCCAAGACGATTTTGAATATGGACCCGGACCTTGTTGAGGAAGCCGGGGAATGCGGGTTGAGGCCGGTCTGCTTTTTGATGGGAGTACTGGGGGGAATCGAGGCCCAGGCCGAGGTTCTCTCTTACGAAGGTCCTTTCGGTGTCGGTTACGCCATCGCGGTGTTTACAATGAAGGAGAGTGTAAGTCATGGCCAATGAAAGCGCGCCGGTGGCGCTGGCCCGGGAGAGCCTGGGGCACTACCTCGTCCGGCGGGAGACGCTGTCGCCGCCGGCCGGCTTGGCGCCGGAACTGACAGGAAAAGCCGGCGTTTTTGTCTCCTTGAAAAAGCATGGTCAGCTTCGAGGCTGCATCGGCACATTCGCCCCCACTCAGGTCAACATAGCCGCCGAAATCATCCAAAACGCCGTCAGCGCCGGAACGCAGGATCCGCGTTTCCCGCCGGTGGACCCGGTCGAGCTGCCAGAACTGACCATTTCGGTGGATATTTTGTCTGAGCCGGAGCGGGTGGACGGCCTGGCTGATCTTGACCCTAAGCGCTACGGCGTCATTGTCCGTCGCGGCCGGCGCTCCGGCCTGCTGCTGCCCGATCTGGAAGGAGTCGACCGGGTGGAAGAACAGGTGGCCATCGCCATGCAGAAAGCCGGGATCCCTCCTGCCGAAGAAATCGAACTATACCGCTTCAGCGTAACCCGCTACACTTAGAGGTAACGATATGCGAGAAGCGTCACACTATGAACGGCATGAGCGCGGGGTCATCTGCCGCCTCTGCCCCAAGGAATGCGTCATCGGCGAGGGGAAAACCGGCTTTTGCCGGGTCCGCCGCAACGACGGCGGCAAGCTGTACAGCGAAAACTACGGGGCCTGCTCGTCTTACGCTCTCGATCCCATCGAAAAAAAGCCGCTGTACCACTTCTATCCCGGCAGCTACATCCTGTCTCTCGGCACGATTGGCTGCAATTTTTCCTGCCGGTTTTGCCAGAACTGGCAAATAGCTCAGGCCTCGCCCCAGACCACAATGCTGCCGCCGGAAAAGGCGGTGGAAATGGCCACTGAGGCCGGCGAACGCAACATCGGTCTAGCCTATACCTATTCTGAACCCAGCGTCTGGTACGAATACGTTCTCGACACCGCCAGGCTCGCCCGCCGCCAGGGACTGAAGAATGTTCTTGTTACCAACGGCTTCATCAATCCCCGTCCCCTGGCCGAGCTCCTGCCTTTCGTCGACGCCTTGAACATCGATGTGAAGGCCTTTAACGAGGGATTTTACCGGGAAATTTGCGCCGGTCGACTGGCCGATGTGCAGCGGACGGTGGAAGCCGCCGCCAAAGCGGTTCACGTCGAAATCACCTGTCTGGTGGTGCCCGGGCTGAACGACTCGGCCGACGAACTTGAAGCGCTGGCCGAGTGGCTGGCTGGGATCAACAAGGACATTCCGCTCCATTTTTCCCGCTATTTCCCCAACTATAAAATGACTGCCCCGCCAACCCCGGTCGCGGCCCTGGCGGAGGCCCGCGCAATCGCCCGCCGGCATCTGAACTATGTATATCTCGGCAATGTCGGCACCGACGGGGTCAACACCCACTGCCCGGTCTGCGATCAACTGGTGATCGACCGTATCGGGCGGCGCAGCAACCTGGCGGAAAACAAAAAATGCCCCCAATGCGGGGGCGGGATTGCAATCGTCGGGGAGGTTGGTTTCTAGCGAACCTCCTCTTTTTACTTTTTCCGCCGGCGGTGAAGATACAGGAATACAGCGGCTGCCACGACGAAGATAGCAATGATGATGATATGGCCAAGCTCGCTGAAAATAGCCAGCAGCGTCTGCCAGCTCTGACCGAAATAGTAGCCGAGCGACACCGCCAGCGTGCACCACACCGCGATGCCGATGGCGGTATAGCTGCCGAAAACGACATAACGCATATCGAGAAGCCCGGCGGCGATGCTGATCTTGGTGCGGATCACCGGCAACTGCCGCCAGGGAATGATCAGCAGGGGGCCATAGCGGGTGAACCAGTCGCCGATAACGTCCAGTCGATGGGGGCCCAGGCCGATCCTATGGCCCCAGCGGTAGAGATATTTCCTCCCGCCCTTGCGGGCCAGGAGGTAGATGGTGAAGGAACCGGACATGCTGCCGAGCCAGCCGGCCAAAATCGCGCCGGTCAGCGAAAATTTACCCTTAAAAACCATGAAGCCGGCGAAGCCCATGATGAGCTCGCTGGGGACCGGGATGCACATTCCTTCCAGAAACATGGTGCAAAAAATGGCCAGATAGCCGTATTCCCCGACTATTGTCGTTAATGAGTTCAGATCAGGCATGGATCCTCCCAGGAAAAAGATTGCATTAAGACGTTGCATCATTATGCAGTATAATGTATAATTATTAATAAAACCTGCTCGGCAATTCGTTGGCCGAACAAGGTCCGGCCAGGGGCGCGGATCTTTCGGCGCCAGGGAAAAAAGAAAACGGCTTTCGCCGCTGTTCCGGCCTGAGCGGAACTGCTCGAATCGGAAACGGGGCGGAGCGCAGAAGCCAAAGGGGAGGGTACAGAACATGAAGGTCAGTATTATTGGGGCAACAGGCTATACCGGTGAGGAGCTGTTGCGAATTTTGGCGTCGCACCCGGCGGTGGAGCTCGGGTATATTACTTCCGAAAGCAGCACCGGCGAAGCGATCAACACCGTCTATCCACATTTTAACCGATTTTATGATAAAAAACTAGCAAGCATCAGCCAGTTGGCGGAAATTGGCTCAGCCAGCGACGTTGTGTTTCTCGGGCTGCCTCACGGGCACGCCATGGATGTCGGGCGAAAGATGCTTGAGGCCGGGACCCGGGTGATCGACCTGGGGGCCGACTACCGCTTTACAGATCCTGCTGTTTATGAAAAATGGTATAAAGTGGCCCACACCCATCAGGACGCGCCGTCGGTGTACGGTCTGACCGAACTTTATCGCGATAAGGTCAAGGACGCCGCGATTGTCGGCAATCCCGGCTGCTATACCACAGCCAGCATTCTGGCGCTGGCGCCGCTGGTCAAGCACAAGCTGGTGGAGCTTGACACCATCATCGTTGACGCCAAATCAGGCATCTCCGGCGCGGGCCGGGGCCTGAACCTGACCAACCACTTCAGCGAAGCCTTCGAGAACGTCAAGGCTTACAATATCGGCGGCCACCGGCATACCCCGGAAATCGAGCAGGCGCTCAGCGAACTGGCTGGCAGCGCGGTGATGATCAGCTTCACTCCGCATCTGATTCCGATGACCCGGGGGATACTGAGCACCTGTTACGCCAAGCTGAAAGCCGGAGTGAGCGCCGGGGACATCGATCAGGCTTACGGGGCCATGTACGGCGACGAATTCTTCATTCGCCTGCTGGGCCGGGGCGGCTACCCTGCGACGAAAAACACCCGCGGCTCCAATTTCTGCGACATCGGCTGGCACGTGGACAGCCGGACCGGGCGCGTAGTGGCCGTCTCGGCCATCGATAACCTGGTGAAAGGCGCCGCCGGCCAGGCGGTGCAGAACCTAAACGTCATGTTCGGTCTGGATGAGAAGACCGGCCTGCTCCAGGCGCCGCTTTATCCGTGACGGCTGTTGAAAAAGGCCAATCTGCGTCGTTGCCGCTCCGGGAGCGCTCTCGCCGTACTCCCATGTACTGTCTTCGAGCGCTTCCTCGCGGACGCCTAGCATCTCGACCTTTTTGAACAGCCTTGTACGTCTAAAATATGGCCAAAATGACGTCAAAAATAAACGGAGTTCTTAGTTTATTCATATGGAGGTAATGATATGCTCAAGGAGATAACCGGCGGGATTACGGCCCCCAAGGGGTTTAAGGCCGCCGGAGTGAAGGCAGGCATCAAAAAAAGCGGCAAAGAGGATATTGCCGTCATCTACAGCACGGTACCGGCCGCAAGCGCGGCGTTATTTACAACCAACGTGGTAGCCGCGGCGCCGGTGAAGGTTTCCCGCCAGGCGGCCGCCAAGGGGATCGCCCGGGCCGTGGTGGTCAACTCCGGTTGTGCCAACGCTTCCACCGGCGAACAGGGGATGATGGACGCCCGGGCTATGGTCCATATGACCGCATCCCTGCTCGGGCTGAACGATAACGAGGTTTTAGTGGCCTCCACCGGTATCATCGGCGTCAATCTGCCGATGGGGAAAGTGGCTGACGGCATCAAGCAGGCGGTGGCGGACCTGTCGGAAGCGGGTCATGACAAGGCCCTTCAGGGCATCATGACCACCGATACCTTCCCGAAGGTGTGCGCCTATGAATTTGAGCTTGGCGGGAAAACGGCGCGGATCGCCGGCATCGCTAAAGGAGCCGGCATGATTCACCCCAATATGGCCACCATGCTCAGCTTCATCACCACCGACGCCGCCGTGGCTCAGCCGCTGCTGCAAAAGGCGCTGGCCGAAGCGGTCGGACTCTCTTTCCACATGATCACCGTGGACGGCGACACCAGCACCAACGACATGATCGCTGTATTCGCCAACAGCCAGGCCGGCAACCCGACCATCGACGACGCCGGCAGCCCCGCCTATCGGCAACTGGCCGAAGCGCTGCGGCAGGTCTGCACTTATCTGGCCCAGCAGGTCGTGCGGGACGGGGAAGGGGCCACCAAGTTTCTCGCCATCACCGTCAAGGGCGCCAAAGACTTCACTGACGCCAAAGTGGCGGCTATGGCGATTGCCAAATCGCCCCTGGTAAAAACCGCCTTCTTCGGTCAGGACCCCAACTGGGGCCGGATTTTCTGCGCCGCTGGCTACTCCGGTGCCCAGATGGACGAGAAAAAGATGGCGCTGCGCCTCGGCGGCCTCACCATCGCCGAAAATGGCGTGGCGGCCAGTCCGGACGCCAAGGCACTGCAGAAGGTTATGGCCGCCAAGGACATCGCGGTGGAGGTCGACCTGAAGGTCGGTTCGGCTGAGGCCACCGTCTGGACCTGCGATTTTTCTTACGAGTATGTTAAAATAAACGCCGACTACAGTACCTGATTTGAGGGGGAGGGGAAAGACAATGCTCACCACGGTGGAAAAAGCGGCAGTGATGATTGAGACACTGCCTTATATTCGGAAGTTCGGCGGGAAAACGGTTGTAATCAAATACGGCGGCAACGCCATGATCAATAACGATCTCAAACGCAGCGTCATTCAGGATATTATCATGATGAAATACATCGGCCTGAGGCCGGTGGTCGTGCATGGCGGCGGGCCGGAAATCACGGCGCTGCTCAAACAGATGGGCAAGCAGTCGACCTTTGTCAGCGGCCTCAGGGTGACTGACAGCGAAACCATGGCTGCGGCGGAGATGGTGCTTGCCGGCAAGATCAACCTGGAAATCGTCGGCCTGCTTAATTTGTATGGCGGCAGGGCCGTGGGCTTAACCGGCCGCGACGCCAGCCTGCTTATCGCCGCCAAGCACCTGGCCAAGGTCCATGAAGGCGACTTGGTCAAAGAGGTGGACATCGGTTTCGTCGGCGACATCGCCAAGGTGAATCCCGATATCATCCTGACCCTGCTGGATCAGGGCTATATCCCGGTGATCGCGCCCATCGGCGCAGGGACCGGGGGAGAAAGCTACAACATCAACGCCGATTACGTCGCCGGCGAACTGGCCGGGGCGCTGAAGGCCGAAAAATTGCTGCTGCTGACTGATGTGGAAGGAATCTACCGTGATTTTGCGGACAAAGCCAGCTTTATTTCCAGCCTGACCTTCGCCGAAGCCCAGCAGATGATCAAAACAGGCAGCATCGAAGGCGGCATGATTCCCAAAGTGGAGGCCTGTATCCGGGCCCTGGCGGGAGGCGCGGCCAAGGCTCACATCATTGACGGTCGGCAGCCCCACTCGCTGCTGCTGGAGATATTTACCGACACCGGTATCGGTACCGAGGTCGTGAAAGAAAGGGGACTGTAACATGAACACAAACCAGGTGATGGCTGCGGAAAAAGAATATTATATGCCGGTGTTCGCCCGTTATCCGATCGTGTTGTCCCACGGGTCCGGTCCTTACGTATATGACATCGACGGCAACAAATACATCGATTTCCTGGCCGGCATCGCCGTCAACATTCTCGGCCACGCCCATCCCAAGCTGGTGGCGGCAATCGCCGAGCAGGCCGGCAAGATCATCCACTGCTCCAACATCTACTACACCCTCGAGCAGACGGTGCTGGTAGAGTCGCTGGCCAAGCTCAGCGGCCTGGACAAGGTCTTCCTCGCCAACAGCGGCGCCGAAGCCAATGAAGGGGCCATCAAGCTGGCCCGTAAATACGGCAAGACTCTGAACCCCGACCGGGTTGAAATTCTTACCGCCGAGCATTGTTTCCACGGACGGACGCTGGCGACACTGACCGCTACGGCCCAGCCCAAGTATAAGGAGGGACTGGACCCGCTGCCTCAGGGCTTCGGCCATGTGCCCTACAATGACCTGCCGGCCCTGAAACGCGCCGTGTCCGCCAAGACCTGCGCCGTGATCATCGAGCCGATCCAGGGCGAGGGCGGGATCAATATTCCCGATCCCGGCTACCTCGAAGGGGCGCGGGAGATCTGCGACGCCAGCGGGGCGCTCCTGGTTTACGACGAAATTCAGTCCGGCATGGCCCGGACCGGCAAAATGTTCGCTTTTCAGCACTGCGGCGTCAAGCCGGACATCATGACCCTGGCCAAGGGACTGGGCGGCGGCGTGCCTATCGGCGCCTTCCTGGCCAGTGACAAGGTCGCAGCCGCCTTCCATCCCGGCGACCATGGCTCGACCTTCGGCGGCAACCCGCTGGCCTGCGCGGCCGCCAACGCCGTGCTGGCGGCCATCGCCTCCGAGGGCCTGGAAGCTAACGCCAAGGCGATGGGAGAATATATGCTCAAGGGGTTGAGCGGCCTGAAGGCCAAGTATCCCGCCCTGATCAGCGAAGTCCGGGGCCTGGGGCTGATGGTCGGCGTGAAATTGACCCAGCCGGGCAAAGACATCGTCGTGGACTGCATGAAAGCGGGCGCGCTGATCAACTGCACCGCCGGCGATATTCTCCGTTTTGTGCCGCCGCTCAACATCAACAAGAACCATGTCGACGAACTGCTGGCGATTCTGGACAAAGTTTTGGCTGCTGTTTAGCGCTGTCAGACAGGAATAATCAGGGTCTTTGTATAAAAATAATAAGGGCTATAATGTCATGGGGGTTTTATTTTGAGTTTGCAGGGGAAGGATTTACTGTCGATTCACGATTTGTCGGTCGCTGAAGTCTATCAGATCTTCGATCTGGCCAAGAAGTTGAAGGCGATGCAAAAACGGGGTGAAGAACATCATCTGCTGAAGGGGAAAACCCTGGGGATGATCTTCCAGAAAGCATCCACCCGGACCAGAGTGTCTTTTGAGGCCGGCATGTGGCAGCTCGGCGGGTCGGCGTTGTTCCTCAGCGCCAATGACCTGCAGATCGGACGCGGCGAGCCGGTGAAAGATACCGCCCGGGTGTTGTCCCGCTATGTCGACGGCATCATGATCCGGACTTTCTCCCACGCCGAGGTGCAGGAACTGGCCCACTACGCCGCCATTCCCATCGTCAACGGGCTGACCGACCTTTTGCATCCCTGCCAGGCGCTGGCTGACATCTTCACCGCCATCGAATACAAAGGGGACGTAAAGGGCCGCAAGCTGGCCTATATCGGCGACGGCAACAACATGGCCAACGCCCTTCTGCACGGCTGCGCCAAGCTTGGCATGGACATCACTGTCGCCTGCCCGGCAGGCTACGCACCCGATCCGGCCGTGGTGGCCGAGGCCAAAACCGACGCCGCCGTCAGCGGCAGCAAGATCACGATAACCGCCGACCCCCAGGCAGCGGCACAGGGAGCCGACGTGCTGTACACCGACGTCTGGGCCAGCATGGGGATGGAAACCGAACAGGTAATTCGCAGGAAGGCTTTCGCCGGTTATCAGATTAACGGCGACATCCTGAAAGTCGCCAAAGCGGACGCCATCGTGATGCACTGCCTGCCGGCCCACCGCGGCGAGGAAATCACCGACGAAGTGATGGAAGGACCGCAGTCGGTGGTGTTTGACGAGGCCGAAAACCGGCTTCATGTCCAAAAAGCGATACTGGCCCTCTTGATGGGGCAAAACTAAGGAGGAATTTCAAATGAGTGAAGTAAAAAAAGTGGTGCTGGCCTATTCCGGCGGGCTGGACACCTCGGTTATTATTCCGTGGCTGAAGGAAAACTATGATTGCGAAGTCATCGCCATGTGCGCCGACGTCGGCCAGGGCGACGAACTGACTCCCGTCCGCGAGAAGGCGCTGAAATCCGGCGCCAGCAAGGTGTATATCCAGGACCTTACCAAAGAGTTCGTCGAGGACTTCATCTGGCCGGTGCTCAAAGCCGGTGCCGTTTATGAAGGCAAATACCTGCTGGGAACTTCTTTCGCCCGGCCGATCATCGCCAAAGCGCTGGTGGAAATAGCCGAAAAGGAAGGCGCTGACGCCATCTGCCACGGCGCCACCGGCAAAGGCAACGACCAGGTGCGGTTCGAGCTCACCGTCAAGGCGCTGGCACCTCAGCTCAAAATCATCGCTCCCTGGCGTCTGTGGGACATCCGTTCCCGCGAAGACGCCATCGAATACGCCGAAAAGCACAATATCCCCATCCCGGTTAACAAGAAACGCCCCTACAGTATGGACCGCAATATCTGGCATCTCAGCCATGAGGGCGCTGACCTGGAGGACCCCTGGAACGAGCCTAAGGACGACGTCTATCTTGTGACCAAGACGCCGGAGCAGGCTCCCGACAAGGCTGCCTACGTCGAAGTCGAATTCGTCAAAGGCGCTCCGGTGGCTATCGACGGCCAGAAAATGGCGGCCGTGCCCCTGCTGGAGAAACTCAACGCCCTGGGAGCGGACTACGGCATCGGTGTCGCCGATATCGTCGAAAACCGCCTGGTGGGCATGAAATCCCGCGGCGTATATGAAACCCCGGGCGGGGCCATCCTGTACTATGCCCACCGGGAACTGGAATACCTCACCCTGGACCGGGCCACGATGCACTACAAGGAGCAGATGGCGGTACGTTACGCCGAGCTGGTGTACGACGGCATGTGGTACTCGCCGCTCAGAGAGGCGCTGGACGCTTTCGTCGAGTCGACCCAGCAGACGGTCACCGGTGTGGTGCGGCTCAAGCTGTATAAAGGCAATATCATGAGCGCCGGCGCCAAGTCCCCCTATTCCCTCTATCATGAAGGGTTCGTGACCTTTGGCCGCGACGAAGTTTATAATCAAAAAGACGCCGAGGGATTCATCAACCTGTTCGGCCTGCCGCTGAAGATTCGTGCCCTGATGCAGAAAGAGGCGAAAAAGTAATGACAAAGTTATGGGGCGGTAGATTCGCGAAAGGCACCGATCGCGCGGTGGAGGAATTTACCTCCTCCATTTCTTTTGACAGCCGCCTGTACCGGCAGGATGTCGCCGGCAGCATCGCCCACGCCCGGATGCTGGCCAAGTGCGGCATCATTGCCCCCGCCGAGACCGAGGCGATTGTCGCCGGGCTGGAGGGCATTCTCGCCGATATCGAGGCAGGCAGCTTCAGCTTCGAGATCGCGCTGGAAGACATCCACATGAATATCGAAAAACGGCTTACCGAACGGATCGGGCCGGTGGGGGGCAAGCTGCACACCGCCCGCAGCCGCAACGACCAGGTGGCTCTGGACACCCATCTGTACCTGAAGCAGGAGATTATCGCCATCGGTCAGCTGATCACCGATCTGGCGGCCGCGGTGCTGGAAGTGGCCGAAAAGCACACCGACACCATCATGCCCGGCTACACCCATCTGCAGCGGGCCCAGCCCATTCTCCTGGCCCATCATCTGCTGGCCTACCTTTTTATGCTGCTGCGGGACTTCAGCCGCCTCAAGGGCGTGTGGGAGCGCACCGATATCATGCCGCTGGGGGCCGGGGCGCTGGCTGGGACCACTTTCCCCATCGACCGTCATTTCGTCGCCGCAGAGCTCAAATTCGGCGCCATCTATGACAACAGCATCGATGCTGTCAGCGATCGCGACTATATTCTGGAATTTTTGTCCTTTGCCTCGATTCTGATGCTCCATCTCAGCCGGCTCAGCGAGGAAATCATCCTGTGGTCCAGCGCCGAATTCTCCTTTATCGAACTCGACGACGCCCACTGCACCGGCTCCAGCATCATGCCCCAGAAGAAAAACCCCGATGTGGCCGAGCTGGTGAGAGGCAAGACCGGCCGGATCTATGGCCATCTCATGGCCCTGTTGACGGTGGCCAAGGGGCTCCCGCTGGCCTACAACAAGGACCTGCAGGAGGACAAGGAAGGTCTGTTCGACACCATCGACACCCTCAAATTCAGCCTGTCGGTTTACGCCGCCATGCTCCGGGGCATGAAGGTCAACGCCCCGCGCCTCCTGGAGGCCGCCCGCCAGGACTTTGCCAACGCCACCGACATGGCCGACTATCTTGTCAAAAAGGGACTGCCTTTCCGCCAGGCCCACGAGGTGGTGGGACAAAGCGTGCGCCACTGTATCGAGACAGGAAAAAAGCTCACCGATCTTTCCCTGCCCCAGTTCCAACAATTTTCACCGCTGTTTGAAGCCGATATCCTGGAAGCCATCAAAGTGGAAACCTGTGTAAATGCTCGGAATTCCTATGGCGGCACGTCGCCGGAGCAGGTCCGGCAGGCCATCGACAGGGGCCGGAACATCCTTGCCCAGCAGCTTTGTGTGCTTGACACTTACCGGCAAAACAATATATAATCTTTGGTAAGGTCTTCCAAGACAGACGTGGACTATTGCAGGCAACAACGACAAAGGGGGCTTTAAAGATGGTTGACATCGCTGTCACCAAGGTGACCAATCCCGGGGTCCTTCCGAATCAGGATAAACTGGGGTTTGGCACCTATTTTTCCGACCATATGTTTGTTATGGACTACGAAACAGGAAAAGGCTGGTATGATCCCCGGATCGTTCCCTATGACCAGTTTGACCTGTATCCGTCGGCCATGGTCTATCATTATGGCCAGGCGATTTTTGAAGGAATGAAAGCTTTCCGGAACCTGAATAACGAAGTGGTGCTGTTTAGGACCCAGGACTACCTGAACCGCTTTAACCGTTCCGCCGATATTCTCTGTATTCCCCAGATGGATACCGCGTTGGTCCATCAGGGTCTGACCCAGCTCATCGAACTCGACAAGCGCTGGGTACCGGAAAAATTGGGGACATCGCTCTACATCCGTCCCTTTGTCATCGCCACCGATCCTTATGTCGGCGTCAAAGTTTCCGATACTTACCGGATGTTCATCATCCTGTCGCCGTCGGGGGCTTACTACGCCGCCGGCTTTAATCCTGTCAACATCAAGGTGGAAGACAAGTACGTCCGGGCGGTGCACGGCGGCTTGGGCGAAGCGAAGACTCCCGCCAACTACGCCGCCAGCCTCAAGGCTCAGGTGGAATCCAAGAAGGAAGGCTTTGACCAGGTGCTGTGGCTGGACGCCGTGGAGCGCAAGTACATCGAAGAAGTCGGCACCATGAATATCTTCTTCAAGATCAAGGGCGAACTCGTTACTCCGGCTCTGAACGGCAGCATCCTCGGCGGCATGACCCGCCGCACCGTCCTTGAGCTTGCTCACAAATGGGGACTGAAGGTCTCCGAACGGGCCGTATCTATCGAAGAATTGTTCGCCGCCCATGAAAAAGGCGAACTGGATGAAGCTTTCGGTTCAGGAACCGCCGCGGTTATTTCGCCGGTAGGGCAGCTTTCCTGGAAGGGCCGAAAAATCGTTATCAATAACAACAAGACAGGCGAGCTTTCGCAAAAACTGTTTGACTATGTGACCGGGATACAATACGGCAGCGAGCCGGATACCTTCGGCTGGATTGAAAAGGTGGCAAAATTGTAATCCGGCGACAAATGCCTCCCGCAGAAATCCGGGAGGCATTTTTTACGAGTCCGGTGTCGCGTAAATAAATTCGCTTTTTGCCTCGCGACAGGCTAGAAGTTTTTCCTGTTTTTGGGTAGAATAGTTTTAGCAAATAGACTTAAGGGGTATGGCCATGTTGCTCCAAATCAGGGGAATCATATCGACCATCTCGCTGCTTGATGTCGTTGACATGGCGCTGGTGGCGTTTGTCCTGTACAAACTGTATGTCCTGATCAGAGACACCCGGGCGGTGGCGCTGCTCAAGGGCCTGATCGTTCTGCTCATTGCCACCCTTGTCAGCAAATGGTTCGGCCTCAATGTCATCAACTGGCTGCTGCAAAAAACGATGACCGTGGTGCTGGTGGCACTGCCCATCGTCTTTCAGCCGGAGCTGCGCCGGGCGCTTGAGCAGCTTGGCCGCGGCCGGCTGTTCAGTAAGAGCGCTTTTTTAAACGAGGAAGAAACCAAAACCTTGTTGGAGGAACTGGCCCGGGCGGTGGCGGTGCTGGCGAAGAACAAAATCGGCGCACTGCTTGTCTTTGAGCGGGAAACCGGGCTTAACGACTACATCGAGACAGGCATCAAGGTTGATGGGCTGGTATCCAGCGAATTTCTGACCAATATTTTTATTCCCAATACGCCGCTGCATGACGGAGCGGCTATCGTCCGCGGCAACAGAGTCATGGCTGCCGGCTGCATCCTGCCGCTGACCGAGGATCGCACCCTGGGCAAGGAACTGGGCACTCGGCATCGCGCGGCCCTTGGCCTCAGCGAACAGGCCGACGCCGTGGTGGTTATCGTCAGCGAGGAAACCGGCATTGTATCGGTGGCTGAGGGCGGCCAGCTTGTGCGCTATGTCGAACCGCAAGCTCTCATCGAGCACCTGCGGCCGGTATTCGCCGTGAAGAACACGGCTTTCAGCGACTTCTTCAACTGGAGGTCGTCATAATGGACCGGACCCAAGGGAAAAATATTACTGCGAAAATTTTGGCCATCATTTTGGCGTCGGTACTGTGGCTGTATGTGACCAACGAGCAGAATCCGCCGGTGGAAACCTCCCTGGCGGTGCCGCTGGAAACCCGCAATGTCGTCAGCCCGCTGGTGGTTGTCGATACCCCCGATTCCGTCCGGGTCAAGGTGCGCGGCTCGCGCAGCATGATCGCCGGGCTGCAGGCTCAGGATGTCAGCGCCGTGCTCGATATGAGAGGTCTCGGCGAGGGACGGCACTACGCCAAGGTCGCGGTTCAGGTGCCGCTCAGTCTGGAGCTTCTCGAAGTCAGCCCCGACAAGGTCCAGGTCAGGCTGGACACGGTGGTCAGCCGGAAGCTGCCGGTGGAGATCCGCCTGTCCGGTACCGCAGCCACCGGAACGGCGGTGGCGCGGGTCCTGGCCACCCCCGAGCAGGTGACCATCGAAGGCCCGAGGTCTACAGTGGATTCGGCTGACAAGATTCTTCTGCCGCTGGATCTGTCCGGCAGGAACGCCGATTTCTCTGTCGGTGTCATCCCGGTGGTGGTCAACCGTGAAGGCAAGGAAGTCGAAGGGCTGACCGTGCTGCCCGAACGGGTCAGCATCTCCGCTCAACTGGTCCGCGGCCTCAACCAGAAATCGGTGGAGGTCAAACCCATCGTCTACGGCGAGCTGGCTGCCGGCGCCGTCCTCAGAGGAATCACCGTAAAACCGGCCAAAGTGGAAATCAGCGGCGACCCGCAGGTGGTCGAAAAGATTGACTTCATCTATACCGAACCCATCAATGTCGCCGGCATCAACCATGATACCGTCAAGGAGGCCAAGCTCCAGCTCAAGGAAGGCATGCTTGCCTCCCAAAGCACCGTGACGGTTCAGATCAGTGTAATCACCGGTCGTTAGGGGAGAAATACTTGCTGCGTATTACCAATTTTCGTGTCCCGGTGGACGATGACACCCCGCTGCCGCTGCTGGCGGCGCGTCGGCTCCGTCTGCCGCCGGAAAGCATAACCGCCGTATCGATCGCCCGGCGGGCGATCGACGCTCGCCGTAAAGTCAGCATCGGCTTCGTTTATTCGCTGGATGTAGAGGTTAAGCCGCCCCAAGGCCAGGTACTGGCCCGGCTCCGCGGTGACAGGGACGTCGCCGTCCACGCTGCGGCGGTGCCCGAGCCGCTGGTGCCCGGGGCGAAACCTCTGGAATATCAGCCTGTGGTCGTCGGCGCCGGTCCGGCCGGACTGCTGGCGGCGCTCGTTCTGGCCGAACACGGTTATCGGCCGCTGCTCCTGGAGCGGGGCCGTGACGTCGACCGGCGGACCCTGGATGTGAACCGGTTCTGGCAAAGCGGCCAGTTTGACCCCGGGTCCAACGTCCAGTTCGGCGAAGGCGGAGCAGGGACCTTCTCCGACGGCAAGCTCACCACCAGGGTAAACGATCCGCGGCTGGCCGAAGTGCTGGACAGGCTGGTAGCGGCCGGAGCCCCGCCGGAAATCAGATACCTCCACAAGCCTCACGTCGGTACCGACAAGCTGCGGGAAGTGGTGAAAAACTTCCGCCGCCAGATCATCGCCGCCGGCGGGCAAGTCGAATTCGAGGCCCGGGTCAGCGACATCGAAGTCACCGACGGGCGGCTGACGGCCCTTATCATCAACGAAAACCGTCGGCTGCCGTGCCATATCGCCCTCTTCGGCGTAGGACACAGCGCCCGGGATACATATAAGATGCTCTACGAACGCGGTCTGGCGATGGAGGCCAAGCCCTTCGCCGTCGGGGTCCGCATCGAGCATCCACAGCAGCTCATCGACCGGGCCCAGTACGGTGAAATGGCCGGCCATCCGAAACTCGGCGCCGCCGACTACGCCCTGGTCTATCACGACAAATCCTCCGGCCGGACGGCCTACTCCTTCTGTATGTGCCCCGGCGGCCAGGTTGTGGCTGCCGCGTCCGAGGCAGGCGGGGTGGTCACCAACGGCATGAGCCATTTCAGCCGCGCCTCGGGACAAGCCAACAGCGCTCTGGCGGTCAATGTCAATGTCACCGACTACCAGGGAGTGCTGGGCGGCATTGAGTTTCAGCGGCGCTATGAACAGCTGGCCTTTGCCCTCGGCGGCGGAGGCTATGTCGCCCCG
>JARLHY010000175.1 GCA_031292015.1 Negativicutes bacterium | reverse complement strand
GCAGGGCGGAGGGCCGAGCGGGAGTTCTGACATTGCCACCTGGCTGAGCAGTAACTGCCAGACTGTGAGCGGTTTTACACAGTCTGCCGGACAAAATCAAGGCGGCCCGGGCGGTTCCGGTTCTACCCTGTACCAGTGCGAAAAAAGCAGCTAGCTTTGCTGGCAGGGCATTTGGATACTGAAGACGCTGCCAGTGCCTACTCCGCCGCTGGCAGCCGAAATCTTTCCGCCCTGCAGCTCGATGATCGATTTGGCAATCGCCAGGCCCAGGCCTGAACCGCCTTCCTGGCGAGCAGCATCCCCCTGGTAAAAGCGCTCGAAGATATGTGGTAGCACATCCGCTGCCATGCCGCTGCCGCTGTCCTGCACGTCCAGCCGGACGGTATTGTCCTCCCGGCGGGCCGCCAAACTGATCTGGCCGCCGGCCGGTGTAAAGCGCAGGGCATTGCTGACCAGGTTGCTGAGCGCCTGCTGCATCCGTTCCGGGTCAGCCTGGATAGCCGGCAGGTTGGGCTCGATCGATACCGATAAACGGACGGCATTTTGATCGGCCTGGTGTTGGTAGGAGGCTGCCAGCCTTTCAACCAGCTCAGCGGGCTGGATGGATTGCAGCACCAGCGACAATTCGCCCGCATCCGCCAGTGAAATCGTGCGCAGATCCTCGATCAGGCGCTGCAGATACAGCGCCTCGTCATACATTGTACTAAATCGCTGGGGACTGGGTTTGATCACCCCATCCTTCAAGCCTTCCAGATAACCGGTGATCACCGCCAGCGGCGTGCGCAGGTCGTGCGCGATATCCGCCGTCATCTGCCGGCGTAGGGCATTGGCGTTCTCCAGATCGGAGCTCATTTTGTTGAAAGTCTTAGTCAGCTCGCCCAGCTCATCCTGGGAACGCACCTGCACCTGCTGGTTCGGAGTGCCTTGTGCTAAAGCGCCGGCCGCTGTGGTCAAATCTCGCACCGGGCGGGTGATGCTGCGGGCCAGCAGCAGACCCAACAGCACTGCAATCAGGATGGCTCCCAGGGCCGCCAGCACCAGCGCCGTGTTTGTCCGGGCCAAATATCTGGCCTCGATCGGATCCGGACTGGGCGGCCCACCTGCCATTTGAACGTATCCGACCGGTTGGTTATTCACTGTAATCGCAATCTTCTGCTGGCTCGAATTAGCAAGGGCCTGGCCGCCATGGTGGAATGGACCTGCCGCGATGATGACCTGACCCTGTGAGTCGGTCAGGACAATAGGCGGCGGGGGTGGGTTGCTGCCACCAGCTGGTTGGCCCGGGGTTGGGATCAAACCCTGTTGGCTCAGCGCCGCTTCAACGCCAACCCAGGAACCATGTACCTGGTAATAAGACGTAGCCGCACTGGCAAAGTCGGTCAATGCCCGATCCTGGATGAAACGGTTGAACTCGGTCAGGGTAATACCCCACACCAGCAGGGCTACCAGGGCAATACCGGTCAGGCTGACCGCCATAAACGCCAGGGTCAGCTTAAGGGTAAGCGAGCGCCTGATCAGGAACCGCACTTTGTGCATCAGGTGGACCGGTGAAAACGATAGCCGACGCCAAACACCGTTTCGATATAGCGCGGCTGGGCGGGATCGACCTCTATCTTAGTGCGTAAATTACGTACGTGGTAATCTATAGTGCGGGCAATCCCTTCAAAGCTGGTGCCTTGCAATTTTTCCAACAGATCGGTGCGGGAGAAGGCCCGGCCCGGAGCGCTCATGAAGATCGCCAGAAGATCGAACTCAGAGGGCGTCAGCTCAACCGTCCGGTTGCCTACTCGCACCTGGTGGCTGCCTTGATCCAGAACCACATCACCGATCTGCAGTATTTCTTCCACCGCGCCCCCGGAGCGAGCCGCCTCAGTCCGCCGCAGCACGGCCTTGATGCGGGCCTCCAGCTCGCGCAGCCCGAACGGCTTGGTAACGTAATCATCCGCTCCCAGCTCGAGCCCCAATACCTTGTCGGTTTCTTCCAGCCGGGCCGTCAGCAAGATGATCGGGGTGCTTTGCTCTTTGCGGAAAGCCTGCAGGAATTCATAGCCGTCCATTTTAGGCATCATGATATCCAGCAAGATCAGATCCGGTTTTTCCTGGCGCGCCACTGCCAGGGCCTGCTGTCCGTTCTCGGCTTCGAGCACGCGGAAATTTTCCTCGCTCAGGTAATCTCGTACCATGGCGCGCATGTTCGCTTTATCATCGACCATCAGAATCGTTTTTGTCATTGGGCTATTCAACCACAATCTCCACGAAGAACGGCGAATTCCCATACCCCCCTATTCCAAAGACCGTGCCGGTGTCGCTTTCCAACTTCCAATAACCCGTATAAGTTCCGGTGCTGTCCGGCGCTACCATGCTCACCGATATATCGACCGTTTGACCCGGAGCGACACTGCCCGGCAGGTTTACGGAAGAAGGCGCCGAGAGCTGGCTGCCCGAAGAAAAGACCAAATTGTAATTGCTGTTCCAGGTACAGCTGCCGGCATTGGATAAGCGCCAGGTCTTCACAAAGGAATCACCCGCCCCTAGCACCGTACCGTCCGGGATGCTGACATC
>JARLHY010000174.1 GCA_031292015.1 Negativicutes bacterium | reverse complement strand
GGCATCTCAGGCGCCATTCAGCATCTGGCGGGGATGTCGTCCTCGGACATCGTCATCGCCGTCAACAAGGATCCGGACGCGCCCATCTTCAAGATGGCCGACTACGGCATCGTCGGCGACCTGACCGAAGTACTGCCGCTGCTCACCGAAGAATTCAGGAAGATCAAGGAAGCATAAGAAAAGAGGGATAATGATGGGAGTTCAAGACATTCCGTTTGCCGCTCTCAAAGTCGGCGACAAGGCCAGCATGTCCAAGACCGTTTCCGAGTACGACGTCTACACCTTTGCCGGGGTGACCGGTGATTTCAATCCGGTGCATATCAACACCGAATTTGCCAAGCAGACCATGTTCAAAGAACGTATCGCCCACGGTATGCTGTCCGCCGGCTTTATTTCCGCGGTGCTTGGAACAACCCTGCCGGGCGCCAATACCATCTACATGGGCCAGGAACTGTCCTTCAAGGCGCCGGTCAAAATCGGCGACACAGTTACCGCCACGGTAGAAATCATTGAACTGATCGAAGCGAAAAACCGGGTCATCTGCCGGACTACGGTGACCAATCAGGACGGCGTCCTGGTTGTCGACGGCAAAGCGACCATGATGAAGAAATAGCAGTACAAAGACCCAAATCGCGTTCACGGCAGGTGCCGCGAGGCGGGTTTTTGTTGTCTAGGACAGAAGAGAATAAAAAACAGGAGGTATCTGCAATGGAAATTTCGCGTGCTTTGATTATCGGAGCCGGCCAGATGGGCAGCGGCATTGCCCAGGTCATGGCTCAGAGCGGACTGACGGTAGTGATCCGTGACATCAAACCGGAGTTCGTTCAAAAAGGCCTCAATGGGATTGACAAGATCCTGACCAAAAACGTCGAAAAGGGCAAAATGACCGCCGATGAAAAAACGGCGACCATGAGTCGGATCAGCGGCGTGGTCGATATGGATGAAGCCGTCTGCAACGTTGATTTGGTGGTGGAAGCGGCTGTCGAAAACATGGAGATCAAGCGGGACATCTTCCAGAACCTCGACAAACTCTGTCCGGCTCACACCATTTTTGCCAGCAATACCTCGTCACTGCCCATCACCGCGCTGGGCGCCCTGACGAAACGTCCCGACAAATTCATCGGCATGCATTTCTTCAACCCCGCTCCGGTAATGAAGCTTATCGAGATCATCACCGGGATAGCCACCAGCGAAGAAACTTACATCGCCGTAAAAGCCCTGGCCGAAAAACTGGGCAAGACGTCGGTGAAAGTCTCCGATTCCCCTGGCTTTGCCGCCAACCGAATCGTCATCCCGATGATCAACGAAGCCATCTACACCCTGATGGAAGGCGTGGCCAGCGCCGAAGACATCGACAACTGCGCCAAGCTTGGCTACAATCACACCATGGGGCCGCTGGCAACATCGGACCTTATCGGCAATGACACCATCCTGTATATCATGGAAGTCCTGTACAACGGGTTTGGTGATCCCAAATACCGCCCCTGCCCGCTGCTCAAGAAAATGGTCCAGGCGGGGTACCTTGGCCGCAAGACCGGCAAGGGCTTCTTTGATTACGCCAAATAAATAGCGAGGAGGCAACGAACATGAGCGAATATGCCAACCTTTTGTTCGAAAAGGAGGGCGGGATCGGTATTGTCACCATCAACCGGCCCAAAGCCCTCAACGCCCTGAATGCGGATACCATCAAGGAACTGGATAAAATGGCGGACCAGCTGGCCAATGACGACGAGGTCAAGGTTGTCATCCTGACCGGAGCCGGCGACAAGGCTTTCGTAGCCGGCGCCGACATCACCGAAATGCAGCCCATGTCGGCGATGGAAGGCCGCAACTGGGGCAAACTCGGCCAGGCCGTCTTCAACAAGATTGAGAATCTGCCCAAGCCGGTCATTGCGGCCATCAACGGTTTTGCCCTAGGCGGAGGCAATGAACTGGCCATGTCCTGCGATATTCGTATCGCCTCTGACAAAGCCAAGTTCGGCCAACCGGAAGTTTCACTGGGGATTCCCCCGGGATTCGCCGGCACCCAGCGCCTACCGCGGCTTGTGGGCAAAGGGCGGGCCAAGGAACTGCTGTTTACCGGCGATATGATCGACGCCGCCGAAGCCTATCGCATCGGCCTGGCCAACAAAGTCGTCACTTCGGAAGAACTCATGGACACCGCCAAAGCGCTGGCCAAAAAGATTATGTCTCGGGCACCGCTGGCTGTCCAGATCTGTAAAGCTGCGGTCAATGAAGGCCTGGATGTCGACCTCGAGTCGGGCGTAGCCTATGAAGCCGAGGTGTTCGGCCTGTGCTTCGCCACCGCCGACCAGAAGGAAGGCATGGCTGCCTTTGTCGAGAAACGCAAACCCAATTTCAGCGGTAAATAAACAAACACACCAACAAAAAACACCCGGGTCCGATTGGACCCGGGTGTTTTTTCTGTCTTTACAGGATGCCGGTCAGGGAGTGAATGGCGATGATGATGAAAACCATCGAGGTCTTGATCACCGTCATTGCAAAAATATCAGGGTAGGACTGACTGTGGGTCAGGCCGCACACCGCCAGCAGCGTGATAACCGCGCCGTTGTGAGGCATTGTGTCCATGCCGCCGGAAGCCATCGAGGCAACCCGGTGGAGGATCTCGGGCGACATGTTGATTTTGGCTGCCCAGGCCATCCAGTCCTTGGACATCAGGTCAAGGGCGATGGACATACCGCCGGAGGCCGAGCCGGTGATGCCGGCCAGCACGTTGACCGTGACCGCCTCGGAAACCAGCGGGCTGCCGCCCACCTGGATGCCCAAGAGGGCGGTGGAGATGGACTTGAAGCCAGGCAGCGAGGCAACGACGTTGCCGTAGCCGACCTCGGAGGCGGTGTTCATGATTGCCAGCAGCGAACCGATGGCACCGGCGTTGAGGGCTTTAGCGAGACCGCCTTTCGGCAGGCGGGTGTAGCCGAGGCCGATGGCCAGAGCGATACCGAGAACCAGAGCGGCGATGAGGGCCCAGATGCTGACGACGTTTTTGACCGCCGGGGCCATCAGGGGCAGCTTCATGGCGACGAACGGATCAAGCAGACCGGGATTCCAGACATAGATTTTGGTAAAGATAAAGTTGAAAACCAGGACGCAGATCAGCGGCAGTACCGACAGTACCCAGTTGGGAAGATTCGATTCGTCCACTGCCGGCGGTTCGTTGGTATGGCCGGTGCCGTAGCCTTCCCCTTTGGCTTTGGCGGCTTTCAGTCGCCGGGTCAGCCAGGTCATGCCGAGGATCAGGATCAGCGACCCGCCGATGATGCCCGAGATGGGGGCGGCATAGAGAGTGGTGCCGAAAAAATTCGTGGGGATGATGTTCTGGATCTGGGGCGTCCCTGGGACGCAGTCCATGGTGAAGGTGAAGGAGCCCAGGGCGATGGTGCCGGGGATAAGGCGCTTGGGAAGGTCGGCTTCTTTATACAGGGCCGAAGCGAAGGGATAGACCGCGAACACGACCACGAACAGGCTGACGCCGCCGTAAGTCAAAACCGCGCAGGCCATGACCACTGACAGGATGGCCCGTTCTTTTCCCAGGCCGGCGATAATGGCGTGGGCGATGGATTTGGCGAGGCCCGTGTCTTCCATGACTTTGCCGAACACGGCGCCCAGCATGAATACCGGGAAGAAGGATTTAATATAGACGACCGCTTTGGCCATAAACAATTCGGTGTAGGCCGGCATGGGCGAGAATCCCTGGCTGACGGCGGCCAGCAGCGCGAAAACCGGCGCGAACAGGATAACGGAGAAACCGCGATAGGCAAATAACATCAATAAGAACAGACTAAGGACAATACCCAATACTTCCATGCAGTTAGTTCCCCCTTTTTTTATTACCGATAATAAATTGCTATGTTCACCGCCCGAAGACCTTGCCAAAAATCCCCCCCTTCGCGTGATTCAGACCGATATGAGACCTCATACTCAATACGATTAATGCAAATTTCGTGCCAATATTCGAAAAATACAGACGAAGAGTCAAAAAGCAGGTGAATACCAGATTCCGGCGAATCTGCCGCTGCTGCAGGACAATAATTGTTATGATATGTGTACATTAATTTATACACTCGTGTCTAGTATCATAAACGAAAATTATAGTTTTCTCCCAGGCCCAAAGCTATACTTCAGTATGGAAGCGGTCATCCCGATCCGCAGCCGGTCTTGGCATGATATTTGCATTATCATTCTACTGATAAATTCTCTGCTTGAGAAGAAAAAACCTGCAGAATATTCAGAATATATTACAAGAAGGAGTGATGACGATGCGGCAAGTAGTAGTCGTCGGAGCGGTCAGGACACCTATCGGCGATTTTCTCGGCTCTCTCAAGGATGTGGGGCCGGTGGACCTTGGCGTGACGGCGGTCAGCGCCGCGCTGGCCCAAGCCGGTCTCAAGGCGGACCAGGTGACTGAACTGGCCTGCGGTATGATCTATAAGGCGGGCGTCAAAGGCAATCCCGGCCGGCAGATTCAGCTCAAGTGCGGCATGCCGATTGAGAGCTACGCCTATACGGTGGACCAGCAGTGCGGCTCAGGCATGAAAGCCTTCGAGCTGGCAAGCCAGTCCATCCAGTTGGGTAAAACCGACATCGCGGTGGCAGTGGGAGTGGAAAGTATGTCCCAGGCGCCCTATCTGCTCAAAGGCGCCCGGGAAGGCTACCGGATGGGGCATGGCGAGATCCAGGACTCCATGCTCTACGACGGACTGATTTGCGCGATACAGGGTTATCATATGGGGATTACGGCCGAGAATCTGGCCGAACGGTACAACATCGGCCGGACCGAGCAGGACGAACTGGCGGTGCTGAGCCACCAGCGGGCGGCTAAAGCCATTGCCGCCGGTATATTTAAGGAAGAAATCGCCCCAGTCACCATCCAGACCAGGAAAGGGCCGGTAGTGGTCGATACCGATGAACATCCCCGCGCCGATATATCGTTGGAAAAACTGGCTGCCATGAGGCCTGCTTTCAAAAAAGACGGAACAGTCACCGCCGGCAACGCTTCCGGGGTTAATGACGGCGCTGCGGCCTTGGTGCTGATGGACGCGGAAAAAGCCAGGGACCTGGGCATCCGGCCGCTGGCCAAACTCCTGGCCACAGCCAATGCCGGGGTTCATCCGGAAGTCATGGGCATCGGCCCGGTGTATGCTGTGCCTAAGGCCATCAGCTATGCTGGACTGAAAGCAGACGACATCGGTTATTATGAAATCAACGAGGCGTTTGCCGCCCAGTTCCTGGCCGTAAACCGGGAACTCAAGCTGGACATGGCCAGGGTCAACGCCAACGGCTCGGGTATCGGCCTTGGTCATCCCGTAGGCTGCACGGCGGCCCGGATCATCGTGTCGCTGATCTACGAGATGCGGCGGCGCGACACCCGTTACGGGCTTGCATCGCTATGCGTCGGCGGCGGGCCGGCCATCGCCACCGTCATCGAGAAAGCCTGAGCCGGCTGGTTCGGCATAAAAAACTTCGTCATTCTCGCTATCGGTGGCGCTGTACTCAGCGCAGACAGGCGACCGTAACTTGATAGAATCGCGTCGAGAACGGCCTGGCAGGGATAAGCCCCGCCAGGCCGTTCCCCCGTTTGGGCATCATGACCGATTGCCGCCTGCTGGGGGTTTCTTGCGGCAAATGACCCGGACTATGGTCCGCATTGGGCCCTTTATGGTAAAATGATAACAGAAACTGGCTCAGGAGGAATGGATCAATGCTTCATCCCCACAAGCTGACGAAACAGGGCAGTATACTGGCAGTGATCGACGTGCAGGATAAACTGCTGCATGCTATCTATGACTGGCCGCGAGTCCTGGAAAATACCCTGAAAATGATTACCTTTGCCCAGACCCTTGCCGTGCCGGCCATTGTGACCGAACAATACCCCAAAGGCCTGGGGCCGACCAACGCCGACATCTCCCGGCTGTTGCCCGGCTCTGTTGTGGAGAAAACGGTATTCAGTTCTTTCGGGGCTGAGAAGTTCACCGCTGCGTTGGAGAAGGCCGGAGCCGATACCCTTGTCCTGGTCGGAATCGAAGCCCACATCTGTGTTTTGCAGACAGCCCTGGAAGCTCTGGCCCGCGGCTACAAAGTCCACATCATCGCCGACGCCGTCGGCTCGCGGTCGGCGGACAACAAAGAGATCGGTCTGGCCAAACTGCGACAAGCGGGAGCAGTCATCTCCACGGTGGAAATTGCCCTGTACGAATGGCTTGAACGCTCTGATACCGCCGAATTCAAGGCAGTACTGCCCTTGATTAAGTAAGCAGCAGGGGGCCTTATACCAACAAGGCCCCCTTTGTTTTTCTGCCGCTGTCTAAAAAAATGTACAGTGTTAGCAGGTTTTTGCTTCGGGGTGTCTAACACTTTACCTGAGAGGGTTTAAGGAGGTTAGACAAAAATGCGAGTGCGCGACTTGATGAACACCGAAGTCGTGACCATGGAACCGGGAACCACCGTGCAGGAGGCAACAGGCATCTTTGCCAACAGGCACATCGACGGCGCCCCGGTGGTCGATCGGGACGGAAAGCTCATCGGCCTGATTGCCAAGTCCCACCTGGTGGAAGCAGTTGCCCGGGGGCTGTTGTCCAAACAGGTCGGCGAGGTCATGACTACCGGCGTCTTTACTTTGCGGGATACCGTTTCGCTTAGTGAACTGCAGCACGCCAACCAGATTTTCCGTTACAGTGTATTTCCCATTGTCGACGCTGAAGATCGTCCCATCGGCATCATCAACCGCACCGACCTGGTAAAGTATCTGTCCGATAAGTCGCTGTTGATGGCAGAAGAGATGCAGGCGGTACTCCATTCGATGTACAACGGGGTCATCGTAACCAACGCCGACGGCATTGTTACCATGTTCAACTCCGCCGCCGAGCACATCACCGGCCTGGATAAAGAAAATGTCATCGGCCGGCTGGCGGACGACACGATACCAAACACCGGACTGCGACGGGTGCTGGAGCGGGGAACGCCTGAACTCAACCGCAAACAGAATATTGGCAGCTGCCAGATTCTGACCAACCGGACGCCTATCCTCAAGGCCAACAAAATTGTCGGAGCTGTGGCGATTTTTCAGGATATCACCGAACTGCAGGCCGTCGCGGCCGAACTGGAGGAAGTCAGGAATCTCAAGAGTACCCTGGAATCGGCCTTAGAAAGTTTTTTTGAGAATATCGTCATTGTCGATAAAAAAGGCTATATTCAGATGATGAACCGGGTTTACGCCGATTTCCTCGGCGTCGACCACCGTGAAGTCGTTGGCAAGCATGTTACCGAAGTCATCGACAACACCCGGATGCATATCGTCGCCGCCACCGGCAAGGCCGAGATCGCCGAAATTCAGCGGATCAACGACCGCAACAGCGTAGTTACCCGCATTCCCGTCGTCAAGGACGGCGAAGTGATCGGCGCGGTGGGCAAGAGTATGTTCAAGGATATCAAGGATTTGCAGTCTGTGGCCCGGCAGATCAATAGTCTCCAGCATCAACTGGAATACTATAAGGAGGAACTGCGCAAAGTCCATGGCGGCAAATACACCTTTGACACCATTGTCGGCAAAAGCGAGAAAATGGAGTGGCTGAAATCCATCGCCGTCCGGGCCGCCAAAGGCAATTCCACCGTCCTGATCCTGGGAGAGAGCGGCACAGGCAAGGAACTGTTCGCCCACTCCATTCACAACGCCAGTGCCCGCCGTCATGGACCGCTGATCAAAATCAACTGCGCCGCCATGCCGGAGAATTTACTGGAGTCGGAACTTTTCGGTTATGATGAAGGCGCCTTCACCGGGGCCAGAAAAGGCGGCAAACCCGGGAAATTTGAGCTGGCGAACGGCGGCAGCATCTTTCTTGATGAAATCGGGGACATGACCCTGGCGATGCAGGCCAAACTGCTGAGGGTTCTGCAGGAACGCGAGATCGAGCGGGTCGGCGGCACAAAACCCAGCAAGGTCGATGTTCGGGTCATCGCCGCCACCAACCGCGACCTGGAAGGGATGATTGAACGCGGTGAATTCCGGCAGGATCTGTACTACCGGCTCAACATCATCTCCCTGCAGATTCCGCCGATGCGGGAGCGCAAGGAAGATATTCAGCTTCTGGTGACAACCCTGCTGAAAAAGATCAACAACCAGACGCCGCATCTTGTCGAAGGCGTGTCGACAGAAGCCCTGGAGTACCTGATGGCCTACTCGTGGCCAGGCAATGTGCGGGAACTGGAAAATATCCTGGAACGGGCTATCAACCTGATGGACGGCGAGTTGTACATCCTGCCTGAACATTTGCCGCCGGTACTGAAGAAACAGCACAAAATAAAAGATAACGAGGATTCAGGAAAGC
The DNA here is from genome assembly GCA_031292015.1 of Negativicutes bacterium. The sequence continues at coordinate 4,405 of JARLHY010000174.1, read as the reverse complement.
AGCTAGCAGGAATAATGGGGGATGCGGAGAAACAAGCAATCTATAGGGCGTTGGAAAGTGCTGGGGGAAACAAAAGCAAAGCAGCCCAGATTCTTGGCATCCATCGTTCCGGTTTTTATCAGAAATTGCGCAAATACGGCTTGACAGTCTGAATCATCAGGGGGCGGGCGCCATGTGGACGGTAGTATATATCGCAGCCAACCGCACGCAAGCTGACACCATCAAAAATTTGCTCTGCGAAGAAGGCGTGCTTGCCAATCACCGGCCGGCTGGCATCGCCATGATGGGTGACGGCCTTTACGAAGTCATGGTGCTTGAATCCGAAGCTGATGAAGCCCATGCCATCCTCTGTCAGTTTGCAGTCAAGTAAGCATTCATTGACAATAAGGAGCGTGCCATATTTCATGAATAAGAAAACGAAAATTATCTGCACAATGGGACCGAGCACCGACAAGCCTGGAGTGCTGGAAGCGCTGATCGCCAATGGGATGGATGTCGCCAGGTTCAATTTTTCCCACGGCAGTCACGAAGAACAAGCCGGACGGATCGCTAAAGTCCGCGCCGCCGCGGCTCAGGCCAAAATTCCGATTGCCCTCATGCTTGACACCAAAGGACCGGAGATGCGTCTTGGCGATGTGAAAGGCAAAGTGCATCTGGAGAAAGGCCAGAAATTCGTTCTGACCGCCCGCGAAGTTGAGGGCGGCAGTGAAATCGTCTCTGTCAACCATAAACAATTGCCCAAAGAAGTGGCGCCAGGCAATATCATCCTGCTGGCCGACGGGCTTATCAGCCTGCGGGTCGAAGCCGTGGAGGGCGACGACATCACCACCACTGTCGTCAACAGCGGCGATATCAGCAGCAGGAAACGGGCCGCGGTCCCAGGGGTATCGCTTCATCTGCCGCCGCTGTCTGAGCAGGATGTCGCCGACATCCTTTTTGGCGTCAAGCAGCGTATGGACTCCATCGCCGCGTCCTTTATCCAGCGGGCGGCGGACGTGCTGGCTATTCGCAAGCTGCTCGAAGACGCCGGTGCCGAAATGGATATCATCGCCAAGATCGAAAACGCTCAGGGAGTCAACAATATCGACGAAATCCTCAAGGTGGTCGATGGGGTCATGGTGGCCCGCGGCGACCTTGGAGTGGAAATTCCCACCGAGGAAGTCCCTCTGGTGCAGAAAATGCTTATCGAGAAATGCAATAAAGCCGGGAAACCGGTGATCACTGCCACCCAGATGCTCGAATCCATGCTGACCAACCCTCGCCCGACCAGAGCGGAGGCCAGCGATATCGCCAACGCCATTTTTGACGGCACCGATTCCATTATGCTCAGCGGTGAGACCGCAGCCGGCCAGTATCCGGTAGAAGCCGTGCAGATGATGGCCAAAATCGCCAGCCGCACGGAAGAGAGTCTCAACTACAGCGACATCCTGCTGGCCAAAGGACTGAACGTCCAGCGCACCACTACCGGCGCCGTCAGCCACGCCACCGTTCAGGTGGCTCACGAACTGGGCGCGGCGGCGATTCTCACCGCCACCGAGACCGGCTACACCGCCCGGATGGTTTCCCGATATCGGCCCCAGGCCCGAATCGTTGCTGCGACACAGTGGGAGAAAGTCGCCCGGCGCTGCCAGCTTTACTGGGGCGTGCAGCCGGTTTTGGTACCCACTTCACCCGATTCCGACGCTCTTGTCAGCAATTCGATAAAAGGGGCTCAGGACGTCGGCCTGGTTAAAGAAGGCGATCTTGTGGTGATCACCGCCGGTGTTCCTGTGGGCACCTCCGGAACCACCAACATGATCAGAGTTCATGTTGTCGGCAATATTCTGCTGCATGGTACCGGCATCGGCCAGCGCGTCGTGACAGGCAAGGTACGTGTGGCCCATTCCATCAAGGATGTCAAAACTAAATTTCAGCCCGGCGAGATTCTGGTGGTGGAAAGCATCGACGAAGAAACCGCCCCCTATGCCCTCAAAGCAGCCGCCATTGTCACCGAAGAAGGCGGTCTGACCTCGCATGCCGCGATTGTTGGCATCAGCTACGGTATTCCCGTGATTGTCGGGGTCGACGGAGCGACCGATCGCCTGGACGACGGGACGGAGGTCACGGTGGACGCAAGCCGCGGCGTAGTTTTCCATGGGCAAATCAATGCGAAATAATCCATGTTAGGGGTGCTCCTATGTCTTGGCCGGCGGCAGCCGCTGCGCTAATAGCGCTGGCAGTAATAGCATACTTGGGGCTCGCCTTGCGCTACCGCCGGCTCAGTCACGACCGTCTCGCCGAGAGGCTGGAGCGGCTGAAACCAGGGCGGGCGGATCCTGATCAGGTGAATGACCTGCTGCGGCAGATATACGGACTGATTCATGCCGGCATCACCCGCAACAATCCCGCCGCCGCCTACCGGGCTATCGATTTGTTGAAAACCGCCTTCGGCACAGCCGTGATTCGCGCCGATGAACCACCCCGCCTCACTGCGGTGGTCATCCAGGCCCTGCGGGCCCGGGATGTCGACACCGCTACAGCCGCCCTCGACGCCTTTCGGCAAATGCTGCGGCGGCTGCCCCCCGAAGGGGTTGCTGCGGCGATCGAGCAACTCGGGTTCATTGCTGCCGTCACGCTAAGGGACAAGCAAAGCTTTTTGGCCGCCAAGGCGGCTGATATTATTTTGAGCAGTCTGGAACGGCCCGACTTCACAAGCGACCCGGCGAACACCGCCGCGGCTGTCAGGACCTTGAGGCTTATCGGCGTACTGGCCCTTCGCCGCCATGAGACCGACCTGTTCAGGGAAATGACCACCCGTCTTGCTGCCGTTGTTGCCGCACGACCGGACAGCCCCGGCCTGTCCGGCGAGATCGTCGCCCTTACGGCTCAGTGGCTGCACCGCATCGTAAAGAATGACGACCAGGTTATGTTTGGCCTCCTGGCGGATATGGCCTCGGCTCTGCCGATGGACGATCCGCTCATCGCCGAAGATATTCAGGCGCTGATCAAGGAATGGCAGGAACTTGCCGGGACGTCGTGTCTTAATCCCCACAGTTCGCTTGCCGAGGGGATTATCTCCTTTACGCTGGAATTGGCGCTGGCCCGGGGGGCCCATGGCGGTTGGCAGCAGGCGGTGACCGGCGCAGGACAGGTCGCCCGGCTGGCCATTATACGCCACGGGGTAAAGGCTGCCGTACCGCGGCTGCTGCCCCTGCTTTCCGCAGGAAGGGAACTGCTGGCCCTGGAGTTGAAATTCGGCGATCCTGAAAACGAAGGATCTTTCCGCCAACAGGCCCTCTACTTTCTTGTCAGGGAATGCGTGGCCCTGGCCGAATTTGCCGCCAGGCAGGATTTGGTCAGCACGGCCGGCGACACCATTGCCGACGTCTGTCGCTACTGGACGGAGTACAGCATCCACTCCAGCCCCAAAGCAGTAAAGCGGTTCTGCCAACTGCTGCTCGCCTATTGGATGAAAACCAGCCGACAGGCGAAGAAAGTGTCCATAAGCGAGGAACTTGCCCGACCGGTGCTGTTGAGCGAGTCTGACAAACAAAGGTTGGGATTTATGTATGAACTATTTTCAGGAACTGGCGGCCAAGTATGACGCTTGGTTCGCCACTCCTCACGGCCGCTATGTCTTTTGCCATGAGCGGGAAAAGATCATGGAACTACTCGACATCAAGCCTGGGATCTATACGCTGGACATAGGCTGCGGCACAGGCATCTACACCAATGAACTCTGCCAGGCAGGCGCCCGGGTTGTGGGCGTGGATATTTCACCGGAAATGCTGGCTATCGCCGCCGACAAGAACCGCCAGCACGGCGACACCGTCAGTTTTCTTGCTGCCGACGCCGCCGCGTTGCCTTTTGCCGATGAGAGCTTTGACCTTGTTACAAGCATTTCGGCGATGGAATTCTACGAAAAACCGCGGGAAAGTCTCCAGGAAATGTACCGGGTCCTGCGACCCGGCGGCCATATGCTGGTGGCAACCCTCAACAGCCTGAGCCCGTGGTCGCTGCAGCGGCGGATTAAGTCACTGCTGAAACGGACCATCTTCACCCCGGCCCGGTTTTACAGCATCTACGCCGTGCGCGACTTTCTTGCGCCGCATCCCATTACCGCCTGGCGCGGCTGCATCTTTGTCCCGCCTTTTGCCCCGGCTGGGCTCATTAACAATCCCGATCATTTCGAGCGCTGGTGCCAACGCCATATTCCCTCGCTGGGGACCTTCATCGTCGCCAGAGTCGACAAACCTGAAAAACGTTAGGCTGTTGAAAATAGCCGGTACCATCAGGTGCCGGCTTTATCTTCTGTCAGAAATTACCCGGACTTACGGCGCAGGAGTCGCGCCGCCGACAGAGAAGTTCCATGGAAAGACCGTCAGGGGGGATGACTTTGACTTTTGTTCTGTTCGTGCCGCTGCTG
>JARLHY010000003.1 GCA_031292015.1 Negativicutes bacterium | reverse complement strand
TCCGCGGCTGCGAAGGCGCCTGGGAGGAAACGCTGCGGGGCATAGAGGCCTGCCGCGCCGCCGGTCTGCCGTTTCAGATCCACACCACGGTTATGAACTGGAACGAGGCGGAGATTACCGCTATTACCGATTTTGCCGTCGAACTTGGGGCGCGGGCCCATCATATCTTCTTCCTGGTTCCCACCGGACGGGGCAAAGACATCGAGGAGACCACCCTGAAGACTGAGCAGTACGAGGCTCTGCTGACGCGGATACTGGACAAGCAGACCCAGGTGCCGATCGAACTCAAACCGACCTGCGCGCCGCAGTTCATGCGCATCGCCAAACAACGCAATATGCCGATGCGGTTCACCAAGGGCTGCCTGGCGGCGACGTCCTACTGCGTCGTGCTGCCGAACGGCGATGTCCAGCCCTGCCCCTACCTGCCGCTGAAGGCCGGGAACGTGCGTCAGACGCCGTTCGACGTCATCTGGCGGGAGAGTGCGCTGTTCAACGAGTTCCGGAGTCAGCCCCTCAAAGGCGGCTGCGGCCGGTGCGGCTACGACGACATCTGCGGCGGCTGCCGGGCCAGGGCCTATTATTACGCCGACGGCGACTACCTGGCTGAGGAGCCGTGGTGCGCCTGCGGACGCTGAGGCGCAACTTTTTTGTTGCGTCAGCGAAAACCCCCCGCTATGCGGGGGAGTTCAAAAAAGGCGAAGCCGTTGTGGTAAAGACAAAAAAGCTCTCCTTTGCTTAGAATTGAAGTGATACTGTCTTCAAAACAATGCAAAGGAGAGCGACAAAATGGATACAAGCCAGGAACATACTAGATGGAACTGCCGATACCACATAGTATGGGCTCCAAAATTCAGAAGAAAAATCATTTACGGGAAGTACAGAAAAGAAATTGGGGCGATACTGCGAAAACTGTGCCAATACAAAGGGGTAGAGATAGTCGAGGCAAACGCGTGTGTAGACCACATACACATGTGCCTAAGGATACCGCCTAAGTACAGCGTAGCACAGATTATGGGGTATCTCAAGGGAAAGAGTTCGCTGATGATATTTGAACAGTTTGCCAATCTCAAATATAAATTCGGCAATCGCCATTTCTGGTGTAAGGGATACTATGTAAGCACGGTCGGTATCAACGAAGAAACCATAAAGAAGTATATCCGAGAACAAGAAGATACCGATAAAATATTGGATAATATGAAAGAACCGGACGATCCCTTTAAGGGATAGCCCGGTAATCAATGCAGAAGACAGTATCATGCACTTTGAGGTGCGGCCAGTATGATGCCCTTATAGGGCTTCCTCAAACCGCACCTTGAAGGTGCGGTTGTGATTTTTCGGGCGTAGTACGGGCATCGGAGCAGCAACTTACCGCTGAACGGGAGGGGGGATTCGGTCAACGGGCTGAGGCAGCAGTTCTGGCTCAGGCGCTGACAGGTGGGACAATCCTTCTCATGATGGAAAGCTTTTTTCTCGTCGTCCATAATTTCCCGCCTTTACAAAACCAAACATATGTTCTGTGATAATGATACAAACATATGTTCGTCAAGAGGGGTCGAATATGTCTTTCATCCACCTCCACCTCCACACCCACTCCAATTTCAGCTTCAAAGATTCAACCCTGACCGTCGCCGCTGTCGCCGACTCGGCCCGGCGGCTCGGGATGCCGGCCGTCGCCCTGGGTGAGAACGTCTGTCAGATGTCCGAGCGGGAAGCGGCGTTGAAGTCAGTCGAAGCCGTCAACAAACTCAAGGACGACATCGGCATCCCCGTCAGCCTGCGGGCCGTGAATATCTCCGTCGAGTCGGTCGAAAGCCTCGCCAAAGACGCCGCCACCTTCCGGCTCCTGCCCAACAGCCCCCGCCGCCTGACAATCGAGGATTTGCGGATCATCATCTCCCGGGCCATCGGCTGATCAAATCAACATTCACCGCCAAGGGTCTGTTATACCTGTCGCAGACCTTTTTCATGTCCGCGCACCAGGCGGCAACCGCAGGAAAGGATCGTTCGGCCGAAAATTTACGGATAAAGCGGTGCCGAAAAGAAGGATTTGGATCGGTGAAAGGTGCATTAATTATAGAACGAAATAATACTGCAAGCTTCAGCTGCAAGGAGGAAAGAGCAATGAGCCGGATCCTTAAAGTAACGGCCGACAGGAATGAAAGCCTGCTGGAGGAGCATCTTAAAAACTACCGGGACAAAGCCTTGGAACTGGGAGCCGTCAGGGCGGCCGTCATCCGGGCCG
>JARLHY010000173.1 GCA_031292015.1 Negativicutes bacterium | reverse complement strand
TCGCCGCGCCATGGTGCGACCCATGGCCAAACCACAGAGCATCGTCATCCTGACCGGCGCGGGGATTTCCGCCGAAAGCGGCATCGACACCTTTCGCGGCGCCAAAGACGGGCGGGGCGGCCTGTGGGAACAGCACCGCGTCGAGCAAGCATAGAGAGTTGTAAAAATCGATTTTGCCGCACTGGCATTTTTGTGACCAAGCTGACTTTCATTTCAGACGCTCAACCCCATATCGAATGCGCTGGGACCAAGAGGAGGGGATATGAGTGCGGTATCGTCTGCGGAGGTTGCAATTGGGTTGGTTGTCCATTTGAATCCTGAAATTTTAAAAGTTCTAGGTGGCAGCTTGGTCAAATGTGCCCCCGGATCGGAAGTGAAAGACAATCACTATTTTTTAATTGTCGACGTAAATTCAGAAAAAAATGAGTGCACTGCCTTCCCATTGTATTCCCAGAAGAAAGATATTAGAGACAGAGTTTGTCTGGAGGAGCCTTTTAAGTCGGGCAAGGCCGATCATTGGATTGGCATACCGTCATTTTATTTCAAATGGCAATTCTGGCGAATTCCTCTGGACAATATTCCTCAGGCATCGTTGGAGGACGACAGTGAGCCTCAGGAGCGTCGGTTCTATGCGGCGAATCATCCCGACAAACTGGCAAGTATGACCTCTGTCATGTCTCGATCCCGGGACGAGTGGCGGTACCCTGAGGCATGACAACCAGCGGCAACATCGTCATTCTGACCGGCGCTGGCGTCAGCGCGGAAAGCGGCATCGATACGTTCCGCGATGGCGGCGGCCTGTGGGAACAGCACCGCGTCGAGGATGTCGCCACGCCCGAGGCTTTTGCCCGCGATCCCGACCTCGTACAGCGGTTCTACGACATGCGCCGGGCGTCGATCCAGACCAAGCAGCCCAATGCGGCGCACCATGCTCTGGCGCGGCTCGAACAGGCTCTGCCGGGCCGGGTGATCGTCGTCACACAAAACGTCGACGACTTGCACGAACGC
>JARLHY010000172.1 GCA_031292015.1 Negativicutes bacterium | reverse complement strand
GCGCGCGGGGGGGGGCTGTGTGAGGTTTTAACCCGCCGCCGGCCGGTGAAAACCGGGGGGGGGGGGGGGGGGGGCGGGGGGCGGGGGGGGATGCCCGCGCCACCGCCCCCCGGCCTCTACGGGGCGACCGGCAATGGCGGCTGGCGTGTTCTGCGGCGCAACACCGGGTTTTACGGAGCGGACTACCTGCTGCGGGCGATGGTGGCCCTGGCCGGGATCGGCGCCAACCTGCCCCAGGATTCGGTCTACGCCCCCGCTTTCGCCGACAGCGCCGGCAAGCCCCTGGACGGACAAAACAGCTACAGGATCCATTTTGGAAAAGACCGGCTGCCACCGGTCCTGGCCTTTTGGTCGATAACCCTCTATAACCAGGAAGGCTATCTGGCCGAAAACCCGCTGCACCGCTATGCCGTGTCCCCGCACCTCGGCAGCCTGGCCTACAATGACGACGGTTCGCTGGACGTCTTCGTCGGCCCCGCCGCCCCGGGCGTGAACCTCCTGCCCAACTGGCTGCCGGCTCCCAGCGGTAATTTCAATCTGGTGCTGCGCCTGTACTGGCCCGGGCGGCCTGTCCTCGACGGACGCTGGCAGCCGCCGCCGATAGTAAAACAGTAGATACTACGAAAAAAGGTCTGCCATAACGGCAGACCTTTTATTATATTCTCTTCGCCTTCACGCCGCGGCGGACCATCTCCACCCCGGCCGCAGTCAACAGAGCCACCGCCCGGTCGACCTCCCCCTCGGGGACCCAGGCCGCCAGCCCTTCGCACGAACCGCTGAGTTCCCGCGGGATCGGGATAAGGCGGATGTCCATACCCTGCTCTTTCAGAATCTGCTCGGCCCGCAGGGCGTGGAACACCGCCGGGAAAGTGATCACCCAGCAATCCATCTTCACCACCTCCGTCACTTGCAGATCATGATGGTATATTCGCCGCCGCGTTCGCTGCATTCGGCCTTGTAACCCTGGGATTTGGCGAACTTCAGGATGTTTTCCCTGGCTACAGGTTCATCAACGGTCACCGTCACCTCCGCAGCCGCGTTCAGGGCTTTTTGGGTCTCAAGCAGCGGAATGGGACAGCTCAGACCCCTGAGATCAAGTGTCTTTTCCATCTTTACCTCCCTACACTCAGACCGAGTTTTTCCCGAAAAGCGAGACCAATGCCGGCGGTGACGATAATACCGGCGACCACGGCGATCTGACCGCTCAACGCGACACCGGCGGCGCTGCCGGCAAGGTTCAGACTGTGGGCGATCCCTGCTCCGGCCAGCATGCCGACTACGCAGAACATGGCGTCCGTGCTGCCGCCGCCGGACATGATCAACTGCCGCAGCGGACAGCCGCCGGCCAGAGTGGCCGCCATACCGGTGAGGAAAAGCCCGAGGAAATTCCAGACATGACTGGTATGGGCCAGCGGCTGCCCGTCAAAGCCAAACTTGAAAAAGCCGAAATACTGATTCCCCAGCAGAGCCGCCAGAAAAATCACGCCATAGATTTTGAGCAGATAGCTGTCCCGCACCAGGAGAAAATCGCGGATACCGCCGCTGAGACACATCCTGGTCCGCCAGGCCAAAGCCCCTGCCAGCAGCCCGGCAGCCAGGCTGAAAATAACCGGAGCGTGCTGAGCCCCGGGGCCTTGGGTGCTGAAATGCAAAAACGCGGCGTGGACACTCACCGCCACCACCAAAACCAGGGCGGCAACGGCGGCCAGATAACCGCCGGTGCGGCCCGATCCGCCGTGGGTTTGGGCCCGCCCCAGATTGTAGCCGTTTCTGAGAAACAATACCCCCACGCCAATACCGCCGGCGAAACCAGCCAGCCCCACCAGGCCGTTCAGATCGCCTCCCGCCAGCCGCAGGATGCCCCGGAGCGGGCAGCCCAGAAACACCAGGGCGCCGATCATCATCAACGCCCCCAGCAGAAAGCGGACGAAAGGTTTCGACCCGCCGCGGGGACTGTATTCGCCGCTGGTTCTGGCCAAGGCGAAAGCACCGAGAACGAACCCCAGTATTTCCGGTCTGGCATACTGCAGGGTGGCAATCTGGTGGATGCCGAGGGCCCCGGCGATATCCCGCAGCTGACACGCGGCACAGAACCCGTAGTTTCCCGGATTGCCGGCTTTCACCAACAGTACTGACCCCAAACCAAAAACGATCCCGGTGATTACAATCAAACCCCAAGCCATGCTCTCACTCCATTTCATTTTTGCCGTTGCTATTGGTAATAACAAGTTTGATAAACTATATTAATAAGATATCAAAATTAATTCTATCGCCCACCGAATAATCCTGCCACGGCCAGGCCCATAAAGGAATTTTTCCGTCCCGGCCCGAAATAGAAAAGGAATCGTCACGATGTCGCGCGATTCTTTGCATACGCCCAGGGCAATCCCTTGGCTCTTCAATTCTATAATCGAGGTGATCAGGTGTGTCTTACTGGCAGTCTCTCGCGGTCTTCGGCGCAGTAGTCGAGGAAGGCAGTTTCTCAGGAGCAGCAAAAAAGCTGGAACTCACCCAACCCACGGTCTCTTTTCATATTGACAACCTGGAACGGGATTTCGGCTGCCAGTTGTTCCAGCGCACCGCCCGGGGGGTAACCCTGACCGTCTATGGAGAAATACTGCTACACCATACCAGCAAAATAAACGCCCAATTATCCGAAGCCCATAACCAAATCAAAGCCATGCTGGCCGGCGCAGCCGGCACCATCGCGCTGGGAGCCAGCACCATCCCGGCCGAATACATTGTTCCCCAGCTGATCGCCTCCTTCTTGCGGGCTCAGCCGGGGCTGCGCTTTTCCCTTCACACCGGGGACAGTCAGACCGTCCTGACCGGCTTCGCGAGCGGCGACTATCCCATCGCCATCGTCGGCACCCATCCCGGCAACGATCACCCGGTACTGGAACTGTGGCCCGACGAACTGGTGCTGATAGCCCATCCGGCAATCTGCGACCAGGTCGGACCCGCTCCGTCACTGGCCGAGCTTTTGTCCTTCCCCTTCGTAGCCCGCGTCGTTTCCTCCGGCTCGTTGCGGACGGTTCACGCCGCACTCGAAAGCCGGGGAATCTCCCCGGCTCAGATGCGCATCGTGCTTGAAGTTGGCGGTAATGAGGCTCTGAAGTCGGCAGTAATCAGCCAGGTCGGCCTGGCATTCATTTCCAAATGGGCCATCCAGCAGGAACTCCAAGCCGGCAGCCTGCGAATCATCGACACCCCCGGTCTGAAAATTCCCCGGCGCTTCTACGCCGTATGCCGCCAGCCGCTGGTGCCGAGCTGCTTCCAGTTATTCTGGGACGCCCTTGCGGCCGAGGCCGCTAAGAACGGCTAGCTTCAACCATCGGCGGCACAACCTGTTTCTTGCGGGACATGACTCCCGGCAGGTAGAGGATTCCGCCCGGGCCGCTGTGATCAAAAGCCTGCTCGACAAGATCCGCCGCCCGTCCGGTGTAAATAAGATGGGAGCTTTCCTTGTGGATGTCGGTGATCATCAGGATCGCCGCATCGTAGTTCTCCTGCTGGCACAGGGCGTCCAACTGCTCTACCAGCGCGGCCTTGGCGGCCAGAATCTCCATCGGGTCCATTACCGATATCTGGCCGATGGCCACCCGGTTCTCGCCGATCTGGAACTCTTTCATGTCGCCCCTGATGATCTCCATCGGTGACAGGTCGCCCATACCCGATCCGGCTTTGAGCAGAGCCATGCCAAATTCATCGATATCCAATCCGGCCAGAGCGGCAAGCTTTATGGCCGTTTCTTTGTCTAAGGGGCTGGCTGTGGCTGACTTGAAGAGCAGCGTATCAGACAGGATTCCGGCCAGCAGCAGTCCGGCAATACCTGCCGGTATGGCGACATTTCTGTGCCAGTGCATGTTGGCCACGATGGTGGCCGTGGAACCCACCGGCTCATGGCGGATGAAGATGGGCTCGCTGGTCTCCAGGCCTCCCAGCCGGTGATGATCAATGATCTCGACGATGTGAGCCTCTTCCACGCCTTGCACCGCCTGGGACCGTTCGTTATGATCCACCAGGATGACCTTGGTCCGCCGAGGAACGATCAGTCGGTCACGGTCCACCATCCCGGTGAGCCGGTTGTGCTCCACCACCGGATAGTTGCGGTGGTTGGTTCTGACAATGATGTTTCTGATGTCGGCCACAAGGTCGCTTGGCTTGAAGCTGACTGTCTCGGTCTGCATGGCCATCCGGACCGGGATGCTCTGGTTGATCAGTCTAGCGCAGGTATAGGTATCATAGGGAGAAGAGATGACGATCACGCCGTCGGCGGCAGCCGCGTCGCAGACCGTTTCGGACACCTGGGCGCCGCCAGTCACCACCAGGCAGGAAACGCCTTTTTTTACACAAGCTATTTGCGCGCTCTCGCGGTTGCCGACAAGAACCACGTCGCCCGAACCGATCATCCCGACCATGGTTTTGGTGCGCGCCGCTCCGATCCAGACCTTGCCCTGGACGCTCTGCTCCAAATCGCCGCAGAGGTTTACGCCGTCCAGCGCCCGCAGCACCCCGGCGAAGGTCACTCCCGCCTCCCGCAGATCCTGCATTTCAAGTTCATCGATATATTTCTGAGCCAAATCGCCGACCGAAACCATGCCAACCAGCCGGCCGTCAGGCTCGACCACCGGCACCGACTTCACCCGGTTGCCCTTCATCACCCGGCCCAGTTCACGCAGCGTATCCCCCGGCGCTACCGTGGCGGTCACCGGATTCATGATATCGCTGGCGCGAAGGTACAAATCATCGATCAGCTCCGGCGCGTCGACTCCAAAATAATCCAGCACAAATCTGGTTTCGGGGTTGATTTTTCCTGCCCTGGCGGGGATGGCCGCCTCTCCCATCTGCTGCTTGAGATGGGCGTACCCAATGGCCGAGCAGATGGAATCGGTGTCTGGATTACGATGGCCTATCACCCAGGTCGCTTTTGTCATAGACACCTCCCGCCGGAAACCGGCAATCTGTTCGTACTTTAATCTTAAAACAGGCCAGGGCCAAAAAGCAAATACTTCTTGCACTGCAGAACAAATGTTTGCCAAACACATGTTCTGTATATTATAATTAGGAGTAGTACACGCAGGGCGGTGAAACCACATGGACGTCTTTGACAAACTGAAAATTTTGACTGACGCCGCGAAATACGATGTTGCCTGTACGTCAAGCGGAGTGAACAGAAAGGCGACAGCCGGAGGAATCGGCAACGCGTCTGCTTATGGCATCTGCCACACATTTTCAGCCGACGGACGGTGTATCACCCTTTTAAAAGTGCTGATGACCAATGTTTGCACCTATGACTGCAAGTATTGCGTCAACCGCCGGTCCAACGACACGCCGCGCGCTTTTTTCACGCCGCGGGAGCTGGCTGAGCTGACCATCAATTTTTATCGGCGCAACTACATTGAGGGCCTTTTTTTAAGCTCCGGCGTAATGAAAAGCCCGGACCACACTTCGGAGCAAATGATCGAGGCGCTGCGGATCCTGCGGGAGGAATATCGGTTTGCCGGCTACATCCACGCAAAAGCAATTCCCGGGGCGGACAACGCTCTCATCACCCGCCTTGGCCTGCTGGCGGACCGGATGAGTGTGAATATCGAGCTGCCGTCCCAGAACAGTCTGCAGCTGCTGGCGCCGGACAAGACAAAGCAGTCCATTTTGTCACCCATCAGCTATATTCAAAACCGGATACAGGAAAACTCGCGCGATGTAGTAAAGTATCGGCATGCTCCCAAATTTGTCCCGGCCGGACAGAGTACCCAGATGATCATCGGGGCCACACCGGAAAGCGACCTTCAGATTCTGAACCTGACGGAAGGTCTTTACAAAAAATATAAACTGAAGCGGGTTTTTTTCTCTGCCTATATCCCGGTGGCAGAAAACAGCCTCCTGCCTGCCCTGGATACGCAGCCGCCTCTTTTGCGGGAGCACCGGCTGTACCAGGCCGACTGGCTGCTGAGGTACTATGGTTTTGCCGCCAACGAGCTTCTCGACCAGCAACACCCGAGTTTTAATCCCTATTTCGATCCCAAATGCAACTGGGCTCTCAACCACCTGGATTTCTTCCCTGTGGATGTTAATCGCGCTCCTTATGACCATCTCATCCGCGTGCCGGGCATCGGGGTGACCAGTGCCAAACGGATTGTAACCGCCCGCCGTACGGCTGTTCTTCATGTGGAGGGCCTGAAAAAACTGGGGGTTGTCCTCAAACGGGCCCAGTATTTCATTACCTGCGGCGGAAAAACGGCACCAGGAAAAATCAATCCCCAAGTCTCAATGCTCCGCTCCCTGCTGTCGGAGAAAGGGCTGGGACAGCTCAATGCGCGCTTTTCCTTACCGACGGAGCAGCTTTCTCTTTTCGACCAGCCGTTATTGCTGCCGGCAGGGGAGGCTATCAAAACATGTTTGACCAATCTGATGTAATTTATCATTATGACGGAAGTTTCGACGGCTTATTGTGCTGCGTATTTGAATGCTACGAAAAAAAAGAAATGCCTGTGGATATTGCTGTGCCGGACGTGGCTGCACCCCAGCTCTTCTCCGGCAAACGGATTCCCACTGATTTTCAAAAAGCCGGCCGGGTATTGGCTTCCATTCCGAAGAAGATGGGGCTGTCGGCGCTTAACCTTATCCGTCACGCTTTTTTAACCTGTCTTGTTCAAAAAGAGTTGTACATCCTGCGCTTCATGATGCTGGGCTACCGCTGCGGTCCGGCGGTGATGTACATGCTGACCGACAGTGTGGTGAATACCATCTATAAAGCGGTCGGCCATCTGGACAGGGAAAGTCATTTACTGAAAGGCTTCCTGCGGTTCTCCATTCTCAACAACGTCCTGGTGGGGGAAATAGCGCCGAAAAATTTCGTGCTGCCGCTCTTGACACGGCACTTTTGCGAACGTTACCCGGAAGAACGCTTTTTGATCCACGATAAAACCCATGGCATGGGACTGATCTATCAGCCCCACCGCTCGGCGGTCGTCCCCATCCAGACGCTGGAAATGCCTGAGGCGGATGAGACAGAGCAAAAATTCCGGGAACTGTGGCGAGTGTTTTACGATACCATTGCGATACAGGAAAGGTATAACCCCCAGTGCCGCATGAGCCACATGCCAAAACGCTACTGGGAATATATGACCGAATTCGGCCAGACCCAAAGCTCTCTGCCAAAGCTCAGCGGTTTTGGCCGGGAAGAAACAAGTGCTCCCAGGCAGGAAACCCGACTCCGTCTGCTTCAGCCGAATTGAACCGCAACAACCGGGAAGACGACCGTCGGACCAGTCGCCTATAATACTCCCATAAGGAGTTGAGGGTATGACCCGACAATCCCGGTTAAAGGCGGAAATACTGACCGAAGCCAGGCGGCTGGGTGTCGACCTTGTCGGCGTCGCCGCCGTCGACAGCCTGAACGAAGCGCCTCCCAGTCACAAGCCCACCGACATTATGCCAAAAGCGAAATCAGTTATCGTGCTGGCCCGCAAATGCCTGGCCGGCCCCATGAACAGCAGGCACTGGACAAGCTATACGGCGGTACATGACGGCAATATCGCCAGACTGGACAACGACGCCTATCATCTGGCACGTTACATCGAAGAAAACTCCGGCGCCGACAGCCTGCCGATACCAGCCATGACCCCTTATTCCCATTGGGACGAGGCCAGACAATACGCCGCCGGAGACCTGTCGCACAAACACGCGGCCGTGGCGGCCGGCCTGGGAGTCCTCGGAAAAAATTCGCTGCTGATCACCCCGCAGTACGGAAACAGGGTCAATCTGGTCTGCGTCATCACCGAACTTGCCATAGAACCTGACCCGGTCCTTGGCGAGGAACTTTGCCCCCCAGACTGCCGCCTGTGTATCGAGTCGTGCCCGGTCGGAGCCATCGGCGATAGCGGCAGAGTTGATCAGCAGGCCTGCAGAAGCCACTGCTGGACAAAACTCCCCCGCGGGTTTTCGGTGCTGCAGTGCTGGGAATGCAGGGGCTGCTGCCTTGCCAACAAAATGGTTCAGCCGGCCTGCAGCTCTTCCCTTGCGCAGCCGACATTTTCATGCTAATATAGATTACAATCATTAGCATATTGTGGCGATGACAGGGAAAGTACCAGCGTAGTTCCCTTGCAGAGAGCCGGGTTTGGTGAAAGCCGGCAGGAAAAGCGCGCTGAGGAAAGCCACCCCGGAGCCGTGGGCTGAACAAAAGTAGGCTTCACCGTATTCCCGGCGTTAACGGGAAAGAGGCGAGCCAGTCGTGGCTAAATTAGGTGGTACCGCGGGAAACTAATCCCGTCCTTTATCAGGACGGGATTTTTTGTGTCGCTCAGAGAGTATACGCACGGCCGACGGCTTGCGCAACCACCGGGGCTCGGCGCAAACCCGGATTTTCTAATTTTTTTAAGAAGAGGTGGAACGAATATGCAAGAATTGCTGGAACTCCTGGAAAAAGACCATACCCTGACGGTGGAGCAGCTGGCGACGATGCTGGACAAATCCCAGGCCGAAGTCGCAGCCCTGGTCGATCGCCTGGAAGCGGAAAAAATCATTGTCAAATACCAGACCATCGTCAACTGGGAAAAGGCCGGCGTCGAACGGGTCACCGCAGTCATCGACGTCAAAATCACCCCCCAGCGCGAAGTGGGCTTCGATTCCATCGCCGAACGGATTTACCGCTTTCCGGAAGTCCGCAGCCTTTACCTGATGTCCGGGGCTTACGACCTGTTGGTGATGGTGGAGGGAAAAACCCTCAAAGAGGTATCTCAGTTCGTTTCCAATCGCTTGTCGACCATCGAGGGGGTCCTCAGCACCACCACCCACTTTATGCTGAAAATGTACAAAGAATCGGGCGTAATCGTCGAAGATGAGGAAGAGGACCGCCGGCTGGTGGTGTCGCCATGAACTGGGGCGAACGTATATCTCCGGCAGTGCGGGCTATACCGCCTTCCGGCATCCGCCGCTTTTTCGATATCGTCGCCGAAACCAAAGGCGTCGTCTCGCTGGGGGTTGGCGAGCCGGACTTCGTCACTCCCTGGCATATCAGGGAAAGCTGCGTCTATGGCCTGCAAAAGGGCTACACCGCTTATACCTCCAACTACGGTTTACTGGAACTGCGGGAAGAGATCGCCCGCCACATCAACAAGAAATACGGCGTGCCTTATGATCCCCGCAAAGAAATCCTGGTCACGGTAGGGGTCAGCGAAGCGGTCGACCTGGCGATGCGGGCCATCCTGAGTCCCGGGGACGAGGTCCTGGTGCCCGAACCCTGCTACGTCTCCTACAAAGCCTGCGTCACTTTAGCCGGCGGCAAGCCGGTCATCGTTCCGACCACGCTGGAAAACGAGTTTCGCGTCACTGTCGCCCAGTTGGAGCAACTGGTGACTCCCCGCACCAAGGCAATGCTGATCGGCTACCCGAACAATCCCACCGGTGCCATCCTGAGCTGGAACGAGCTTGCGGCCATCGCCGCCTTCGCGGAAAAGCACGACCTTATCGTTATCTCGGATGAGATATACGCCGAGATGACCTACCATGGCGAGCACACCTGCTTCGCCAGCCTGCCGGGGATGCGCGACCGGACCATTCTGCTCAACGGCTTTTCCAAGGCCTACGCCATGACCGGCTGGCGGGTCGGCTACGCCCTGTCCAACCGTGATTTCATCAACGCCATGACCAAGATCCACCAGTACACCATGCTCTGCGCCCCCATCACCGGTCAGATAGCCGCCATCGAGGCCCTGAAGTACGGCGAAGGCGACGTCACCAAGATGGTGGACGAATACAACCGCCGCCGCCGGCTGATGGTCGAGGGCATCCGCAGGATAGGCCTGCCCTGTTTCGAACCCAGAGGCGCTTTCTACATCTTCCCTTCTGTCCGCGAGACCGGTCTGAGCTCCCTCGCCTTTGCCGAACAGCTGTTAAAAGCCGAAAAAGTTGCCCTGGTTCCCGGCGAAGCCTTCGGCGCCAGCGGGGAAGGTTTCGTCCGCTGCTCCTACGCGTCCTCCACGACCAACCTCACTGAAGCGCTGGAGCGGATCGACCGGTTTGTAAACAGCAGCCGCGCACCAAAAATCAGGGCAGTGAAAAGCCTGAAATAAAGATCCTCAACAAAGTAATAGGGGCTGTCTCAAAAAGAGTTTTGAGACAGCCCCTTTCAATCAGCAAAATGCACAAGCGGAAAAATAATTTCCCCTTCGCTTTTTGGCAAAATGTAGCGTTGAGCGGAGGTGGGCGCTGGGAGCAGGCCATTTGCCGAAGGATGGTACGCGCCGTTAATGCAGCGGACGGTAACAGCTCAGCAGGCGGAACCTTGGATGGTTCCGCCAGTCTCCCCTGCGTCACGGACGACGCATGGGAGACGGTGCGGCGCTGTCGGTGCAAATTTACGGCGCG
>JARLHY010000002.1 GCA_031292015.1 Negativicutes bacterium | reverse complement strand
GGGCGGTGTTTCCATTCTCGGTGAGGTGACAGAGTTTATCGGGGCGGAACACATCCTGGCCCGGCACGCCGCGAACCAGGAGGTGGCTGACGGCATCTTCAAGCTGGTGGACCGGATGGAGAAACGGGCCATGGCGGTAGGTGAGGACATCCGCGGCGGCCAGCCCACCGGCGGCAATATCAAGGGCGGGCTGACAACCATCGAGGAGAAGTCGCTGGGAGCCATCGCCAAGGCCGGTACGTCGCCGATTCAGGCGGTGTACGAGTACGGCGAGCGGCCGACGGTAAAAGGGTTGGTTGTGATGGACTCTCCCGGCCGCGAGCCGGAGATACTGACCGGCCTGGCAGCCGCAGGAGCCAATGTCATCGTGTTTGCCACCGGCCGGGGCGCGCCCCAGGGCTTTCCCTTCGTACCGGTGCTCAAGATCACCGGCAGCCGCACCGCGGCCGAGAAGATGAGCGATCATATCGATATGAACCTCAGCGCGGTGATCGACGGCGGAGACACGATTCCCGACGCCGGGCAGCGAATCCTGGAGGAGCTGGCGCGGATCGGCTCCGGGGCCATGACCAAGGCGGAAATTTCCGGCTATGTCAATTCGATGGACATCTATATGCTGGGACCGGTCATCTAAAAGCGGCACGAAAAAAGACGCAGCATTCTATCTGACGGGAGTGAGGCCGATGATTCGATATACTACCGAAGGCGTATGTTCCAAGGCGATACATTTGGAAGTGGAAGCCGGCAAGGTCAAAAGCGTGGAGTTTATCGAGGGTTGTCCCGGTAATCTCAAAGCAATCGCCAAATTGGTGGAAGGATTGCCTGTTGAAGAGGTGATCGAAAAACTCCAGGGGAATGTTTGCCCCCGCTCGAAAAACGAAAGTTCGTGTGCAGACCAGTTGGCCAGGGCATTGAAAAAATCGCTGCAATAACTGCTTGTCGTGCCTCTGGCCGGGGGACGAAAAGGGGACGACAAAAAAGAAGCGGAAAACCGCTTCTTTTTGCTATATGGACCTTGCCGGCTCAACAGCAGCTGAGCCAGGGAGAAACCCTGACAAAGCGGCATTAATTTTTTATTAAGACAATATTTTTTGCAGGATAGAAGCGCATATTGTCGAAATTTTAAT
>JARLHY010000171.1 GCA_031292015.1 Negativicutes bacterium | reverse complement strand
TCTGGATTCCCCTCACCTTCAGTGAACTGATCGGTCTTTGTCGTTTATTCGCAGTTTGTCGAAGACTATAACACCGCTGCCGACGAAATGGCATCGGCCACATCGGGCGACTGGCCCTGTTTTTCGGTACTCCCGCCAGGGCCGCCGTACAGAAGTTCCCATACCTTGTGGCGGATCCAGCCGAATTCGGCCGACGCCCGGGAGGCCTGCCGCGGCCGCTTCAGATCGACTTTCAGGATGGTCTTGATGGTGCCGGGATTAGCGGTCATTACCGCCACCCGGTCGGCCAGAAAAACGGCCTCGTCGATGCTGTGGGTAACAAAGATAATGGTTTTTTTCGTCTTCTCCCAGATGTTCAGCAGCTCTTCCTGCAGCACCTCGCGGGTCTGGGCGTCCAGAGCCGCGAACGGTTCATCCATGAGCAGCACTTCCGGATCGTAGGCCAGCGCCCGGGCGATAGCCACCCGCTGTTTCATGCCGCCGGAAAGTTCATAAGGATATCTGTCCTTAAACGCTTTTAATCCCACCAGGTCGAGGTAGCGTTCGCTGATCTCGGCCCGTTCTTTGGGTTTGATTTTCTTTATTTCCAGCCCGAATTCGACGTTTTCCCGGACAGTCCGCCAGGGAAAAAGCGCGTAACCCTGCAGCACGATACCCCGGTCCAGGGCCGGGCCGGTGATGCGTTTGCCGTCGATATGGATATCGCCGGAGGTGGCAAAACTGAGGCCGGCAATCATGTCCAGAAAGGTCGATTTGCCGCAGCCGGACGGTCCGACGATGGTCAGGAATTCCCCCTCCACCACCGTCAGGCTGACCTGCTGTAAGGCGTAGAAGTCCGCCAGGCTGTCGCTGCCTTCCTGCTTGACTTTGTAAATTTTGCTGATATTGCTTGCCACTATCTTAGGTGGCCCTTTCACGGCGTCAATCATTACGTTTCTGTCCTGCGTAGCCATTTGAGCCTCCCTTTCTCACTATTCATGGAGGTGATCATCTGAACCGGTTGCCTCCCGCGTCTATATATTCTGGGCGGCGCTCCGGACTTCGCCGGTCTCCAGTGCCACCAGATTGTCGGCCCACTTCGCAGCCCAGTCGCGGAGTTCCTCGATTTCCAATGGCGCCGGAACTTTTGACTCCTCGTGCCTGGCGATCTTTTCGGCCAGTTCGCGGTAAACCTGAGCCTGAGCCGATTCGGGAAAGGCTTCGATGGTCGTCTTGCCTTGCAGTTCACTCTGGGTCACCGTGACCGAGCGGGGCACGTAGCCCAGCACCTGAGTCTCGGTCCGGGCGACAAAGTCGTCGACGATCTGCCTGGCGTAGGGGGCGCTGATGGAATTGGCGATCACCCCTCCCAGCAAAGCTCCCCGGGAATTCGAATACTTTTTGATGCCTTTGAACAGGTTGTTGGCGGCGTAAATCGCCATAAAGTCGGCTGAGGAAACCGTAAAGACGTGTTCGGCGATTCCTTCCCTGATGGGCACCGCAAAGCCGCCGCAGACTACGTCGCCGAGCACGTCGTAGATAACATAGTCCAGATCAAGGTCTTCATAGACCTTGAGACTTTTCAGCAGTTGAACGGCGGTGATGATCCCGCGCCCGGCGCAGCCCACTCCCGGGGCCGGGCCGCCGGCCTCCACGC
Organism: Negativicutes bacterium; assembly: GCA_031292015.1. The sequence goes on along the minus strand of JARLHY010000171.1, from coordinate 54,292 downwards.
AGTATACACCACGGAAACCCTCGAAGACGACATCCGCCGGTTTGACATTTTTGCCTTCGCGGATGGTGTCCAGCACCGTGGGAATATAGGTGCCGCCCCGCAGGGTGTTGGTGGAGTCGCTCTTGGGGTCGCAGCCAACCTGCATTACTTTATAGCCCGAGGCCGCCAGCGCGGCACTGATGTTTGAGGTCGTCGTCGACTTTCCGATGCCGCCTTTTCCGTAAATTGCGATCTGTTTAATCTTGTTTGCCACAGTCATCTCCCTTTCTTTAGCTACGGCACAAGCTGTCTTGTTTATTCGCCGGCTTTTCTGTTTTAGTTACCCCGCATTTCTTCAGTTGTTCGTACAGCGAACACCAGGACCGTTTGGCGAAAACCATCGGCACCCCTCGCTCCTTTGCCTTCTCTTTGACGTTTCTGGCGGTGGAATGATTGATATAGTCGGTGAGAACGACGATAAGCCGGGTGGCCTGCGGGATGTTGAATTTTTTGCGGTCGGCGGTGTTCCTACCGCGGATGTGTTCGATATCGGTGAAGCCGTGTTCATGCAAACTCTTCTCGATACTGCCCAGATGATCGGCGCCGACAATCATGACCGACATTTTCGGTTCCTCCTTCCGCCTTGCTTAACGCCGGATAGCCAAGAAACTCGCGCCTGCTGATACATTTCTTGCACCGCCGGATGGACGCAGGCTCATCCGTTGATTTTCAGCTTGGGAAAACGCTGAATGGTTTTGCCCAGTTTGGCTAAAGCTTCGTCAATGAAGGCCGGCGCTTCCAGGGCGTTTACCCCGTGGGCCGCCAGCGCCTGAACCGCCCCCGGTCCGATCTGGCTGACCAGAACCGTCCGGCAGTCGGAAACCAGGGCTGCCGCGGCGGTCAGCAAATCATCGTCATGCTGCTGGTAGGAGCAGGGCGGCTTTGTTTCACGCCGTTCGACAAACCGGAATCCTTCGCTATCGCCTTCATTCAGTTCGTAAATCAGGAAGGCCTGAGCCCGGCCGAAGTGCTGGTTGATAAATTTGCCGTCGCTGCTGGCCACCGCCACCCGAAACGCCATACTAACGCCTCCTTGTATGCCCTCTGGATCGTTCGGCTTTCGTCAGCCATGGGAAAATGTGTTCTGGAACCTGGTCCCGTAGAGTTTATCCGCCAAGTCGGTTTCCGCACCCGGAATGCCGCAGGCGTCGGCCCGGCACTGCCGGCAATGACGGAAGACAGGCAGATACGCTTCGGCGGCCTCCCGGGCGATGTTGATCTGTTGGCAGCTGGGCGGGGCAACGTCTCTGAACTCGTGCTGGGGAATGAGCGGGATAATATTGATAAATTCGGCGCCCAGCTTCGATACCAGTTTGGCGATGTCGCCGATTTCCCGGTCGTTGACGCCGGGGATCAGCACGGTGTTAACTTTTACGGCTATACCCAAATCGGCGGCTTTCCGGATGCCTGCCACCTGACCGAGCAGCAGGTAACGCGCCGCCATTTCCCCGGTCATGTACTGGCCATTGTAGTTGATATGGGATATGATTTTAGTCAGGGTCGAAGATTCTGCGGCGTTGACTGTAACGGTGACCGTCCTCACGCCAGCTTCGACCAGCGCCTCCGCCTTGTCTCTGAGCAGCAGCCCGTTGGTGCTCAGGCAGTTGATCAATTCCGGATGGTGGACGTGGATTAGACGGAAGGCTTCCAGCGCGTGATCGGTGGCCAGCGTGTCGCCGGGACCGGCGATTCCCACCACCGTGATCTGCGGGCACAGCTGCAGGGCTTTTTCTACCGTTTCCAGCGCCTCTTCCGGTTTGAGCAGCCCGGCACTCACGCCGGGACGATGCTCCGACTTGTTAAAGCCGCGCTGACAAAAGCGGCAGCGGATGTTGCAGGCAGGGCTGACCGGCAGATGGATGCGGCCGAATTTGGCGTGGGCTTCTCCGTTGAAGCAGGGATGTTTTTTGATCAGGTGGTCATAATTGTGGCTGCTGGAAGCGGCTGTGCACAAGCTCATCGATTTCCCTCCCTTTTGCTTAGGAAAATGACAAGAGGCCAAAAATCCCTTTGCAGGGATGTTTGGCCTCCAGTTGTCCAGTGGGCGAACTGAGTATTGAATTGACTACTCCGGTGTCTGGAATTCCGAATCAGCGGAAACAAAAAGGCCAGAGAGTGTGAATACACATCCTCTGGCCTTCAGCGTACCAATCAGCCGGAATTTGATATTGTGTATAATTTAGCACACTCCCCTGGCGATGTCAACCATTTTTTCGATCCTTCGCCAGTTTTTTAATAGCCTGTCACTGCCTTTCAATAATAGGCGCTTTTCGTTACCCCGTTAGCTCGGCGATTCGCCAGGCATGCTAATGTCCGCCCGGTCAATACATTATACCTTTTGTCCTTTGAGAACGTATTTTTTAGTTGCGTTTGACAGTTTCTTGATTTATAATCATTGTATACAAAAACTAAACTATGCCAATCAGAAGACTGAAGGCTAAGTGATCTCTCCATGAGGGAGATTTTGCTTAGCCTTTTTTGATTGGCACCGGGCCGTGAAGGAGGTATATGTGGCCCAGTGTATTTTATTTGATTATTTTGAGGGAGATGGCAAGAATGTTAAAAAGAAGTTGGGTACTCTTCGTCACAGGCCTGATCATCGCAGGTATTTCCGTTGGCTTGGCAGGTTGCGGTTCCGGTTCAGTTTCCAATGAAATCAAAATTGGCGGGAATTATGAAGTGACCGGCAGCATTGCTTCTTATGCCAAATCCTCGACTAACGGCGCCAAATTGGCTTTTAAACAAGCAAACGCCGCCGGCGGGGTCCTTGGCAAACAGATTAATTTCGTGATTGCCGATAACAAATCAGAACCTTCCGAAGCCGCGAACGCGGTAACCAAACTGATCACCCAGGACAAGGTGGTGGCCATTGTCGGCGCCATAGCCAGTTCCAATACGTTGGCCGGTTCACCGATCGCCCATGCCAACAAAATTCCTTTTGTCAGCCCTATTTCCACGAACCCCCGGGTGACATTTGAAAACGGCAAACTGAACGACTTCGCCTTCCGGGCCTGCTTTATCGATCCCTTCCAGGGAACAGTCATGGCCAGTTTCGCGACAAAAAGCCTGAAAGCCAAAACGGCCGCAATTTATATCGACAATAGCTCCGACTACGCCAAAGGGCTGGCCCAGTATTTCGAAGAGTCCTTCGTCAAGTCCGGCGGCACCATTGTCGCCAAGGAAGCTTATCTTCAGAAGGATCAGGATTTCCGGGCAACCTTGACCAAGATTAAGGCCACCAACCCTGATGTCATCTTTCTGCCGGCCTATATCGAAGAAGGCGGCAAGATTGCCAAGCAAGCCCGTGAACTTGGACTGAACGTGCCGATTCTGGGCGGCGACGGGCTGGATTCCCCCAAGTTGGTGGAAATTGCCGGCAGCCCGGATGTCTTGAACAATGTCTTCTTCAGCACCCACTATTCCATCGACGACAAAGATCCTGCGGCGCTGAAGTTCGCTGAGGCGTACAAGAAAGAATACGGCGAAGATCCTGATATGCAGGCCGCCCTCGGCTATGATGCCGCATCCCTCGTGATTGATGCCATCAAGCGGGCAAACAGCGCCGCACCGGAAAAAATCAAGGAAGCCCTGGCGCAAACCAAAGACTTCCCGGCTGTTTCCGGCTTGATTACATTTGACGCCCAGCATAATCCAGTCAAAAGCGCTGTAGTGATTGAGATAAAGAACGGCAAACAGGTCTTCCGTGAAAAAATAAATCCCTGATGTTCTCCTCCTTGTCAAATCCCCCACCAGGCACCGTGCCATTGGGGGATTTTTTTTTTGCCCTTAATAAAAAAAGGTGCTTGAAAGCCGATCAGCTTTTCAGGCGCCCTCTTCACCGTTCTCAGTGTTTTTATTTATTGGCTTTGGTGGTTATGATCGCAGCCGGGTAGTTTTCGATGCCGGCAACAGGTATAGTAACGTCATATTCTGTAACATCCCAGTTGTCGTCGTCTTTAAAGACATCGACATGGGTTGCGTTTGAGTAGATGATGGTTATATTCGGTTTGGCTGAAAGTTTCTCTTTAAACTCAGCCGTGATTTTTTCATTAAAAGGACTGAAAAGATAAAACACGGTTGCATCTTCGGGAATGTTCTCCAGGATACTGCCGGCGATGATGGTAATATTGGGATACTGACTCAGCCTTTGCTTTGTTTTATCGGCAATTTCCTCATTCAATTCTACACCTACCAGTTTATTGTGGTAATCGTTATTGATAAGCCACAATAACACCCGGCCTTTGCCGCAGCCTACATCAACAATTACATCGTTCGCATCAATGCTGACTTTGTCAAACAGCCACTCCAACACCTTGTAATCAGAACTTTGGGTATCATAGGCATCCTCCGTGACCGGTTCAATCGTTCCTCCCAGAAATGTGCCGGAATATATCACATCAATAACCCGATTTTTTATTTTTGCAATGATTCGCGGCAGTAAATAGCGATTAATTTTTACGCTGCGTCCCCCGACGAAAATCTTCAGCATTTACAATGCTCCTCCTTCAATCGTTGCTCATATAGTACTCAGTCCGATATTCCATATGTTGCGGCGATAGTTGCTGTGTCAAGTACCACGAAGGAGGGCAATGTTTCATAATGACTGCCATTTGGCGGCGGAACTCCTCCCGACTGGTGGCTGACAATGCTTCGCAAGATCCGGCGAAATCACAAGCATGCCTTCGCCTTTGTTGAATGCTATTCGAATTCAGTGTATTAAGATTCTACACAGTTCTGCGAAAAACCTTCCGGCCTTACATCCGGAAGCATTACAAACAGATGAACTTCAGTCGATAACAGCAGGATGGTGTCTATCCACAATATATAGCAGGAGGACTTCTTCCCGATCTATATATAGTGGTATTTCAAAATACTGCTACCACTATGCTAGTAGTATAATTGGTTGTTTATACTTTATTCGATAAAAGACGCTGATTTTCGATTTTTATCGACCTTCAGCCTAAGCCGTAAAACCTGTTGAGCAGCATTTTCCCTGACCGGATCCCGATGATTTCGGTTCTCTTTTTGATCATTATTTACACTAAGCACCATTTGTCCACCCTGGAGCTTGTCGCAGATTATTTATGGTTATTAAATATAATGTTACTATCTATTCAAACACCATATTCTATCATCCCAGGCACCGCCTCATATTTGCCGCCGAAGCAGCCTTGTTTAGGAAACCAAGCGGGAGGGTAAATACCCTCCCGCTTATCTCTAACTAGTTAACCTCGTCTACCTGCCGATATCGGTAAGATTTCCCCCGGCGTCGAACGCCATTTCCCCAGGCTCGCCGAGAACGGTTATATCCGGATGCCGCAGTGCATCTTCCAGCATATTTTCCGAGATGTATATTTTGTCGATATGAAGGCTGTTGGCGATACGCACCATGCGGACGCGGCTCAGGTCAAGCACGTTGCTTGTTTTGACGGCGCCCTGGATAGCCAGCCGGTCCGACGCCAGGATCAGGGGGACCCGCCCGGTGATCACCGTCGAGGTGATGTTGTTGGCGTAGGTATACTCGAAATCGACTTTGTCGAACAGCCTTTTTGTGCCGAAATCCGCGAGGCCCATGCCGCAGGCGTTTCCGTGGCTCTGGTCGGTAATATCGAGGACCGCCAGCTTACCCGGATCGGGTCCGACGGAAATGAAAGGTGTCGCCGCCCGCCCGGTGGTGTACGGGTCCATCCCGCCGCCGGAAAATTCCTTGCCGATCTGGTCGACAATCAGTACATCGATAGGCTGCAGCAGCAGCTTGGGCATGTTGGCCTTGGCCTGAGCCAGCAGTTCCCGTTCGGCGACGATGATTTCCTCCGCCGGTATGACCGCTATTTTTGCGATACGGTCGTAGGCATTCTCCACCGTGCCAATCCCGAACAAAAAAGGCAGCTTCTCCAGTTTGATCCTGGCCATTTCTACAATGAATCCGGCCATATGGCCAAATCCCAGCGTATGGCAGGAGTCGGCCCCCTTTTGTTTGCCCAGGCCGATGGTAATCATCTTCACCAACCCGCTTTCGTTGGGGCCGGTAAACGCGTTGTGGGCTTTGACCCGGTTAATGACGATGATGCCGTCGGCGCCGCAAGCATTTTTGTCCATCAGCACCGGCAGGCCGTTTTCCATTACCCCCAGATCCGCCACTTCCATCGACGAGAGGATCGGGCAGCCCACGCTGGCTTCGGTAATGCCGAGGCTGGCCAGCACGCCTTGTTGTCCTGCGGCGGTAGCCCCGCCATGGCTGCCCATGGCCGGCACGATGAACGGCTCGGCCCCGAGCCGCTTCAGTTCCTTGATCACCACCTGCGCGATGCGCGGTATCTCAGCCATACCGCGACTGCCGACCCCGACGGCGATCCGCATGCCAGCCTTCACCCTGCTGATGATCTCGGGCTTGCGCAGTTCAGTCAGCAACGCGCCTTCCAGATCCTGAAGATCTTCTGCCGGGAAACGCTGCTCGACTCTGACCATTTTCGGTATCGGGATAGCCTTCAGCAGATTGTTGATTACCTCCATTGCCATCCCCACCTTTATAGTTTACCAGCGCGGCCACCCGCGTCGCTCCCCGCCGGTCAGGGCTTGAGTTCCAGCCGCTGGATCTTGCCGACGATCACCCAGTAGCTGAAGATGGCGACAAGGCCGTGGGCGCCGACGAAAACAAGCGCACCGTTGAACGACCCGGTGCCCTGAAGAATATAGCCGATGACCACAGGAGTGATGATTCCTGACGCCTGGCCGATGGAGTTGAAAACGCCGCCGGTTATACCCACGATCTTCTTAGGTGCCGTATCGGCCACGATCGTCCAGCCGAGATTGCCGAAGCCCTTGCCGAAAAACGCCGCACTCATCAAGGCGACGACCACCGTTTCAGCCTGGACATAATTGCAGATAATGATGGCGGCGCTGAGCGAGAACCCGATGGTGATGGGGATTTTTCTCGCCAAGGTCAACGATCCCAGCTTTTTCAGCAGCCAGTCGGAGACGAAACCTGACGATATGCCGCCGATACAGCCGGCAATAGCCGGTATCGAAGCAATGAAGCCAGCCTGCAGGATCGAAAATCCTTTGGCTTTCACCAGATAAATCGGGAACCAGGACAGATAAAACCACGATATGGCTGTGACACAGTACTGGGCCAGGAAAATACCTGCCAGCATCCGGCTCTGGAACAACTGGGCAAAATCGCTAAACTTAAAGCCTGGTTTTTTCGCGTCCTCCGCGGCTGAAGCGTATTTGCCGATGTTGGCGTCCATCTCCAGCAGGCCGCCGCCTTCGCGGATATAGTCAAGTTCGGCCTGGTTCACCTTCGGATGCCTGGACGGAACATGGAACAGCGTCTGCCAGACCACAGCCAGGATGACCCCCAGGACGCCCATCACGATGTACACATAGTGCCAGCTGAAGGCATAGGCCAGCCAGCCCATCAGCGGCGTGAAAATCGCCAGCGAGAGGTACTGGGCGCTGTTGAAGATCGAGCCTGCGACCCCGCGTTCCTGGGACGGAAACCAGGCGGCGATGATTTTGCCGGAGGACGGTCCGACAGGCGTTTCAAAGGCCCCCAGCAAAAACCGCAGTCCCAAGAGCAGCATGAAAGCAAAGCTGGATGGCCAGACAAAACCCATCGCCACCGTTGTCAGCGACCACAGCAAAAGACCGACGAAAATCGTCACCTTGGAGCCTATTTTGTCTCCCAGCCACCCGGCCGGAACCTGCCCCAGCACATAGGCCCAGCTGAAAGCCGAGAACAGGTAACCCATCCCCACCGGGCTGATGCCGAGATCCTTGGCCATACCCACCCCAGCCACCGACAAGGTCGCCCGGTCGGCCGTGCTCAGTGTAAGAAGCAGGGTAATCAGTGCCAGTACCACAAAACGATAATTTGTTCTTGCAGCTGCCGCCGCAGTTTGTCCGCTCTGGTTTGCGCTCTCCTGTTTCATTTGTCCACCTCTCTCCCGTTATTGCCAATCAGTTCGTCTCTCCGGATGTTCCGGCCCGGAACCTTCACTGCTAAGGCCGTACCGGCCCGAACTCCCTGGCCATTTTCGCAATCCGCTCCAGGCGTGAGAACTTCATCGCCGGCGGCGCGGTATCGGCGATGCTCAGGATGAGATGATCGCCCCGGCCGATCTGATTCTCAAACAAGTCGTTGATAAAAACGTCAAATTCATAATCGCTCATGGAATTCTCCAGCACGGTGATCGAGGGAACGCCGCCCCAGATCGTTATTTTGTCGTTGAAGGCCTCGCGGATCTGCCCCAGGCTAAGCGACGTCATCGGCGCCGGCGTGACGGAGTCGGCGATGTCGATGTTGCCTGTCAGGTAATAGGGCAGCAATCCCTTATTTTCACCGTCGGTATGAGTCAGGAGAAACTTGCCTGCGGCGTGAAGCTTGTCGGCATTGGCGGCAAGATACGGAGCCACATATTCTTCCATAAAGGCCGGCCAGGTAATCTGGGCGTCATAGTTGGTCCCGGACTGGATGATATCGGCCGGGCTGTTGATGGCGACATCCAGTACTTTGTTGATGTAAGGCGTCATCCGCGCGGCCAGTCTGTCCAGTTCTTCCTTGTGATCATAATATTCGTAGAAAAAGAGGTCATAGGGAATCAATTCATGGAGAATATGATGCATGGCCGAGCAACCCATGCTGGCAGTGCCGACAATCAGCGCTCGGTCCCCCACCTCTTCTTTCAGACGGGCAACCCCCTCGTAGTTCGGATACACATCGACATGTTCAAATAAGTAGGCCACCGCCTCGTAATCTTCAACGCTTTTAATGGCGTGTTCCGAAACATGGGACAGGGTGATCCCGGCCGCACGCATCGATTCGTCATAAACAACCTTGGTTCTGATATTACCAACAGGAGTAATATATTCCACAACCGTCGTGTCGCCTTCATAGGAAATATTCCGTTTGATATCCCGGAACTTGTCGTGATGAGGCATGGTATGGACCCGCCAGATGCCCAGCGCCCTGTCAATATTGTCCAGCGAATCATCGTACAGATCCCGGTCAGAGGTCACGCTATGATAGCCAACATCAAGATCTTCGATAATCTGCATCAGCGAAGCGTGCTTATATTTGTCAGGCAGCGTGCCTCTATAGCGGTTTGATTTGTACCACAAATCCAGACGGGGGACAAACGGCAGGCAATCGGTCGGTTTCCCCTGCAAAGTCGCCAGCATTTTTTCTCGATAAGTCATCATGTTTGGTATCCTCCAGTATTATTAGAATAATGACAGGGTCGCGCGCTCCATCGGCCTGATGGAAAACAGTTTCGGGCGCCAAGCGCCCTCTGCTTCGGTATCGGCAAAAGATTTCGGTTTCCTTCCCTCCTTTTCCTTGTTGGCCAATCATCTTTTAGTGACTATTCGCAATATTCGTGCCAACGTCTACCTCCGATATGCAGGCAAAAAAAAAGAGCGCCTATCAGCGCCCAGCCTGCGTTTGTCGAGTCTTGCCCAGAACAAGCTTTTCCGGCAGCTTGCACATCTTTGCCGATTGGTGCATATATCACGCAACAACCATTGCCATTTGCATCAATTATTGCAGTATTTTTTTATGTCGATGCCATGTTTCTTCAGCTTGCGATAAAGGGTACTGCGGTCAATCCCCAAAAGTTCCGCTGTTTTTCCCTGGTTAAAGTCTGTCTGGATCATGGCCTGAACAATGCGGTCCTTCTCTGCGAAACCCTTGAGCCCGGTTTTGCTGTCCGTTCTGTCCGCAAACTCTTCCTGCGATAGCAAGCCGCGAACCATGTCCCCGGTTATCGTTTCGCCGCGGGCCCTGATGACCAGGCGCTCGATGAAATTCTTCAATTCCCTCACATTGCCTGGCCAGTTATATTGGGTAAGCAGTTCTTGGGCTTTGGTCTCAAAAACCAGTCTTCCGCTGCGGCCGCCCCGGTATTCCCGGCTGAACTCTCTGATGAAATGCCCGGCCAGAATCAGAATATCCTCGCGCCGAGCCTGCAGCTGCGGCAGATGCACGCTGAGAACGTTAAGCCGGTAGTAAAGATCCTTTCTGAACTGTTCGGCCTTAACCAACTGGGCAAGATTCCGGTTTGTCGCGGCGATAATCCGGACATCGACCGGTATATAGCGGTCATCGCCCAGCCGCATGACCTGCTTTTCCTGGACGACCCTCAGCAGACGGCTCTGGCCGTACTTATCCATTTCCGAGATTTCGTCAAGAAAGATCGTGCCATGGTGAGCCAGTTCGAACAGCCCCGGCTTGCCTTTACGGTTCGCCCCGGTAAAGGCGCCCTCGACATACCCGAACAGTTCGCTTTCCAGCAGCGAAGCCGGGATCGCCGCACAGTTGATGGCAACGAAGGGGCCTTCGCGTCTTCGGCTGGCGTTATGAATGCTTTGGGCGAACAGTTCCTTGCCGGTTCCCGACGCTCCGACCATCAGGATGGTGGCGTCGCTGGCCGCAAACTCGGCGGCGGTGTTCTTGGCGTCGCTAATTTCGAGGGAAGTTCCCAGGATATCGCTGAAGCTGTATTCCGCCACAAGCCCCTTAGTATAAAGTTCCTTTCTGATCTTTACTTCCATTTCCGCTATTTTGGTTATATCCTGAAAGGTGATCATGGCCCCGACCAGATCGCTCGCCACCTTGATCGGAGCGATGTTGGCCAGGGTCGTGACTTTGTTGATTTTGACGATTTGTCCCACCAGGCTCTGCCCCTTGGCAAGACAATCAGCGACATCGAACATCGGAAATTCGCCGGTTATTTTTTTCCCGATTACTTCCTCCGCCGCTATGCCCAGGAGGCGTTGGGCCGCCGGGTTGAAAACCTCGATCAGACCCTCCCCGTTAATGCTGATAATCCCTTCCATCAGATAATCCACCAGCACGCGGAAAGTCTGGTGGCGTTTTTTTTCTATATTCCGGGCGTAGGCGACCTTCTCGGCCTCAAGAAAGGCGGCCCGGAGCTCGGCTTCGCTGGAGTTCAGTCTGAGCGCCTTGAGGCCTTTCTGGCGCGCCAGCCTCACCCCCTGGATGCCGCTCATCACGATATCGACACTCTTTTGCCTCGCCATTTGTTCTACCAGCGCTTCAATGGTCTCCATCGAATGGAGTTCGTGGATTTCAACTCCGGCCCCCAATATCTCCGAAAGCACTTCAAGATTGTAAATCATGTTCCGAAAGGCAATTACCGCGATTCGGGGCCTGTCCAGCCCAGTGATCTGTTTCGCGTTTACCAGGGCCCGGACAAGTTCCGGCCCCATCGATATTTCAACAACAGGCACTTCCACGCCGGCTTTGACGATAAGCGCCGCCGTGCCGCCCCGGGAAACGATCACATCCACGCCGGCAGCCTCCAGCCGTTTGGCCAGCGGAATAGCGTGATTGTTGCGGCCGATATAGGACTCGGTTATATTGGACAACCCCAGATCTTTGATTACTTTTTGCCCGGCCAGAAAGATTTCCTTGTACGGTGCAATGAAAGCGATTTTCGACATGGCGACTCCTCCTGCGGTTAGCCCCTTTTCCTGCCCTCAGAATAACTTTATAGCAAGAAGGTGAGTCCCGCAATAGCGTAACTCACCCTGACGCCGATCCGGTCTTGCGGATCGCCCCTTGTCGACTATTCGCCGGTGCTAGAACAGCCCGACGATCTTGCCGTTGTTGTCGATATCCATTACCTCGGCTGCCGGTCGTTTAGGCAGCCCCGGCATGGTCATGATTTCCCCGGTTACCGCTACCAAAAAGCCTGCTCCCGCCGACACCCGCACTTCCCTCACCGTGACGGTGAACCCGGAAGGCCGGCCGAGTTTGGTCGCATCGTCGCTCAGCGAATACTGGGTTTTGGCGATACAGACCGGGGTCTTGTCGAAGCCCAGCGCCGTCAGTTCCTGGATCGTCTTGTCGGCGGCGGCGGTGTAGTTCACCCCGTCGGCGCCGTAGATCTCTGTGGCGATGGCGGCGATTTTGTCTTTGATCGGCAGTTTCTCGTCATAAAGGAACTTGAAGGCCTTGGGTTTTTCCATCGCTGCAAGCACTTCCTTGGCGACGGCGATTCCGCCCTCGCCACCCTTGGCCCATACCTCGGACAGGGCCACTGACGCTCCCATGGCTTTGCATTTTGCTTCGACGAAGGCCAACTCCTCGGCCGTGTCGGTGGGGAAAGCGTTGATGGCGACCACCGCCGGCAGGCCGAATTTGCCGATATTCTCGATATGCTTGGTAAGGTTGGTCAGGCCCTTTTCCAGGGCGGCCATATTTTCTTTGCCCAGATCGGCCTTAGCCACCCCGCCGTGGGATTTCAGCGCCCGCACCGTGGCCACCAGGACAACAGCGTCCGGCTGGAGTCCGGCGAAGCGGCACTTGATGTCAAGGAACTTCTCCGCTCCCAGGTCGGCACCGAAACCAGCCTCGGTGACCAGCACGTCGGCCATTTTCAAGGCGAATTTCGAAGCCATGACGCTGTTGCAGCCATGGGCGATGTTGGCAAAAGGTCCGCCATGGATGAAAGCCGGCGTATTCTCCAGCGTCTGCACAATGTTGGGTTTGATGGCGTCTTTGAACAGCAGGGTGAGCGCTCCGGCCACCTTCAGGTCCGCAACGGTAACCGGTTTGTTGTCGTAGGTGTAGCCAACGATGATCCTGCTGATCCGCTGTTTCATGTCCGCAAGATCCGAGGCCAGGCAAAGGATGGCCATCATCTCGGAGGCCACCGAAATATCGAAGCCGCCCTCCCGCGGGATGCCGTTGGCTTTGCCGCCAAGACCGAGCACGATCTGGCGCAGTGCCCGTTCATTGAGGTCCATGGCCCGCCGCCAGGTCACCCGGCGGGGGTCGATAGTAAGGTCGTTGCCATGATGGATATGGTTGTCGACCACCGCCGCCAGCAGATTGTTGGCGGTAGTAACCGCGTGGATGTCGCCGGTGAAATGCAGATTGATGTCTTCCATCGGCACGACCTGGGCGTAGCCGCCGCCAGCGGCGCCGCCCTTGACCCCGAAACAGGGGCCGAGGGAAGGCTCCCGCAGGGCGATGACGACTTTTTTCCCCAGCCGTCGCAGCGCGTCGCCAATACCGACGGTGTTGGTGGTTTTGCCTTCGCCGGCCGGCGTGGGGTTGATGGCGGTGACCAGGATAAGCTTACCGTCGGGGCGGTTTTTCAGTCTGTCCCATACCGCCAGCGACACTTTGGCTTTGTATTTGCCGTACAATTCTAGATCGTCCTCGGTCAGGCCGAGTTCGGCGGCAACCTGGACGATAGGATTCATTTGCGCCGCTTGGGCTATTTCAACATCGCTTTTCACTTTTTATCTTCCTCCTCGCTGGCTTTGAGCTGCAGCTTCGCGGCTTTCACGGTGTTGAACAGCAGCATGGCGATGGTCAGCGGTCCGACCCCGCCCGGCACCGGTGTAATGGCGCCGGCCACTTCCCTGACTGCCGCAAAGTCGACGTCGCCGACCAGCTTGTCACCCACCCGGTTGATACCGACGTCAATCACCGTCGCTCCGGGTTTCACCATATCCTTGGTAACAAAACCCGGTTTGCCGATAGCGGCCACCAGCAGGTCCCCTTCCCTGGCTACCGCCGGCAGGTCGGCGGTCCGGGAGTGGCAGACCGTCACCGTAGCGTTGCGGGCCAGCAGCAGGTTGGCCATCGGTTTGCCGACAATATTGCTGCGGCCGATGATCACCGCCCGTTTGCCTTCCACCGGTATGCCGCTGATTTCCAGCATTTTAATCACACCATGGGGCGTACAGGGGACGAGCCCTTCCCTGCCGATACTGAGGTTGCCCACATTCAGGGGATGAAAGCCGTCCACATCCTTGTCCGGCCTGATCTGGTCCAGAATCCGCTCTGTGTTGATATGCTTCGGCAGCGGCAGCTGAACCAGGATGCCGTTGATCCGCCCATCACAGTTGAGGCCTTTCAGCACCGCCGACAATTCGTCTTCCGTGGTCGTATCCGGCAGGCGGATGACCTCCGAGTAGATGCCGGTTTCTTCGCAGGCTTTGTGTTTGCGGTTGACGTACACCTTGGACGCCGGGTTCTCGCCGACGATGACCACCGCCAGCCCCGGGGTGATATCTTCTTCCTGCCTCAATTTTTCGACTTCCTTCGCGACATCCTGTCTGATCACTGCCGCGATCTGGTTGCCGTCCAATAATTTCGCTGTCATAACACCCTCCGCAATCTATTCTGAAGCCCGGTCCCGCCCATGTCACCGGTCTATCCCAGTTTGCCGGCCCGGAACGCCGTCAGGTAGTCACAGCAGTATTCGTCACAGCCGGTCAGGGCCTGAATGGCCGAAAGCAGGGCCATCATTCTCTCGTCCAGCGGATCGATGAACAGAACATCCATGCCGTAGGCCGCCAGCGCCACCGCGAAGGCCTGATTGAGGAGCTTGCGCTTCGGCAAGCCGTAGGACACGTTACTGAGACCGCTGGTAATATGAACTCCCGGGATCGCCTCTTTGATGGCCCGCACCGTTTCCAGCGCCTCCCGGCCGGAGCAATTGTCGGTGCCGATCGGCTGCACCATGACGTCAAGGTAGATATCGTCAGGGCTGACGCCGTCGGCGACCAGACGGGCGGTAAGGGATTTGGCGATTTCGATCCGCTGCGCGGCGGTCGCCGGTATTCCCTTGTCGTCCATGCATAGCGCTATCACCGACGACTTGTGGCGTTTGACCAGCGGTATAACCGAGTCGTACCGCTCCTTCTCAGCCGAGATCGAGTTGATGACCGCCTTCTTGTTGACCACGGCCAGAGCCGCTTCCAGCGCCTCAGCGCTGGGGCTGTCGACGCACAGGGGCACATCGGTGACTTCCTGCACCACATTGACCAGCCAGATCAATAGTTCGGTTTCCCGATCCAAAAACGCGCCGGCGTTGACGTCGATAACCCCGGCTCCCGCTTTCACCTGGTCCTGAGCCAGCTTCTGGATAAACTCCTTATCCATGTTCCCGATGGCTTTGGCTACACTGGGAATACTGCTGTTGATCTTTTCCCCGATGACAATCATGGTAAATGAGCTCCCCCCTTCATAATCAATAAGGCTTGAATGTGAAAACCGCCGTCGTCATCGTCTGACGACAACCGTCGGCATGTTACGCGCCGATAATGGCGTCCGCTTTCTCCACAGCCACAGCTCCGTCGGAGGCGTAGGCGTCGGCGCCGATTTCGTCGGCAAATTTTTGGGTGACAGGCGCACCGCCGACAATCACCTTGGCATTCGGATATTTCGCTTTGATCGCCGCTGTGGCTTCTTTCATATAGGTCATGGTCGTGGTTAGCAGGGCCGCCAGCCCGATTACATCCGGCTTGTGTTCCTCGATGGCCTGCAGGAATTTCTCGGTAGGCACGTTGATGCCCAGGTCGACAACCTTGTAGCCGGCTCCTTCAAACATCATCATCACAAGGTTCTTGCCGATGTCGTGAAGGTCATCCTTGACCGTGCCGATAAGCAGAATCCCCTTTTCCTTGATCCCGGCCTGGACCAGCAGCGGTTTGATCACCGCCATGCCTGCCGCCATCGCCCGGGCCGAAACCAGCACTTCGGGGATGAACACCTCATTGGACTTGAATTTTTCGCCGATTTTGTTCATGCCGCTGACAAGCCCGTCGTTGACGATGGTCACGATGTCGACCTTCTCCGCCAGCGCTTTTTCCACCAGTTCCTTGACCAGCTTGGCGTCATGCTCCCAAATAGCAGTGCGAATTTCCTCCATAATCTTTTCCATCATAGACTCCCCCTTTTTATGTTTGGCTATCAAGATAGCGTATTACCTTGGACGGGGATACAGCCCCGCCTGAGTCACAATGTCCGGCAAAGCCGCTTCCCAGCCCACCGGCATGATATGGACCCCTTTGAGGCCCGTCACTTTCTGCAGATGCCCGATGATCTCGACGCTGATCCTGATACCCTCGGCCTGCGGGTTCTCGGCTTTGGCGATCCGCTCCACAAGTTCATCGGGAATGATCATCCCGGCTACATTTTCTTTCATATACTGCACCATCCGCAGCGACTTGATCGGCAGCACCCCTGCCAGGATATGGACTTTTTTATCCAAGCCCTCCTTGCGGACAAGGCTCATCCATTGTTCGAATTTTTCCAGGTCAAACACCGCCTGGGTCTGGATAAACTCCGCACCAGCCCTGACCTTTTTCGCCAGCCGCAGCACCCTGAGTTCCAGCGGGTCGCCAAACGGACTTTCCACCGCCCCGATATAGAACCGCGGCGGTTCTTTCATTTCCTCGCCGCACAGCAGGCGTTTTTCTTCCCGCATTTTTTTGACCAGGGCGATCAGCTGAATCGAATCGATATCAAAGACATTTTTGGCGGAAGGATGATTGCCGAAGGACTGATGGTCGCCGCTCAGACACACCACGTTGCGGATGCCCAGGCTGTAGGCCCCCAAAAGGTCGCTCTGGATCGCGATCCTGTTCCTGTCCCGGCAGGTGACCTGAATGATGGGGTTTCCGCCCTGCCGCAGGATATGGACGGCTGCCGCAATGCTGGAAAGCCGCACCGACGCGCTCTGGTTGTCGGTGATGTTGAGTCCGTCGCAATAATCCTTCAGTTTGTCGGTATTGGCCGCAAGCCCTGCCGCCGAGGCCCCCTTCGGCGGCCCCAGCTCCGCCGTCACCGCGAATTGGTCGCCGGCAAACAGTCTCTCCAGGCTGCTTTCGGTGCGCCACTCCCGGTCGGCCGGTAGTGCCGAATCGCTCATCATAGCTGCAAATCCCCCCTGACCACCTTGCGCAAACCGCCATCCCTGGCCTTAGACCAGTCTTTCGGCGGCTGAATCTCGTATAAGTCCGCTTCCCGGCCCAGCCGTTTCATCCGCTCGTAAATCAGACACCAGGCACAGGGAGTTTCTTCACTCACTTCACATTTCCCGTCATGGGAACCGCCGCACGGTCCGTTAAACAGGCTCTTGGCGCAGCGTATCACCGGGCAGATGCCGCCGGTGGTCGCCAGAACACAATCCCCGCACAGTCCGCACCGTTCTTCCCACACGCCGTGTTCGGTGGTTCCACCGGCGAATTTGGTGTCCTGGGCCGGAATCACCACCGTGTCGGCGTAACGCTCGGCCAGAAACTGCACGCCTACCCCGCAGGCCAGCGACAGGATACAGTCCGCGTCCCGGATATGGTCATCCAGTTTGGCTATGTATTCCGGATCACACTGACGTTCCAGCGTTGCTTCCCTGATATCAATCGGCACCCCGGCCACTTTCCGTTTGAGTCGAAGCGCCGCCGCCAGCACTTCCGTTTCTGCCTGGCCGCCGGACAGGCAGACGCTGACGCAGCCGCCGCAGCCGACCACCAGCACTTTCCTGGCGTCCTTGATTAGGGCGTCGATTTCCGGCAGCGATTTTTGCTCGGCTATGATCATGGTTACCGCTTCTCCTCTCGTCCTGCTTTGGGGCTGTGCAGCGGACTCAGACCGATCTCCTGCAGTTTCGCTGCAGCGTCCCGGACAATGTGGGCCAACCGGGGCCCGTCAGTGCCGGAGACCCGGTACAGCATCAGCCTTTCGTGCCCCAGCCCGATATCGTCCAGCAGCGCTTTTACCCGCCCGATCCGTTTCTCCGCCCTGGCGCTGCCCTGGAGATTAAGGCATTCATGGGTCGGACAGCCGACGACAAATACGGCGTCGGCGCCTTGTTCGAACGCTCGCAGCAGCATGCGGGCGTCGATCCTTCCGGCGCAGGGCAGCTCCACCAGCTCCAGCGTCACGGGGGCATCCGGCCGTGGTCCCAGCTCAAAACTCAGCAGCGCACAAAACTTGCAGACAAAACCCACCAGCTTCGCACCACGTTCCATGCTACTCCCCCTTCGCCAAAGCAATGTCGATCCTCGCCTTAAGCCGATCGTTCTCGTATTGGCACTGCTCGATGGCATTGTTGGGGCATTCGGCGGCACAGATACCGCAGCCGCGGCACTCGGCCGCCTCGATCGAAGCGCTTCCCATCTCTTTTAGCTCCCGGCTGATCTTGGGAACAGAGAAAGGACATAACCGCACACAGGTCAGGCAGGCCACGCATTTGTCGGAATCCACCCTGGCCACCGTGCCTCCCATCCGTAAAAAGGGCTGACCCAGTATCCGCGAGGCCCGCGCCGCGACTCCCCTGGCCTGGGACAGGCATTCCGCCACCGATTTCGGAGCATGGGCGGCACCGACCACAAAGATCCCCCCGTTGGGAAAGGCGATTGTCCCGATATTATTGTGAGTCTCCATCAAAAAGCCGTCAGGATTGACCTGCAGGTGAAACAGCGCCCCTACCGCGGCCGCGTCCGGCTGGGCCACCTGGGCCGTGGCCAGAACCACCAGGTCGGGCCTGATGTTCAGCGTTTGATTCGCCGCCGGGTCCGCCACCGCAAGCGACAGACGTCCGTCTTCGGCCTCACGCAGCACCGGCGGTGCCTCTTCCTGGTACTGAACGAAAAGAACGCCGGCGTGCCTGGCCTCCTGATATCGCTTTTCCAGATACCCGGGGGTCCGCATATCGCGGTAGAAAACATAAATTTGGGCCCCCGGATCTTTCTGCTTGATCGCCAGAGCGGTGTCGACAGTCTGCAGGCAGCAGGTGCGGCTGCAGTACTGTCGCTCCTTATTCCTGGAGCCCACGCACTGGATAAAGGCGTAAACCTGCCCTGTTTCCCCCGGCAGAGCTCTCTTTTCCAGCAGCTTCCGGGCTTCGCTGCCTGTCATCACCCGGGAATTGGCGCCGTAAAAATAGTCTTGCGGCTGATCTTCCCGGGCCCCGGTGGCAATCACGGTCACCCCGTGCTCCAGCCGCCGCGGCTTTTCTTCGCCGCACTCCAGCATGGAACTGAACCGGCCTTGCCGCCCGGTGAAACTCACCACCCGGCAGCTTGTAGCCACCTCGATCCTGGGGTGTTTTTTCACCTGCCCGACCACATCCAGATAGGCCTGCGGCAGTTCCTCTCCCTCCAGTCCGCGCTGGCCGGAAGCCAGATAACCGCCGAGTTCTTCGCTCTGCTCCACCAGGACTGTCTCAAAGCCACGCCCGGCGATAGCCAGCGCCGCCGTCATCCCGCTGATACCGCCGCCGACAACTAGGGCTCGCGGCACTACCGGTTCGGGATGCCATCGCAGCGGGCTGAATGTTTTCAGGCTGGCCACCGCCTTCTTTATCGTCCGAATCATGGCCTCAGTCGCCGACAGAGCGTCAGATTGCAGGCGCGGCAAGTCCGCCACCTCCACCAACAGGGGATTCACCCCCACCGTCTGCAAGGCTTCCTGGAAAAGCAGCTGATTGCTCTTCAGAAAACACGGCGCGACAACCACGCGGTTGATGCCATTTTCGCCAACCACTTTCCGGATTCTATCGATTCTTGCTGTGGTACACAGCAGGGCATCTTCTTCAACAGCGGCCACATCGTCCATGTTCCCGACCGCCTCGGTCAAGGCGCCGGTATCGATCCCCGCCGCTTCCAGGCCGCCGCGGCACAAAAACACGCCGACCCGAAGGCTGTCCTCGCCACTGTTCTCTGTAGCGGCCGGTCGCCTGGCCGGTCTTTGGGCGGCTTCGCCCAGAGCTTCCGCCGCCATCGCCGCCGCACTGGCAGCCAGGGCCAGCGTTTCGCTGATCTCCAGCGGCCCCTGCCCGCCGCCTACCACAAACACGCCGGGACGGCTGGTGAGCACCGGACAAAATTGGTTTACGGCCACAAAACCGTAGTCATTAAGGGCGATCCCAAGCAGCGCCGCCGTCTGGGCAAGCCCGGCCGACGGCTGAATCCCCATCGCCAGCACCATCATATCGAACTCCTGCTGGCGGTTTTCCCCGGCTTCCATGTAGCGGACCAGCAGATTCTCGCTGACCGGATCCTCCTTGATTTCGGAAATCATCGACCGGACATAGCGGACCCCCAGGTTTTCCGCCTGCTGGAGAAAGTGGTCGAAATTCTTGCCGCAGGCCCGGGTATCGATATAAAACACACTTATTTGCGTTTTGGGGTCAAGTTCGCTGAGCAGGATCGCCTCCTTGGCGGTGAACATGCAGCAGATCGACGAGCAATATTCCCGCCCGGCAACGCTATCCCGCGAACCCACACACTGAATAAACGCCAGTTTTTCCGCAGGTTTGCCGTCCGAAGGCCGTCGGACACTTCCCTGGAAGCGGCTTTGGGCCAGCAGGCGTTCAAGTTCCAGGCTGGTAACGACATTGCGGTAGCGGCCATAGCCGTATTCGCCGTGCTGGGCCGCATCGACCATATCGAAGCCGGCAGCCAGGATCACCGCCCCGGCTGCGATCTCCTCCACAGGAAGGCCGGTCACCGCGTCGCCGATGCTCGCACTGAATTCGCCGGCGGCTCCCTGCAGGCCGGTCAGCCTGGCCTGGGTGTAAGCCCGGATGTTGGGGTGATTGACAGCCCTCAGGATCAGCCCCGCCAGCATCGCCGGCGAGGCGTGCAGGCTGCCCCCCAGGTAAACCGCAGAGATATTCAGCGCCTTGTCCCACAGGCAGGCCGACTGGGAATCAGCCAGCCCGGCTGCGGCCAGTTTGCCGCCCAGAGTCGCTTCGTCTGTCACCAGGGCCGCCGGATACCCCGCGTCTGCCAGTTGCAGCGCTGTGTGCAGTCCCGCGATCCCCCCACCCAGAATGAGTGCTGTTTTTCTCATTGTCTGTTATCTCCTCTAAAAAACTGCTCCGACGGATTTACAGCAGCTCCAGTCTCGTCACCAGCGGCAGCGGATCCACAATATGTTTCTTCAGCCACTGCCTGGCCGCAGGTTGGCCGAAACTCAGCCCCATCAGCTCGCTGAAATAGAATATCGGCATCGCCGCGCCGCGGTTTTCCTTCTGCCTGGTGTCCAGGTTGGCCTGGCACAGCGGGCAGGCCACCGCCAGCGCTTCAGCGCCGGCGCGGCGGGCCATGGCTGTGAGATGACCGACGAACTTCTCCACCGTCTCTGTGCGGGGCAAAGCAAGACTGGCGCCGCAGCAGTCGGTTTTATAGGACCATTTGCGGACCTCGGCCCCGGCAGCGGTTAATATCGTATCCATCGACAGCGGGTAATTGACATCATCAAAGGCGACCTGCGGCGGCCTTGTCAGCAGACAACCGTAATATGTCGCCACCTTCATCCCTGTCAACGGCTTCACCACCGCTTTTTCGATCAGGGAAAGCCAGTGCGGCTGGGACAGCAGTTGCAGCGGATGCACCACCTCCAGCCCGCCGTGGTAGGCGTTGCCGGTAATATTCAGTATTTGGGTGTTTGTTTCTGTTGTACTTTTATTTATATTTTTCATTTTATAATCGGTGACTTTGAACAGATTGTAGCACTCGGCGCAGGGCACCACAACCTCCTGAAAACCGGCCTTTTCGGCCTGAGCGAGATTGCGCAGCACCAAGGCGTCGGCAAGAGACTCGCTGGTGGAATGTCCGGCGGTCGCGCCGCAGCAGTTCCAGTCCGGTATCTCGGTCAGCTCCTGCCCCAGGGCGGCAAACACCGCTCTTAAGGAGAGGTCGTACTCCGCGGCGGTGGACAGCAGGGAACAGCCGGGATAATACCCCATCTTGTCCTTCATTCTCGATTCTCCTTCATCCTGGCAAAAATGCGGCGCACTTCGCCGCTCCCCTTGATCCGGTGCGGCAGAAAACTCAGCTTGCCTCGCTTCATGAACTCCAGCCCCAGCCGCGCGTCCTGGAAAAACGTGCCTGTCTTCATTTTGTAAATCCCGAACAGCCCCATTTCAAAAGCACGGCCAAACCGCCGGATCATCTCCAGAAAGGCGGCGTTGAAGACAGCCATCTTGCGTTCAGGGATCCGGGATCCGGCCGCCAGGGCCTGCTCTTTGACCACGTCAAGAACCCGGGCGATGTCGATCCCGTTGGGACAGCGCACCGAACAGGTTTTGCAGCTCAGACACACCCACGGCGTGTTGGCAGTCAGGACGACGTCCTGCTGGTTGCTCTGAATCAGGCGCAGCAGTTGATAGTTCTGGTAATCCATGATGTCGGACACCGGGCATCCGGCCGCGCATTTTTTGCACTGGTAGCAAAGGTTGATATTTTGTTGAGACTTCGCCATAATCTTCTGGCTGAACGATGTTTCCATTTCAACCCTCTCTCGTCCCGGCTCGGCAAAATCGTTCTTTTTTCCCGCAAAACAGCTTTCTTCTGACCCGGAACTTAGGCTTAACTAATGTTACTATACCGCACCGGCAAGGAAAAGTTTATCACTATTTTTAGTTCTTTAGCATATTTTTTAGTTTTTGTAAAATTCGGTCGATATCCTTAATTCTGAAAGAAGACCGGCGAAAGCTTGTCGGCAGGAGTGCGGCGGTGAGTCACACGCTTCCGGTCCGGGCGACAAGGCTTCTGGCAACTTCCACCGCGTCAGCCGCATCCGTGGCGTACGCATCCGCCCCGACCCGGTCCGCGAACCACCGGCTCACCGGGGCTCCGCCCACCATAATCTTTACATTGCTTCTGAGCCCGGCCTTGACCAGAGCCCGGATCACTTCGGTAAACTCAGGCATCGTGCTTGTCAGCAGAGCCGCCATTGCCAGAATATCAGGGTTGTGCTCCGCCACGGCCTGGACGAATTTCTCTTTCCGGACGTCGATGCCGATATCGATGACCTCAAAACCGCTGTTTTTCAGCATAAAACCGACAAGGTTCTTGCCGATATCGTGCAGATCCCCCTCCACCGTGCCCAGCACGACCTTGCCGATGACCGGCACCTCGCCCTTGGCCAGCAGCGGCTCGAGCAGCTTGATGGCCATCGTCATCGCCCTGGCGGACAGCAGCAGATTGGGAACAAACATTTCCCGCTTTTTGAAATTGTCGCCGACGACAGCAAGCCCGGCGACCAGCCCCTCCCGCAGGATAACCAGCGGGGCTACACCGCAGTCCAAAGCTTGTAAAACTTTATCCTTGACGATGCCGGAACTTCCTTTCACGATCCCGTCGGCTATTTGCGCTAAAATTTCCAAGCGGTTTCTCCTCCTTTTGGTCCCCAGCAAACATCATCGCTTTTACTATAGCCTAAATCATCCAGCCTGTTTTGCATTATTTTTGCATAGTTAGTACAATCTTTAGATATTCTGAATAATCAGCCGGAGCTATCCCGGCCGGCAGGGTCAAAAAAAACGGACAGGCGCTGGAAACCCAGGCCTGCCCGTTTGATCATCCCTGCTATGTCCCGTATTTCTGCCGGTAAACTCCCGGCGTTCTTCCGGTCCGCTGCTTAAAGATCCTGGCGAAATAACTCTGGCTGGTGAAGCCCACCGCCACGGCGATCTCATTGATCGATTTTTCTGTATTGACAAGCAGGTCCTTGCTCTCCTCGATCCTCAGGTCGAGCACATAATCAATGAAGCCCGCCCCGGTTCCCTTCTTGAACAGAAAAGAAAAATACGAAGGATTGAGATGAACATGGTTAGCCACATCAGTCAGTTTGATATTTTCCTTATAATGATAATTCACGTACTGAACCGCTTTCTTGATCTCGGCGGTAGTTTCTTTTTCAAACAGCGGCGTAATGCTCTCGCAATAATAATGTAAGGCGTGACTCATCCAGGACGAAATTTCATCCGTGTTTTTCAGATTCTTGAGGTCCTTGGTCAGCAGCATGTTAAAAGCCAAAATATCCTTGATCGGCGCCCCGCCGTCCAGCGCCGCGCGTGAAATCAGCGCACTCAGCTCGCTGCATCTGGCTTTGGTTGCATCGATATTTTTTCCTTCCATCAGATAAATAAGGGCCAGCAATTCGCCCAGAACCAGCTTGGCTTCTGCGTATTCACCCTGCTTGACCTTGGCGTGGAGCGTCCTTTCCCGCTGCCGGATCGCGCCGTTTTCCAGCGTTCCGTCCTTGTGGGTCTGAATCTGCTCATAGATCTGGGACTGCAGCTGGGCCGTCTCTTTGACCTTGTAGAGAATGGCGTTGTTTTGGACTGAACTCAGGATGTAGAGAAAATTGCCGAGATAGCTTGTCCGTATCGGATCAACTGCCGGAATTCCCGCTGCCAGCTCCTGCAGCCGCGGATTGCTTGTATGGCTGAATTCATCGGCACCGCCCAGAGAAATCT
The DNA here is from genome assembly GCA_031292015.1 of Negativicutes bacterium. Next base: position 30,215 of record JARLHY010000171.1, on the reverse strand, counting down.
GGTTGTAGGGGGTATTGATAATGATGGGCCCGGCCACCAGCCCGCCGCAAAACTTATTGTTCTTCATCAGAGGCACCGCAATATGCAGCAGATTCAGCGGGCACATCATAAAATAAGGCTCACCGAGCCCCACCGATTGTTTACAGGCCTTCAGGTAGGCCTGCTGGCAGTCAAACGCCAATTCCGCGCTCTGGAGATATTCTTCGCAGAACAGCATCCGCTGCCCGTGGAAAGACCGCTCTGCTCCCTTGTCGTCAATCGCCGCCACGTTGATCCCTGTGCACATATAATATGTTTCAAGCTCTTCTTCCAAATCGTAGGGACTTGGATAGATATCGTTGGTTGGCATTTCTCCACAACCCTTTGCTTCGGTTTGTCCGCTTCAGCGGCGACGGGGACAGGTAACGCGGGAACAGGCACTGCATTCGTGGCCGGCCCGGGGCGTTTTGATCCTGCCGCCTACCCCGAAAAGCATCGCCACCGATTTCAGCGGCGTCAGCAGGAAGCCGCGGTTCACGGTGACACCGATCGCGGCCGCGTCGACGTTGGCCACCAGCACCCCCTGATCCTCGAGGCCCCACTCCCCCTCGCCCGGAAAGAACAGCGCGGTGATCCCTCCGCCTTTGTCGGCGGCCTGGCTGGCCTGCCACCGCCAGAAGGAGTCCTGCAGCTCGTACAAAGCCACCGTGCCGACGGCGTCGCGAAGAAAAGCGGCGAACAAGTCGTCGGGCCCCGGGCCGGAAGGCCCCAGGCCGCCAACGGTGGCCACAGCCGCAACCAGGCTTTCGCTCTGGCTGAGGCAGCTGAAAATGTGCGGCCCCGGCGCCAGCGCCCCGGCCGGCAGTACAAACCCACCTGCCAAAGCATCGGTGTCCGCCGGATACTCGGCATACGCAACCCCCGGCTGGAGCATAGGTTTCACTTCCCGGATGACGGCGGTGATTTCCTGCATAATCCGGGCATCGACCTCGGCGCCAGCCTTATAGCCCATCTCCCTGATCACCGCGTCCGGGGCAATCGTCAGCTCTGTTGTATATACGGGCATGCCCGGACCTCCCTGTAAGACTAAGCGGATTTACTGCGCTTCCTCGGCTTCGCCGCCAAGGAACATCGCGTCAATATAGTAGTTCTGGAAATCCGGCTTGCCGGCAAGCTCGACGTACTGGATCTCCTCGGCGACCGCGGCGGCGGCCTGCCGTTTGGAACGCGACACCAGGGCGGCCTGGGCTCCGGCCCCGGCGGCGTTGCCAATCAATTTGATTTTACCGGAAAAAGCAGCCGGAAATAGGCCGATAGCCAGGGCGCTCGCCGGCTTGACATAGTTTCCGAACGCTCCGGCCAGCAGCACCTCATCCACATCTTCGGGCGAAAGCCCCGCCATATGCAGCAAGTACCTGATCGCCGCGCTGATCGCCGCTTTGGCCAGCTGCAAATGCCTGATATCCTGCTGGGTGACAGCTACCATGTCTTTCTCCTCCGGCCCGGTCAGCCTGACGGCGTTCCGGCCGTCGCCGGACACCCGCCGGGCGTCCAGCAGCGGGTTGCCTGAGTTCACCATCGCCCCGAGGGAGGACAAAAGCCCGCCCTGAAACATCGCCGCGGCGGCGTCCACGACGCCCGACCCGCAGATCCCGGCGGCCTTGCCGCCATTGACCGTACTGTAGCCCAGATCCTGCTTCCCGGTAATGAAGACATGGTCGATCGCCCCGTCAGCCGCCCTCATTCCCTGGGCGATGCCGGCGCCCTCAAACGCGGGACCGGCGGCGGCTGAACAGGCCCACAGCCTGCCATTGGCCGACAGGACGATCTCGCCGTTGGTCCCGACGTCGATGGCCAGCCGGACCTTGTCGTCCGTAGCCAGCGGGTGGGCCAGCAGCATCGCCACTGTGTCCGCCCCGACAAAACCGGCCACCCCCGGCAGCCAGCAGACCTGCGCCGCAGAATTGGCGGCGACGCCCAGCCCGGTCGCCGCCGTGCAACTGGTCTGGCGGAAGATCGGCTTATAGGGAGCCCGGCCGAGGCTGCTGGGGCTGATGGCAAAAAACAGATGGTGCATACAGGTATTTCCCGCCAGCACCAGGTCATAGACGTCGCTCGGACTGACGTCGCAGCGGCCGCAGGCTTCGTCCATCAGCCGGTTGACGCAGTCGATCACCGCTGCCTGCAGTTTCTCCAGTTCTCCCGGCGCACTTTCCGCGGCGACAATCCGGGAAATGACATCGGCACCATACTGAGTCTGACCATTGATACTGGAAACCGATGTCAACCGGGCCCCGGTGGTCAGATCGTACAGATAGCCGGCGATGGTCGTGGTTCCGATGTCAAAAGCCATGCCATACAGCCGCCCGGCGGTGTCGCCAGCTTCAACGGCGATGACTTCATCGAAATAGGTGACCGCCGTCACCGTCTTCGCTTTCGAGCCGTCCAGCAGCGCCAGCTGCCGCAGGGCGTTCAGGCTTATTTTCCAGACATGGGGCGAATCCGCCGCCAGCCGGCTGCTGATGCTTTCCCAGCTGTCACGGTGATCGGCCGCTTTTTCCAACTCGATGAGCCGTTTGCCCACAGCCGGTTCCAAAGGAACCGGCTGGCCGCAGTCGGTCACCAGGATATCCAGCTCCCCCTGGCGGTGGTCAAGAAGCACTTCCATATCTTCTGCAACCCGGGTCTGGCAGGCAAGTACCGCTGTCGGTTCCTGCATCTGCCCTGACCTGACATAGACGACACACTTGCCGCAGGTTCCGTTGCCGCCGCAGAGGAATCCGCCAGGCATAAGCTGTCCTGCCGCCAGCACCTCTTTAAGGCTGACGCCCGCGGCTACGGTCATCTTCCTGCCGCCGGGATTAACGGTAATGATGTAGCTGGCCTTTTCGGCCCTGTCTTTCGGGGATAACGCCAAGACGGTCCCTCCTATCGACGCCGCTTTTCGCTATTTTTCTATCTTGTACAAGGAAATCCCTTGCGCCGGGAAAAGATCGGCAGCTAAATTTCCTGTCCTCACAGACCACTAGGGTTTCACTGGTCTGAATTCCTCATTTTTTAGATAATGCCGTACTTGTTGAGTTTCTTGACCACCGCCGACTGGCTGATCCCCAGCAGGGCAGCCACTTTTCGGGTGCTGCCGGCGACTCGGTAACTCTCCTCCAGCAGCCGGCGTTCCTCGTTCTCCAGCATGGCTTTCAGGCACGAGCCCTTGCCGCCGGCCAAGCCGCAGTGTCCGGCGGCGAAGCAGCCTTCCATCTGACCGACGCCGACGCAGTCCTCCCGCTGGGTCACCACCAGCCGTTCGATGACATTCTGCAGTTCCCGGACATTGCCCGGCCAGTCGTACTGGGCCAGTTCCTTGATCACGTCAGGCAGAATCCACTTCTGATAGCCGTACTCCCGGTTGAACCGCTCCAAAAAATCGGCGACCAGCGGAGCGATATCCTCCGGCCGCTCCCGCAGGGGCGGAAGGGTGATCGGCACCACATTCAGGCGATAGTACAAATCTTCCCGAAAGGTCTTTTCTTTCATCATCTTCTCAAGATCACGGTTGGTGGCGGCGATGATCCGTATATCGAGATTCAGGGCCTTTCTGCCGCCAATCCGGTTGATTTGCTTGTCCTGGATGGCCCGCAATATTTTGGACTGCATTTCATAAGGCAGGTCCCCGACTTCATCAAGGAACAAGGTGCCGTTTTGGGCCAGTTCCAACAGTCCTTTGCGGCCTTCCTTCGGCGCCCCGGTGAAGGAGCCTGTCTCATAACCGAACAGCTCCCCCTCCATCAGCGAGGCCGGAATGGTCGTGCAGTCGACCTTGATGAACGGCAGCTTGGAACGCCGGCTGGCGCGGTGAATCATCTGGGCCAACAGTTCCTTGCCAACCCCCGACTCGCCCAGGATCAGCACCGTCGAATTGACCCGGGCCACCCTCAGCGCCGTCTCTACCCGCTCCCGCATCCTGGGATTGCGGGTGATGATCGCCCGGTAGCTTTCCTGGGACCGGAGCTGTTTCAGCTCTTCATAGAATTGCTGACGGAAGAAATCGTTCTGGATCAGTTGGTCGCGGAGGCAGTTCAGGCTTTCCAGATCCCGCAGGACCCCGACCACGGCGGTGATCTCGCCGTCGTCATTGAGCACCGGAGTGCTGGTGATCAAGAGTTCCCGGTTATTGCGGACGTCGATGGCGGTGAAGGGAGCCTTCCGGTCCATGGCCACATCGGTTGTCGTCCTGTGGGTATACCCTTCCTCGAATAAGGTCTGAAAATGCTTGCCGAGGTACTCTTTGTCGGTAATACCGGCAAGCCGGCGGTAAGCGTCGTTCACCCGCGTGATATAGCCTTTATCATTGGTCACAACGATGCCTTCGGCCACGAATTCGATCAGTGCTTCCAGCTCCCGGTTTACCTGCCGGGCCGAGTTCAGTTTGGCTGTCAGCGCCTCGGTCTCCGAGACATCGTCCAGCACGGCGACAGCGCCGATGACTTCCCGGTCCCGGCGGAGAGGGATTCGGTGCACCGTCACAGCCCGGCCTCCGATCTGAAGCCGCCTGTCGGCTTTTGCCTGTCCGTCTTTGATAATTTCAGCCAGTTGAAGATCCGGCCCGGTCACGTCAATATCCTTACCCAATAGTTCCTTCCTGTCGGCGTTCAGCAATGCGGCAGCAGCCTGATTGCATACCAGGATCTTGCCGTCCCGGTCGACCACCACCACCCCGGCAGCCACCTGGTCGATGACCTCCAGCCAGTCGCTGTCCGGCAGGAATTTCTCCGCTTCAGGGCAATCCAAACCATCCACCTCCGCATCCCGGTGCTTTCACGCCGCTGTCAGGTCCCAAAATTCTTCTTCATCATCTAAGCATTCGCCGTTATTGCCTCTTTTCCTATCGACGGACCGGCCCCTGTTGTTTGAGCCTGTCCCGCCGGCGTCAGTCCGGGGGATAGCACGAAGGGGAGACGATCGCTCGGCTCCCCTTTTTCGCTGCTGAATCCCCTTCGTTGCAATAGCTATTTGCCGGCCTGAATGATCTGCTGCATCAGGTCTTCGGCCTTCAGCTTCTCCGGTACTTCCTGCCAGACTGACTGAACGGCGCTGACCAGCTTCTGGCGATCCTCGGGGCTGAATTCGCTGATGCCCATGCCCTTTTCCTTGAACAACTTGAGGTCTTGTTCCTCAGCCAAGGCCTGTTTGTCAAAATTGGCCTTCTGGGCATTGGCGGCGGCTTCGCTGATGATCTTCTGCACATCAGGCGGCAGCGACTGCCATTTCTTCTCATTGACCATGACCAGACTGCTGGCCATGATGTGATGGGTCTTGGCCATGTACTTGCTTACTTCGTACAGTTTTTCGGTGCCAACCGAAGTGGACTGTACTTCGAAGGCGTCGACCACGCCGGTCTGCATCGAAGTGTATACTTCGCCCCAGGGCAGCGGTGTGGGATTGGAGCCCAGAGCTTTGAAGGTATTGACATAAGTCGGAGATTCAGGCACCCGGATTTTCAGGCCTTTGAAGTCCTCGGCCCTGGCGATCGGCTTGTTGGAAAAAACAAACCGGAAGTTCTGCCGCCAACTGCCGAAAACCCGGATGCCCTGCTGCTTGAGCAGATTGTCGTACAGTGAACGGCCGATAGCGCCATTGACGACCTTCTCGGCGTGTTCCTGATTGTTGAACAAAAACGGCAGACTGAAGAGACCGAGCTTGGGTTCGAAGTTTTCCATGACCGCCTGGGAGACGTAAGCCATGTCGATGGTGCCCATCCGCAGGCCTTCGGCCAATTCCCGCTCATTGCCGAGCTGGTTGGCCGGATAGACCTGAATTTCCACCTGACCCTTGCTCTTTTCGGCTACTTCCTTGGCCATGTCGACCATGGTCATATTGGCGATACTATTTACCGTCTGGCCATTGGCGAATTTAAGGATAATCTTGTTCTGGGCCTGGCTTTCGGTCCGGCTCGCCTTGTTGCCGCAGCCGGCCAGCAGCCCGCTCGTCATCAGCAGCGCGATCAACAGTGTTCCCAGCAGTCGGGTGCTCATAGTTTTCATCTGGGTGCCTCCTCGTCATTTTACTGAATCAGTATGATTGCTTCGGCTCTTTCGCCGGTCAGGTTCATCGCAGCAGCAGCTCCGGCAGCGTCAGACAGATGGCCGGTACGAAGGCCACCAGCAGCAGGCCGGCGATCACCACCACGATGTACTGCAGCATTCGCTTGGTGACATCCTCCATGGTGACGTCGGTGACGGCGCAGGCGACGTACATCCCGATGCCGATCCCTGGCAGGAAAGTGCCCAGTCCCATGGAAATAATCAGCACCATCGAGTACTGCAGCGGGTTAATCCCCATCTTCTGAGCGATAGGCATCAGCAGCGGGGCAAAGATCATCACCGCCGGCACGCCCTCCAACAGCGCCCCCATCGCCACCAGGGTGAAAATGGTGCCAAGCATGAACAGCCACGGCGCCTGCATCAGGCTCATCAGCATATCGGCCATCGCGTGCGGCAGGTTGGCCACGGTGAGTGACCAGGAGAAGGCCGACGCGGCGCTGACGATGAACAGGATCATCCCGGATTTCACCGAACTGTCGATCAGCACCCTCCAGAAGGAGCGGGCGTTGATCTCGCGGTAACCCAGCCAGGCCAGCCCCAGGGAATAGACCACCGCGGTGGAGGACGCTTCGGTAGGAGTGGCAAAACCTGATACGATGCCGCCGATCAGGCAAACCGGGATAGCCAGCGACGGCAGGGCGACCACCGTTCCTGTAAGCATCTGCCGCCAGCTGCTCCTGGCCCCTGTCGGCATGTTGTAATAGCGGGCCCGCAGGTAAATAGCCAGCATCAGGCACAGACCGATGACCGCCGCCGGCAGTATCCCTGCCAGGAACAAGGCGCCGATGGACAGGCTGGTGATCGAACCCATGATCAGGATGATGATGCTGGGCGGTATCGTCTCACCCATGACGGTGGCCGAGGCCAGGACGGCGGTAAATTCGGCCGGGTTGTAGCCGCTGCGCCGAACCATGTCCTTCATCGTCAGTCCGACAGCCGCGACATCGGCCATCTTCGAGCCGGACAGGCCGGAAACGATGAACATGCAGACAACAGTTACCTGCAGCAGTCCGCCCTTCAGATGCCCGAAAAAGGACCTGACGAAATCGGCCAGTCGCCGGCTGATGCCTCCCTCGGTCATGATATAGCCGGCCAGAACAAAGAAAGGAATGGCCAGCAGTACAACGCTGATGATCCCGCCGAACATATTCTGCGGCACTGCCTCCAGCGGCGCCCGCTCCGAGTAGTGAAGATAAACGATGGAGCAGACCGGCAGCACAAAGCCGATGGGAACGCCGCTCAGCAGCAGGAAAGCCAGAAAGGCGAACACCATCCACAGCATCCCGGCGGGAGTGCCGGGAAAGGCGAAATAAAAGTCAAGACAGTAAAAAACGGCGCAGACCAAAAATGTACCCAGGCCGCTGATCAAGACCGGACGGCGCTGCTGCCTGCGAAGGCGAAACAGGGCGAACAGCACCAGCAAAAACAGCCCGGCCACCATCGGCACAATAAACCAGGCCTGGCTGATCGGCAGGGTCAGGAAGGTTTCCTGCCGCCGCCGGTCCAGCACCGCCAGGGCGAGACAGCCGGCCAGCGTTCCGGTGCCGGCCACCACCCAGTCGCCCATGGCCTCCAGCACCCGCTGCCAGGACTGGGGCAGCTTCCGCAGGACGGTGCACACCGCCATCTGCTCGCCGCGGGAATAGGCCATCGCTCCGCCGAGAAAGGTAATCACCGTCAGCGCCAGCTGCCCGGCTTCTTGGTTCCATACCCAGGAGGTTCCGGTCAGGGCCCGCAGAACAATGTTGCCGAACATAATCAGGAGTTCCGCCAGCATCGCCAGCCCCAACAGCCAGTTCAGCACCTGCATCAGCCGGTCTTCAGCCGCCGCTGCGGCGCCTGGTTTGGCCGGCTCTGACCCCGACCCTTGTAATCCAGTAGTCACTATTGATCCCCCCTGAGACAGCTTCTGTCACCACATCGGAGCCGCTTCAGACCTTTCTCAGGCCGGCAGCAGCGCGTCGGCCTTCTCCACCGCCACAGCGCCGTCGGCGGCGTAAGCGTCGGCGCCGATTTCGTCGGCAAACCGCTGGGTGACCGGCGCGCCACCCACAATGATTTTCGCGTCCGGATACTTGGCTTTGATCGCCGCCGTGGTCTCCTTCATGTTGGTCATCGTCGTTGTCAGCAGGGCGGCCAGGCCGATGACGTCTGGCTTGTGCTCCGCCACGGCCTGAACGAAGGTTTCGCTGCTGACGTTGATGCCGAGGTCGACCACCTTGTAGCCGGCGCCCTCGAACATCATCATTACAAGGTTCTTGCCGATATCGTGCAGATCGTCTTTTACCGTACCGATGACCAAGGTGCCCTTCTCCTTGATCCCGGCCTGAAGCAGCAGCGGTTTGATCACCGTCATGCCTGCGGCCATGGCCCGGGCCGAAACCAGCACTTCCGGGATAAACACCTCGTTGGACTTGAATTTTTCGCCGATTTTGTTCATGCCGCCGACCAGTCCGTCGTTGACGATGGTTACGATATCGATCTTCTCCGCCACCGCTTTTTCCACCAGTTCTTTCACTTTCTTGGCGTCATGGTCCCAGATCGCGGCGCGGATTTCTTCCATAAGGTTCTCCATGTTGCTCCTCCTTTTTTCGGTTAAGGTCTTACCGGGCCGAATTCCTTGGCGAGTCTGGCGATCCTCTCCAGCCGGGAGAACTTCATTTCCGGCGGAGCGGTGTCGGCGATGCTGAGAATCAGATGATCCCCTGTGCCGATCTGCTCCAGCAGGCCATCCAGGTAGGCTTCGAACTCGTAGTCGGTCATCGAGTTCTCCAGGACGGCAACCGACGCTACCCCGCCCCAGACGGTGATTCCGCTGCCGGCGAAAGCGTCCCTCACCTGCTTCAGAGTCAGGGAGGTCAACGGCGAAGGACAGATCGAATCGGCGATATCAATCTTGCCGGCCACAAAATACGGCAGCAATTTTTTGTTTTCCCCGTCGGTGTGGGTAAGCAGGAATTTGCCGGCGGCGTGGATTTTCTCCGCGGCTGCCGCGAGATACGGAGCCACGTACTCTTCCATGAAGGCCGGCCAGGTGATCTGAACGTCGTAATTGGTGCCCACATGGATGAAGTCGGCCGGACTGTCGACAGCCAGCTGGATCACCTTTTGGTAGTAGGGCAACATTTTGGCTGTCAGTTGCTTTAATTCTTCGATATGATCGTAGTATTCGTAAAAGAAGGCGTCATAGGACATAAGTTCATGGAGAATCTCATGCATCGGCGAGGCCCCCATCGTCGCGATCGCGCCGATCAGACCACGGCCGCCGATCTCCTCTTTGAACTCTTCCAGCGGACCGTATTCGGCCCGGGGCTCAGCCTGTTCGAAAATGTACCCCGCCGCCGCAAAATCCTCGACCCTTTTGACAGCATGTTCGAGAACATGGGAAAGGGTGACCCCCGCCTTGCGCATCGGTTCGTCATAGACCGTTTTGGTTGTAAGCTTGCCTGCCGGGGTAAGATATTCGACCATGGTGGTATCGCCGTCATAGGTAATGTTGCGCCGGACGCCCTTCAGCGCGGTCCGGTAAGGCATGTGCCGCGACCGCCAGATACCGAGAGGCCGGTCTATCACATCCAGCGGATCGTCGCAGAGGTGATAATCGGGCACTACGGTGTGATAGCCGACATCGAGGTCTTCCACGATTTCCAAAAGGGAGGCGTTGCGGTATTTGCCTGGCAGTGTTGCGTTGTACTTGTTGCCTTTGTACCATAAGTCCAGACGCGGTACAAAAGGCAGGCAGTCGGTGGGTTGGCCGCGCAGTGTCGCCAACATCCGTTCACGATAATTCATTATTACTACTTTACCCCCTTGTTGTCTCAGTGCCAGGTGAGCTTTGTCCCTCCTGGCGTCATCCGCTGGCCTCACTGCCGGTTTTGACCTTGCAGAAAGCTATGAAAAACGCTGCGACAAACAGCATGCCTGACAAAAAGATCATGCCGCCCAGCTTGTCGCCGCCGGCCATCAGGGCACCCACCACGAACGGTCCGACAAACCCGCCGATGTTGGCCACAGCGGCAAAAATACCTGTCAGTCCGCCCACCATATCCTTGGTGATAAGTTCAGGCAGCATCGAGAAGTATACGCCCTGTACCGCCGCTATTCCTGCCGCGGCGATGCTGATAAAAAATACGCTCAGCCACAAATTGTTGGTTCCCGTCCAGGTCACCCCGAGAAAGGCCACGGCCGCGACCAGTTCCACCAGGATGATGAGCATGCGTTTGTTGCCCCACCGGTCGTTGACTACACCGGCCACCACCATGGCAATGGTGGCGAAAAGCCAGGGTACGGCGGCGATAAAACCGACCGTGGTGTACCCGAAATTTGAAATCCCTTTGATGATCACCGGCAGCCAGATGCCGATGCCGTAATTCCCCATCACCAGCCCGGTGAAGGACAGGGTCAGGAAAATAAAGCTCGGGTTGAGCGCCGCTTTCGCGTAGGACTTTTCCTGAACCACTCTGGGTTTTGCCGCTTCCTTTTCGAACTCGGCCAGCAGGAAGGACCGCTCTGCGTCACCAAGCTGCTTGGCCGAGGCTTTGTGCGGGTTGTCGGGGATCATCAGCCAGAAAATAATGCCCCAGATGATTCCCGGCGCCCCTTCCAGGAAAAACAGCCAGCGCCAGCCCGGCAACCCCAGCCAGTCAACAGATGAAACGATCCAGCCGGAGATCGGCGACATCACCAGCGGGGCGACGGTGATGTAAAATGTGAAGAAACTGCTGGCCCGCCCCCGCTCGTTCTCAGGAAACCAGTTGGCAATGACGACATAAATTGAAGGAAACATGCCGCCTTCCACCACCCCGAGCAAAAACCGGACGATAGACAGTTCGGTGGCGCTGGTGACAGCGCCCTGCAGCGCCGAGAAGAGCCCCCACAGTATACTCAGAACAAGGATGTTGCGGGTCGCGCTGATCCGGCTGGCCAGATGCCCTGCCGGCAGCTGCAGCAAAACATAGCCGATGAAAAACAGTCCTGACACAAACCCCGCCGTGGCGGAAGTCATGGCGAAAGTTTTTTGCATTCCGTCCAGCGCGAAGGAAATATTGGTCCGGTCAACATACGCCAGAATGTACTCCACCATTACAATCGGCAGCACCACTGTCCAGCGGAACGTTTTCGAGCGAACAGCCTGATCCATGATCGCACCTCCTTCAAAAATGATCGGCTTTTGGAACATGCTTCCCCGGCTGTTTTTATGGACGGACCGGTCCGAACTCCCTGGCCTTTTTGATGATCCTTTCCAGCCGCGAGAACTTCATTTCCGGCGGAGCGGTGTCGGCGATGCTCAGGATGAGATGATCGCCCCGGCCCATCTGCCGGAACAGATCATCGATATAAGCTTCAAATTCGTATTCGCTCATGCTGTTCTCCAGCACCGCCACCGACGGGATGCCGCCCCATATCGTAACTTTACCGGCGAAGGTTTCCTTGATCTCTCCCAGCGTCAAAGCCGTCATCGGCGCCGGACAGATGGAATCGGCGATATCCAGCCGGCCTTCAAGATAATACGGCAGCAGTTTCTTGTTCTCGCCGTCGGTATGGGTCAGCAGAAATTTCCCGGCCGCGTGCAGGCGGTCGGACGCCGCCGCCAGAAACGGTGCCACATGCTCGGCCATGAACGCCGGCCAGGTGATCTGCAGGTCGTAGTTGGAGCCCACCATCACATAGTCGGCCGGGCTGTTGATCGCCGCATCCAGCACCTTGTTGTAGTACGGCGTCATCCGCTCGGCCAGCCGCTTCAGTTCGGCGGGATGATCGTATACCTCGTAGAAGAACAGATCATAGGCGATCAGTTCGTGCAGGATCTCATGCATCGGCGACGCCCCCTGGTTGGCTGTCCCGCAGATCAGCCCCCTGTCGCCCACATGGTCCTTGAACTCCAGCAACCGGTCATAGCTTGGCCACACCTCCGCATTTTCAAAGATATACCCCAGCGCTTCGTAGTCGTCGGCGCTTTTGATCGCTTTTTCCGCGACATGGGACAGGGTGATCCCTGCCTGCCGCATCGAGTCGTCGTACACCGCCGTTGTCGTGATCATCCCGGCCGGGGTCAGATATTCCACATGGGTGGCGTCGCCGCTGTAGACTATATTGCGTTTGATGTTCCGCAGCTTCGCCCGGTAGGGCATGGTATGCACCCGCCAGATTCCCAGGGCCCGGTCCACGATATCCAGCGGGTCGTCATAAAGGTGAAAATCAGGCACGACCGTGTGATAACCGACGTCAAGATCCTCGACAATGTCCCGGAGCGAGGCATTCCGGTACTTTGTCGGCAGAGTCCCCTTCCATTTGTTGGCCTTGTACCACAGATCGAGACGCGGGACGCAAGGCAGACAATCGGTCGGTTCCCCCCTCAGGGTCGCCAGCATTCTTTCCCGGTAAGTCGGCATTCTTTTGCTCCTCCTTCACGATATTTTTCCTCGTCCGGCTTTTCTCCGGCAGGACTGTCCGGTCTTCCGGCTGCCTTTACAGCACCCCATAAACAAGCAATTTCTGTGCCAAACCCCGCCCGCCGGAATTCTGAATATTTGCTCAGCGTCGCCTGATCACAAACAGGTTCGCCAGACAGCGACGTCAAACCCCAAATTGTGCACTAAATATTATAAAAATGCACTGATCACGATTTTGTAGTTCTGATTCGATTTGTGATCAGTCCAGACTTCGTTTTACCGTAGCCTAAAACAAGAATAACCCGCCAGGATCGGCAGGTTATTCTTGCGGTTGGCCTCGCACCGGTATCTGCCGGGCGCAGGTCCATCCCATTCTTGCAGCTAGTGTTATCGGTTGTATTATTTACGACTATGATAGTAGTATAATTCTATTTTATATACTTTATTGCGACACACGCTCTTATATTTCGACTTGTATCGACTTATATTATCTCTTCAGATAAACCGAACTTTGTTTTTCCTCCAGAAAAAACCAGGGTGAGAATGAACCTATATGCCGGTTGTCCGCCCTATCGAAGGATAAATTCCTGCCACAGTATGTCTGCGATATTAAATAGGCAAACATCAATAATATACCATCTTATTAAACACCTAATATTTTCGCAATCTGAAACTCAGCAAGCTTTCTTCCTTCTCCTCATCCGGAAGCGCAAACTCCCTGCCGGTACCGAAAAAAGTGCCCCGGATCAAGACCGGGAAGTTTTCTTGCCAAAATAGCCGTAAATCCGATCGATGAATGCGCCAACACTTATCCACAAAACCAAAAACAAGATAGAGTGAAGTGAGCCCGCGCCGGGGCGCAGACCATAATAATCCCGGAGGAAGTCATCCATGGTCATTGATACTATGAGAACAACAACCAGCTGGATGCTCCCGGTTATAAGCCTGACTCCCCTGGCCATCACCTGTTAACCTCCAGAAAGTTATATTCCTACTTCGGCAGTTCTGCGCCGCTCCCGGCAATCACGGGATCACAATTATCCTTTGTCACGACCGTCTCAGCAGCAGGTCGAAAAGGACCAGACCCAGCGTACACTGATAAGCCATTTTTCTTCGCTGTAACGCTACTGTACTTTTTGCCGCCTTTTTGGCTACAACGGGCGTCAGGTAGTAAAGCAAAACATACCAGCCGAGAAATTCACCTATATACCAAAGCGCACTCCAGTAGACAGGACTGTCCAGCAACCGGCCGACGACCGCCAGACCGGCGACTGCCGCTATCGCCGCGCCAACATAAATATCGTGATCATTCATCCCTTGCACGGCTTTCCTCCCCCCGTTGCAGGCCAAACTCAAAACAGCCTGTCGATTAACTTATTGACAGAAAAAAATACTATAATAACCAGCAGGATCAACAATACTATCACATCACTGGGCTGCGAAACCCTGAGAATGTCAGCCTGGCCCCATAAATTCTTCCAGTCCGGCCGGCTTTTCCTGCCTGCCAGCCACCGCGTCGTGTCGATGAATACGGCAAAGGCGACAGCGACCTTTCGGTCAAAATCCCCGTCAAGGTCGGCGGTCAGATCCAGGTTATTGAGCGCCCAGAAATATTTACCCAGCGCCCCCTTGGCTTCCTTGTTGAAAAGAAAATAGCTGGCTTCCTTGTTGCGGGCTAGCGGTCGTCCTGTATCCAGCGTCAGTATCCAGTTTATCACCACATCCAGGCCGTCTTCATTTTCTTCTTCCATCACCGCTGCATAGGCCGGGTGCCCATCCGGCTCAGTAAAGCTAAGGCCCTTGCCGGTAACTTTTAGGACACCGAGCTCCGCCTGGCTGTCGCTCAGCAGAAATCCCTCACCGGACTTCGCCCTGACAAGCTCAAACACCTGACCGCCAGCGCCTGAGCAGCCCCCGATGGACAAAACGCCCTCCCGGTCCAGCCTGCACTCTCCTTGCCAAACCTCGGTCCCGTCTTTATTCCTGATCCGGTATTCCAGTAAACCCATCGACCGGACTTGTCTTAACAGATATAAGTCACTGTCGGCTTCCACCCGGCCCAGCGGTTTCCAGAAATCGGCGTCAGACTTTTCCGGGAGCGCCCCGGTTGCCGCTTTTTTGTCTGCCGGCCGCAAAATCAGGTACACGATCGCCAGCAAGAGCCCGAAGATCATTACGGCGATCACATGGACCCCGCGCATTTCTAAAATTTCTCCTGTATGGGGATCATACTGGCTGACCACGATTTCCGTCACCGTTGCCAGTAGGATGGCAGCAACAAGTATCAGCAGAAACGTCGCCTTGGAAATGTCGCTCGCGCTCCTCTCGCACCAGGTCCGGACCAATTCCTGCTACCATTATAGCTCTATTTCCCACTTATTCCCTCCCGACAAAAGTTTCAATTGCCTGGGACCTTTGTCGGATAACCGCCAAGCGGCATCATAATCGACACCGCGGTCTGAAACCGCCTGACAACAGACTGATCCCCCTCCCAGGGGCGCCAAAGTTTCAGCGCTAACAGGCAGTATCCCGGTCTGAGGGGTTTGAAAGAGAAAACGGCCAGACCCGCTGCCCCTATCGCCGGGCCTCCCGGAGGAAAAAAATTGCGGTCTGACAAGGCCAGGCAATTGCCGCTTCCCTCCTCCAGCTGCCAGCGATAGCCTGTGCCCGGGCTTTCCGCCAGCGTTACCCGCAGCATCGCATCCAGCGGCAAAGCGACACCATAGCCGGAATCCTTCTCAAAAACGTCGACAATCTTCATAAACAAACCTCCTTTTCGGCCGCCAGCCCGCCCAGGGCATACAGCTTGCCCGGAAACGAATTTCGGCCCTTCGAGCTACTTTATCTATATTGATCAGCCGCGGCGTTGGTGCGCGCCGCTCAGGGCCAGCCCCGTCTTATTCTCCGTTCCAGCCGGCGCACGCCCGATCACCACAATATCTGGTACCCGAAAATATCCAGCGCCTATATATAGTGTAAATCATTTTGATTGCTACGACTATGATAGTGGTATTAAACAATCGTTTTATACCTAGTTCCGACAAAGATCGCGAAATACTGATCTCTATTGACTTCCTGGACTGCCTTCTTCCCGCCAGGCCTGACATTTCCCCTGATCCTGGTAACGTATTGACATTCCTGCTGTAAGATTCTAGAATAAAGCTATACTGCTTGCCGGAAAACCGGAGGCACTCAGCTTTCGTTGTGGCGAAAAACTGGGTGTTTATTTTTATCATCCGGCTACCTCGACCGAAAAACGCGTTGAGAATATGACAGGAGGGTTATCTATGCCGATTAAAATCCCCAACAACTTGCCAGCCACCACCATCCTTGAAGGTGAAAACATTTTCGTAATGCATGAAGACAGAGCATATTCTCAAGACATACGCCCATTAAAGATATTGCTGTTGAATCTCATGCCCACCAAGATTGTCACCGAGACCCAGTTGTTGCGCCTGCTGGGCAACTCCCCCCTCCAGGTGGAAGTCGACCTCATCTACACCGCTACCTATTCCCCCACCAACACCCCCCAGGAACACCTCATCAAATTTTATGAGACTTTCGCTGATGTCAAGGACCGCCGCTACGACGGGCTGGTCATCACCGGAGCGCCGGTGGAGCAGATGCCCTTCGAGGAAGTGGCCTACTGGGACGAGTTGTGCCAGATCATGGACTGGGCCAAAAAGAACGTCTTTTCGACCCTTTACATCTGTTGGGGTGCCCAGGCCGCCCTCTATCACCACTACGGCATCCCCAAGCATGACTTGCCGCGCAAGATGTTCGGCGTCTTTCCCCACACCCTCAGTTCCGCCAACCACGAAAAACTCTTCCGGGGTTTTGACGACATCTTTTATGTGCCCCATTCCCGCCATACCGAAATCAGGCGGGAAGACATCGAAAAAAACCCAAAACTCACCATCCTGTCCGAATCCGAAATCTCCGGCGTCTACGCCGTCGCTGACGAAAAACATCGCCGCTTTTTCATCACCGGTCATTCGGAGTACGATCCCCTTACCCTGAAAAGCGAATACGACCGCGACGTCGCCCAGAGCCTGCCGATCAATATCCCCCTCAACTACTACCCCGGCGACGACCCCAGCCGCACCCCTCTCGTCCTCTGGCGCAGCGCCGCCAACCTGCTCTTCTCCAACTGGCTAAACTACTACGTCTACCAGGAAACCCCCTTCGACCTCGCCAAACTGCAGGATTAACTTCCCCAACGAAACAACCCCGCCTCCGAAACAGGAGACGGGGTCATCTTTTTACAACGATACATCAGGACGTTCAAAAGCCATGATAATTCTTTTTGCCGACAAAACACCCCACTTCCGAAACAGGAAGTGGGGTGTTTGTGTTCGTTTCGTCCGGAATCTTACAGGCTGGTTTCCTCACCCTGATAGAGTTTGACGGCTTTCCCTGTCAGAAACTCAGCCGACTCCTGCCGCCATTTCGCGATATGCGGTGAGGCAGAATGCTTCCGAAGGGCCTCTTTATCGGTCCACTCTTCCACAAAGATGCAGCAGCCGGGATCGTAGGAATTATCCAGCAGCACGTAGCTGACGCAGCCTTCCTCTTTCCTGGTGGTTGCGATCACGTCCTTGGCCAGCGCCAAAAGTTCCGCTTTCTTTCCCGGTTTCACCGACAAGGTTGCCATAACGACTATCATACCCAGTCCCCCTTTTTGTTCATCCTGTTATTATATATTCAGTATCCGGGCGGCATTTCCTCCCATTACCAGGTCGCGGGTTTTGCTGTCGAAGTTTTTCAGAATCGCCTCAAAGACCGCGACATCGGTGTAGCCCAGAGTGAACGGGATGTCGCTGGCAAACAGCACCCGCTCGGGACCAAGTTCCTTGATTGCCTTGACGATGGCCTTGGGGTTGGATTCACTGGCCGCCGGATAAATATTGGGACATTCCCGGCAAACCTGGATCGCGGCGTCGTGCAGCCCTTGCATCCCGCCCATGTGGACCATGACAATAGTCAGTTCCGGAAACATTTTGGCTATTTTTCCGACAATAAACGGATGGCTGAAAACCGGGTCCTTGTGTCCGGAATGAAGGGCCAGAATCAGTTTCTTCGCGGCTATTTTGCGGATCAGCGGCAGCGACAACACCGGGTCGTCGATATAGTACTGGTCTCGGCCTCCGTTCAGTTTGACCCCCTTGAACCCGTATTCGTCTATGCAGCGGTCCAGCTCCTCCATCGCTTCTTCGACTCCCAGGCGGGGATTGACCGCTCCGAAGGGGATGATCCGGTCGGGATACTTTTTCGCCGCCTCCCACACCGCGCGGTTGTCCCCGCTCAGTTGCCGGGTATAAGTCACCATCGGCCAGGCCACCGCCTTGTCGATCCCGGCCTTATCCAGCGTTTGCAGCAATTCCTCAGCGGTAATCGCCACATTCTCCTTCTTTGCCGCAATATGGGTATCAAAATCAATAATCATTGTCTTTCCTCCTCATTATTTCTTTGTCAGCTTTTATCCAAGCCCGGCCCTTCCCGGTTACCACAGTCCGAGGAGCTTCCACCAGGCGCCGCCGATGACCAGATAAATAAGAATATACAGGATCGAAACCAAAAAGCCGATTTTCCACCAGGTTTTGAGGTCTACATACCCGGCCCCGTAATACAGGGGCGCCGGGGCTGTGCCGTAGTGGGTCAGCACCGCACAGATGCTGGACATATAGGCCAGGGTCAGGGCGATATAGTATTTCGGCACCCCCGCCGCCGCCGCCACCACGATGAGACCGGTATAAAGGGCCACGGCGTGGGAGGTCATGCCGGCGAAGGCGTAGGCCGAGTAGAAATAAATCACCACAACCAAAACCAGCGACGCATACCAGGGCACTCCCACCAGATATGCGGCCACGGCTTTGGCGAACCAGGCGATAAACCCGAACTTCACCAGATAATCCGCCAGGCCAATGATCCCCCCCAGCCAAATGAATACATCCCAGGCTCCCTTCTCGTCCAGGGCGTCCTGCCAGTCGATGATCCGGGTCGTCAGCATCACCGTCAGTCCCAGCAGCCCCACCAGCGTCGCGTCAATCTTTGTATAGATGGCGGTAGCCCACAGGATAAGCACACTCAGAAAAATGCCGACAAGAATCTTCTCGTTCCTGGTGACCGGCCCCATCTTTTCCAGTTCCCGGGCAGCCAGAGCCTTGGCTTCCGGCGTTTTCTTCAGTTCCGGCGGGTAGTAATAATACAGGAACAGCGGGATGGCGATCAGGGACGCCAGTCCGGGAACAATGCCGGCCATCGCCCACAGTCCCCAGGTGATCTCGATGCCCAGGGCTTTCTGGGCCATCTCGGCCAGCAGCACATTGGCAACCATCGAAGTCATGAACATGCCTGACGTCACACAGCCGGTAAAATAAGAGCACATGATGAGAAACGATCCGATCCGCCGGGCGGTCGGCCCGGGATGAGAATCGAAGGATACGATCAGACTCTTGACGATGGGAAACATGATCCCCCCTGTCCTGGCGGTGTTGGAGGGAAGGGCCGGCGATATGATCAGATCGTTGGCTGACAGCACATAGGCCAGCTTCAGGGTGCTGTCGCCGAACGCTTTGGTGAGCACCAGGGCGATCCTCCGGCCGAGACCTGTTTTCAGAAAACCCCGTGCGAACAAAAACGCGATGAAAACCAGCCAGATGGTCGGATTGCCCCACGCCGCCAGGGCGTCTTTCAACGGAATCAGCCTGACGGTGACACAGATTACCGTGCTGATCAGGATAACCGCGGCCATTGGCAGCGGATGCAGCACCAGCCCCAGCACCGTGCCGAAGAACAGGGCAAAATAATGCCAGGAGGTAGCCGTGAGTCCGTCAGGCACCGGCAGAAACCATAATACTAGGGCAGACCCTACGCAGATAAAGCCTTTGGTGAGGTTGCTCATTCCTTCTCCCCCTTGTCTGATACCCGGCTCGATGGAGCTCGCTTGTTCAGTTTGTTTTCCCCCTTTCCTTCTGTTGACAAACCAATACGCAATTATCGTGCCAGTATTCCCGCCCCGCCGGCCGGCAAACCATTTCCCGGCCGCAGCCCGCCGCCACCGGCTTTGGCCCTTGCTGTTCGCCCGCCTAAACCGGAAAGTCAGAGCAAAACAAAAACACTATGTTGCAATATGCAGCATAGTGTTTTTGATATCGTTTCATTTTGCACAGTTCCAGGCCTGTATCTTTCGCCACAGCGTCGTTCGGTTGATGCCGAGCCTCCGGGCCGCTTTAGTGTAATTGAACCTTTCCTCCAGCAGTACCTGTTCGATCTGCTGTTTCTCGACATCGCAGAGCTTTTCTTTCGTCGCCTCGCGGTCCTTGACCACCAGTTCCCGGCGAAGGTCCGCGGCCTCAAGCACCGGGCCCGACGCCAGCAGGGCCACCCGTTCCACCACATTCTCCAGTTCGCGGATATTCCCCGGCCAGGGATAACTCTTGAGTACCGCTAACCCTTCTTCGCTGATTCCCTGAATTTTGCCCCGCGAACTTCGCAGCCTGCCCAGCCATCCGGCCACCAGTTCCGGGATATCCTCGACCCTGTCGCGCAGTGGCGGCAGGTTGAGCCGCAGAACGTTGAGACGGTAATAAAGATCGGTACGGAACTCTTTCTTTTCGATCAACTCGGCCAAATCCTGGTTGGTGGCGGAAATGATCCGCACATCCACCGGAATGATGTTGTCGGCACCCAGCCGCATCACTTCCCGTTCCTGCAGCACCCTGAGCAGTCTGGCCTGCAGCGCCGGAGGCATCTCGCCGATCTCATCAAGGAAAATCGTCCCGCCGTGGGCCACCTCAAAAAGCCCCTGTTTGCCGCCTCTTTTCGCGCCGGTGAAAGCGCCCTCCACATAGCCGAACAGTTCGCTTTCCAGCAGACTTTCCGGCAAAGCGGCGCAATTGACGGCGACAAAAGGGCCGTTTTTCCGGCGGGATAAATTATGCAGACTCTGGGCGATCCGTTCTTTTCCTGTACCGGATTCGCCGGTAAGCAGCACCGTGGCGTCGGTTGCCGCGTACTGGCGCACCCGCTCCTTGACCGCCTGCATCGCCGCCGAGGACCCCACCAGGTTCTCAAGACGGTACTTGGCCAGCAGTCCTTTTTTATTGAGTTTCTGTCTTATGACCTGTTCAAATTTCTGCAGTTGGGTAACATCCTGAATGTTGGCCACCGCCCCGACCACTTCACCCCCGAGGTTGATCGGAATCCGCCTGATGGCGAAACTTTTCTCGCCGATGGCCTTGACGCCTTCCCGTTCGTAGCTGCCGCCCTCCAGGCAGTTGCGCAGCTGGTCGTCAGGTCTTATATCGCCGATATAGCGGCCGACGGCTGTCGCCTCTCCCAGCTGAAAAACCCGCTCGGCGGCAGGATTGCACACCGTCACCAGCCCATTTTTGTCGATGGCGACGATTCCTTCGGCCGACGAATTCACAATGGTCCGGAAGAGCTCGTTTCGCACCCGCTCCGCCTGCTGGGCTTTCGCAATTTCCAGGGCTTCCTGCACCGCTTTCTTGATCGCCTCGGGTCCCGAATCCAGCGGCTGGACCGCAAAGCCCATATTCCTTGCCGCTTCCGCGCCGTGTCCGTCGCCGACCACGCCGGCAACGCCCGCCTGCTGAAGCTGCTGCAGGGTGGCCTTCAGATCGTCGGCGGCGAACCACGGCCGCATGAAAACCCGGGTGGACCCGATGGTAAGATCCTGGACCGAGGCATCGATCATGTTCGCGTTGGTGACGATGGCCACGCTCTTGATACCGTCGGCAACCAGACGGTGAAGCGGTGGCAGAAAATCATAAATGGTCGCAATGATGCTGACCACCGGTTTGCCGGTTTCCCGGTTGATAGCCTTGGCCCTGCCGCCCCTGCTGATAAAAACATCGACTTCGGGGTAAGTCAAGGCCAGTTGCTGAACCGGGGTCTTGCTGTCAATCCTGATCTGCAGGCCCATCGTCGCGAAAACCTGCGCGGCCGCCTCGGCCATGCTCGCGGTGACAGCCACAAAGAGAATACCGTCCATGGGGGCTTCCTCCGTCAAAGATTGATCGCCAGCCCTTCGCCTAGCCTTCTTCAAACATGGTTTCCGCCACTTTCGACAAGTCGGACGCCATCTCGGCCATTTTCCTGCTGACTTCGGCCAGTTCCTGCACAGCGGCCGTCTGGCCCTGCAGGGCATAATCGATACTGTTTACTTTCTCGGTGAGCTGCCGGATCAGTGTGTCGACTTCAGTTAGGGACAGAGTTATGTTTTTCACCGAGTCCGAACTGGCCCCAGCCAGTTTGCGCACTTCCTCAGCCACCACGCCAAAGCCCCGCCCGGCCTCGCCGACCCGGGCCGCCTCGATGGCGGCGTTCAGGCCCAGCAGGTTGGTCTGCTTGGCCACATGGGTGATAAAGGACACCACCTGGTCAGTCTTATGGGTAGCCTCAGCCAGTTCCCGGCCAAGCAAATCCAGCGCGCTGCTGGTTTCGGCCAGTTCGGTGGCCTGGCCGGTCATCTCATGCATGTTGGCGGCGAATTCCTCGGAAGATGCCGCCATCTGCTGGGCTATTTTCCCCACCCGTTCCTGGGTGGTGACCGTCTGGGTCGTCGTGATGCAGCCGAGTACTTTGCCGCCGTCACTCACCGGCAGAGCACAGGCAACGTAAGGTATGCCATAAGGCGATTTTTCGCTCGGGACCACCCGGATAATCCTTTTTCCGGTGGCCAGACATTCCTTGCTGATATTCCCTTTTACCGGATCGCCTGCTTTGTTGCCGAGATCCAGCCTCTTGCCAGGCACATAGGCTGTATAAAAACCGTTTTTGATCACCGATATTCCCACATCCGCAGCGACAAATTCATTGAGAACCGGGGCAATGGCTGTTACCATGTCCAAAATTTGTTCTCCCGACAGCTTCTCCATATTCGATTCCCCCTGTAGTTCACATATTCTGCAGCAAAAACGGAGCTTTTCCTGTTTACTAATTCCATACAGCGGTCGCGAATCCTCTGATAGATTTTACCAATCTGTCCCCTGCCAAAAAAGGTTCCCGCTGATGCGGGAACCTTTTTTTGGCTTTTGTTTTTGTTGCACCATATATTCTGCATGTTTTTACGTGGCACCGTAGGTCCACCGCATTAACTCTGGGCTTTGCTGCTGTCTTTCATGAATTTGAAGTCATGGCGCTCCACCATGAGAGAGGTCAGTACCCCGAGGACAATCGCCCAGAAAGGCGCCCCGACGTTGAAAATCGAAAGGTTGGTGATGGCCACGAAGAAGGCGACCACCGCTCCGGAGCGGAACTGGGTAGTAAACGCGCCCCGGAAGGCGCTGCCGAACACGTCGAACATCGCCAGGCCTGTCAGCACCGCCGTGAACTCAGGCGGAACCAGTTTTACGGCATCCACGGCGACTTTGGCCGACAGGGCGAACACGAACCAGAAGATTCCTTCGAAAAAAGCGGCGATGAACCGCATGTCTTTGCGCTCACCGGCGGCCGAACTGGAACAGATGGCGGTACTGGGGCCGGCCGTTACCGCCGGGTGGGCGCCGAGAAAGCCGTTGATGAAGGCGCCGATACTGGGAACCAGATACATCGAGTTGATCGGCGGCTTATAGCCCTCAGCCAGCAGAACGCCGACCGCCTGGATGTTCTGAACGCCGATGACAAGGAAAAAGAGCGGAATGCTGATATTCAATATGGCTTTCAGGCTTAGCGTGGGGAACTCCAGTACAGGCTGGGCAAACTCCCAGGTCAGGTTGACCGGCTTCACCAGGCCGGAAGCGTACAGCAGGCAGGCGCCCACGATGCCGGCGATGATGATCGGCGGGAATTTCTGGCTGATCTGGCGGAAGCCCATCATCACAAAGAAGAGAATGACCATGATGCCGTAAATAGAAGGGTTGTTGATGGAAGCCGAGAACAGGCCGACACCGAAACTCAGCAGCACGCCACCGACCATTCCCAGCATGATGGGAACCGGGATGTGATCCACCACTCTTTTGATGGCGCCGGTCACGGTAAGCAGGAAAGTCGCCACACCAACCACCATGTAAGCTCCCACCGCCTCGCTGATGGTGAACTGCGACAACACCTTGCTGAGCAGAATAGCGCCCGGGATGCTGTAGGCAATGACCACCGGTATCCGGTAGCGCAGAGACATGAACATGGTCGACAGCCCGCCGAAGGCGTAAATCCCCAGCAGCCAGGATACGGCCTGAGCGTCGGTAAACCCGCCCTGTTTGGCGGCGTTCATCACGATGACTCCCGGCCCCAAAGTGCTGAACAGCGTGGCCACAAGTCCTGTTCCCACCGCTGCCGCATTGATGTTCCGCACCACCAGCTTCAGACTGTCCCCGAGATTGTACCCTTTTTCCATTATCACTTCAAATTCGCCTCCTTGTGTGTTGAAATGTTATATCGTTCCTTCCTGCCGAAGGATGCACCGGATGTTGGCGTAAGTTAAACCTGAATCAGTTCGCGGGGATAATCGGTCAGCCACTCGTTGGCGTCCGCGCCGACATGAATGCAGTCGGTGATGCGCGGACCGCCGATGTCCTTCTTGTAAACCGTCGGCAGGAGCAGGTCCACCACCATGCCGGCTTCGATCAATTCCGGCCTGCCTTTGCCGAGGACAGGGTAAAACTCGGATTGGCGCAGCCCGACTCCGTAGCCGATCTGCTCAAGGTAGTAAGGCTCAAACCCGGCCTCGGCCACAAGCGCCCTGGCGGCGGCATCCACTTCATGGGCAGCCGCTCCCGGCCGCAGCGCGGCGACCGCGGCATTCTGGGCCTGCCTGAGCAGTTCATAGACCTTGCGTTGGCCGGCAGGAATGTCGCCGACAGCCACCGTCCGGCACATTTTCGCGCAATAGCCGGCGCAGGCCGCTCCCAGGTGAATCACCACGATTTCGCCCGGAAGAATGGCCTTGCTGCTGGCTGCCGGATGGGTAAGTAGCGCCCGCTCGCCTGACACCA
Organism: Negativicutes bacterium; assembly: GCA_031292015.1. Next base: position 5,786 of record JARLHY010000171.1, on the reverse strand, counting down.
CCTGCGGCCGGAAAGGCGAACCGTCCGACCCGGCCTTCAGCATGGCATATTCCGCCTCAGCCAGGACGTCCAGCTCTTTGATCCCCGGCTTCACAGCCCCGGCGGCGGCGGCCATCCCGGCGGTGACCATCCGGCCGGCCTGCCGCATCAGCCCAATCTCCTGCGCGTCCTTTACCGCCCGGAGGCGATAGAACAGTTCACCGGCGTTGACAAAACCCTTTTCGGGAAAAACGCTCCGCAGGGCGTCATAAACGGCGACAGGAACAAAATAACGCTCAAAACCCAGCCGTGGCTCGGCAAAGCCGAAGGTCCTGATTTTCTCGATACACACCTGGGCCAGGGACTGCCGGGGAAAGTGGTAACCATAAGTGACAAGGCCCGACTCCTGCCGGACATAGGCGGTATCCAGCCATAACGTGACAGCGCAGGCCTCGCCTTCCCGCGGTATGAGGACAGCCAGGCATTCCATCTGGGTGATGCCGGTAAAATAGATCAGATTCTCCCGGTTGTTGACAAACAGCACATCAATGCCTGCAGCAGTCATCATCTTCTGGGCTTTTTCAAGCCGCTGCTGATAAACAGGGGCCATTCCCCCACCTCCTATTTATCCAGATAGTCGTCCAGCTTGCAGTCCGTCTCCCCCGGGATGCGGATACGTTCGAACCGGAACGGGTCCGCCCCCATCGGCACGGTGGCGTCGATTCCCAGCTTGTCGCTGATGCCGTCTTCGGCCGAAGGATCGAGCTTGCTGCCCAGCGCCCCCCCGGCGACGAAAAGGTCCCGCCCGGCCTGGAAGCGGGTAGCGATGGCCCACTCCACATCCACCGGATCATAGATATCGACATCTTGGTCCACCACCACCACCCGCTTGACTTCCTGGGTGCTGGCGAAAGCGGCGAACATGGCGTTTTTGGCTTCACCCTCATAGCGCTTGTCGATGGCCACTACCGCGTGGTAGCGGCAGGTGCCGCCCGGGGTGAGATGCACTCCCACGGCGCTGGGTACGGCCTGGCGCACCATCTGGAGCATCCCGCACTCCCGGGGAATGGCCCCCAGCAGCATATGCTCCATGGTCGCCGGCAAAATAGTATGGTAAAGCGGGTTGGCCCGGGTGGTCATCGCCGTCAGCTGGATTACCGGTTTAAGAGAAGCCGGGCCATAATATTTCGGATACTCCCCGAAAGGCCCTTCCGTCTCGCGCACCCCGGGCAGCAGGCGGCCTTCCAGTACGATCTCGGCCTGAGCCGGCACCTCCACATCCACCGTCTCGCATTTCACCAATTCCAGCGGCTTGCCGTAAAGCGCGCCGGCGATGGTAAACTCATCGAACCCCAGGGGGGCGATGGCTTGCGAGCACAGCAGCAGCAGCGGGTCGACCCCGATGGCCAGCGCGATGTCCAGCGGCCGGCCGCAGCTTTCCGCAGCCTGGAAAAAGTGGGCCAGATGCCGCGGCAGCACGAGGATCCCGAGCCGATCCGGTCCGGTCACCTGCAGCCGATGGATCGATACATTCCTCGCTCCTGTCACCGGATCCTTGGCGACAAGCAGCGCGCCGGTGATATAGGGCCCGGCGTCCTTCTCATGATGGGTCGGTATCGGCAGCTGACCCAGATCGACCTTGGTTGTGATCACTTCTTTGACCGGCGCAGCGCTTTTATCGACCAGCCGGCATTCCACCGGATTGGCCTGCGCCCAGTAAAACTGCTCGGAAACCTTCTCCAGCGGAACTCCCATCGCCAGGGCGAGCATGGCGCGGCTGCCGGCATAACCGGCCACCACCGGCATGGTTCCCTGACTCGGTTTGTTGAACTGAACCGCAAAGCGTCCGTCGGCTTTTTTGATCACCGCAGGCAGCTCGTAGCGAAGATCGACCTGCCGGCTGACTGTCCGCAGCAGCCCGGCGTCTTTGAGTGTGCCCAGCCATTGCCGTAACGAAGTACTCTTCATCCTCAACTCTCCTTCACCCGGCGTCGCCCCGGCAATTTCCCTGCCTGTCAGGGCAGGGAGTCGGCAAGAGCTCAGCCGTCATCACTGGCTGTCATTACAGGGTTATACGACCCGGCCTTTGGCTTTGGCCAGGTCGATGGCCACATCGATAATCAGGTCTTCCTGGCCGCCGACCACTTTGCGCCGGCCCAGTTCGATCAGAATATCGCGGCAATCCACGTCGAACTTCTCCGCCGCCCGCCGGGCGTGGAGCAAAAAGCTGCTGTAGGCCCCGGCGTAGCCGATAGCCAGAGCGTCATTGCTTACCACCTGTGGCCGGGGCAGGATCGGATCAACAAGTTCCGCGGCGACATCCATGATCTTGTACAGGTCGATGCCTGTTTCATAGCCCAGCTTTTTCAGAACAGCGACCAGGACTTCCAGTTGGGTGTTGCCGGCCCCGCCGCCGAAGCCGCGGATCGCTCCGTCCACCACATCGGCTCCGGCCTCGATGGCGGCGAGAGTATTGCCAATGGCCAGACCGAGATTATTGTGGGCGTGGAACCCTACCGGTACGGACACCGCAGCCTTGACGGCCCTGATGCGGTCGGCCGCGTCTTTGGGCAGCATCGCCCCGGCCGAGTCGGCCACATTGATATAGTCGGCGCCGTAGCTTTCAAACAGCTTGGCCTGTTCAGCAACCTTTTCCGGCGGCACCATGTGGCTCATCATCAGGAAGCCCACCGCTTCCAGTCCGTTTTTCTTGGCAAAACTGATATGCTGTTCACCCACGTCAGCCTCGGTGACATGGGTCGTAACCCGCACTGTCTTCACACCAAACTCCATTACCGACTTCAGGTCGTCGATGGTGCCGATGCCGGGGATCAGCAGGATGTCGATCTTGGCCCTTTTCACCGCCTTGCCCACCGCCGCCAGGTATTCCCGGTCGGTGGCCTTGGCGAAACCGTACTGCAGCGAAGAACCGCCCAACCCGTCGCCGTGGCCCACTTCGATGGTGTCCACGCCCGCGGCGTCAAGGCCGGCGGCGATGCCTGCCATCTGCTCCGGTGTCAGCTGATGGCTGATGGCATGCATGCCGTCGCGCAAAGATGTGTCGATAATCCGGATCTTTTTCATTTCATCGCCCCCTTTTCTCTGAATTGGGCGTAGCGCTCGCCGATCGCCACCGCCGCGGCGGTTATGATATCCAGGTTGCCCGAATATTTCGGCAGATAGTCGCCCGCGCCGGTGACTTCGATCATAGCCACGACCCTGTCGCCGTCGGCGTATGGCGGAACCTTCAACCGGTAGCCCGGTACATATTGTCTGACCGTGGCCACTATATCCTCCACCGATTTGACGATTGCTTCGATTTTGGTTGTGTCGCACATGGCGTAGATGGTATTGCGCATCAGAATCGGCGGCTCGGCCGGGTTGAGAACGATGATGGCCTTGGCCTTGGCGGCGCCGCCGACGACCTCAAGGGCCCGACGGGTAGTCTGGGTAAACTCGTCGATGTTTTTCCGTGTGCCCGGTCCGGCGCTGCGGCTGGAGATGGTGGCGACGATCTCGGCGTAGTCCACCGGCGTTACCCGGCTGATGCCGTAAACGATGGGAATGGTCGCCTGTCCGCCGCAGGTGATCAGATTGACGTTCATCGCTTTGCCCATATGCTCGTCAATATTGACCGAAGGCACCACATAAGGGCCGACCGCGGCCGGCGTCAGGTCGACGGCAAAAATGCCGGCCTGTTTCAGAAGCGGCGCGTGGGCAAGGTGGGGCTTGGCGCCGGTGGCGTCATAAACAATGTCGAGATTGCTGGCAGCCAGCACTCCCTGGATCCCTTCCAGCGAGGTGGCTATTCCCTTTTGTGCCGCAATTTTTAATCCTTCCGATTGAGGATCAATGCCAGCCATCAGCACGACTTCGTGACTCGGGCTGCGCAGCAGCTTCAACATAAGGTCGATTCCGATATTTCCTGGTCCTAGTACAGCGGTCCGCAGCTTTTTGCCCATCCCCTGCACCTCCTGTAATTTATTTGACAAATCTTGCCCCTACTGAACCCATATAGTCAAAGCTGGCCCGCACTATGTCGCCGGCGGCCACCGGGCACGCCGCGGTCAGCGAACCGGACATCACGATCTCGCCGGCCTTCAGGGAAATGCCGTAGCTGGCGAGCTTGTTGGCAAGCCAGGCCACGGCGTTGGCCGGATGCCCCAGGACGGCCGCGCCGGCGGCAGTGGTAACGACCTCGCCGTTCTTTTCCAGCACCAGCCCCATCAGCCGCATATCCAGGCCGGTCACCGGGATCAGCTGTCCGCTGACCAGGACCCGCCCGATGGAAGCGCCGTCGGCGATGGTATCCTGAATCTTTATTTTCCAGTCTTTGATCCGGGTATCGATGATCTCCAGGGCCGGCATAATCCCGGCTGTGGCGGCCAGTACCCGGGCGACGGTAACGCCGGGACCGACAAGATCGGATTTCAGGACAAAGGCGATTTCCGCCTCCACTTTGGGGGCGATAAGCGAATCCATCGTCAGCGGATCGCCGTCCAGCACCATCATCTTGTCGGTGATGTAGCCATAGTCAGGCTCGAAAACGCCCAGGGCGGTCTGCATGGCCCTGCTGGTCAGGCCGATCTTTTTGCCTACGATTGTATGGCCGTCCGCCAGCCGCAGCTTCATCCCTTCAAGCTGGATCTGATAGGCCTCTTCATTGGTGATCTCCGGATAGCGCGCAGTGAGCGCCTCGATCGGGCTGCCGGTCATCTCTGCGGCGTATAGTTCCCCTGCCAGCAGCGCTATGGTATTTTTATCCATGATTATCCCTCCGTTCATGATGGCTGTGGGCGTGCCAGTGTTTGTGCTGCAGCTTCTCCCTCAGGATCTGGACGACGTCGCCGGCCAGGGCGTTCTTGTCGACGCGGCCGGTGTCGCAGTGGCGGACGAGGGCCGCAGCGGCGGCGACCACCTCGTCGTGGGGGCCGGGCAGATTGACATAGGTCGTCAGCCCGTACTGGCCCACTCCGATCCGGACGCCCTCTTTCACATGGCGGCCGGTCCCGGCCTGAAACTTGACGATCCAGGGTGTGGCGGCCTCCCGGTCGATCCGGGTCAGGGCCTCGACAGAAAAATCCTTGTCTTCGGCCCCTACGCCGCCGGTGGTGATCACCAGGCCGAAGCCCCGCTCCGCCGCGTCCCGCAGCCTGTGGGCGATAACGTCGGCGTCGTCCTCCAGGATGCCGCCGAAATCGGCCGCATAGCCCCACTCCCGCAACGTCGCAATAAGATATGGTGAATTGGTGTCCTCAATCATCCCCTGCTGGACCTCGAAGCCGGTGGCGAACACCAGGGCCCGTTTCAGCACGCCGCGTTCGATCTCTCCGCCCAGACTCTCCACCCGGGCCGCGATGGCGGTCGCCTCGTCTTCGCCGCAGCCGATCAGCCCCATGACGCCGGCTGAATCGATATAGGCCCCTTCCCTGACGACAAGTCCCTCGATCGTCCGCAGGGCGTCCAGCAGGGCGACTTCCTTGCCGATGATCTGCCGTATATCCAGCGTCTTGACAAGGATGTCCAGGAAGATATGGTCTGCCCGCACATCCACCACCAGCACCTCTCGCGGCGGCAGTTCCAGAACCGCGGCGGCGACCTCAGCCACCCGGCTCAGATTGACGCTTTCCATGGCTAGGCCGTATATCTTGAGCTCGGTTTTCTCCAGCAGATTGAGCTCCATCAGCCGACCACCCCTTCTACCTCCAGTTTCATATCCAGCAGCGGGGCGTCGACAATCGCGACCCCGATATCCAGGATATCGATCCCCTTATTTTTCAGTGCGCTGATGTCCTCCAGCCGGATGC
>JARLHY010000170.1 GCA_031292015.1 Negativicutes bacterium | reverse complement strand
TGGAGAATATTGTTGTCGGCAAAGGCGCCGATCACCGAGTTGGGGATCAGTTCCATCAGGAACTGCGTGGTCCCGCGCAGGTGCTGGCCGCGGTCGGCGAGGTCGCCCAGGGCCACCTTGGACAGCTGCTCCAGATGAATGTTGGCACCGCTGCCGATGCCGGTGGAGAAGGCCAGGAGCAGCCCGATCAACAGGGCGATGGTGGTCAGGATTTCGAAGTAGATCACCGATTTGAGGCCGATCCGCCCGACTTTCTTCAGGTCGCCGGCACCGGATATGCCGCTGACCACCACGCAGAAGACGATCAGTCCGATCAGCATCTTGATCAGCTTGATAAAGCCGTCGCCGAGGGGTTTGAGTTGGACGGAGAATTCGGGAAGGGCGAGTCCGCAGATGATGCCGAGCACCAGTCCAAGGACAACCTGAAGGAAAATCGAACGCGAGCACCATCTGAGCATGGGGAGGATCCTGGTCGGCGTTCCGTGATCCGGGCCGGTGGCCGCAGCTTCGGAACTTAATTGTTGTGGTCTTACCGGTATGTCCAGTGCGAGGCCAGTCTACGCCCGATTTTTCCGGAATCACAAGGGGTTTTCGCAAAATTGGTTGGACCGGTCTGACCAGTGGTGCCGGTCCTGTAGGCGCCGGCTTGCTGGTGATGGCGGCGGATCAGGCGATGCAAGAGTGACTGGCTTCATCGCCGGCAAGCCGGCTCCCACAAAAAAGATGTTCCAGCGTAAGTCGCTGCTTTGCCACGGGGGGGCGGACGGCGGATTTTCTCCAGGCGAAAAAAAGCCCGGTCATCGCTGACCGGGCTCTTTTATGGCGGCGGGATACGGGCTGATTAAGCGCCGTAAACCGGCAGCTTGGCGCAGATGGCCTTGACCTTCGCCCGAACGGCGTCGATCACCGCTTCGTTGTTCAGGTCAGCCAGGATGTCGCAGATCCAGCCGGCCAGTTCGCGGCATTCGGTTTCCTTGAAGCCACGGGTGGTGACAGCCGGGGTACCGAAACGCAGGCCGGAGGTGACGAACGGCGAGCGTGGGTCGTTCGGCACCGAGTTCTTGTTCACGGTGATGAACGCCTTGCCCAGGGCGGCGTCGGCGTCTTTGCCGGAGATGTCCTGCTTGATCAGCGAGAGCAGGAACAGGTGGTTCTTGGTACCGCCGGAAACCACGTCGAAACCGCGCTTGATGAACACTTCGGCCATGGCCTGGGCGTTCTTCACCACTTGTTCCTGGTAGGCCTTGAACTCAGGCTGCAGGGCTTCCTTGAAG
>JARLHY010000169.1 GCA_031292015.1 Negativicutes bacterium | reverse complement strand
GTTTGTCATGCGGGACGACGATCTCAAAATGCTGTTTGAGCAGGTATCTTCCCGGCGGCGCCTGCCCGGGAGGTAAATTTTCCGCCAGATAAGGCTGCATTGGAGCAGGCTGCCAACCGTAACCTGTGTATGTGCTGAAAATCTGGCTGCGCCAGTAATATTGGAACGCCTGCTGCTGGTAGCCGGCGATATCAGGCGGCGGGTCGCTGACCTGTACCCACATAATAGTGTCCTGGAGTGTGGATGGGGCAGATCCAATCTGCTCTATATTGAGAGATTGGGCGGTGATGACCGGACCGTATGAACGAGGTGGAGTGACCCCGTTGAAAAGCTGATCGGCGGTATTGGCTACGTGTAGCTGGGTTACCTGCACTATACTCCTTAGAACCTGCCAACCCTTGGGTGAGGCTACCAGAGGAGCAAACCAGGCGGCCAACCCGACCACCAACGCCAACGCAGCCGAAACAAATGTCCATTCCCAACCCAACCCCCAGGGGTAATCCACCCGCCGTACATCCCAGTCCTTACTTTGGACAACGAAAGTAGTATTAGCAGACAGCAACAGCGCCAGAACGGCAAATATAGCCAGGAACATGCTGTCTTGCTGGATTAAATGGACGTTTATGGCCAGCAGTAAACCGTACGGCAGCAGTCCGGTTAAGGCTTGCCGCCGGCGGAAGACCGACCAGAGCAGCCAGGCGCTGGCATTCCAGACCAGCAGCCCAACTATAAAAATGAAGAGGCCGGTATCATGGATTGTTTGGCCGCTAAGAATGGCTGTGGCCCAACCCCAGGTGCGTTCATAGAAAGAAAGCAGGCGGGCATGCGCCAACCAGAGCGAGTCCAACAGCGGTAGGTTCTCTTGGATGGGGATGATTCGTCCGATAGCCTGGAGCAGGGTTGCCAACCCGAGCAGCAGCGAATAGCCGGCAGCCAGTCCAGCCGGGAAACGGCTGGCGGCCAGCAGCATGCCGCACAAGGCCCCCAGGTAAATACAAATCAGAAGTGGGCTGTCGTCCGGTACCCAGTGCGCATTGTCCAGACTGAAGGCCAGCAGAAGGACCAGGCCGGTCACCAGCAGGACGGGTATCCAGGTGCGTTTAAGCAGTACAACCAGCCAGGCAATGAAACGGTGGCCCATGTTCAATCCCTTTGGCTAAGCCCGGCGTCACTTTGGCGAGGGGCCTGGCGGATAAATACCCGCCCGGTTCCTCCGGTGATAAATTCCCAGCGCCGTAAGGCACCATAAGCAGCCGGGATTGGCTGGATATCTCCTTGGCGGATAGTGCGAGTCAGGATGCCGCTTTCGGTCAAAAACGAGCTAAATTTGGCGGTTTCTACGGTCTCGGCTGCCGAACCGTCTTGTTTGAAAGAGGAACGGTCAAACAGGATGGCCTCGGCCCCGCTGCCATGCCGGCTGTGGACCAGGTGGACTAACTCGTCCGGCCAGGCCGGGTTGAACGAAGGTGTGATGGCAATAAACAATTCACGCCCTGAGACCAGTGAGCGGGCTTCCGCCAGGACCCGTTGAAAAGGCCGGTCGGGCAGCGGTTGGAGCGGGGCGATAGCGCGCAGCAGGTTCCACAAATGGGCCTGGCCACGCTGGGGGACCACGATCTGCTCTCCAGTGGCGCCGGCCAGTAGACCAACCGCAAGCTGGTCCCGCAATAGTTGGGCTGCCAGTGAAGCCAGCAGTACAACGATGGTCTCGGCAGTGCTGTTGTCTATGTTTTGGCCGACCTGGCCAATCTGCACAGCGGCATCAAAATCCGGGATCAGCCAGACCATGGAAGAGGCTTCGGGCTCGAAAACTTTTACAAAAGGCTCACCCTGACGGGCTGTGGTCGGCCAATGAATGTGATGAGGCGGGTCACCGGGCAGAAAAGGTCGGGTGGTAAAGGATTTTATCGTTTCAGCAGAGAGCGGCTGGCGAAGCGAACGACGGTCGCCGGTGGTGCGGTTGTAAGGCAGCAACGAGGGAGGTAAAACAGCCATCTGAGGATAGACCAGGATTTCGTTGTGCTGGAAGTAGGTTTGGCGGATCTGGAAAATACCAAATGGGTCGCCAAGGCGCAGCTCCCAGGGGCCCAGGTTGAAGATGCCGTGATGGGTACAGGTCGTATGCGCCCGCCATTCGATGTGACCATTGGAATCGCAGGCCTGTACGCTGGAGACCGTGTAGTCAGG
>JARLHY010000168.1 GCA_031292015.1 Negativicutes bacterium | reverse complement strand
GGTAACGCTTTTTTTATTCAGACGCTCAATATAGTATTCCCGCCGGATACGAAAACCTTACCCGGTCTTGGTTGTATTGGCAAATACCACGAGATTCCGGCCCAGTTCCTTGGCCTGGTACAGCGCCTGATCCGCCGTCTGAACCAGAGAGTCCCCGTCGTGGGTCTCCTTGACCGGATCGTAAGTCGCCCCGCCGATGCTCACCGTAACAGTCAGGCATTGTTTGCCGATCTGAACCTGACATTTTGCCACCCGTTCGCGGACCCTTTCGGCGATTGCCGCGGCGCTGTTGCGGTCAGTCTCCGGCAAGACGACGGTGAACTCCTCGCCGCCGAACCGGGCCGGCAGGTCGGCGTTGCGGCTGCTGTCCCTGAGAATAACCCCGATCTGCTCGAGAATCACGTCACCGACCGAATGGCCGAAACTGTCGTTAATGTTTTTGAAAAAGTCGATGTCAATCATCAGCAGGCTCAGGGGTTTTTGGTTCCGCTTGGCTTTTTTCATTTCCCGGTCGAGGATATAGTTGAAAAGGCGTCGATTGGGCAGGCCGGTGAGGGTGTCGGAAAATCCGACCCTCTGGATGTTGCTGTAAACGCTTTTCCGGTTGAGAATGAGGGTAATGTCGCCGATGATCCGTTTGATGAACTGTTCAAGACTGGTTATGTCGCTGTCCTTGTCGGCCTTTTTCCAGTAAAATACCACGATGCCGTACAGCGTCCGCTTGTGGATAATCGGCACGGTGTAGAGCAGTTTCGCGCCGCCCGGACCGGGCTGCCGCAAAGTCTGCTTAAAGATACCGTGCTCCTTGCCCTCCGACTCGCTGACCAGGTGTTCAAGAAGCTCCTGATTGAACATGGTTTTCAGGCGGCTGATATCAGGCATGGAAAACCCTTTGGCCATGACTTCCTGCAACGGGCTGCCCTCGACCTCGGGTTCAAAACCGAAGGCGGCGATACCGTCAAATTCAAACAAAGCGGAAAAGGTCTCCCCCACTTTATACAGCAGGCTGCCCAAAGACGCCTGTTCGAGTCTTAGGGCGTCGGCCAGCAGTTCATTCTCGGCTGACCGGAGTTTGTTTTCCCGTTCGAGATCGATCTTCTCCATGACCACTGCGGCCTGTCTGGCGAACAGGGTGAGACAGTCGATATCAAAGTCGGAAAAATGGTTGACTTCTTCGGCGAACGCCTCCAGCACCCCGATGACGCCCCCCGCAATTTCAAACGGAATTCCGGCCAGCGACAAGAGCCCGAGCCGGGCGACCGCGGGGCGCAGCCGGTAGTTGAACTGGGACAGGTCGTTGACGATGATCGGCTGCTTGTCAAGATAGCTTGATCCCATAAATTTCTGTTCCAGGGCAATGTTGCTGGGACTGATGGAACTGCGCCAGGCAACCGCCTGGAAGGTTTTGCTTGCCGGATCGTAGCGGCTCAAAAATAGATGCTTGCAATTCACGGCCGCAGAGGCTTCTTTGACAATCGTGTCAAGAACCTCGCCGCTTGCCCGGCTAGGGGCCAAAATCGAGTTCAGGCTCCGTACCAGTTGCCGGGCATCCAGCTGACCAAGGCCGGACTGTTCTGATCTGTCGGACAAAATAAATCACCGCCTTACCATGCCCAAAGCGGGCATGGGTGTGTTGCGCCAAGATGATTCGACGCATTATCCTGTATAATTTCGAAATCCATGGGGAAATTCCTTTATTTACCATATTTTTCCAATGATTGTTGCAAGAAACGGCAGACCGCAGGTCTGCCGTTTTTCTTGGCAATATCGTTTCCTAACGACCTTTTTGGAGTCTGGCCGCGGTTTTGGCCCGCACTTCCTCCGGGTCCACCTTGATCCTGGCCACACCGGTTTCCATGGCCACCCTGGCCACCGCCGCCGCCACCGCCGGCGCCACTGC
>JARLHY010000167.1 GCA_031292015.1 Negativicutes bacterium | reverse complement strand
GCCTTTTTGGCCACAAGTGTCCCTCCTTTTTACGCGCTGAATGGCATACCCATCAGTTTCAGCAGTTCCCTCGCCTCTTCGTCGGACTTGGCGGTGGTCACGATGATGATGTCCATGCCGCGAATCTTGTCTATCTTATCATATTCTATCTCCGGGAATATCAATTGCTCTTTAATCCCCATGGTATAGTTGCCGCGCCCGTCAAAAGAGCTCGGGCTCACCCCGCGAAAGTCGCGAACACGCGGCAGGGCAACGTTGACCAGTTTATCAAGAAACTGATACATCCGTTCGCCACGCAGGGTAACTTTGGTCCCAATCGCCATCCCGGCACGAATCTTGAAGGCCGCTATCGATTTCTTGGCCTTGGTGATAATCGGCCGTTGGCCAACAATCGCCATCAGATCATTCACGGCGGCGTCCAGCACTTTGGGGTTAGCCACCGCTTCGCCCACGCCCATGTTTACGACTACTTTCTCGACTTTGGGAATCTGCATCACGTTCTTGTAGCCGAATTTCTCCATCATGGCGGGAGCTACTTCATTCATATACTTGTCTTTCAGTCTGGCCATGCAGTTACCTCCTTTCCGCGTGCTTACTTATCCTTATCAATAATTTCGCCGCATTTTCTACAACTGCGGGCCGTCTTACCGTTTGCCAGCGTTGTCTTTGTGGCACGGGTGGGCTTATCGCAAGCCGGGCATACCAACATCGCCTTGGCGGAGTTTAAGGCAGCCTCTTTGACCAAGATGCCGCCTTGAGGCGTTTTCTGGGTCGGTTTGGCGTGACGCTTTACCTTGTTGACTCCTTCGACGACGATCTTGCCCTTTTTCGGCAATGCTTCGATGATCTTGCCCTGCTTGCCCTTATCCTTGCCGGACAATATAACAACTGTATCGCCTTTTTTGACGTGCAGCTTGTTGGTCTCGGACATCTTACCGGATACCTCCTTTTACACCTAGATTACTTCCGGTGCCAATGAAACAATCTTCATAAAATCTTTCTCGCGCAGTTCCCGGGCCACAGGTCCAAAAATACGGGTACCCCTGGGGCTTTTATCGTCTTTGATGATCACGGCGGCGTTTTCATCGAAGCGGATATGGGAACCGTCCGGCCGGCGGAGACCTTTTTGCGAGCGGACCACCACTGCTTTTACCACGTCGCCTTTCTTGACCACGCCGCCGGGACTGGCGTCTTTCACTGTCGCTACAATGATATCGCCGATATTGGCATATCTACGGAACGATCCGCCCAAAACCCGGATGCAGAGGATCTCCTTCGCCCCGGTATTATCAGCAACATTCAGTCTTGACTCTTGTTGGATCATCGTTATCCCTCCTTCACATGCAGAATAGACAAGAGCAGCCTTGATCGATCAGGCCCTTGCCCTATTTCGCCCGTTCCAAAACTTCCACGACCCGCCAGCGTTTATCTTTCGACAACGGCCTGGTTTCCATTATTTTCACCGTATCGCCGACATGACTGTCGTTGCTCTCGTCATGAGCTTTGAAGCGATCGGTCTGTTTGACAGACTTGCTGTAAAGCGAGTGTTGCACCAAGCGCTCCACGGCTACAACCACCGTTTTTTCCATCTTGTCGCTGACCACTTTGCCGATCCTGATTTTGCGTTCATTTCTCTCGGTCACGTTTTACTAGCCCTCCTTCCGACTTGTGCCTGCTCGCGCGGCACACTCTTCACCGGCTCACTAAATATTGTTAGGCCTGGGCCTTTAGCTCCCGTTCACGTTGAATGGTTTTGATGCGGGCGATGGTCTTTTTGACTTCCTTGATCCGCATCGGATTTTCGAGCTGACCGGTAGCCAGCTGGAACCTGAGGTTAAACAGTTCATCCTTGAGGCCGACGATTTTCTGATCAAGTTCGGTGGCGCTCATGTCGCGGACGTCTTTAGCCTTCATCTGCTTCACCCACTTCTTCTTGAACTTGCGGCTTTTCTTCGCCGCGTTTGACAAAAGTCGTTTTGATCGGCAGCTTGTGAGCAGCCAGCCGCAGTGCTTCTTTGGCTTCTTCTTCCGGTACGCCGGCCAGCTCGAACATGATCCGGCCAGGCTTGACCACGGCTACCCAGTATTCAGGTGATCCTTTGCCGCTACCCATGCGGGTTTCAGCTGGTTTGGCGGTAATCGGCTTGTCGGGGAATATTTTGATCCAGACCTGCCCGCCTCTCTTGATATAACGGGTCATAGCGATACGGGCAGCTTCGATCTGACGGTTGGTGATCCAGGCCGGTTCGGCGGCAGCCAGACCAAATTCACCGTGGGTAACGGTGTTGCCTCTGTTGGCTTTGCCCTTCATCCGGCCGCGAAATTGTTTGCGGTGTTTTACGCGCTTCGGAATAAGCATTATTTCTCGCTCCCTTCGGCAGCGGCAGCTTCCTTCTTGGCCTCCGGTTTAGGCTCAGGCTTATTTACGACTTTGGCTTCAGGCAAAACTTCGCCCTTATAAATCCAGACCTTAACGCCGATGCGGCCATAAGTGGTACGAGCTTCGGCTGTGCCATAGTCAATGTCGGCCCTGAGGGTATGCAGCGGAATACTGCCCTCACGATAACTCTCGGTCCGGGCAATCTCGGCGCCGCCCAAGCGGCCTCCGGCTGTAACCTTGATCCCTTTGGCCCCCATGCGCATGGTGCGGCCTACCGATTGTTTCATAGCCCGGCGGAACGCGATCCGTTTTTCCAGCTGGGCGGCGATATTCTCGGCCACCAGGGTGGCGTCGAGCTCGGCCTGTTTGATTTCGGCGATATTAACATCAATGGTTTTGTCAGTCAGCAACTTCAAGGACTTCTTCAGTTCCTCGATCCCGCTGCCGCCGCGGCCGATAACCATACCGGGCTTGGCGGTGTGAATCGTGACCTTGATGCGGTTGGCAGCACGTTCTATTTCAATGCGGGACACGCCTGCGGCATACAGTTTTTTCTTCACAAACGCACGAACCTTGATGTCTTCATGCAAATTTTTGGCATAGTCTTTGTCAGCATACCATCTTGCGTCCCAGTTCTTGATAATACCGATCCGGAGACCATGCGGATTGACTTTTTGACCCACGGTTTTCCCTCCTTCGCCAGTTATCTTTCTTTTACGATCACCGTTACATGGCTGCTACGCTTCAGGATTTTGAAGGCCTGGCCGCGTGACCGCGGATGAATGCGCTTCAAAGTCGGGCCCTGATCAGCATAAGCGGCGGCAACAAATAGCTTGTCTGAGTTCATATCGTAATTATGCTCGGCATTTGCAACCGCTGATTTCAGCACTTTTTCGATCACTTCCGAGGCAACTTTCGGCGTATACTTCAAAATTGCGAAAGCCTCGCCCACGTTCTTGCCGCGGATGAGATCAATGACGATGCGAATCTTGCGCGGCGTGATCCGGACATATTTCGCAACTGCCTTGGCTTCTGTAGACATGGATGAACCCCCTCTCGGCTCCTATTTCAGTGTTGTCGATCTTTCCGTATGGCCACCGTGACCGCGGAAGGTGCGGGTCGGGGCAAACTCACCCAGTTTATGGCCCACCATATCTTCCGTGACGTACACCGGCACATGTTTGCGCCCGTCGTGCACGGCGATGGTGTGGCCGACAAAACCGGGAGCGATGGTTGATGCTCGCGACCAGGTCTTAACGACCTTTTTCTCATTCTTGGCGTTCATTGCATCTATCTTTTTCTGGAGACTTTCGTGAATATACGGTCCCTTTTTTATGGATCTGGACACCTTATAGGCCTCCTTTCGCTATGCGTTTATTTCGTCCGTCCCTTGACGATCAGCCTGTCGGTGGTTTTTTTGCTGCGGGTTTTAGCACCCATAGCGTGTTTACCCCACGGGGTTACAGGATGCTTGCGGCCGATCGGGGAACGGCCCTCGCCACCGCCATGCGGATGGTCGATGGGGTTCATGGCCACACCGCGGTTGGCGGGCCGGATGCCCAGCCAGCGAGTACGGCCGGCTTTACCGATCGTGATGTTTTCGTGTTCAAGGTTGCCGACCTGACCGATGGTGGCCTTACAGTTGACGTGTACCTTGCGCAGTTCGCCCGAAGGGAGCCTGAGCAGAGCGTATTCGCCTTCCTTGGCCATCAGTTGGGCCGACGCACCGGCGCTGCGGACCATCTGGCCGCCTTTGCCGATTTTCATTTCGATATTGTGAATCTGGGTGCCGACCGGAATCGATTTGAGCGCGAGAGCATTGCCGACCTTGATGTCGGATTCCGGACCGCTCATGATCTGATCCCCGACTTTGAGTCCGTTGGGAGCCAGAATGTAGCGCTTTTCGCCATCGGCGTAGTTGAGCAGCGCGATCCGGGCGCTGCGGTTAGGATCATATTCGATGCTGGCCACTTTGGCCGGCACACCGTCTTTACTCCGTTTAAAGTCGATAACTCTATACAGGCGCTTGTGGCCTCCGCCCTGGTGCCTGACAGTCAGACGGCCTTGATGGTTACGGCCGGCATGCTTTTGCAGGCGTTCCAGCAATGAACGTTCCGGCTTGTCAGTGGTGATTTCGTCAAAACTGGCAACCGTCATGAACCGTCGGCCCGGAGCGTAGGGTTTAAAGCTTTTTACTGCCATGGGTGCTCCTCCTTCAACCTATTATAAGCCTTCAAAGAACTCGATGGTTTGGCCGGGAGCCAGCTTGACGATGGCTTTTTTATAGTCCGGACGCTTGCCCTGAGTTCGGCCCATCCGTTTGACTTTTCCCAGTACCCGGATGGTGTTAACATCTAATACCTTCACCTTGAAAATCTGTTCGACCGCTTGGCGAATCTCTATTTTATTGACTTGCAGCGGCACAATGAAGGTGTATTTGTTGTCCTGCATCATCGCAGTCGTCTTCTCGGTAATGAGCGGTCGGATCAGAACATCGCGCGGGTTTGACATTACGCCAACACCTCCTCTATCTTGCTGACCGCATCCTTGGTGATGAGTATCTTATCATGGTACAAAAGGTCAATAACATTGAGTCCAAGGGAAGTAATGCTCTTAACTCCCGGGATATTACGGGACGATTTATCGACATTCTCACTTTCTTCAGCAAGAATGAGGAGAGCTTTGTCGTCACCGACCTTCAGATTGTCGAGCATGGTCACCACACTCTTGGTCTTGGGTTCACTGAACTCGATGCTTTCCATGACCATCAGCTCACCGGCCAGCACTTTGGCGGAGAGAGCCGATTTGATCGCCAGACGGCGAGCCTTGCGGGGCATCGAAAAAGCGTAGCTACGCGGATGGGGACCAAACGTGGTGCCGCCACCCACCCAGACGGGGGAACGGTTGCTGCCGGAACGGGCCCGGCCGGTTCCCTTCTGCCGCCAGGGCTTTCTGCCGCCGCCCCTCACCAGACCTCTGGTTTTGGTAGCCGCGGTGCCCAAACGCTGGTTCGCCTGCTGCATGACAACAGCCTGGTGCAAAACTGCTTCGTTGACCTCAACGCCAAAAACGCTATCATTTAACTCTATTTCACCGGTCTTTTTGCCGGCGATATTATATACTGCTACTTTCGGCATATGCGCATCCTCCTTTCGCGGTCCAGAATTCGCGGATTATTTCCCCGGTTTCACCGTGTTTCTGATGATAATAAAGCTGCCCTTGGGCCCCGGAACGGCGCCCTTGATCAGGATAAGGCTGCGGGCCGTGTCTACGCGGGCGATCGTCAGGCGCTGCACAGTCACTTTTTGGCCACCCATCCGACCAGGGAGTTTTTTGCCTTTAAAAACCTTGCCACCGCCGCCGCTCATCCGAGGGCCGATGGTGCCAGGCTCACGATGAGACTTGGAACCGTGACCCATGGGGCCGCGGGAAAAGTTGTGGCGTTTGATCCCGCCAGCAAAACCCTTGCCTTTGGCGGTTCCGGTAACGTCGACCATTTCACCCTCGCTGAACGCATCGACGCCGATAACGTCGCCGACATTGTATTCAGGTGCGCTCGGCAGGCGCAGTTCGCGGATGAATTTCACCGGTTTGGCGCCAGCCTTGGCAAAATGACCTTTCATTGGTTTGGGGACCTTCTTTTCTTTCAAAATAGGGCCAAACCCGAGCTGTACGGCGTTGTAGCCGTCGCTCTCAACCGTTTTATTCTGAAGCACGACGCTGGAGCCGGCCTCCACCACCGTAACAGGGATTACCTCCCCTTGGGGCGTGAAGATTTGCGTCATGCCAAGTTTTTTCCCTAAAATTCCTTTAGCCATTCTTGCCACCTCCTTTACAGCTTGATTTCAATGTCCACACCGGCCGGCAGGTCAAGGCGCATGAGCGCGTCGACCGTCTTGGGGGTCGGCTCGATAATATCAATAAGGCGTTTATGAGTGCGCATCTCGAACTGCTCACGGGAATCCTTATTGACATGGGGTGAACGTAAAATCGTGAAAATATTTTTCTCAGTGGGAAGTGGGATTGGCCCGGAAACAAAAGCACCTGTTCTTTTCGCGGTATCAACTATTTTTGCGGCGCTTTGATCCAGCGCCTTGTGATCATAGGCCTTCAGACGGATCCGAATTTTTTGCTGTTTAGCCATAATAATTCCTCCTTATCGCCCGGTTTCTTGAACGGACATTCTCCATGGAAATCTCCCTGCACCTGCAGGCAACCTTCCACTTCATCGCGTCATAAAGCAAGGGCCGGATGAGGGCGGCCTTTGCGGCCGCCCCACCCGGGAATAGTCTGGGGATTAAGCTTTGATG
Organism: Negativicutes bacterium; assembly: GCA_031292015.1. The sequence goes on along the minus strand of JARLHY010000167.1, from coordinate 128 downwards.
GCGGTAACAACGCCGGCGCCGACAGTGCGGCCGCCTTCGCGGATGGCGAAGCGCAGGCCTTCTTCGATGGCGATGGGAGTGATGAGCTCAATGGCCATCTGGATGTTGTCGCCAGGCATTACCATTTC
>JARLHY010000166.1 GCA_031292015.1 Negativicutes bacterium | reverse complement strand
TCGAGGCCTACGCCAAATGGGCCAACAGCTATCAGGAAAATCAGATCACCGTCATCTACGATACCATGTGGAACGGTACCCGGCTGATGGCTGAGGCCATCGTCGAAGGCATCAAGGCGGCCGATCCTGCCGTGACGATCAAGGTCTTCAATTCGGGCCGCTCGGACAAGACCGACATTCTCACCGAAGTCTTCAAGTCCAAGGCCATCGTGGTCGGTTCGCCCACCGTCAACAAAGGAACGTTGTCATCCATCGCCGCCATTCTGGAAGAAATCAAGGGCATGGCGTTCAAAAACAAAAAGGCTGCCGGTTTCGGTGCTTACGGCTGGAGCGGTGAGTCGGCCAAGGAAATCAGCGAGAAACTGCAGGCAGCCGGGTTAACCATAGTTAATGATCCCTTGCGGATTATGTGGAATCCCGACGCTGCAGCCAGCGAAAACTGCGCGAACTTTGGCCGGGATTTCGTGGCAAAGCTCTGAGGCGTTCGTCAATAGAAAAACCAACAAAAGCCAACCTTCGGGTTGGCTTTTTCTTCGCTGTCTCCATCTGGCGAAAGGCCGGCGGCAAATCGCCTTTCTTCAGGTTTTGTTAAGCCTGGATTTTTCCTATTGCACTTTCGGCCAGTTATGATAAAATCATAGCGTATGTTTTGCCGAAAAGAAAAAAGTAGGGGGATTGATATGCGGCAGTACTTTAGCCTAACCCAGCCGGCAGTGAATCTGCTGGCTGAAAAATACGGCACACCGGTGCTGGTTTTATCGCTGGAACAGGTCAAGGAGAACTATCGCTTCTTAGCCCGGAATCTGCCTGGCGTAAAACTGCACTACGCGGTGAAAGCCAATCCCGATATCCGCCTGGTCCAGGCTTTGGCTGAAATCGGGGCTTATTTCGACGCCGCCTCCGACGGCGAGATGCTGGATCTTGCCAAACTCAAAGTCGGGCCTGATCGCATTATTTACGCCAATCCCACGAAAACGGCCAGCGGGCTGGCGACAGCCGGCCGCACCGGCGTGAGCAGATTTACTTTTGACAGCGAAGCTGAAATCGCCAGGATCGCCCGGGCGATTCCCGGAGGCACCGTGCTTCTCAGGGTGAGAATGGACAACCCCGAAGCGCTGGTGGACCTGAATCAGAAGTTTGGCGCCCACCCTGACGAGGTTTTGCGGCTGCTGGCCATTGCCAAAAGTCAGGGGCTGGATGTCGGCGGGTTGTGTTTTCATGTCGGCAGCCAGTCCACCAACGCCAGAGCCTATACCGACGCCATCAAGGTTTGCCGCCGCTTGTTCGATGCCGCCAAGGCCGAGGGTTTTGACCTTCGGATCCTGGATATCGGCGGCGGGTTTCCCATTCCAACGCTTTCTGAGACGGTGGACATTACCGGCCTGACCGCCGCCGTCAGCCAGGCCCTCACCGAGTATTTCCCGGCCACCGAAATCTGGGCCGAACCGGGGCGCTTCATCTGCGGCACGGCGGTTAACCTGATTACCAGGGTTATCGGTGCCCAGATCCGCAACAACCAGCAGTGGTATTTCCTTGACGAGGGACTGTACGGTACCTTCTCCGGCGTGATCTTCGACCACTGGGATTTCGAGCTGCAGGCTTTCAGGGACGGCAGACGGATTCCTGCCACCTTCGCCGGACCCAGTTGCGATTCGCTGGATGTCATGTTCCGCGACAAGCCGACAGTGCCGCTGGCGGTGGACGATCTGCTGCTGGTGCCCAACTGCGGGGCCTATACATCGGCCTCAGCCACCGTATTCAACGGTTTTGCCAAGGCGCCGATCCTCCTGTGGGAAGAAGCCGCCGCTGAAATTTCCGCCGCTCAGCCGGCATCCGCGCGATAAATTAGATAAAAACCGGGGTTAGCAAGTTGCTAACCCCGGTTTTTTGTTGTCTTTTTCGTTCAGTAACATTCGGAATCGGAAGGTGCCGATGAGGCCGGTGGTTTCGTAGTAACTCCGGTACTCGGTGAAGGTCGCCAGCAGCAGCTTTTCTTCCCGCTTGAGCCTTATAAACAACACGGCAATATGCGCGGCAGAGATGGCCAGCATCGGCAAAGAGGGAAACATCATCATATTGGCGAATGCCCAAAGCATATAGCACATATACAAGGGGTGGCGCGAATAGCGGTAGATGCCGCGGGCCACCACGGCGTGAGCTTCGGGAATGATGGTCATGCAGTCCTTCAAACAAAGCAGAGCCCAGATAATGAACGGATAGGGGACCAGGGAAATAAAGCCGCCCAGGTTGTTGAGATCGTCTACTGGAAGGAAGTCGACGATCGGATAACCAATAGCGAAGGCGCTGAAACCAAAACCCAGCGATCCGCCCACGCTGATCATGAAAGCCGTCAGCGAAGTATCGGCTCCTTTTGGTTCACGCAGCAGACTTTTTGTCAAAAAGTAGATGTCAAGGAAGAGGATAAGCAGGGCCGGTATTCCCCACAGCCAGTGATAGCCGGAAGTAGAAGGTTCCGTCAACCGCCCGAGAATAACCAGAAAAGAAAAGACGGTGATGATCCCGTTGGCGATGAAGCGTATATTTTGCGTAGACATGGCAAACCTCCTTTCGCTTGCAATGTTTAAATTCTATTTGATTTTTCGTAGTTCCTTGAGACTGAGGGTTTATCTTCTGGCTTTGCCAGGACCAGAAAATTGGGACCTGAGTCCCAAATCAAGGATGACAATCAATCATAGTCTTCGGCGGAGCTTTCGGCTGCTTGGCCGTCGCTGGAGGTCAGATACCCGCGACTGGGCCGATAGTCCCACAAAAACGAGACCGAGGATTCAATCAGTTTAAGGCGGCAGTCGGATGGAGAAATAGAGCGAGGCAGGTTACAATGAAGTTAATTTGAGAATTTGCGACCTGCTTACGGGAGGGATTGAGCATGGCAAAACTTTCGGGCCGGGGGCTGATGGTGATAGCTCTGATTTTGAGCTTGCTGACTACCGGGCTTGTATACAGCTATCTTAAGGGCGTTGCCAACCAGGCGATCAAGCCCGGCAAGCCGGTGATCGTAGCCAAAGTCGATATCCCGCCCAAAACCGTGATTACGCCCGAAATGGTGCAGGAGAGTTCGGTGCCGGCGGAATATATTCAGCCGGGAGCGATTGTCGCGACGGCCGATGTAGTCGGCGTAACCAGCCGCGAACAGATTGTCGCCGGCGAACAGATTACCCAGCGGCGGTTGGCGGTGCCGGGTCAGACAAGAGGATTCGCCGGTACCATTCCTAATGATAAGCGGGCGATGACTGTTGCGGTGACCGAGGTGACGGGTGTGGCCGGTTTCGTCAAAGCTGGCGACTATGTCGATGTTCTTGTTACCTTCGACACCAACACCGTCGGCGAGAATGTCAGCCAAATCGTGCTGCAGAATCTGCTGGTGCTGGCTGCCGACCGCGAGACCGAGGCCGGGCAGGCCGATGCCGGCAAGGAGAAGAAAGAGACCACCAGCAAAACGACCGTGACTCTGGCGGTGACTCCGGAAGAAGCCGCCAAGCTGACAGTGGCGGACGAAAAGGGCAAGATCCGTATGGCTCTTCGGCCGTATATACCGAGCAGCGGGGCAGTGGCGGCCAATGGCGTCACTCCAAAGGAACTGGTAGGATCATATGCAACTTCCCCAAAAGGCGGCAGTGACAGTGAGGCTCGGGCCACGGCGCCGCCGGCCAAGGCTCCGGCCCCGCCGGGACCTATAATCCAGGTGATTCGCGGCACCAAACTTGACGCAAACTGACGCAAGCCGAAAGCAAGCGGCCAGGAAAGAAGGTTGGATCATGGCAAACAGACGGAAAATATGCCTATATATAATGATAGTATTTTGTCTGGCTCTGCCGCTCACGGCGGCCGCGGCCGACAGGCTGACGGTGGCGGTCAATCAGTCCCAGATCCTGAATATCGGCGGGGTGGAGCGGGTGGCGGTGGCCAACCCGGACATCGCCGACATCATCGTGGTTTCCGGCTCGGAAATCCTGGTGGTGGGAAAAGCGCCCGGGACGACCACCCTCCACATCTGGGCGGCAGGTGGCCGGACAAGCTATGAAGTCGAAGTGGGCACCAACGACACCCAGATCGCCAACGACATTAAGACCATCCTCGGTTATTCCGATATCCGGGTGAGCAAGGTCAACAAAAGCATCATCCTGGAAGGAAAGGTCAATGACCAGTATCAGCGGATGCGGGCCGAAAAAGTTGCCTCGGCTTATGGCGAGAAAGTGATCAATCTGCTAGAGATCACCCGGCCGGTCCAGGTAAAAATTGAAGCAAAAATCATTGAGATTAATAAGACGAAAACCAACAACCTGGGCATCAAATGGGGTCACGATACTTCAAGTCCAGGCGTCTTCCAGTTTGGGCAGACCCCCCATCTTAGTCCTGGCGGCACCACGGAATATTACAATGAAGCGCTCGCCAGCTCGGGAAATCCTATGGGCAAGAGCTGGGGCGGGTACGGTGGCTACTGGGACATCAACGCTCAGTTGGAGGCCCTTGTCCAGCAAGGATTGGCCAAGATTCTGTCCCAGCCCAACGTGATCACCCTGAGCGGTGAAAAAGCCAATATTATCGTCGGCGGCGAGATTCCGGTACCGGTGTCGGTGCAGAACGGCGTGGTGTCGGTGGAGTGGAAGGAATATGGCATCAAGCTGAACATCGAGCCTGATGTCAATAACGAGGGTCTGATCAACAGCAAGGTCCAAGCCGAAGTCAGCGCCGTCGACTGGAGCAGCGACCACAAGATCGGCCTGAGCGCCAATTTTCAGATCTATCCTATAACGAAGCGTTCGGCCGAGGCGGCGGTGGCCCTGTCCTCCGGGCAGACCATGGCCATCGGTGGCCTGATTTCCAGCACGACGTCCCAGGCTGTGACCAAGATTCCTCTCCTGGCCGACCTGCCGGTGCTGGGCAAGCTGTTCACCAGCCGGGAGTTCAGCCGCGACGAGACCGAACTGATTATCCTAATCACTCCGACCATTGTCGATCCGAAAGAATATGTACCAGGCATGACCAATGAAATGAAGGACACGCTGAAAGAAAATCCCTGGGGAGGAAAAGAACATGGCGGCAAAAATTAGAGTGATGATCGTTGATGACGTTCAGGCCACACGGGAAAACATCCACAAGCTGATCGAGTTTCATCCCGGTATAACCGTGGTGGGCGAGGCGGCAGCGGCGGAGGCGGCCATCCAACAGGCCAAGGAAGTTCAACCGGACATTATTCTGATGGATATCAACATGCCTGGTATGGACGGTATCACCGCCACCAGCCTGCTCAGCGCCGAGGTGCCGAAGGCCGGAATCATCATTATGAGCGTTCAGGCCGAGCGCGAATATTTGCGCAAAGCCATGACCGCCGGCGCGAAAGATTACCTCACCAAGCCTTTCTCCGGCGACGAGCTGCTTCAGGCGGTGAAACAGGTGCACGCCACTCAGCAGCAACGGCGCAAGGTCGTGGCTTTTGAACCCAAGCCACCGGAGGAAGGGAAGGTAATCACTGTCTTCAGCGCCAAAGGCGGCATCGGCAAGACGACTATCGCCACCAACCTGGCGGTGGCGCTGGCCGACAAGACCAAAGGGCGAGTCTGCATCGTCGACGCCGACCTGCAGTTCGGCGACGTCAGTCTGTTTCTCAATATCTTGCCCCGGGCGACCATCGCCGACGTAGTGGCCGACATCGACAGTCTTGACGACAAGGTTCTGGCCGGTTATCTGACCAAGTACAACCAGCAGGTCGACGTGTTGGCTGCGCCGCTGCGACCGGAACAGGCCGAAATGGTATCCGGTTCCCATTTGGCGACGATGCTCAAGACGCTGCGTACCATGTACCAATATATCATCGTCGATACTGTACCGGCGTTCAGTGAAACAACCCTGGCCGCTTTGGACGGGGCTAACCAGATCCTGGTAGTGGCGTCGCTGGACCTGCCGACAATTAAAAATGTGAAATTGTGCCTGGAGATTATGGAGTCGCTGGAGTACAGCCAGGATAAGATCAGTCTGGTGCTCAACAGGACCAATTCAGAGGGCGGGATGGACATCCGGGAGGCGGAAGAAAGCCTGAAACGCAGCTTTGCCGCCACTCTGCCCAGCGACGGCAAGACGGTGGTTGCCTCGGTCAACCGGGGAACGCCTTTTGTTGCAACCAATCCGGAGGCGGTTGTCTCCCAGAATATCGTCAAACTGGCCCAGTCCATCGGCCAGGTCGGCAAGCAGGAACCTGCCAAAGGCATGGTGCACAAGCTGAAGCGATTGTTAGGCTAGAGGGGGGAGAATATAATGGTCGCACTCATTGCGCTGAGCGCCTTTCTCACCATTATGGTTGGACTCGCGGCGATCTGGTACTACGCCGTGCTGCCTAAACAAACGATCAGAGACCGCATCGGTCATTATATCGAGCCCTCTTCGACTGCAGATGTACGAACGGAACTGCTCCACAAGCCGTCCCTGACCGGCTGGCGGGCCACCGTCCGACGGTTGAGCCGCCATTTCGAATGGTCGGGCCAGTCGCGGGGCTTGGAAAACAAGCTGATTCGGGCCGGTTTGCCGCTGAGAGGGTCTGAGTTTGCCACTGTATGGGCAGGGTCGATGGTCGGCTGCGCGGCGGTGCTCTTCGTCATCAGCGGGGGCAATCCGCTGATGACATCAGTCGGTATCGTTGTCGGCTTCATCGTGCCGAAGATGTTTCTCAGCATCAAGGCAGCCAAGCGAATCAGGCAGCTCAATGATCAACTGAGTGATGCCCTGGTGCTTGTTGCCAATTCGCTGCGCACCGGCTACAGTTTTCTTCAGGCCATCGAGATGGTCGCCAGAGAGATGACGCCGCCGATCTCGCAGGAGTTCGCCCGAATGCTGAAGGAAATTAACCTTGGGATCACCACCGAGGACGCGCTGAACAATATGGCACGACGGGTGGGCAGTGACGACCTGGACCTGGTGGTTACGGCGGTGCTCATCCAGCGTCAGGTGGGCGGCAATCTGGCCGAGGTACTGGACAACATCGCCGGTACCATCCGGTCCCGCATCAAGCTAAAGGGCGAGATCCGGACCCTGACGGCTCAGGGCCGTATTTCCGGCCTGGTGGTCGGCCTGATGCCATTTGTCATGGGATTGCTCATGACTGTGGCGAATCCCGATTATATGCAAGGTCTTTTTACTCATCCGGCCGGGAAGATGATGCTGGGGGCGGCGTTAGTCAGCCAGCTTTTCGGCATCATGCTGGTTCGGAAAATCGTGGATATAAGATTGTAAAGCAGGCAGGAAGGAAGACTTGGCGGAAACCAAGTCTTTTCCATTTCCGGCAGGGATAGCGGCCTGTCTGGCGAATTGCTCATAGTATAATCCTTTTAAGGGTGGCGGGTATGCAGAAGATCGACGTCAAGGTCCTCGACAAAATCGTCAAACAAACCATCGCGGCCGTGGAGAAGGGCAAGTCCCAGATCTATGACATTTATGAAGCGGCTCGCAACGAAATGGATAATGTGGGAAAAGACCTTGAACGGGTCAAGCAGGAAACCGCCGACATCATTTTTCATGTGGACGACCTGGAAAAACGGGAGCGCCGGGCCCGGTTGAAACTGGCCGAGGTTCACCGTAATTTCATGATCTACAGCGAAGAAGATATGCGGGCGGCTTACGAGGAAGTTGAGCAGATACGCGTCGAGCTTGCGGTGTCGCGGGAGAAGGAGAAAAACCTGCGCCGCCAGCGGGACGATCTGGAGCAGCGGCTGCGCAATCTGCAGGATACGCTGCGGCGGGCCGAGGGACTGGTCGGCCAGGTCGGCGCCGCCCTGGGCTTTCTCGGCAATCACATGGACGGAGTCCTCACCCAGATCGAGTCGATGCAGCAGCGCCAGGAGTTTGCCGCCAAGATCATCCGGGCCCAGGAAGAGGAGCGGCGCCGGGTAGCCAGGGAGATCCACGACGGTCCGGCTCAGTCGATGGCCAACGTGGTATTTCGGGCCGAGGTATGCGAGCGGCTTGTCGATAGCGACATCACCAGGGCCAAAGCAGAACTCAAGGATTTGCAGGTGCAGATCAGGGAAGTATTGAAAGAAACCCGCAAGATCATTTTCGGGCTGCGGCCGATGACCCTGGACGACCTGGGGCTGGTGCCGACCATCCGCAGGGTGATGGACACGATGAAAGAGCGGCATGGTACCATCGTCGAACTGATGGTGATGGGCGATGAAAAACGGCTGGACTCTCATATCGAGGTGGGGCTGTTCCGGATCGTGCAGGAGGCCCTGACCAACGTGGAAAAACATGCTCAGGCCAAAACGGTGTGGGTACGGCTGGATTTTCGCCGCCAGCTGGTCAGCGCTGTTGTCGAAGACGACGGCCGGGGCTTTGACGCCGACGCGGAGAACATCGGCGACTCCAGTTACGGCATCATGGGGATGCAGGAGCGTATCACGCTGCTGGACGGAGAGATCAGCATCAAGTCGGGTTACGGCAAAGGAACCAAGGTATACATCAAAGTGCCGCTGAAGTAGGACTATAACCCCGACTGGGACCTAGGACCCGGCGCCGGCCGGAATGAGACCGTGAGCCCAGTTAAATTGAGACCTACGGCCGATAGAAGGGCCGTTTTTTTTTTGTTACAATGAAATCACCAAAAGGACAACAACCCAAAAATAACGATAATAAGGAGGAAGCAAAAATGTTGGCATTCATTCTCAACGCTCTCCGTAACGAAAAAGGTCAGGGCATGGTGGAATACGGTTTGATTCTCGGGCTCGTAACATCGTGGTGATCGGCTCCCTGACCACTATCGGCCAGAACATTGCCACCTACTTCTCTACAATCGCCACCGCGCTGTAATCAAAATCAGTGGACTCCACAAATCCCCCGGAGAACCGGGGGATTTTTTTTCTCTCCTGCGCGGGGTTTTTTCATGGCGGGCCGGGTCATGAAGCTGGGGCGGGATTTTGGAGAGTTCCTTTTCGGACCCGGTGCGCTAGGACGATATGCCCAGAGGACGTTGGGACCGGGTCCTCAATGCAAATAAGACCTGGGTACGATGCAGCCGTGGCTGCACAGATGCTACAATGGAAGCAAGTATCGATGTCCTGACGGGACTGGCGACAGGCCCGGCAGGGCGTCCGGACCCCGCAAATTATCCGGAGGTGACAATTATGCAGATGATCAGTAAATATGTCCGCAACCACCGTGGTCAGTCGATGGTGGAATTCGCCCTGGTCCTGCCTGTGTTATTGCTGATGGTGGTGGGTATGATCGCTTTCGGCATAGTGATTCATGATTATCTCGCCATGGCCGAAGCGGCCAGGGTGGGAGCCCGTTACGCCATTGTCCACCCCGAGGCGACGGACGGAAAAATTCAGGATATTGCCAGAGCTGCGGTGCCAACCTATACCAATCCGCAGCCTACGGTGACCACTCTTCCCGCACAGAGTCAGCGGACCTCGGGGGCGACGGTAACGGTGACGGCGACCTACCCCCGGAAGGTGGATGTGACCACTGTAGACCCGAAGGATATCAGCAAAACGGTTACCTTGCTTCCTGCCACGCAGGACGGGGTTTTGATCACCGGACAAGCGATCATGATGATGGAGTAGGGAGGGACACCCGATGCTCAGAAGACTGCTAGGCAATCAAAAGGGCGGCGTCCTGGCGCTGGTGATGGCGGGGTTTCTCTTCTTCATGAGCTTGGTAGGCCTGGTGGCCGATATCGGCCTCATCTACCTTGAACACGCCAAACTCCAGAACGCTGTCGATGCCGCGGCCCTGGCCGGGGCGCTCAGCCTGCCGACCAAAACAGCCCAAGCGAAAACTGACGCCACCAGCTTTTACGGTAAGAATCTGCTGGCGCAGGATAAGAATAAAAACATCGTGCCGGCAATCACGCTTTCCACCGACTCTAAGCAGATCAACGTGCGTGTTGACGGACACGCCGACACTTATTTCCTGGATGGGGTA
>JARLHY010000165.1 GCA_031292015.1 Negativicutes bacterium | reverse complement strand
TCTCAACAACGCCTCCTCGGAGTTGACCTCGCTGCGGGCCGATGTCAACAGCGATGTGAAAACACAGGTGGATGAGATCAACTCCTACAGCCAGCAGATTGCTGATCTCAACCAGCGGATTTCCGTGGCCGAGGCTTCCGGCTCCTCGGCCAACGAACTGGAAGACCAGCGGGACTTGCTTGTCGACAAGCTATCGGCTCTGGCCGACGTCTCGGTAACCAAGACCGTCATCGGCACCACCGCCGGCGGCTCCGACGTCACCACCTACGACATCTCGGTGGGCGGCGCGACCCTGGTCAACGGCAACGAGGCCCGTCAGCTGGAGTGCACCACCGGCACCGACGGCATGTACGATGTCGTCTGGGCCGACACCGGGGCCTCTTTCAGTCCGGGCAGCAGCGGTTCGCTGAAGGCCGACCTCGACCTGCGGGACGGAACCGGCAGCGACGGGGAGTATCAGGGCATACCCTACTACATGTCCCAGCTGGACACCTTCGCCCAGACCTTCGCCGAAGCTTTCAACGAAGGCGTCTACAAGGACGGAAGTTCCTACTACAGCGGCTACTCCGCCGGTTACGGCACCGACGGCAATACAGGCTACCGGTTTTTCTCTTACGACGGCCTTTCCTCCAGCACGCTGGCTGCGGATATCTCCTCATCCAGCATGGCTGACGTGTACGCCAACATCACTGCCGCCAACATATCGCTGTCGTCGGACGTGGAGGACGACCTGTCCACCATCGCGGCCGCCTCGTCGGCTGACGACACATCCGGTGACAATACCAACGTCCAGAATCTGATCAGCATCTGCGACGATTCGCGGATGTTCGCCAGCGGGACGGCCGAAGATTACTACAACTCAATCATCGCCACCCTGGGCACAGCCACATCCTTCGCCTCGCGCCAGGACAGCGTGCAGAGCTCCATCGCCTCGTACATCGACTCCAGCCGATCTTCGGTGTCGGGGGTGTCCACCAACGAAGAAACGGCCAATCTGACCAAATACCAGGAGGCCTACGAGGCTTCCGCCAAAGCGGTCACAACCTGGGATTCCATCTATGAGACGACCATCGACATGGTGTCGGACTAGAAAGGAGGGCCTTCAGTGAGAATTACCAATAACATGATTGTCGCCAATACCATCAAGAATATCAACAACGCCGCCAACCGGATGAACGAAGCCGAGGAGCGGGTATCGTCCGAGAAAAAGATCTCGCTGCCTTCCGACGACCCGGTGGTAGCCACCAGAGCGATAAAGTACCGCAACTACGTGGACACCATTGAGCAGTACCAGACCAACGTCAGTGACGTCCAGTCCTGGCAGAGCGTTACCGACGACGCCCTGAGCAGCCTCAGCGACGTCATCACCCAGACGCGGACACTGGTGGCGAAAGCCTCCAGCGCCACCATGACCGACAGCGACTTGTCCGACATCGCCACCGAAATCAGCGAGCTGGAAGACCAGGCTGTCGATATCATGAATACCACCTACGGCGGACGCTACATCTTCGGCGGCTACGACACCGACACTGCACCTTACGCCCTGGTCCAGGGCTCCGCCGTAAGCGCTTTCACTGCCGGCACCGGCAACTATACCGCCGCCAGCCTCAGTCTCAGCGGCGATCTCACCGCAGGCGACAACTACACCATAGGTGTGACTGAGAGCAGTGGCACCTACACCGTCACCATGAAAGATGCGTCGAACAATACGGTTGCTACCGGCACGACCACGTCGAGCACCGGTTCGGTTTCCCTCACCACAACCTCGGGCGGAACGATCACCCTGAGCGCCCCGGCAGGCGGCTATACAACTGGAGACGGGTTTACCTTCAGTATTGCCAACGACATTGATCAGGTCACCTACAAAGGGGAATATCTCACCACCACCTACTCCAGTTCTCTCAGTGCCGCCACCATGGCTGGTGTCTACACCGCCACCGGCGTTTACTCCTCCACCTCCGCCCAGTCGATCAAGTACAACATCGGCTACGGCTCGGACATCACCGTGAATACCGAGGGCCAGGACGTGGTCGGCTCCAGCACCGGCACCAGCCTGTTCGACACCTTTTCCAAGGTACTCCTGGCGCTCAACGGCGATACCAGCTACGAAACCTACGACTCCGCCACAGGCACCTCGACAGCCACCAGCATCAGCGACATTGACGCGCTGCTCACCGACCTCGACAACAATGTTGATATGCTTACTACCGCCCAGGCCGCCTTAGGGGCCAGCGAGAGCCATGTCAGCAACGTGTCCGACCGCCTCAGCAGCGACTATACGACCTACACCGGCCTGATGAGCAACAACGAGGATGTGGACACAGCCAAGGCCACCATCGAAGAATCCAGCGCCGAAACCGTCTATGACGCGTCCCTGTCCGTCGGCGCCAAGGCGATCAGCAAAACACTGGTCGACTATATGGCCTAACCTGGCCCTAAGAGAAAGACACCCAAGGAGGGGATAGCAATGTCTTCAAGCACCATCAGCGCGACCACCGTCAACGGAACAACAAGATACACCGGCCTGTCGTCAGGCATCGACGTCGATACCATCGTCAGCGAGCTGATGACTGCCGAAAAGGCCAAAAAACTGGACAAGCTGCAGGAGAAGGAACAGCTTTCGGAGTGGAAGCAGGACTCCTACCGGTCGATCATCACCGATATCGACGCTTTTGAAAGCACCTATTTCGACGCTACTTCCTCCAGCAGCCTGCTGAGTTCCACGAATCTGTCCCAGTATTCGGTTACCAGCAGCAGTGCCGCAGTCACAGCCACTTACACCAGCGACGCCAGCGCAGGCAGCCACACCGTCTCTGTCAGCCAGTTGGCCGCGGCGGCAACGCTGGAGAGCAGCGCCAGCCTCGCAGGCGACATCACCGGCGACTCGGCGCCATCCTACTCAGCCCTTAGCGGCACGGGCTTTGATATCACTCTGGACGGCACCGAGTACACTGTTGACTGCAGCGATGTGACCGACATCGATAGCCTGCAGTCGACCATCGACGACGCGGTCGGCGCGGACAAGCTGACGGTAGGCACCAACTCCTCAGGCTATCTGACTATTTCAGCCACCTACACCGACTCCAACGGCGACACGGTGGACAGCGGCGTGGACGATATCAGCATCAGTTCTCCCGCCTCCGGCACCAGCGCCCTGTCCGACCTCGGCCTTACCAGCGGCACGTCCAACCGTCTGACCACATCCTCGACCCTTGCGGACATCTCCGGGCTGACCTTTGACAGCGATAACGACAGTATAACCCTGGCAATCAACGGCGTTACTATCCCTTCTTTTGACAAGAGCACAACCATCGCCGAAATGGTCAGCGATATCAATGACGCCGACTGCGGGGCTACCGCGGAATATGACGAAACAAGCGGCAAGCTGATACTGACGGCGGACAGCACCGGCGCCGGCAATACCCTGACGGTGAGCGAGAGTGACACCGGCAACGAAAACTTTTTGTCGAACTGCCTGAGCGTATCGACCGCAGGTACCGACGCCAAGGTAACCATCGACGGGACGTCCTACACCCGCAGCGCCAACAACCTCACCGTCGACGGCGTGGCCTACACTTTTAACACCGTTACCACCGACTCTTCGTCTTCTTCGTCGTCCTCCGACAGCGCTGCCACGGTCACCGTGGCCCGGGATACCGACGCGGTCTATGATCTGATCAGCAATTTCGTTTCCGATTACAACGCCCTGATCGCCACCATCAACGATACGATCGACGAGGACTACGACTCGGACTACCCACCGCTGACCGACGACCAGAAGTCGAGCATGACCGACACCCAGATCACCAACTACGAAGAAAAGGCCAAGACCGGCCTGCTGGAGAATGACTCGACCCTGTCAAGCTTCCTGACCGAACTGCGGGACACGATGATCAATTCAGTCTCCGGGCTGTCCACCAGCGTTTTTGATATCGGCATCGACACCTCCGACAGTTATACCGACAACGGCAAACTCACCATCACCGAAAGCACCCTGAAGAGCGCCATTGAGGATAACCCGGACGCCGTGATCGCGCTGTTCACCCAGCAGGCGAGCAGCGTCTCGGGAACCACCGGCACCCTGACCGACCTGGATTCCTCGGAACGGTCGACAAGATACAACGAGGAAGGCATCGCTTACCGTTTTTACGATGTCATTGAAAAATATACGTCAATAAGCAGCAAAGCAGAAGGCTTGCTGGTGTCGAAGGCCGGGGTGGCCGATACGCTATACGCCAGCGACAACTCGCTGTCTACCCAGATTTCCAAGTACGAGACGGAGATCACGGCCGAGCAGGACCGGCTAAGCACCTATGAGGACAGGGTTTACACCGAGTACTCCAGCCTGGAGACCTACATCAACAAAATGAATACCCAGCTATCGGCGCTGGAATCGTACCTTTCCTCGTCATCCTCGTAAAGGAGCGGAGCGGAATTGGATGCGAACAAGGTCATCAATCTTCTGAGAAACAAGCTGAAACTACTTGATGAGATCAAAGTCAACACCGAGAAACAGGCCCGCTTCGCCCGCCGGGGTGAGATGCGGGGGCTCCGTCGCCTGCTGAACGAGCGGGCGGCGCTGATCGACAAGCTTCTCAAACTGGACAGGGAGATGACTGCTGGCGCGCACAGCCCAGCCGGACAGCCTGACCTGAAAAAACTGACCGAAGCGATTGCGGCAAGAAAACTGGAAATACTGGCCTGCTGGGACACAGCCCTGCAGGAGGCGATGGCAGCCCGGGACCGGGTCGGAACCCGATTGTTCGACGTCCGGACAGGGCGCCGGCTACAGCATCAGTATGTTAACTGCTGGACGATCCCGATCCAGGGAAGCCGGTTCAACAAGCGGGGCTAATATTCATCTCATTGACAGAACCTTATCCTTTAGCAGGCAGCAATGACTCAGCTGCCTGCTGTATTTTGAGCGGAAGCCTTGATCCGGCGATGTAAGGCCGCGGCCACCCTTTCCAATACCTCCTGCCAGTCGCCGGGTTGACGTTGGCGGAAGAGGCGCATCGTGGGATACCAGGGGCTGTCTTCGCGGTCCAGGCCCCACCGCCAGTCCGGCTTGAACGGCAGGAGGAGCCAGGTCTTTTTGCCCATGGCGCCGGCCAGATGAGCCACCGCCGTATCGACGGCAATGACTAAATCCAGGTTGGCGATCACTCCGGCCGTTTCCGCGAAATCGGCGAGCTGCCCGCAGCAGTCAAATACTTCGCTGGGCAGCGACGGCAATTGCCGGCTTTTCCCGCCGGCCTGCAGACTGAAGAAGGCGATTCCTTCCACCGAAAACAGCCGGCCGAACAACGCAAAGGCGATGGACCGGTTCGCGTCATCGGAATGCTCCGGATTACCTGCCCATACCACCCCTACCCGGCAGCGCCCGCCGGCGGCGGCGTCAATTTTATCCCGCCACCTGGCGGTGATTTCCGCCCCCGCGTGGAGATATGGGACGTCATTGGGAATGGTCGCCAGGGATGTTTTGCAGTGAAAAGGCAAACTTAGAAGGGAACACGCGTAATCGAAGGATTCCTCAGGTAGCGTCCTGCCGGTACAGACTGAAAAGGCGGTCTGGCTGCCGGCCAGCAAACGCTTGAGCGGTTTTTGGATCCATACTGTCACCGCCGCCTGTTTCGCGACAATATAAGCGTAGCGGACAAATTGAAGCATATCGCCATAGCCTTGCTCGAAGAAGAGAAGAATTTTGCACCCGGTCAGATCTTCCCCCTGCCAGAGCGGGATATCCAGCCGGAAGTCTCCCTGCCAGCGCGACTCGTGAAGCTGCCAGCCCAGCTCATACTCTCCCCGCAACAAATACAGTGTCGCCAGGGAAAAACGAGAGTCCCTGAGGTCCGGCTGCAGTTCAAGGGCCCGACGATAACATGCCTCGGCTTCATCAATACGATTGGCCTGTTTGAAGCAGCTCCCCAGATTGTGATAAGCCTCGGCATAGCCGGGATTTTGCCCAATGGCCCGCTGATAGCAGGCTTCGGCCCCGCTCAGGTCTTTCTTATGGTTCAACACTACCCCAAGATAGTTGTGAGCCTCGGGAAAGTGAGGTTGCAGGGCAACAGCCCGGAAGAAGCAGGCCTCGGCATCCTCCCAGCGCTGCAGTGGTATCAGAACCTCACCCAGGTGCCGATAGGCTTCCGCCCGATCCGGGTCCAGTTTCACGGCCAGGCAGAGAAGCAGCGCCGCCTGCCGCAGCTCACCCTGCCTGGCCAGCGCCAGTCCTTCGTTAATATACCTTGTCACTGTCATAGCGCTACCTTTCCCTGCTTAAAAACAGATATACCAGGCGCTCATTCGCTGAATGGGCGCCTGGCTTTCCTGTTGCAACGGACTTTGTCTTATACCTGGGAGGTGCTGGTTGCGCTGCCGGCGCTTTGCAGCTCGCTCTCGAGGGAGGTGAGATCGGACTGGGTGACCGTGCCTGCAGCCGCTTTGGCCAGGAAGCTCTGGATATCGTTCATGAGGGTATCGGAACCGGAACTGGCGGAGCTGGAACTGGTGGAGGTGGAACTATCCGGCGGCACGGGGGGCGGCGGCGGCGCGAACTGCTGCGAGCTCTGTTGCGCGCTCTGCAACTCGCTTTCGAGAGCGGTGAGGTCGGAGTCGGTGGCTGTACCGTCAGCCGCCTTGGACAGGAAGCTCTGGATGTCGCTCATGAGATTGCCGGAGCCGGTACTGGAGCTGGTGCTGGCAACAGTGCTGCTGTCGCTGCTGGAACTGGTCGAGCTGGTACCCGTGACACCGGCGCTCTGCAGCTCGCTCTCCAGGGCAGTAAGGTCGGAATCGGTGACCGTCCCGTCAGCCGCCTTGGATAAGAAGCTCTGGATGTCGCTCATCAAGGTGTCCGAGCTGGAGCTACTTGTGCTGGAACTGGCGGAGCTGGAGTTATCCAGCGGCATAGGGGGCGGCGGTCCGTAGAGTCCGGCCGACATGGCGTCACTGGTACCGGACAGCTGGAAACTGTCCAGAGAACTGTTGCCGATGCCCTGGATGCTGCCGGTGGACGAGGTGGTCTGCGAACTGACGGCGGAGGTCGCCTGCAACGCAGGAGTGCCGGTGATGGCTGAATAGGCCTGGTTGGCGTATAACTGCCAGATGCTGTTGGACGATATACTCATTGTCTTCCTCCTTGCAATGATTGGGGTGTGTTTCACCCTATGCCTGTTCATCGGCTGCCAATATTTGATCCGTATTTTACAGAGTCTTTAATTTATATTTTAATCGGAACGCTTATCATCAATAAGCCAAAACGGAGTCAGACGCCCTTCTCCCGCTGGGAAGAGCGCACGACTCCGTTCCGATCGCATGGCGATCTTAGGTTTGGACCCGCTTTTTAAGCTGATAAGCAGGTCAAAAGGTCATTTATCCTTGGATCAGTTTCAATACCGACTGGGGCTGGGAATTGGCCTGGGCCAGCATAGCGGTCGCCGCCTGGGTGATGACGCTCAGCTTGGTGTAAGTCGCCATCTCTGACGCCATGTCGGTGTCTTTGATGAGGGAGTTGGCGGCAGTCAGATTTTCGCTGGCGGTGGACAGGTTGGAAGTAGTGGCGTCCAGCCGGTTGACAACTGCGCCGAGTTCGGCCCGCTGAGCCGACACAGTGGCGGTGGCGGTATCGATGACGCTGATGGCGACGTTCGCTGCCGCCTGGCTGCTGACATCAATGCCTTCCACCCCGAGGGCTGTAGCGTCCATGTTGCCGATGTTGATGCTGATGTCCTGGCCGGTGTTGGCGCCGATGAGAACAGT
Organism: Negativicutes bacterium; assembly: GCA_031292015.1. The sequence goes on along the minus strand of JARLHY010000165.1, from coordinate 1,360 downwards.
GGCCGTGCCTGTGACAGTCTTATCCTTGGCTGCCGTGGTCTGGGTGAAGGAAGACAGCGCGTCAGTAGCGGCCGAGATATTGTCGTCGTTTTTATCGGTGACCTTGATGGTCAGGCCGTAGATAGCTCCGGCCGTACCTGTGGTGCTGGCAGTCGCCTGCACCGTGCCGGTGGCGACTCCTTTGGCAGTGGAGGAGGCGGCGGCGACAACCGACAGTTTAAAGCCGGCTCCCGTCGCAAGGGAGTTCAGCGTGACACTGCCAACGTTTGCGGTGGTGAGAGTAATGGATTTGGAGTAGAGGGTGCCATCCTTCATGTAGCTGACTGTTACCGTGTCCCCAGTGGCGATACCGAGGCTGTTGCCGGCGGTGTCAGTGAGGGCGGTAAGAGCGGTGTTGGTAGCTAAGGTGCCGCCCGAGTTTTTGAGGGCGTCGTTGGACTCGATGTTGACGGTGGCGGTGGCGACAGCTTTGCTCATCGAGCCGTCCAGCAGTTTCTTGGTATTGAACTGAGTAGTGTCGGCAATGTTGTTGATCTCGCTCACCAGAGCGTCGACTTCGTCCTGGATGTTGGCGCGGTCGGCGCTGGTGTTGGTGTCGCTGGCTGACTGAACAGCCAGTTCCCGCATCCGTTCCAGGATGGAGTTGGTTTCTTCCAGGGCACCGTCGGCCGTCTGAACGAGAGAAGAGGCGTCCTGGGCGTTGTTGCTGGCCTGGTCGAGACCGTTGATCTGGTTTAGCATCTTTTCCGAGATGGCCAGACCGGCGGCGTCGTCGGACGCGGAGTTGATCTTGTAGCCTGACGACAGTTTCTCCAGGGCGCTATTCATGGCATTGGTGTTTTTGGTCAACTGGTTCCAGGTGTTGAGAGCTGACATATTGGTTGCGATAGTGATACCCATTTGTACATTCCTCCTTGATTTTGCTGTTGGGCTTCCTTGCCCAAGATCGGCCGCTATTTATCGGAACCGGAGAGGCCGTCCCGCCGGTTCATCGCCAGTGTCGTCCACTGGCAGGTCCTCCTTTCATTGTTGTCTATAACTGATTTCGAAGTCTTTTGTTTGAAGAATGTTTAGTAGCAGCCTACTTTTTGGTGAAAATTATCAGATGTAATCGATATATGAAAAAACTACCGGCAAGCCGGTAGTTTGAGTCAGAAAAAATGTTCAGTTCGCCGTTTTGGACAATGTTTCTTCCCGCTGCATGCAATAGCCGATTCCCCGCACGGTCCTGATACTGGAGGTGTTGAGCTTCTTGCGCAGATAATGAATATACAGGTTGACGGCGGTAAATTCGGCGTCCGAATTATAGCCCCATACCTTTTGGATAATCCGGTCTTTGGTCACCACTCGGCCATAGTTG
>JARLHY010000164.1 GCA_031292015.1 Negativicutes bacterium | reverse complement strand
CCGTGGTGATGGCCGAGACCTTCGTGGCCATGCCCTTCCTGATCATTACCGTGGAGGGGGCGCTGCGATCCGCAGACCAGGGCTTTGAGGAAGCGGCGGCCACATTGGGCGCGAAACGGATGACCGTGTTCCGGCGAGTCACGGTGCCCATGGTCGCCCCGTCCCTGGGGGCGGGTGCGGTGTTGTGCTGGGCGCGGGCCCTGGGCGAGTTCGGGGCGACGATCATGGTGGCCGGCAACATCCCTGGCAAGACCCAGACCATTCCGCTGGCGATCTATTTCGCCGCCGAGGCCAACGACCTATCCACCGCCGGGCTGTATGTGATAATTATCAGCCTTATCACCTTCTCGATGATTTTCTGGCTCAACAGCTGGGGCCGCAGAAAGACAGGCGCATCGCCGGCGGGGGGACTGTTCTGATGCTGAACGTCGCTGTGACAAAACAACTGGCTGACTTTACGCTGCAGCTGGAATTTGCCGTCGACCGCAACATTCTCGTGCTGTTCGGACCGTCCGGCTGCGGCAAAACCACCACCCTGCGCTGCATTGCCGGTCTGCTCAAACCAGACGCGGGCAGGATCGCCTGCGACGGGCAGGTGTTCTATGACGGCAAGGCCGGTGTTCATGTGCCGCCCCGGGCTCGCAGCATCGGCTACATGTTTCAGGATTACGCCCTGTTTCCCCATATGAATGTCGGGAAGAATATCTGGTATGGCGTGCCGCAGCGGAGCCCCCGCGCCGAGGATATGTACCGGCGCCTGATGGGGCTGCTGAAGATCGAACAGTTGGAAAAACGGTACAGCGGCGACCTGTCCGGCGGCGAGAAACAGCGGGTAGCGCTGGCGCGGGCGCTGATGGCCGAGCCGAAAATTCTGCTGCTGGATGAGCCCCTGTCTTCGCTGGACATTACGACCCGGCTGGAACTGCAGGCCGAACTGAAAAAGATGCAGGCGCTGTGGGGCATACCCTTTATCCTTGTCACCCATGATCCGGAGGAAGCCCGGGCAATGGGGGATCAGATCCTGTTTATCGACAAAGGCCGCCAGGTTGTCCCTTCTTCGCAAAAGGCGGCAATATTGCCGGAAAGGCCGGCCTAAGATTAAATACGACGACTGTATAATTGCTAACAAGAGAAGTCGATAGCAAAATAATAAGGAGGGGCCAAGATGAAAATCAGCGGCAGAAACAAGCTGCAGGCAACAGTCAAAGAAGTGGTCAAAGGGTCTGTAATGGCCAAAGTGGTGATGGACTACAAAGGCGATGAGCTGGCTGCGGTGATCACCCTCGACTCGGTGGAGGAACTGGACCTGAAACCCGGCGATAAAGTAACCGCCCTGGTCAAGGCAACCGAGATGATGGTCCTGAAGTAAAGCAGCTGTACGCAATATGCACTGGTCAAAATGATGTGCGAAATACAAATAATTGATAACTGGTATTGACAGAGACTATATGGCGTGGTACTATCAAATAAATTTAATAGTTATGCTCTTATCGAGAGTGGTCGAGGGACTGGCCCGATGACACCCGGCAACCGGCAGTGATGCAAGGTGCTAAATCCAGCAGGAGAATTCCTGACAGATGAGAGAAAGCGTGCGTGAAAAAAAGCTCCTTTCTCGGAAAGGGGCTTTTCTTTACGTGGCTTTGCCGAAAGAACACGAGACGAATGAGGGGGCGGAACAATGCAGCTAAGTTCAAAAATTGTCCATGTAGGAGTCTGTACCGACGATAAAACCGGGGCTATCAGTACCCCAATCTACCAGACGGCGACCTTCCGGCACCCCTCTTTGGGGCAGAGCACCGGCTACGATTACAGCCGCAGCCAGAACCCGACCCGGCAGGTGCTGGAGGAAGCCATTGCCGGCCTGGAAGGCGGAGCCGCCGGGTTCGCCTTTGCCTCCGGGATGGCGGCGGTGACGGCGGTGCTGATGCTGTACCGGACCGGAGATCACCTTGTGGTAGTGGCCGACTGCTACGGCGGCACCTACCGGGTGCTTGACAAAGTCTTTGGCCAGTACGGCCTGGACGTGACCTTCGTCGATACCAGCGACACCGCCGCGGTGACTGCCGCGGTCCGGCCGGCGACCAAGGCCGTCTTTGTCGAGACACCTACCAACCCGCTGATGAAAATCGCCGATATCGGCGCCATGGTCGAGCTCGGCCGGCAACACGGCCTGCATATCATCGTTGACAACACCTTTCTCACCCCGTACTTTCAGCGCCCGCTGGAACTGGGGGCCGACATTGTCATCCACAGCGGCACCAAGTACCTGGCTGGTCATAACGACCTGGTGTGTGGCCTGGTGGTCACCCGCACGGCGGAGCTGGGGGAGCGGGTAAAGTTTCTCCAAAACGCCACCGGCGGCGTTCTCAGCCCGTCGGACAGCTGGCTGCTGCTGCGGGGGATGAAGACACTGGCTCTCAGGCTGGAAAAGCACGAGACCAACGCCCGGCAGATCGCCGCGTGGCTGGTCAAACACCCCCGGGTCAGGCGAGTCTACTACCCGGGCCTGCCTGATCACCCCGGCCGGGCGGTCCACGACAGGCAGGCGTCCGGCTACGGCGGCATGCTGTCGTTTGCGGTGGATGACGCCGCCCTGGTGCCACAGGTTCTGGCTAGCGTGAAGCTGATCCGGTTTGCCGAGAGCCTGGGGGGAGTGGAGTCGCTGATTACCTTTCCGGCTGTCCAGACCCACGCCGATATCCCGGCCGGGCTGCGGGAACAGATGGGTATCAACGACTGCCTGCTGCGGCTTTCGGTGGGCATCGAAGCGGCCGAGGACATCATCGCCGATTTGAAACAGGCGATGGAACAGAAGGATGGTTGAGCTTGTTAGATGATATTTGACGGCTGAAAAATAAGTAGTCTCAAAATAAACGCCACAAAATGGCGAGGAGGTAAACGGTATGGATGTACCGGAGCAGGTATGGGAGATTATTGAGGCCGAAGTCGGCAAGATACGGCACGGGATGGTGACGCTGATTGCCCAGGACGGCCGTCTGATCCAGATTGACAAAACAGAAAAAATCCGGCTGATCCCGGCGGAAACGGTCCCGAGGCAGGGCGGTGGCAAAGCGGAGGTCGAGCCCAGGCTGAACAGCAGGCAGTTCCGTCAGAGCATCGGCGAAGTGCTGCAGGGCTTGCGCTTCGGCCAGGTGGTCATTGTGATAAAAGATAACAAGGTTGTGCAGATCGAAAAGGCGGAAAAACGCCGGTTCAGTGACCTGGCCGGACTTTTCGGCGAAGGGATCTAGTCTGGATGAACTTGACAGGAACCACGGAGTGTGATATATACAAAGTAGCGATAAAAGCAAATGGCTGATCAGAAGTCTGAAGGCTAAGGCAAATCCCGCAGGGGAGTTCCTTGGCCTTTTTCGATATGATCCGAGAGGAGCCGACTTATGACAGATACAACAACAAAATTAAACAAACTGATGGCTATGCTTAAGGAGATGGAGAGTGTCGCGACCGGTTTTTCCGGCGGCGCCGACAGCGCCTTTCTCGTCGCCGCCGCCCAGCGGACGCTGGGGGATAAGGCCGTTGCCGTCACCGCTTATTCGGCCACTCTGCCGGAAAGCGAAAAACAGGCAGCAATCGAGTTCGCCAGGCAGATGGGTGTTCACCACATACTGCTGGAAATCAGCGAACTGGAAAGTCCCGATTTTGTGGCCAACAGGCCGGACCGCTGCTACTACTGCAAGCAGCAGCGATTCTCCGTCTTAAGCAGGTGGGCCGCGGAGCATGGATTCCAGTGGGTGCTGGAGGGCTCCAACGCTGACGACACCGGCGACTACCGCCCCGGGATGAGGGCCGTGGGGGAACTGGCGGCAGTCAGAAGCCCGCTGCTGGAAGTCGGGCTGACCAAAGCCGAAATTCGCCAGCTATCGGCGGACTGGAATCTTCCCACCTGGAACAAACTCAGCGCCGCCTGCCTTTCGTCCCGGGTGGCTTACGGTCAGCCGATCACCGAGGAGAAGCTTAAGCAGATCGAGCAGGGAGAGGAACTGCTCAAACGCTACTGCTCAGGCCAGGTTCGGCTGAGACACCACGGGACACTGGCCCGGATCGAGGTTTTTCCTGAAGACATGCCGGCCCTGGCCCAACCGCCGCTGTCCCAGATGATCACCCGCGCCCTGAAGGATCTCGGCTTTACTTATGTGACGCTGGACCTGGCCGGGTATCGCATGGGCAGCATGAATGAAACCATCGAAAAACCCGGAGAATAGTAAATGAATCGATCGAGGAGGATGACGACAATGGCAAAAATAGCTCAGAATTTGACCGACCTGATCGGCAACACCCCGCTGCTGGAGCTTAACAACTACAATGCGGCGAAAGGGCTGAAAGCGAGACTTCTCGCCAAACTGGAATCCTTTAATCCCCTGAGCAGCGTCAAGGACAGAATCGGCTTGGCGATGATCAAGGACGCCGAAGAAAAGGGTCTTATTGACAAGGACAGCGTGATTATCGAGCCGACCAGCGGCAACACCGGCGTCGGCCTGGCGTTCACGGCGGCGGCCAGAGGTTACCGCCTGATCCTGACGATGCCGGAGACCTTCAGCATCGAGCGGCGCAATCTGCTGAAAGCGCTGGGGGCCGAACTTGTGCTGACCCCGGGAGCGGAGGGGATGAAGGGCGCGATAAAAAGGGCCGAAGAACTGGCAGCGTCGACGCCGAAGTCTTTTGTGCCCCAGCAGTTTAAAAATCCGGCCAACCCGGAGATCCACCGCAAAACCACGGCAGAGGAAATATGGCGCGACACTGACGGCGAAGTGGACATTTTCGTCGCCGGGGTCGGCACCGGCGGCACCATCACCGGGGTGGGCGAAGTCCTCAAGGCCCGCAAACCCCAGGTCAAAATCGTGGCCGTGGAACCGGCCGACTCCCCGGTGCTGTCCGGTGGCAATCCGGGACCCCACAAGCTCCAGGGCATCGGCGCCGGTTTTGTGCCGGAGGTGCTGAATGTTAAGATTCTTGATGAAATATTCCAGGTGAAAAGCGAGGATGCTTTCGCCACCGCCAAAGACCTGGCCAGGAAAGAAGGACTGCTGGTCGGCATTTCCAGTGGCGCAGCGGCCTACGCCGCGACTCAGATCGCCCTGCGGCCGGAAAACGAGGGAAAAACCATCGTGGTGCTTCTGCCTGACACCGGGGAACGGTATTTATCGACGGTTTTGTTTGAGTAGCAGGACTAAAAGACCGATTACCGGTAAAAATAGCCTGAAAAAACGACCCGCAAACGGGTCGTTTTTCTTTATGGTTATGATTGGGACTAAAGGCCTAGGTAAAAAATGAAACTTTAGTCCCGAAGAAATATTTGGAAATTTGCCCTATAGTAGAAAGTACAGAGAATTGTCGGATTCCCCCGGGATTTTGCGAAGGAAACCGTTGGGGCGATGGGAACCTGTTGTCAGCGTTATTGCCGGCAGCAGACGATGTTTCGAAGACGGCTTAATTCTATTTAACGATAACCATGGTTTTTGAAACGGGATGGCGGACCTAAGGGGGAGTGAAGTGGACAGCGGAGTTTTATGGCATGTTGTCTGGTATCTGGGCGAACTTTGTTTTTGTTATCTTTTCTTTTATCATTTCTTTCCTGCGACGTGGACAAGACGGATCAGAAGTACCGTGCTGGAGAAGGAGCGCAAGCGGATGTCGCTGCAGTGCGCCGTAGGCATCGTGCTGTTTCATATCTTGTTTTACCCGCTGGCGCTTTGACCGCGGCCATTCTTTCACGGTCATCAGCCCTGCGACGACATGCAGCAATTCCAGCGCGTCAACCGGCAGCCGGTCCTGGTGGGAAATACCAGGACCGGCTGCCGTGTTTCGTTTTAGCGCTGTTATCTGATGCCGCCGACGAGGTGCTGCGGCTGTTCTCCCCGCAGAGCCCGCTCGATATTGGCGATGGACGCGCCGAGCATCTTGCGGAAAGAGCCGACTGTGACGCCGGCGATGTGGGGGGTCAGCAGCAGCCTTGTCCGGGCCTGCGGGGAAAGATTCAGCAGCGGGTGGTCGCCGCCGGGCGGTTCGGGGGAGAGGGTGTCAACAGCCGCTCCAGCCAGGTGGCCGGATTCGAGGGCCGCCGCCAGGGCCGCCTGGTCCAGGATTTCGCCCCGGGCCGTATTGACCAGCAGGCTGCCGGAAGGCATCAGCGCCAGTTCGCGGGCGGCGATGAGGCCCCTGGTCTCGGGGCTCAGCGGGACATGCAGACTGACGACATCGCTGGTGGACAGCAGGGCGTCAAGGGGCGCGTAACCGGCGCCGAGCTGCGCCTCCAGGTCGATTTTACGGCGGGCGCTGAAGTAGCTGACCGAGGCGCCCAGCATCACCGCTATTTTGGCGACCTGCTGACCAATATTGCCGAATCCGATCAGGCCGATTCTGCAGCCGGATATCCCTGCCAGTCCTGCATCAAGCAATCCTTTGCGGAAGGTCGCATAGTTGCCGGACTTAATCTGGGTGTCGGCTTCGACGATGCGGCGCTGCAGGGCGATGACGGCGCCGATGGTGAACTCGGCTACGGTGCCGGCGTTCTGTCCGGGAGAATTGGCCACCGGGATTCCCAGACGGTTGGCGGCGGCAAGGTCGACGTGGTTAAAGCCTGCGCCCAGGCACTGAATGAGCTTCAGTTTTGGACTGTTTTCCATAACGCGAGCGTCGATGCCGGCCACCGAACCTAAGGTCAGGAGACAGTCGGCGTCCCGGCAGGCGGCCAGAATTTCACCACAGGAAGGGGCTTCCAAAAAGCGAAGGTCCCAGTCTTTCGGCAAGTCTATTTTCGCGGTTTCCAGTCGAGACTCGGGCAGGAACATGACTACAACAGGCATGGCGGATTCATCTCCTTGAAATTGCGTGTTTTGTGGTACCTGGCGAACTGCGGCAACGTCGGATTATTTTCGCGAAAACCTGTTGAAAATCCTTCGCAGCTGGAAGTCAGGCAGCAGGCCATTCCGGCCGATGTTTTTTTGGGGGCGGCAGGAATTAAAGTTCCCGCTTGGCGAATTATACAGTCAAGCAATAGTTAAAAGGGGGACCGGCAATGGCGGAAAAGGAAGACATCATCGGCTCGCTCATCCAGGAGATGTACCAGACCGCAGCCGAACTCGCTATATCGGCGGATAAAAATACCCAGAGTCGCGGTAAAAAACTGCGCAAGCTGATCGAGTCGGTGGAAGCATATATCAAGGAAAACGCCAGGATAGCTGAATAGAAGCGATTTCACTCTTGCTGCAGCAGCTTCCGGGATTCATTTCGGAGGCTTTTTTCGTCGGTACGGGCTGCGGGTTTCCTGTGAAAAAAAGTTTAATAAGTAAATATCACGGGCAGGAATTATTTGTCTGGAAAGCCAATATATCCATAATATTATTTAGAACGTCGTACGATATTGTAGAACAATAAGCTATTGTTGCACTATCCGGGGATGGGGAGGCGATCAAATGGAAGAAAAAAAGTTCAGCCAGGACGAGGTGCGGGTGATTGTCGACAAAATGGCGCGAACGCTGGCACTGTTGTACCATTTTATGGGCAGCGAGGTGGTAGAGGAGTTCGGGGACCGGGGCGAAGCGGCTGTACGGCGGGCGATCCATAAATACGGCGACGCCAGGGGCCGCAAGATCCGCGAGGAGGTTTTGGCGCAGGGTCTGCCGCTGACGGTGGAGAACCTATCCCGGTTTTACGACCTGCCGCTGCCGCTGGCCTGGGTTTCGGACAAAATCCGGGTCGAGGAAAATTGTCTGGAGAAGAAGGTCACCTACTGTCCCTTTGCGGAAGAGTGGAAGGGGCTGGGGGGCGAGAAACTAGGCCTTATTTACTGTGAACAGGATTTATGTATGCGGCGGGGCTATAACGAAGAATTTGATCTGACGCAATCCACCAATGTCCTGAACGGGGACCCGGACTGTCATACAGTCGTCGAGTGGAAAAAGGCGCAGAAAAAAGGGGAATAGCCATGTTTGAAATCAGAGAGCCCGATATTTTGGTAATCGGCGGCGGTGGAGCCGGTATGCGCGCCGCCATCGCCGCGGCGGAACTGGGCAAGAATGTTCTGCTGCTGAGCAAGGGACCGCTGTCGCGTACCGGAATCACGCCGGTGGCCGGCGAAGGGGTGGAGGGAGCAGTCAACGACGGCGATTCGCCGGAGCTGCATTACAGCGACACAGTCAGCGCCGGGCGCGGTTTGGCGGATGAACCCCTGGTCCACGCCCTGGCCGCAGATTCGGTTGCCCGGATCCGGGATCTGGAGAGCTATGGCGCCAAGTTCAAGAAAAAGGACGACGGTTCTTACGCCACCTCACTGCGACCGGGGCAGACCCACTCCCGCAATCTGTACATTCTCGGCGGCGGTTACGGACTGGCGGCCAATCTGCTGAGGCGGATCGGCGAACTGCCCAATATTCTGGTGCTGGAAGATGTCGTTGTGACAAAAATACTGGCCGCGGCCGGCAGAGTGGCCGGCGTGGTATATCTTGACGTGCGCAGCGGCGAAGTGCATGTGGTCCGGGCCAAGGCTACCATCCTGGCTACCGGGGGCTATGAGGAGCTGTGGCCGTTTACCGACACTCCGCCGGATACCACCGGCGAGAGCCTGGCGATGGTTTATCAGTTGGGGGTCCAACTGGTCGATCTGGAGCAGGTGCTCTATTATCCGGGAGTTGTGGTCCATCCTCCCGCCGCCAGGGGCTGGCTGGTGCAGTATGAATACCTGTTGAACCCCGAGATGCTTGACGGCAGGGTGCTTAACGGCAAAGGGGAGGAATTTGTGCAGGGCTTTCCCGCCAGGGATGAATTCATCCGCGCCATCCGCATCCAGGCTCAAAAAGGCGACGCCAGTCCGCGGGGCGGCTTTTATGTTGACCTGTCGAAGTCACGCTATTCCCGCGAGGAACTGACCAGCAAGCTGGAAACATGGCTGCATCAGTTCAACAACCTGAAGCAGGTCGGCATCGACATCAGAGATGACAAGCTGGAAATGGCGCCGGCGGCCCACTACTGCCTCGGCGGCGTCAAGATCGACCCGGTCGGCCGGACCAATCTGGAGGGGCTGTTCGCAGCCGGTGAGATTACCGGCAACGTGCATGGCGCAAATCGTGTATCAGGCAACGCCTTGTCCGAGACCCAAGTGTTCGGGAAGCGGGCGGCGGAAGAGGCCTGCGCCTATGCCGACAGCCTGGCGGGCGGGAGTCCGGCCCCGGGCCGCGAGGAACTCCGGCAGGACGTCCTGGCCGAGTATACAGCGATCGGCAACTGGAAGGAAAACAAGCAGGGCGCGTTGCGCCCGAGCGAGATCAAAACCAGGCTGCAGGTCGTGATGGATAAGTACATGGGGCTGGAGCGCGAGGCGGAAAGCCTTACGCAAGGCCTGGCGGCGGTCAAAGAACTGCAGGCCAAGGCCCTGCCGCTTATGGCAGTCAATCACTGCCGGCATTTTTGCTATGAAGTCCAGGAAGCCTATGAGGTCAAGGGCATGATCGAATTGGCCGAACTGGTGATCTTGTCGGCTCTGGCCCGCAAGGAATCCCGCGGTCACCATTTCCGTCTGGATTATCCGCAGACCAATCCGGTCCCACAGCATACCGCCATCCGTTTTGTCGAAGGGCAGCACCAGATCGGGCTGCTTCCGGTGGCGAAACGCTGAGGAAACTGCGATCATAAGGAGGGTCCCCCAATGGAAGTGACCTTGAAAATATTCCGTTTTGATCCTGGCGTCAACGCCATCCCTTATTACCGGAAGTATACGCTGGCGTGGTCGGACGGGTTCACCCTTCTGGCGGCGATCCGGCAAATTTACGCCGAGCAGGATGGAACATTGGCGTTCCGAAACTATTTTTGCGGGCGGGGCCTTTGTGCCGGCTGCCGGGTTACGGTGGACGGCGGTGTGAAAAAGGCCTGCCATGTCCTGCTGGAACCGGGACGGGAGTACCTTGTCGAGCCGCTGAAGGACTACCCTGTCATTCGCGATCTGGTGGTCGACTTCGGCATCCGGCGCAGCCTGGAAGACAAAACATACGAGATCAGACAGGGAACCTGTCTCTAGCCGGCTGACGCCGAACTGGAGTCGCGGAAGGCGAACTTGGTGTCCTTCCCTGTGCCAAATCATCGGAACGATGTCCGATATTATAGAATATTTGACAATGCTGAAGCAGCTATGCAAAGGAGGACGGTATGGAAAAACTGAGCATCATCTTCGGCATGGTTGCCGCTTATGTGCTGATCTCCACCCTGGTTGGGGTGTGGTCGGTCAAGCATACCAAGGACACCACCAGCTTTATGACCGCCAAAAACAAAATGGGGCCTGCCGTCGTCGGAATTCTGATGATGTCGGAGTTCATCGGTACAGGATCGACCCTGGGGACGGCTCAGACTGCCTACGAAAAAGGCATTTCCGCCGCCTGGAACCTCATCACCCTGGGTCTGGGGTATTTGTTGTATGCCTATTTCATGGCACCAAAGTTTCAGGCTCTCGGCGAGTATACCATTTCCGGAGCGCTGGCCCAAAAATACGGCAACGGGGTCCGGCTGGTGGTGTCGCTGACCATGATTTACGCCCTGACAGCGGTGAATGTTTCCATGTATACCGGGGGCGCAGCCACCATTGCCTCTTTGCTGCAGATCCCGATCACGACCGCCGTGCTGATTATCGGCATCGCGACCATACTGAACGTGACGCTGGGCGGGATCCGGGGCGTGGGTTATGCCAACCTGATACACACCGCTTTCAAATATTTGGGGCTGATCGTGGTGGCCTGGGCAGGCTGGCGGCTTATTCAGGCCAGCCCGCAGGTGACGGCAAAGATCCCGGAAATGCATTTTTCGCCGATCGGGATCGGCTTGCCGACACTGATCGCCTGGACGGTGGCCAATATCGGCGCCGTTTTCTCGACCCAGTACGTCATCCAGTGCATCAGCTCGCTTTCCAGTCCGGCTGAAGCGAAGAAAGCCAGCCTTGTCGCCAGCGTCACCATAATCCCCATCGGGTTTCTGGCGGCGTTCATCGGTGTTTCAGCCAAGGCGCTGTTTCCTGACATCAAAAGCGTCATGGCCATGCCGGCTTTTTTCAGCGTGATGGATCCCTGGCTGGCGGGGGTTGCCGTATCCGGCATCATTGCCGCCACCTTTGTCACGATTCTGGCCTGTCAGCTGGGAGCCACCGCCCTGATCATGAAAGACTTCGTCGCACCGGCGATCAATATGACCGAAAAGAAAAAAATGGTACTGACCCGCGTCATCGCTGTCCTGGTGGGGCTGCTGCCAATACCCTTCGCCCTTTATGTTCCCGGGCTGTTAAAAACGCTGTTTTTTGCCCGGGCCCTGCGGACAGCTGTCGCAGTTGTCGCCATTTTCATGTTCTATCTGCCGCAGATCGGAAGCAACCGAAGCGCCACCTTCGGCCTTTTGTGCAGCGTGGCCGGGACGACCATCTGGTTTGTCCTGGGCAATCCCTGGGGTATCGACAATATTTATGTGGCTGCGGTCATCCCGGCCCTGATCATGGTGGCCGACCGTTTCATTTACGGCAAGCGGGACGCCGGGAATGAATTGCAGGAGAAAACGACAGCGGGAAATTGAAAGAGTCCACCGTGCCGACAGTGTGTACTGGCGACCTTTTTCCGCATAATATCAGGAGAACATTTTACGAAAGCACGAAATGGCCAAGAGTCATTTCGTGCTTTCGTTTTGCAAGGCAACACTTCAAGCATATGCCGCCGACGGACTGAATAAGGGCGATTTTTGTCGGAAACAGCAAGGGTGGGAGAGGGGGAGTATAAAAAATATCATTAATTTTTAAAATTTCAGAATCTTAGCAGGAATTTTGAAATAAGAGTATAATATATTAAATCGTATATGAAATAGTATACGATTTAATATATAGTGTTTGTGGTAAAGCAGGAACTTACTTATTCGGATGATCACTCGTTTTGCGAAAAAACGAGAACGTAGTCCTATAATGTAGAACGATTATCGCTTTTGGGAATGGCAGGTCCGGCGAACAGGACTCCTGATGCGACAACAGTGACCGATCTTATCTTACGTACTCCGGCCGATTACCTGGATTTAGCGGACGCAACCGGATCAGCGAGGCGATCTGGAGATCCCTCGCAATACCGGTTTAGAGATAGTTAGACAGCGTCAAAGCCTATAAATGCGGGGAGGGTGATGAGATGGAGAAAGCTTGGATCGTTTTTGGGTGTACGGTGTTTTACATCATTGTCACAACGTTGGTCGGTATGTGGTCGGTAAGGCATACCAAGGACACTGCCAGTTTTATGAACGCGAAAAGCCAATTAGGGGTCTGGGTGATAGGAATCCTGCTGATGTCGGAATTTATCGGCCCAGGCTCAACGGTAGGCACTGCTCAGGGCGCGTTTGAAAAAGGGCTGTCGGTTGCCTGGAATTCGTCGTCGCTGGCGATAGGGTACTTGCTATATTCTTTCCTGCTGGCACGGAAGATGAATGCCCTCGGCGAATACACGATTTCCGGCGCGTTGGCCCAGCACTACGGATCAGGGGTCAGGCAAATCGTTTCGGTAACCATGGCGCTGGCCTTAATCATTGTGAATGTCGGCAACTTTGTCGGAGGGGCGTCGGCGATCGGAGCACTGCTCCATATATCTGTCGAAACGGCCATCTATGTCGTTGCCGTGGTTGCCTGTCTGAATGTGGCGTTTGGGGGCATTCGCGGGGTCGGCTACGCCAATATCATCCATGCGGCTTTCAAATACTTCGGGTTAATCGTGGTCGCCGGAACGGCGTGGATTATCGTGCAGGGGAAGCCGGTGCTGCTGACCCAGATACCTGCAGTCAAGTGGACTTTGTTTGAGGGTGTGGGATTGCCCCAGGTGTTAGCCTGGGTGATCGGCAATGTCGGCGCGGTCTTTTCCACGCAATATGTCCTTCAGTCGATAAGCTCGCTGCCAACTCCTGCCGCGGCCCGCAAAGCAACGATTATCGCCGCTGTAGCGATTTTTCCCATCGGGTTCGTTTCCGCTTATATCGGAGTTCTTTCCAAGGCGATATTTCCTGATATCAAGAGTATTATGGCTCTGCCCGCCTTTTTTGATGTGATGGATCCCTGGCTGGTGGCGGTGGCCGCCGCGGCGATGATCGCCGCTACCTTTGTCAGCATTCTGGCTTGTCAGCTGGGAGCTACGGCGCTGATGGTCAAGGATTTTTACAACCCTATCGTAAAACCTGGCGAGAAACACAGCATCTGGGCAACGCGGATCATATCGGTCATCATCGGTCTTTTGCCGATACCTTTCGCCTTGCTGGTACCCGGTATGATCAAAACTTTCTTTTTTGCGCGGGCTCTGCGGACAAGCATAACCATTCTGGTACTGTTCATGTTCTACGCGCCGCACATGGCCACCAAGAAGGGCGGGATCGCCGCCCTTGGGCTGAGCGTCGCGGCAACGATCGTCTGGTTTGTTTTGGGCAACCCGTGGGGAATTGACAACATCTATATAGCGCTGGTAACCCCGGCGGTGGTAATGATAATCGACCATACCTATCACCGGCTGAACAAAAAGCCTGACGACAGGCAGGGACCGGATACCGGCGATACTGTCTCCGGGCAGGCCTAAAACCGATTTGAAGGCCAACGGCATTTTTTGCAGCCGGCTTGATCGCAAGCGGGCCGGATGAAGCGGAATGGGGGATCAAATTGGAAAAGACGTGGATCGTTTTCGGGTTTACGGTGGCGTATATCGTTATAACCACCCTGGTCGGAATGTGGTCAGCCAAATACACCAAAGATACCACCAGTTTTATGACCGCCAAAAACCAGATGCCTTATTTTTTGGTCGGCATTTTGCTGATGTCGGAATTGATCGGTCCCAGCTCAACGGTTGGCACAGCTCAGGCCGCCTATGACAAAGGCCTGGCGGTGGCCTGGAATTCCTCGCTTTTGGCGGTGGGTTATCTGTTATACGCTTATTTCATTGCACCCAAAATGAACGCACTGGGGGAATATACCATCTCCGGTGCCCTGGCCCGCCACTACGGGGAAGGTGTCAGAATCGTGGTTTCGATAACGATGGCCTTCGCGTTGACCATGGTAAATGTCGCGGCATTCACTGGGGGTGGGGCGCTGATCGGCAAGCTGCTTGAGGTGTCCATTCCCACAGCTATTTACGTTATCGGCATAGCCGCCTCCCTGAACGTGGCCTTCGGCGGTATTCGCGGCGTGGGTTTCGCCAATATCATTCACACTTCGTTTAAGTATATGGGTATCCTGATTGTGGCCGGGACGGCCTGGTACGCCATGCACGGCAAGCCTGAACTCATGCAGGATATTCCGGAAGCCCATTTTTCTTTGATTGCCGGGGTGGGCTATCCTACGCTGATCGCCTGGCTGATCGGCAATATCGGGGCTATCTTTTCCACCCAGTACATTTTACAGTCGATCAGCGGGCTGCCAAGCCCGGCCGAAGCGAGAAAAGCCGCTATCGTCGCCGCCATAGTCATTTTCCCCATCGGTTTAATATCCGCGTATATCGGAATTATGGCGAAAGCAATCTTTCCTGATATCAAAAGCATTATGGCTTTGCCCGCTTTTTTTGACCTGATGAACCCCTGGCTGGTGGGCATAGTCGCCTCGGCGATGATCGCCGCGACTTTCGTGACGATTCTGGCTTGCCAGCTTGGAGCGACCGCCTTGTTTATGAAAGATTTTTACCTGCCTGTGATGAAACCGGGCAAAAGACATGAATTCTGGGCCACGCGCGGCATGGCGGTGGTCATTGGGTTGCTGCCGATACCCTTTGCCTTGCTGGTGCCGGGTATCATCAAGACTCTCTTTTTTGCCAGAGCACTGCGGACAGCCATAACCGTACTGGTGATCTTTATGCTGTACCTGCCTCATGCCGCGAATCGAAAGGCCGGTTACCTCGGCCTGGTGGTAAGTGTTGCTGTGACGGTGGTCTGGTTCTTACTGGGGGACCCGTGGGGCATTGATAATATCTACATAGCGCTGATCATACCCGCGGCAATGATGCTGATAGATTATGCAATCAGGAAAAACAGGCAGACAGCGAAATGATCGGAACAGAGGCGCTAAATAAAAGGGGGATCAGAGTCATGGCAAAAGTTCTGCTGGTGGAGTCCATTCATGAGTCGGGAGTCAAGATTCTCAAAGAGGCCGGCCTGGAGGCGGTGGTGTCGCCTTCGACAGACACCGCGACCCTGGTTGATCTGGTACGGGATGATGTGTTTGGCATCATTGTCCGGACAAGTCCGCTGGAGGGCAGGGTGCTGGAGGCGGGAAAACAGCTTCGGATCGTTGGCCGCCACGGTATTGGTTATAACAATATCGACCTGGCGACCGCCGACAGGTGCAATATCCTGGTTGCCAATGTTCCGGACGCCAACGCCTTTTCGGTGGTCGAATACGTGATCACCGCCCTGTTGATGGTGTCGCGAAAAATGCTCAAAGGCGATGAGGCGCTGAGAGCCGGGAAATTATTGCAGCCAGGGGCGTCGCTGCCCGGCCTGGTGAAAAAATTCAACCTGGGCGGCAATGAACTGCCGGGCCGGTGCGTCGGTGTCGTCGGGCTGGGAAAAATCGGGCTGCAGGTGGCGGAAGCGGCCGCCGGATTTCTCAGAATGAAAGTGGTGGCTTATGATCCTTACAGGAAGGAAGTTCCGCAGGGGATAGAGCTGGTGGATGATCTTAGCGAAGTTTACCGCCGGGCCGATTTCATTACTTTGCATACACCCCTGACCAAGGAAACGGAAAACATGATTGACGCAAAAGCCTTGGCCCTGATGAAGCCCACCGCCTATCTGATCAACGCCGGCCGCGGCGAACTTGTCGACGAAGAGGCTTTGGCTGACGCTCTGATCCAGGGGAAAATAGCCGGTGCGGTGCTGGATGTCTTCCGGCAGGAACCGCCCAGCCTGTCCAATCCGCTTTTTGGCGCACCCAACGCCTTATTGACGCCTCATATCGCAGGCGCGACCGACGAGGCTGTGGAAAGGCTGGCTATCGGTGCGGCCCGGGCCGTCGCCGACTGCTACTTAAGCAAAAAACCGGCCAATATCGTCAACCCGCGGGTCTGGGACCGGTTGGCGAAATAAGATAAGGGAGTTAAGAAGATGAAAGTAACCATTGAAAAAGAAGCAGTGACCATCGCCCACAAAGATTTGCAAGAACTGGTCTGCAGGCTGCTCGGCAAAGTCGGAGTGCCTGAAAAAGACGCGGCCACCGTGGCCGAGGTCATGGTGAACGCCGATCTTAAAGGCGTGGAATCCCATGGCGTCCGTTGGCTTGACATCTATCTGAAGCGCATCATGGCCGGCTGTGTGAAGCCGGTGACCGATAGCAAAGTCATCCGCGAAAAGGCAGGCTTCCTGCTGCTGGACGCCGGAAGCGGACTTGGCCAGGTGGCCATGAGCAAGGCGATCCAGATGGGGATAGCCAAGGCGAAAAACGCGGGGATCTGCGTAGCTGCGGTTTGCAACTCCAATCATTTCGGCGCCGCCGGTTACTACACGGAGCTGGCGACAAAAGCCAATATGGCGGCGATGGTGATGACCAACAGCACGCCGCTTATGGCCCCGTGGGGCGGGGTGACCCCCAGCATCGGGACCAATCCCATCTCGTTCGGTTTTCCTGCCAAGGGCGAGCCGGTAATTTTAGATATGGCCACCAGCGCCAGCGCCCGCGGCAAGGTTTTCATCGCCGCCCAAAAGGGAACCAAACTGCCGGACGGTGTTGCGCTTAATAAAGCCGGGGAGCCGACCACCGACGCCAAGGAGGCGCTGGAAGGAATCCTGCTGCCGGCTGCCGGGCCCAAAGGGTATGGGTTGTCGCTGGTCATCGACATCATGGCCGGCATCATGACCGGATCCAATTTCGGCCAGAACATCACCTCCCTGTACGGCGATCTGGAACATACCCAGGATATCGGCCATTTCGCCCTGATCATCAATATTGATGATTTCCTGCCGCTGGACGACTATCTGGCGAAGATGCAGCGCAGCAGGGACGAGCTGACCGGCTCGAAGCTGGCCAAAGGCTTTAGCCGGATCTTTTTGCCGGGCGAGATTGAGGCCAACCTGGCGAAGCAGCGGAAAGAGCAGGGTGTTGTCATCCCGTTCGCCACCTGGAATACGCTGCAGGAATGGGCCGCAAAACTCAATATTCAATAAGACCGGCACCGAGATATTCCTGCCAGCCAATAGCGGCAGGATGTGAAGAAGGGGGCGCTAGGAATGCAACAACCGGTTGCAGCTAACATCGACGATTTCTTTAAACCCAGGGGCATTGCCGTGGTTGGAGCATCAGCCACAGCAGGCAGTCCGAACAATCAGATTATCCACTTTGCCAAGCAGATGAGCATATACGGCAGGGTCTATCCGGTCAATCCGAAAATGGACGAAATAGCCGGCTTGAAGTGTTATCCGGGCCTGATGGCTATCCCTGAGCCGGTGGACTTGATCGTGCTGGCCGTCGGGCCGCAGAACAGTCTGGCTGTCGCCAGGGAAATCAGAAAGCGGCGCGAGGAACGGGGCGATGCCGGCGCCGTTGCCGTGGTCACTGCCGGGTTTAAAGAAATGGGAACCCGGGAGGGCGAACAGCTCCAAAATGAGCTGATTTCAACAATCAAGGCCAGCGGGGCGCGGGTGATCGGTCCGAATTGCCAGGGGATTGTCGATACGTTCCATGGCGTCAACACCACGTTCAGTGTTCCGCCCGGCACGGCCCGGGGCGGCGTCACCATCCTCAGCCAGAGCGGGGCTTTCGCCACTTCCTTTTTGCGGTGGGCCAAGGACCTGAAGCTGGTGGGAGTGAACAAATTCGTGTCGCTGGGCAATATGGCTGATGTCGATTTTACCGAACTGCTGTCCTATATGGAGGACGATGACAACACCAAGGTCATATCGATGTATCTGGAAGGTACTAGCGACGCGCGGGCCATGTTCGAGGCGGCGGCGAAGGTTACGAAGAAAAAGCCGATTGTGGCGATAAAGGCCGGCAGAACGGCTATGGGCACCAACGTGGCCCAAAGCCATACCGCCTCGATCGCCGGCAACAACGATATTTACGAAGGCGCTTTTCGCCAGGCCGGTATCATCAGGGCGCAGAGCGTGGCCGAGTTTTATCATACATCCAGAGTGTTTGACAAGATGCCGCTGCCTAAAGGGAACCGGATTTGCATTCTCACCGTCGTCGGCGGGCCGAGCACGATTTGTGTCGATGAGCTTGTGGGCTCAGGTGAGGTAACGCTGGCCCACTTCAAGGACGAGCTAAAGCAGGAGGTGGCGAAGCACCTGGCTGCCAGCGCCAATGTCGGCAGCCCTGACGGCTATATCGATATGACGGCTTCGGTCACACCCAAGATGCATGCCGATGTTCTGAAGCTGCTGATGGAAGACGATGAGATCGACGGGATTATTTTTATGACCACACCGCCGGGCTTTATCAAGGATGAAGAACTGGCGGCGGCGATGATTGAGGGCTATTACTCCGTACCGGCGGAGAAACGGAAGCCGCTGCTTTCGGTGATGCTGGCCGGCAACGCGGTGGCAAAATGCAGAGTCCTTCTGGAGAGCGAAGGTCTGCCAACCTTCGAATATCCGGATGACGCCGCCAAGGTTATGGTGAACATGGTGAGATACAGTATGTACCGGCAAAGAAACAGCTGATACCTTTGAATCCAACGGTGCTAGGAGGGATGAAATGGACTGCCAGGATATTATCAAAAAGAGTGTTGCCAATCGGGATGTTGTCATCCCGGAAATCGGCGCCCAGGCGATCTGCAAAGCGTTTGACCTTGCCTGTCCGGCCACGGCTTTGGCGGCGGACAGGAAAGAATGCCTCGACGCCGCTCAACGTATGGGCTATCCGGTCGTACTGAAAATAGATTCCCGGCAAATTACCCACAAGTCGGATGTCGGCGGCGTTATTACCGGGATCGGGAGCGCCGAGCAACTTAGCAGGGCCTACGATACCTTGATGAACAATGTTGCCGTGAATTGCCCGGCAGCGGTGATCAACGGCGTAATCGTCCAGAAGCAGATGCCCAAGGGCGTCGAGGTCGTGGTGGGAGGCCTGAAAAACAGCCAGTTTGGCCCGGTAATCATGTTCGGCTTGGGCGGCGTTTATGTGGAAGTTTTCAAGGATGTTTCCTTTCGCCTGGTTCCCCTGGACAAAGAAGAGGCCCTGCGGCAGATAAAAGAAACCAAGGTCTATCAATTGCTAAAAGGAGTAAGAGGGGAAAAGCCCTGCGATCTGGACTCCTTGTGTGAGGTAATCGTCAATACGGGGCGGCTGCTTTCTTCCTTTGCGGAAATCAAGGAACTGGATTTTAATCCGGTTTTCTGTTATACGGACGGATGCGTAGTTGTGGACGCCCGGCTGGTTTTAGAGCAGGAAGCCGGTAATCGGTAAGTCATTTCGCTATAATGGGAGGTTAGGAGTATGGGAGAAATAAGGTTGCATGGACGCGGCGGACAAGGGACGGTAATCGCCGCAGAAATGTTGGCCAATGCTTTTGTGTATGGCGGCAAATACGCGTCCGTCTTCCCTTCGTTCGGGGTGGAAAGGCGGGGCTCGGCGGTTATGGCCTTCGCCCGTTTCGGCGACGAGCCGATCCGGGAGCGGACCCGCGTATATCGGCCGGACATGTTGCTGCTGCTTGATCAATCGCTGACAGAGAACCTGACTTGTTACGACGGGTTCAAAAGCGGAGGTTTGATCATTGCCAACACAAAACATGAACAAACCATTATCGATCTGAAGATGAAACAGGGAACACTGGCAACTGTCGACGGAGTTTCCATAGCCCAGGAAGAGACCGGCACCGCCATTACCAACACCTGTATGCTGGGGGCGTTCGCGCGGGCCACCGGCCTTGTAGAACTGGAAGATCTCAAAAAGGCGCTGGGACTGTATTTTTCCGGGGATATGCTGGCCGGAAACCTCAGGAGTCTGGAAAGAGGTTTTGCCGAGGTTAAGATAACCCGCTTTGCGGAGTCTGCGGCAGCTGAGCCAGTCGAAAATGCGACCATGGAGGCTGCGCCCACGATTAAAGCGCCTGAGCTCACCAGCCCCTTCGAGTCGGCCTGGTCGGATGTCAGTAAAAAGATGCTGACTGTTCGGACCGGCGAGTGGCGATATACAAGACCGGAGACGGATAAGGCGTCCTGCAGGCTCTGTGGCTGGTGCAGCATTTATTGCTTTACCGGCTGTATGAAACCTGGCGAAGACGGTTATTATCACCCGGATCTTGAATATTGCAAGGGGTGCGGCGTGTGTGCCAAGGAATGTCCGGCCCAGGCCATCAAAATGAGAGCAGAGGAGGTTATTTAATTGATCAAAGTGCTTACCGGCAACAAAGCTGCTGCTCATGGCGTTCTGCTGTCACGGCCGGATGTTGTCGCCATGTACCCGATAACGCCCCAGACGCCGCTGGCTGAAGAGTTGGCCCGGTTTTACGCCGAGGGTCAACTGGACTGCGAGATGGTTGAAGTCGAAGGCGAACATACGGCGATGAGTGTGATAACCGGGGCCGGTGTGGCCGGGGGGCGTGTATTTACCGCAACCTCCTCCTGGGGCCTGGCCTATATGAATGAAGCGCTCATGTACTGCGCCGGCATGCGCATTCCGGCGGTCATGGTGGATGTCACCAGGGAAACTCCGTCCATGCGCGGCGTAGGCGGCGGCCGGCAGGATATCATGAGCATAAGAGACAGCGGCTGGATTCAGATCGAACCCGAGACCTGCCAGGAGATCCTGGATTCAGTGATCATGGCCTATCGTCTGGCCGAGGACCCGGAAGTTCTTTTGCCGGTGGTGGTTGCCTATGACGGTTTTTATCTGTCGCATTTATCCGAGCGGGTAGATATTCCGGACCAAGCCGATGTCGACAAGTTTCTCGCTCCGGTCAAAAACAGCCCGCGGACGACGCTGATGACGAAAAACAGCCTGCATTTCAGTCCAAGTATTGTCGAGAAGGCCTTCGCCGAGTATCGCTATAAAATCGTTCAGGCTTTCGAACGGACCAAGGAGAAGATCGACACTGTTGAAAAGGAATTTCAGGCTATTTTCGGCAGGCAATACGGCGGTATGGTGGACACCTACCGGGCCGAGGACGCCGAAATTTTGATTATGACCGCCGGCAGCTGCGCCGGAACGGCGAGAGTGGTAATCGACGAAGCACGGAAGAAGGGTATAAAAGCCGGATTAGCCCGGATCAGGATGTTCCGGCCGTATCCGCGGGAAAAACTCGGTGAGATTCTGAGCGGGAAAAAAGCGGTGGCGGTGATTGATCGCAGCATATGTCTGGGCTGGAACTGCGGACATTTATACATGGAGGCCAAGGCGGTCCTGTCGGATATGCCCCAGCCGCCGCGGATGTTCGATTTTATTGACGGCCTGTGCAACTTGGACATTACATCCGACCATATCGAAAAAGCCCTGGCGGTCACGGTCGCTGCGCTTAAAGGACAGGAAACAGCGGAAACCAATTGGCTGATCTGGGATTAAACAAGGAGGACGCTATGGATAAATGTAAACATCTGATTATTGGCGCAGGCCCTGCCGCTCTGGCTGCCGCCCAAGCGATCCGCAGCGCCGATAAAAACGCGGATATTACGCTTGTCACCAGGGAAAATAGCCTGCCCTATTCGCCGGCGGTATTGCCGTACATGCTCAGCGCCGAATTGGCGGAAGAGGATCTGTTCGGCAAAGGCAGAGAGTTTCTGGCCAAGATGAATGTGACCTTCGTTCGCGGCAAAGAGGTCGCCGAAATTTTGCCTGCGACCAATGAGGTCAGGTATACCTGCGGCGAGCGCCAGCCTTATGACAAGCTGCTGATCGCCACCGGGTCGAGTCCGCAGGTGCCGCCGGTGGAAAACCTGCTGGCCGGCGACTTTCACACCTTCAGAACCTACAGCGATTTCGAACGCCTGAGTAAAACCCTTGACCAAAAGCAGGTCATCGCCATCTACGGAGCAGGACTGGTGGCGGTGGAGGCCGCGGAGAAACTTTGCCTGGCCGGGCATACGGTGGTCATTATCGCCAGAAGCACGCTGCTGCGAAAGTACTTCAGCCCCCACAATGTCGCGGTACTCGAACAGGCCTTCCGGGAACACGGCGGGAAAGTCCTCACGAAAACCAGCCTTGTCTCAGTGCAAAAAACAGACAACAGGCTTGAACTTCTCCTGAGCAGCGGCGAAAAATTGACGGTTGACCGGCTTATCGTCGCCACCGGCGTCGCGGCCAACAAACTGGAAGGCGGCCTGCTACCGGTGGTGGACGGCGGACTGAAGGTCGGCCGGAATATGGAGACAAACGTGCCCAATATTTATGCCGCCGGGGATGTCGCGGCCGCACCTTCCTTTTTTGACAGCCAAAACGCTCCCTGCCCGATTTTGCCTGAAGCCGTTTTCCAGGGCCGGGTCGCCGGGGCCAATATGGCGGGGGAACCGGCAGTGTATAAAGGCTGGATCTCAGGCAACTATCTCCGTTGTTTTGATGACAACCTGTTCAGTATCGGCGTCACCGGAGCCGAGTCCGCCGCAGGCTATGTGATGCTGGAAAAAAATAACGGCAGCAGCAGCCTTAAACTTATCATGAAAGACAACGTTCTGGTGGGGGCGGAAGGCCTGAATATGAAATCGATTCACCCCGGCGTATTTCTTTATTTGATCAGGGAACGGGTTTCTGTGAAGAAATACCGGGATCTTCTGCTGTCCAAGCCGGGGGAGACAGCCTGCTGGTTAATGCTGGAGCACCGTAAGTCCCAGGCAATCTAACCGTCAAGGAGGAAATGGCGAATGTTGAACAATACCCTCGTGGTTCGTGATACCAATTGCCCTCCGTCATGCCGGCTGTGTGTCGACGCATGCGGTAAAAGAGCGGCAGCCGGGCTGGAGCCGGTGATGGAAAAAGTCGATCTACCGGAAGTCAATTTTCATTCGGTCCTGACCTGCAACCAGTGCAGTCAGGCGGAGTGTCTCGATGTCTGTCCCACCGGAGCTATAAGACGGTCTGAGACCGGGGCTGTCGCATTGGATGAGAAACTCTGCGTGGGCTGCAGTATCTGCAACCTCGTATGCCCTTACGGCGGCATCAATCCGAAGCAAAAAGAGCATAAATCACAGAAATGCGACTACTGCAGCGACAGTCCTGAATGCGTCAAAGCCTGTCCGAACAATATTTTGGATTATAAAAAAGCCAGTTATATGGCCGAACAGCTGAAAGAAGATCCGTTGTCACCGGGTTTGCCTTATTGCGCAGGCTGCGCTATGGAACTTTTGGACAGGCACGCCCTGCGGATCCTTGGCGACGATATTGTTCTGTTCGGTGCGCCAAGCTGCAATGTCCTCAGTTCCAAGGTCAAGACGCCTTATTACGGAACGCTGATGACCCAGGTGGCTTCCAGCGCCACCGGTGTATCCCGGTATTTCCGGCACATCAAAAAAGACACGATCTGCGTCGCCATCATCGGCGACGGGGCGACCGCCGACCTTGGGTTCGGACAACTTTCCGCCGCAGCGGAAAGAGGCGAAAGAATACTCTATATCTGCTATGACAATGAAGCTTACATGAATACCGGGATTCAACGGAGCAGCACGACTCCTTTAGGGAGCTGGACCAATACGACCCAGGTAGGGGCCAAAGGACGGGGCCGGCAGGGAGAACCGAAAAATGTTCCTCTGCTGATGGCTTTTCATGGCATCGAGTATACTGCCACCGCCACCCTCGCCTATCCGGAAGATTTTGTGCAAAAACTGCTCAAGGCCAAAGAGGCCGTGAAAAAGGGAATGGCCTATATTCATGTGCTGACCCCATGCCCCACCGGCTGGAAGTTTAAGACCGAGCACGCCGTGGACGTGACGCGCAAGGCTGTTGAGACCAACTATTTCCCCTTATGGGAAGCGGAAAAGGGGGTCATCAAAATTACCCATGAAGTGCCGAATCCCGCGCCAATACAAGAGTTTATTCAGAGTATGAAGCGGTTTTCCCACCTTTGTGAAGAAGAAATCGAAAAGGTTCAGGAGCAGGTAGACCGGTCTTTCGACAGGATCAAAAAAATAGCGTCAGCCAATAAGTGACAGCCGGCGGCGCAATAAACCAAAGAGACTGGCAGTACCCGCAAAGCTTACCCATATTGCCCCCAAATCCCCTGAAGCAGGAAAGTGAAAATAAGAACCGAATACATAAATGTGGAACAATTGACAAATATTGATGGCAATTGATATCCAAATATGTAGATAGGTGGTATGTCATGAGTAGTATCCGAGCAAAACTTCTCATTATTTTATTACCCTTTTTTGTCATATCTTTTGGGGTATTGTCCGGGATCAGTTACTACTTGTCTCAGCAGAACCTGGGCAAAAGCGTTGACGAGACGGCGGCTGCGACCGGAAAGGACTATGCAAACCGCATCCAGGCCAGTATTTTGAATGAAATGACCAAGCTGGAAGACCTGGCCAGCGTTCCCGCCATTCGCAACGCCAATGATAATCCGCAGATCGTCGAGGCCCTGGATGAGGCTTATAAACGAATCGGGAAGTTTGACACAATCAACCTGATTTTTCTGAGCGGCCAGGCTATCCGGCCGGATGGCACCATCTTTTCCCTGGTAGACCGGGAATATTTCAAAAAAGTGGTGGCAACCAAAAAAGCGTATGTCTCGGACCCGGTGTTGACCCGCCTGACAGGAAAAATCTCGGTGGTCCTGGCTGTGCCTGTCATGAATAACGGGCAACTGACCGGAGTGTTGATAGGAACCTACCCTGTTGACAGAATAAGCGGATTGGTCAAAGAGGTGGCGTTCAAGGAAAGCGGCTATGGCTTTGTCTGCGATGACAGCGGTATCGTTATCGCCCATCCGCTGAAACCGGAGTTTCTGAACAAACTGGACCTTGCCAAAAAGAAAGTCGATCCGGAATTGAAACTGGGCGAGACCGAACTGGACGACAAGTTGTTGAATCTTTTTAAAGACGGCAAGGAAAAGCAGGTTCTGGGCAAATATTCCTTTGGCGGGGTTTCCCAGATCGGTGTTTTCACCCCGATTGACCTGCCAGGCGATCAGCGCTGGGTAATGATAGTGACAGCGCCGGAGGCGGAGGTTACCAAACAGACGGCTACGATGGCCCGGACGATGATTGTTGCCTCGCTGGCCTTCCTGGTGATTGCCGTGGTGTTTGTCGTGATTTTCAGCAAACGCTTTGCCAGACCCATTCAGCTGATCAGGGACGAATGCCTGCTGCTGGCTCAGGGAGACTTCCGGGAAAGGGACGCTAGGGTCGATTCGCACGATGAGATCGGACAATTGGCGGCAGGTTTCCGCGACATGCGTACTGCCCTGCAGGGACTGGTCAAGAAGGTTCAGTACCAGGCCGAGCAAGTGGCCGCTTCCAGTGAAGAACTGACCGCCGGCGCGCAGCAGTCGGCCAACGCTGCCAATCAGGTCGCCGGCTCGATCGGCGAAATTGCGCAGGGGACGGAGCGCCAGGCGGCTTCGGCCGGCAGGATCACGTCGGTGGTGGAGAACATATCCTCAAGCACAGAGCAGGTTTCGGTCACTGCCCGCGATTTGACGGAAATTGCCAAAAATACATCCCGCGAGGCGGAAGAGGGAAGCCGGGCGGTAGGAGAAGCAGTGGGACAGATGGAGCTGATCGGCAAAGGTTCTGAGGCGGTGCAGACCGCTATCGCCGAACTGGCGAAGGGTTCGCAGGAGATCAGTGAAATTGTGAACCTCATTTCTACCATTGCCGGGCAGACGAACCTGCTTGCCCTGAATGCCGCGATCGAGGCCGCCAGGGCCGGGGAGCACGGAAGAGGCTTCGCGGTGGTGGCGGAGGAAGTCAGAAAACTGGCTGAGGAGTCCAATCAGGCCGCCCAGCAAATCGGGGCGCTGATCCAGAAGAATCAGACCAACATGGACAAGGCCGTCGCCGCGACCCAAGCCGGCACCGAAGGGGTGAAAGCAGGCGTGGCTGTAGTCAATTCCACCGGTGACACTTTCAGAAAAATTGCTGCCGCGGTGATCGGGCTTTCGGAACAAATCAGGGAAATCGCCGAATCCATCAACCAATTGGCCTCCGGCGGGCAGACGCTGGTGTCGTCAATTGTGGAAATCGACAAGATCAGCAAGGAGAACGCGGCTGAAGCCCAGACGGTGTCCGCCGCAACCGAGGAGCAGTCGGCGTCGATGCAGGAGATAGCGTCATCCAGCCAGAACCTGGCCAAGCTGGCCGGAAATTTACAGGAGATCGTCGCCAAATTCCGCGTATAATACACTTAAGGGGCTGGCCGGGTTGATGGGCCAGCCCCTTTTGACAGGGCGAAGTTCCTCAACAAAGGGCGGGAAATTCGCCTGAAGCAGAAAATATAGCAGGGCATCCTCGAATCCAAGTTGAGACTATATATTATTTCATATATAATATTAGTATAAGACGCAGTATAAACAGGGTTGAGGTGCTGTAGAACCATATGATAAAAGAAACTACCAAAATGAACAAAAAACAGGAAGCGTACGGATTCATCCGGTCCCAGATACTGAACGGGACCTATGGACCAGGCTACCGGATTGTTATCGACCGTGTCGCGCGGGAACTGGGTCTGAGCAGTATTCCGGTGAGGGAAGCGATCAATCAACTGGGAGCCGATGGCTTGATTGAGGTCATTCCTTACACCGGGGCGATTGTTCAGCAGGTGAATGAAACCGATTACCAGGAAGCCGCGTTTGTGATGTTGGTGCTGGAGGGGGCTGCGACTGCCCTGGCAGCGAACTATCTGACGACGCAGGAAATAAAGGCCATTGAAAAAATAAACAGGTTGATGGAAAAAGCACTGGATAACCTGGATTTTGAACAAGTGGGAGAACTGAACGCTAAGTTTCACGCCGCCATCCATGACAGGTGCGGAAACAGCTATTTGATCGAACGACTGAATCAAGTGTGGCAGAGAATATCGCAGGTTCGCCAGGCCAGCTTTCCTTTCGCGCCGCAAAGGGCCAGAGAGTCGATTCGCGAGCATGACGGACTGATTGAGCTGCTCAAACAGAAGGCTTCGTCGGCACAGATAGAAGACTGTGTCCGCCAGCATAAACTCAACACGCTTCAGGCGGTGAAGAATTCCGGCAAGAACAATAACGGCTATAAACGGTATTCTGTTTAGCAGATAAACTGCCGGAGGAAACCGGGTGGGTGAAACAGACCATGATCGCGCAAGGAGTCCCGGTGATTTGGCCGGTTCAGGGTCTAGTTTGTCTTGCCGCCCGGACATTTCGGGGACAACGGCCGGATCCGATTTTTTTATCATGAAAAAAAGTTTAAAAAGTAAATTTTATCAGTAGGAATTTTTACTGTGGAAGGCTAATATATCTATAGGAAAATAAGAACGTAGTGCGACAATGTAGAACGGAGGGTTTTCATGAAACCCGAAGCCGAAGGATTCAGAATGATTCAGTCCGTGGTCCGGGCGACAAGCATCATGGAGTACATCGCCGCCAACTGCGACTGTGAAACACTGTCAAGCATCAGCCGGGGAATCGGGCTGAGCAAGACTACCACCTACAGTCTTATTCGGACGTTGGAGCAACTGGGCTATGTACAGCAGGATCAAAGTACAGGGAAGTATTCCCTGGGTTTGAAGCTGTTCGAGCTGGGCCAGGTGGTCCATTCCCGGATGGACCTGAGGACCATCGCCAGGCCGTATCTGATCGAACTGGCAAGAAAGTACGAGGAAACGGTGCATCTGGCGGTTCTGTCCAAGGGCGAGGTTGTCTACATCGACAAAGTGGACGGATCGCGCTCGATCCGTATCGCATCTCAGGTGGGCGGCCGCAATCCAGCTTACTGCACTGGGGTCGGCAAGGTTCTGCTGGCCGGTCTGCCGGCAGTGGAACTCGACAAGATTATCAGTGCCAGAAAGCTGGAACGCTATACCGCAAAAACCATTATCGAACCAGGCCTTCTAAAAGAGCATCTGCAGGAGGTCAGGACCAAAGGCTACGCGATGGACCAGGAGGAGATCGAAGAGGGGCTCCACTGCGTCGCGGCGCCGATAAAAAATCACCGCGGCGTGGCGGTCGCGGGCATCAGCCTGTCCGGGCCCACCCAGCGCCTGGCCACCAGCGGTGTGCAGCAGATTACCGATGATCTGATCGAAACCGCCCGACTGATTTCAAGTCAGCTTGGCTATAAAGGTTAGCTGAAGAGTAGCAGTCGATTTTCGTAGCAAAAAACAGGAACGGTGTTCGACAATATCGGACGATAAGGAGGTGTACTATTCCGAGGTTCTGGCAAAAACTAAACTTAACTTGGAGGGGGATGAATACATGAAACTTATTTCAGTGAAACCTGTGGTGGACATGGCCAAATGTATCGGTTGCGGTATTTGCGCCAAGGTCTGCCCGTCACTGGCGATTTCGCTTGTTGACAAAAAGGCGGCGGTGAATGAAAAAGACTGCCGCGGCTGCGGGGGCTGCAATCAGCGTTGCCCGGTCTATGCCATCACCATGGAGAAACTGGAACAGCCTTACACTGTCGCGGTGGCGATCGACGATTTGCCTTACGACGAGATTGAAGCGCTGTGCATTAAAGCCAGACTCAACCCGGAACAGATTATCTGTTACTGTACCGCTACCCGGGCCGAGGAGGCAGCTGCCGCCATCATCAAAGGGGCCAAGTCCCCGGAGGATATATCGCGCCAGACAGGAATCCGGATGGGCTGCAAGGTGGAGTGCATCCAGCCGATACTGCGCCTGCTACAGGCGGCCGGCATCACGCCGGAAAAGCCTGCGGGCTATCAGTGGTACGGACTGACCCCCACGGTGTGGGACATACCCGAGGCCGTCAAAGCAAAATACGCCAAAAGCGGCTTTTATTTCGACGAAGACATCAAGCTTCTGGAAAAAGTGGTTGAAGCAAAATCGAAAAGGGGGAATTCGTGATGGCGCGTGAGCCGTTAACCCCGGGCAATAATCCTTTCTGCAGCAGCGAGACGCCGCTGCCCGGCTGCATTATGCCGATGGCGCCGCGGGCGTCGCAGTACGGCATCGCCCCCGAGCTTGTGAAGAAACGTCTGGCCGAGTATCCGGAGATGACTTCGCTGATGATCAAAGACCTGTTTGCCGATACGCCGGCGGTGATCTATCCGGGCGAAGGCGGGCTGGAGGCGGTACGGCAAGCGGCACAGGACGCCCTAGCCGGGGTGGATATGTCGATGATCAAGCCGGGCCAGTCGGTCAATGTGCTGGCCTCACACCACGGTTTTACCCTGCTGGGAGGCGAGCCCTATGCCGAACTGCTGCGGGTGGTCAGGGACGTCATCGCGGCCCGGACCGGCGTCACCGACATTCGACTGCGGGCCGGAGTCGGCCTCAGGTTCCGCGAAACCGAAGAGTACATCAAACGCTACGGACTTGACGTCCATTACAAGAATAAGGCCCGGGGCATAGCGCCCATTGACGAGGGTATCGCCATCAAAACCGAAATCGGCACTCTTTACGGCATCAAGGCGGTTTATGACGCCGACTGGATTGTTCATGTCCACAACAGCGATGTGCGCGAGGTTCATTTCCACCGCCAGGTGGACCGTGCCGTGAAGCCGTTCGGCATGTCTTACGCCAGGATCGAGACCCGATCCACCTATCACTGGAACATGGGGCCGCGGGGCGCCAATTTCACCGCCCGGGCCATTTTCGACTCAGAGTTTGTCAAAAGCAAGTTTGCCTTCACCGCTTTTCTCAGCATGTCACCCAGCGGTGTGGTGGGGGTGCGGGCCGAGAATGACCTCTACCAGCTCAATGAGCAGCTTACGGTGGAGGGGCTGAAGTATTACGGCAAAATCATGACTCTTCTCGGGGAAGTGGACGAATGCATCGTCGGTCTCGATTTCCCCTGCCCGGTACCCTACGTTTTCGCCGCCGGCGTAATCTACGCCAACTTCGTCGGCGCCAACGAAGACCTGTTTGATCTTGAAAAGGGCCTGCCGCCTTACACCTGGTACACCGAGGCCTTCTACGGCAAGAACGGCAAGCCGCTCATCGACGGCGTGGCGCCGATCAACCCGGCCATCAAGATGGTTGTGCACAATTACGCCTGGGGCGGTTATCCCAGCGCCTTCTTCTCCGAGCATATCCCGACAGTGGTGGTGGGCCAGGAGCAGGCCGACCTGCTCAACGCCGACCCGCAGAACCTGCAGTACATGCAGTATGCCGTCATGACCAACCGACTGGATGATGCGATGCATTTCGCCTATAAGGCCGCCAAGACGGACAAGGTGCTGATTTTTGACGGTGCCATGGGCGGCATCAACGTCAGCGCCAGCCTGGCCAGGCTGCTGGTGGAGAAAGCGCAGGCGACCTCGGACCGGGTGGACAAGGAACTGATGCCCAAATGGCTCAAGCAGCGCGGGGTAACCGGCCTGTGACAAGCGCTTTAACTGGGGGGACTACTATGCAGCCTGCGCCAGGCATGCAGCAGGATATCAGGGACATCATTTTCGCAGGTATCAGCGACCACCTGTTTAACGCCCGGATTATCGCCGAACACGACGGCATCGTGTCCGGCGCCGCCCGGCTCAGGGACCTTCTGGCAACCCAGGGGGTCAAGGCCAAGGTTCTGGTCGCCGACGGAGCCGCTATCCGGGCCGGGGAGACTGTCGCCAAACTCTGTGGCACGCCGAAGCAGATCGCCGTGGCCGAAGAGAGCGTGATCGGCGTGCTGGCCAAATTCTCCGGCATCGCCAGCGCCGCCCGCCGGGCGGTAGAGGCGGCCGGACCGGAACTTAAGGTGGTCTGCGGGGCGTGGAAGAAGATGCCCGGGGAGATCAAAACCGCGGTCCGGGAAGCAATAACCCATGGTAAGGCGGCATTCAGGATCACCGACGAACCGTTTTTGTATCTTGACAAGAACTTCGTGCGGATGCTGGGAGGTGTGGAAGCCACCCTCCGGTCGGTCGCCGCCATCGGCGACAAACGAAAGGTAATTCAGCTGAAAGGCAACCGGCAGGACATTGTGAAAGAAGCGCTCGACGCGGCGCAATGCGGCGCCGA
The DNA here is from genome assembly GCA_031292015.1 of Negativicutes bacterium. The sequence continues at coordinate 631 of JARLHY010000164.1, read as the reverse complement.
TATCATCATGGTCGACACCGGACAACTGGATGACCTGACACTGGTGCACGCAGCGCTGCAGGATGCCGGCTGCCGGGACCGAATCCGGCTTGCTTTCGCCAAAGGCATCCGGGTGGAGTCTATCAGCGAGCTGAAAGGCAAGGGGATTGATATCCTGGATATCGGAGTCGCGATTGTCGACGCCCCGCTGCTGGACATGAAACTGGAGGTAGAAGGGGTGGCCGGCTGATGGAGCTGAATCTGCTGGAGAAAACCGAACTTAAGATATACGGGCTGGGGCTGGAGAACGTCAACCTGAGCCGGGTGGCGGAAGTCGCCGCCGCGGTGTTGGAGCTGCCGTCGTCCCAGGTGCTGGTGGTGGATGTGCGGCCAGGCCATATCTGTCTGGATATCCTTGTCAAGACACTGGATATCCGGCAGATCATCGGCAGGGAAGCAGCCCTGCTGGATGCCTTGCGAGCCGTCGAGGGACTGGTGGTCGGGGCAGGAGCCTATATCGATTCAGCCGGCATCATGGGGCTGATCGGCTGCAGCGAAGACGAGTCCAGCGCCATCGAGACGCGGGTGGAGCGTATGGGCAGCGAAATCGAGCGCGGGGTGCTGAAACGGGCCCTGGTGTTCGCCACCGGCT
>JARLHY010000163.1 GCA_031292015.1 Negativicutes bacterium | reverse complement strand
TACGGCGGCATCATCCGCCATGGTGCGAAGCTGCTGTACGCCTATTCGGAAGCGACAGTGCCCAAGGTAACGCTGATTACCCGCAAAGCCTACGGCGGAGCCTACATCGCCATGTCGTCCCAACATCTCGGTGCCGACCAGGTGCTGGCCTGGCCGAGTGCCGAGATTGCGGTCATGGGACCGGCCGGCGCGGCGAACATCATCTTCCGCGGTGACCCGGACGTGAAGGGAAAAACCGCCCAGTACATCGAAGACTTCGCGACTCCTTACAAAGCCGCCGAGCGCGGATATGTCGACCAGATCATCGAACCGGCTGAAACCCGGCCGCGGATCATCACCGCCCTTTCGATGCTGGCCACCAAGCGTGAAGAGCGGCCTAGCAAAAAACACGGCAACATTCCGCTATAAGAAAGGCCAGGGCAGGATCGGCCTAGAGGACAGCAGATAACACAGGCAATCAAGAGCAGCTTAAACCAAGCGAAAGAGGGAGTCTACAGATGACCTGGCTAACCATAGCCGCAATCGCAGTGGTGGTATTGTTTCTCCTGCTGCGGAAAAAGCCGACAGAGGAAACAAGTCAGCCGGCTCTCCGGCTTGAAGCCGGCGGAGCGCCGTCGCCGGGCGGGAATACGGCCGACGACGAAGAACTGTTCGCAGTCATCACGGCAGCTGTCGCCGAGTTCGAAGGCGGCGGCGGATTCCAGGTGGTGAGAATAAACCCGAGCGGCCTGAACTGGGCACTGACCGGCCGGCAGGGGCTGATGCAGGGACGGCTGTAACTAAGCAGATTACAAGGAGGATGGATATATGACAACTTACACTATTACCGTGAATGGCAAATCCTATGACGTCACTGTGGAGAAGAAGGGTGGCGCCGCCGCCCCGACCGCCAAGGCAGCCCCGACCGCCAAGGCAGCCCCGGCAGCAGTCGCTGCTCCGGCCCCGGCGGCCGCTCCGGCTCCGGCCCCCGCCGCCCCGAAAGCAGCTGCGCCGTCCGGCGGTGCAGGCACCATCAGTGCTCCGATGCCAGGCAAGATTATCGCCGTCAAAGTCAATGTCGGCGACAGTGTGAAGAAGGGCCAGGAACTGATCATCGTCGAGGCGATGAAAATGCACAATCCGGTTCTGGCCGCCAACGACGGCGTAGTCAAGGAAATCTTCGTCAAACCCGGCGATCCGATTCAAACAGGAACGGCTTTAATTTCGGTGGGGTAGCCAGCCGGAAAAACACGTCCAGGGGTAAACACCCCTGGGCGTATTTTTACTGGTGGAACAAACATCTCAGCTCAAAGCCAGGTAAGGGTTTTACTGGATATTTTGCCTGGGGCATTTTATAATGAATTTGAAACAGGCCGTCTTTTGTATTGACGGCTTGGCCGATTGGCGGATTTCGACAGAGCGTGGTATTACAGCGGGAGGTGGAGATTTATGCAGTTCATGGGCTATCGGCGACCGGACGGTACGGTGGGGATTCGTAACCATGTTTTGATCCTTCCTTCGGTGGTGTGCGCCAACCGGGTTGCCCGGGGGATTTCCCAGGGCGTGGCCGGCAGCACCTGGGTGGAGCACGAACATGGGTGCGCGCAGCTTGGTGCAGATAATGAGATGACGAAACGGGTGCTGATTTCTCACGGAGCCCATCCCAACGTCTATGGTGTGGTGGTGGTGGGGCTCGGCTGCGAAACGCTGCGGGCCCAGGAAGTGGTGGCGGCGATCAGGGCGCAGTGTCCGTATAAGCCGGTGGAACTGATCATCATTCAGGATGAGGGCGGTTCGGTCAAAGCGACCGCCAAAGGGATCAGCGCTGCCCGGGCCATGGTGGGCGATGCGTCGACCCTGGCGCGGGAGGAGATAAAGGCCTCGGAACTGATTCTTGGCACCGAATGCGGCGGTTCGGATGCCTGTTCCGGCATTTCCGGCAATCCGGCCCTGGGTGAGGCCAGCGACTTACTGATTGAAGCAGGGGGAAGCGTCGTGCTGGCAGAGACCACGGAAATCATCGGCGCCGAACATCTGGTAGCCGCCCGGGCTGTCAGCAAGGACCTGGAAAAGCGGTGCTACGACCTCATCGACCGCTGCGAAGCCGGTGCCAAGAGCATGGGAGTGGACATGCGGGGCAGTCAGCCGACCCCCGGCAATATCGAAGGCGGGCTGTCATCCATCGAAGAAAAATCGCTGGGCTGCATTTATAAAGCAGGCACCAAACCGCTGGTGGATGTCATCGAGTACGCCATGCCGGTCACGAAAAAGGGCCTGGTCTGGATGGATACTCCGGGCCAGGATATCATTCAGATTACCGGGATGGTCGCCGGCGGCTGCCATCTGGTGGTGTTCACCACCGGGCGCGGCACCTGCTGCGGTTCGCCCATCGCGCCGACCATCAAGGTGGCTACTAACACGCCGCTGTTTGAGAAGATGGCTGATAACATAGATATCAATGCCGGGACGGTGATTACCGGTGATGAAATTGTCCAGGAGGTCGGGCGGCGCATTTTCACAGAGATGCTCAGCGTAGCCTCCGGCAAAATGGTAAAGGCGGAAATTCTCGGATTCAATGATTTTGCCGTTCAGCGGATCGGTCCGACGATTTGACATAGCGACAGGAGAGGTGAGGGAGACTATGACGAAGGCTATTGTAATGAAACCGGTGGATAATGTGGCGACAGTGGTGGAGGAAGTGAATCCCGGGACAGAGGTGACCATCGCGGTAGCGGGAGACCAACAGAAGATCCAGGTCCTGGAGAAAATCCCGTTCGCTCATAAATTTGCGACCAGGGACATCAAAAAGGATGAGATGATCAGGAAGTACGGAGAAGTCATCGGCATCGCCACCAAAGATATCAAGGCCGGCCAGCATGTCCATGTACATAACCTGGAAAGTACCCGGGGCCGGGGCGACAAGTAGCCGTCGGCGGCTGCAGAATTCCGACCCGCAAGGCCGACGGATGGCCTAACAGGAACAGCATGGCTAGTTTACAAAGAAGGGTAGCCCAAGCAAAAATAATCGGCTGACAACAATACCGCAGGAGGGACAAAAAAATGGAAATTTTGACACTGGATGTCGCTCAAAAAATGGTTAACCTGGCTATGGAGAAAGGGACAAAAGAATTCGGCCGGCCGATCTGTGTCGCCGTCTGTGATCCCAACGGCGATCTTATTGCCTTCGGCCGCGGGATAGGGGCGCCGCTGCGGAGTATCCGCATTTCTCAGCAGAAGGCTTATACCGCCGTCCGCACCGGGGTGTCGACAGACGCGCTTTTGGCCCGGATTCAGCGGGAGAATATTGAAATCAGCTATTTTTGCGACCCGCTGTTTACGGCGTTGGCCGGCGGAAATCCTCTGAAAAACAAAGACGGGCAAATCATCGGCGGAGTGGGAGTCAGCGCGCTGGCCGCCAGTGAAGACCAGGTCATTACCGAATACATCGCGGGGTTGGTCGCAGCAGGGAACCTTTAGCAACGGCATTTTTCCGGCGGACTTAAAATACAAGGAACAGGAGGAGTGTCAGTGAGCAGGCCAAGCGTTTATATTACCAGAATGATACCCCAGGAGACCATCGATGGTCTGAAGCAAACCTTCGATGTCGAAGTCAATCCGGATGACCGGGCCCTGACAAGGCAGGAACTTCTGCAAAAAGTGAAGGGCCGGGCAGCGGTGATCACCCTGCTGACCGACAAAATCGACGGCGAAGTAATGGACGCGGCCGGACCGCAGTGCAAAATTTTCGCCAACTACGCCGTGGGCTTCAACAACTTCGACCTGGAAGCCGCGACCCAGCGAAAAGTGATCATGACCAATACCCCCGGGGTCCTGGATGACGCCACCGCCACTCACGCCTGGGCGCTGCTTCTGGCCATAGCCCGCCGGATTCCCGAGTCGGAACGGTTTGTGCGGGCCGGCAAGTGGCAGGGCTGGGCGCCGATGTTTTTTGTCGGCCTGGATATCGACAAAAAGACGCTGGGGATCGCCGGCCTTGGCCGGATCGGGACCAACTTCGCCAAAAAAGCCAGTGGTTTTGACATGAAAATCATCTATTCCGATGTCCGGCGCAATCCCGAATTCGAAAATCAATTCGGGGCCACCTATGTAGATAAGGAGACGCTGCTGAAAGAGGCCGATTTCCTGTCGCTGCATGTGCCGCTGGTGCCGGAAACCCTCCACTACATCGGCGAAAAGGAACTGAAGATGATGAAACCGACGGCTGTCCTCATCAACGCCAGCCGGGGGCCGGTAGTGGACGAAAAAGCCCTGGTGAAAGCGCTGAAAGAAAAGTGGATATGGGGCGCCGGCCTGGATGTTTTCGAAAACGAGCCGGAACTGGCAGCCGGCCTGGCTGAGCTGGACAATGTGGTCATTGTGCCGCATATCGCGTCAGCCACACCGGATACTCGCATCAATATGGGAAAAATAGCGGCAGACAATATCGTCAGGGTATTGAGCGGCCAACCGCCGGTAACCTGTGTCAACCCTGAAGTCTTGAAGTAGACTGAAACAAAAAAAGCTCCCCTGCAATGGGGAGCTTTTTGTGTTTTTAGCGTCTGGGGTTGTGTTGGCTGAAACAGTCGCTGCAGTACACCGGACGATCGCCGCTCGGACGGAACGGAACCTGGGTGTCCTTGCCGCAAGCTGCACATACTGCCGGGTGCATTTCCCGCGGTGCGCGATTGCGACCGAAACCGCCGCTCTGTTTGCGGGCTGCTCTGCATTCGGGGCAACGTCCGGGTTCGTTGGTGAAACCTTTTTCAGCGAAAAAGTCCTGTTCCGAAGCCGTGAATACGAAGTCGGCGCCGCACTCGCGGCAGGTCAGAGTTTTGTCTTGTGACATTTTGCCAGCCTCCTCAAATCTATTACCCAAAAGTAGCTGCTGCAGGAATCTTGGCTTCCCATTCCAAATAATAGTTTGAGAAGGACAATGAACTAAGATTGCTAGACCGTTTAATCTTTGGGTATTTTTAATGATACTCCTGTTTCGTGAAAAAGTAAAGCAAATGCAGGAATCAATCATGAAAACGCGAAGTAGAGAGTAAGCAGACAATCTTAGCTATTGACGTTTAGTTGTACCCAGGCACGGCGAAGGCCGTGTTTTGTCTTCATTTCACCATGCAAGGAGGGTGCGCAAATGGATAATGACACTTTCAGCAAAATCCGCAACTTCGTCGAGTGCCTGCGCCAGTTTCAGGTGAGCGCCGACAGCTTGGTCAAAGCCTTGGAAAAAGAGTTGATTCAATCCGGGAATCCTAAGCGGAGTCGCTCCCGGAAGCAGAAATCGCTGTGGACGGATGAGGAACCCCGCGAGGACACCGCCGCCGATCTGGCTGAGGACGCCGCTGTCACCATTTATTCGCCGTCCCAGTTGGCAAAAGTTCTGGGCATTGGCCGATCGACGATGTACCGGTTGCTGAAAGCCGGAGAAATTCCTTGTGTCACCATCGCCAACCGTAAAAGGATCATGGGTGAGGCGGTGGAGGAATATCTGCAAAAAAAACTGCTGTCCGAACAGCAGGAAGACCAGCAGTAAAGAGCGGAAACCGGGGAAATCAAAGGGAGAAGGTTTTCACCTTCTCCCCCCTAAAGCGACCATCCTTACAGCCATTGTTGCACTAACAGCGTAGGAACCCTCCATGAGACGCAATTAAACTGACTTCCTTTGGCTAATCGCATTTTCGTGATTTGGTAACAAAAAACACTACCCTCTGGACTGGTTAACAACTTGCACACACTCGGAAACGAACTTCCAAACGTTCTTGCAATACTGTAAAACCTTGAGTCGCTGTAAGGATGGTGCTTACGTTTATTGTAGCATGGAAGTGGGAAAATTACAATGCCGGAATGCAATTTTCGCATCAGCCGGCACGGTGAAATTTTGCCGGCCGGGCGATTATTTTAGTTGACGCATAATACGAAAAAGGAGCTGGCTGGGGTGGAAAATAGGAAGTTAGAGGAACTGGCCATAAACACGATTCGTTTTCTGGCGGTGGACGCGGTGGAGAAGGCCCAGTCCGGCCATCCGGGATTACCGATGGGAGCGGCTTCGGCAGCTTATGTGCTTTGGACCAATTATCTCCGGCACAACCCGGGCAATCCCCACTGGCCGAACCGGGATCGCTTTGTTTTGTCGGCCGGGCATGGCTCGATGCTGCTGTATTCACTGTTGTTTCTGACCGGGTACGGGCTGTCCCTCGATGATATCAAGGCTTTTCGCCAGTGGGGTTCCAATACGCCGGGACATCCTGAGTTTGGCCGCACGCCGGGAGTCGAGACGACCACCGGTCCGCTGGGTCAGGGACTGGCCAATGCGGTAGGAATGGCGATGGCTGAAAGGTTTTGGGCCGCCCGGTTTAACCGGCCCGGCTTTGCGGTGGTCGACCACTACACCTATGTGCTGGCCGGCGACGGTGACCTGATGGAGGGAATTTCCCACGAGGCCTGCTCGCTGGCCGGTCACTTGAGGCTGGGCCGGCTGATCTGCCTGTATGACGCCAACGGTATTTCCATCGAAGGCAGCACGGCCCTTGCCTTCAGCGAAGATGTAGCCAGGCGGTTCGAGGCCTACAACTGGCAGGTCATGACGGTGGAGGACGGCAACGATACGACCGCCGTCGCTGCGGCGATAGAATCGGCCAGGCAGGAGCAGGGCAAGCCTTCTCTGATTTTAGTCAGGTCCCATATCGGTTATGGCAGTCCGCACAAGCAAGACAGCGCGGCGGCCCACGGCGAACCGCTGGGGGCCGGGGAAGTCGCGCTGACCAAAGAGCGCCTGGGTTGGCCGGCCGAGCCCGATTTCTTCGTGCCTGACGCCGCCCTCATCCATTTCCGTGAGGCGATAGACAGGGGAGCCGGCTGGGAAAAGGAATGGCTCAGGCAACTGACCAGCTACGAACAGGCTTATCCCGAACTGGCCGCCGAGTGGCGGCGCTGGATGACGAAAGCGTTGCCGGACGATTCCGGCTGGCAAAAAGAGCCTTTTCCGGCTGATCCCAAAGGAATGGCTACCCGTGCCGCTTCAGGGCTGGTGCTCAATCAACTGGCCCGGGTTCTGCCCAATCTTATCGGCGGGTCGGCTGATCTTGCTCCGTCAACAAAAACGCTGCTGGCGGACAGCGGTGATTTTGCCGCGGCTTCCTATTCCGGGCGAAACATCCATTTCGGGGTGCGGGAACACGCCATGGGAGGAATTTTGAACGGGCTGGCGCTGTACGGCGGATTGGTGCCCTTCGGAGCCACTTTCCTCGTTTTTGCGGATTATATGCGTCCGTCCATTCGCCTGGCGGCGATGATGAGGCTGAAAGTGATCTATGTATTTACCCACGACAGCATCGGTTTGGGGGAGGACGGTCCTACCCATCAGCCGATTGAGCAGCTGGCTTCGCTGCGGGCGATTCCGGGGCTTACGGTGATGCGGCCCGCCGACGCCAACGAGACGGCCGAAGCCTGGTACTGCGCACTGGAAACCGAAGGGCCTGTCGCCCTGATCCTGAGCCGGCAGAACCTGCCCACCCTGGATCGTGCCGTTTACGGCCCGGCTGCCGGTTTACGGCGCGGAGCCTATATTTTACGTTCAACATCCGGCAGGCCTGATCTTATTTTTATCGCCAGCGGCTCCGAGGTGCAGGTGTGTCTGGCGGCCGCAGCGCTGCTGGCGGAGGAGGGCATTATCGCCCGGACGGTAAGTATGCCAAGCTGGGAACTGTTTGACCGACAGGACGAGGGCTACCGGCAAACCGTCCTGCCGCCGGGAGTGCCGTGCCTGGCGGTGGAGGCGGGCTGCGGACAGGGCTGGCAAAAATATGCCGGACGAATTGTGGCCATCGACCGCTTTGGCGCGTCGGCACCATATCAGGTACTGCAGCGGGAACTGGGAATTACGGCCGGCAATGTCGCCGAACAGGCCAGACGGCTGCTGGCCGCGAAAAAGTAGTATATTTTCTGATGATCAAAGACTTGGTTCCGGCCAAGTCTTTTCTTATGCCGAAAAGATAAATAAAATGCAACAAAATAGCAATGATAGAAAATTATGGAAGGGAAATAAGACAAGTATCTGGAAAATATGACAATAATCATTACGACGCAAGTCCTGCGAAAGCTGACCTGACGGGCTTGAGGGTAACGAAAGGGGGGGGAAGGATGAACAAGCGGCGAACGGATTATGTTCTGGAACTGTACGACAGGCCTGAAATGGCGAAGGTACAGTATAGCCCCCGGGACCTGTTCGACAGACGCGGCCAGCTTCTGCTGGCCAAAGGCCGGCCGGTCACCCCTTTGGTCCGGGAACTGTTGGAACGCCGCGAGGTTTATGTCCTTTACTCTCAATTGCAGGATGATGAATGCCAGCTGTTCCCACGGACCGTCTATTACAACACCCTGACCCGGCTGCAAAGCCTCTACCAGGCGGTAGAAATCGTCAGCGACCAGCAACTGAGTGAGCTGATCCTGCTGGTGGAGGAGATGCTGGCGGTGGTGGAAAAAAACCTGAAAATATATGTTGACCTGAACCTGTTGCGCAACCATGACAATTACACCTATGTACACTGTATCAATGTGGCCATTCTGGCCGCCCTGATCGGCAAAGAGCTGGGGCACGGCCCCTTGGCGCTGCGGCAGCTGGCGCTGGGGGCCCTGCTGCACGACCTGGGCAAGATCAAGATACCCCGCGACATCCTGAATAAGACGGACATTTTGACAGACGCTGAATTCGGACTGATCAAACTGCACCCTGTTTATGGCTACGAGATGCTGAAAGAAGTGATCGTTCCATGGGAAGTCAGTGTCTGTCTGTTGCAGCATCATGAGCGCTGGCACGGGACCGGTTATCCCCAGGGACTTTATCAGGACGCGATCCACCTGAACGCCCAAATCACCGCAGTAGCCGACGTCTTTGATGCGGTGGCCGCCGACCGCCCCTACCGCTGCGGCCTGCCGCCCTATCACGCCGTCGAGCTGATTGTCAGCGGCCAGATCACCGATTTTTCCCCGGCCGTAGTCAGGGCCTTTTCTTCAGCGATCACCATTTATCCGAAAAACGCAACTGTTGTTCTGAATACCGGCGAAGTGGGGGTCGTGGTGTCGGTCCATCCGCAATGTCCGACCCGACCGAAGGTCAAGCTGCTTTTTGATAAGAACGGGCAGGCGGTTCAGGGACTTCAGGTCGTCGACCTGCTAAAACAGTTGACAAGCTTTATTGTCAGCGTGGAATATAAACACGAAACCTGAACAGATGAAAGGGCCGGAAATGATGGAATAAAGAGGGAACTGCCCGGCGGTTCCAGAATAAGCCTTAAAGATAACAGGGGAGGAGAAATAAACGATGTCTGAACAACGCTGCTTGGAAGCAAGGAAAATATGGCCTCAGGTTGACGCATTGCGGTTAGCTATGAATTGGTCGGAGCGAGATCTGGAAAAACTGCAGATTTTGGTGGATGACGTCCAGGGGGAAAGCCATCCCGGCAGCTTCCATCTTGACATTTTGAGTGAAGAAGTAAGTATCGGCGTGTACGAAAACGGCGGCAAACCGGCAAAATTTCATGTTACCGATATTTGCGACGGCTGGGCCGAAGGTCACGACGGGATGAATTACATCCTGCCGTCACGCGAGGCAATCGCTGACATGGTGGAAATTCACGCCAATGTGATTCCCTGGGATGGAATCGTTTTGTTGTCAGGGTGTGATAAGGCGGTTCCGGCCCACTTGATGGCGGCAGCCAGGATGGATCTTCCTACAGTGCATGTTCCCGGCGGATCCCAGCGCAGCGGTCCGGGGCTGACGACCGCAGGACTTTGTGGGCAGCTCACTTCCCGCGAGAAAAAAGGCGAAGCTGTCGCCGGCGAGATGCGAAACTACAAACTGACAGGCTGCCCTACTTGCGGGGCGTGCCAATTTATGGGGACTGCAAGCACGATGCAATGCATGTCAGAGGCCCTCGGTCTGGCCTTGCCCGGTACGGCGCTGATGCCGGCAACTTTTTCCGAGATACGGCATTTTGCCCGGGCTGCCGGTGGTGCGGTCATGAACCTGATTGACAAGAACATCACGGCAGCCAAAATCCTGACACAGGAAGCTTTCCAAAATGCCATTAAAGTCCATGCCGCCATCGGCGGCAGTACCAATGCCTTCATCCATCTGCCGGCAATCGCTCATGAACTGGGGCTGAAACTCGATCCCCTTGTCTTTGATGAAGTGAACCGACAGATCAAGCATCTGGTCAATGTGCAGCCAAGCGGCAAGTATGTCGGCGAGTTGTTTTGGTTTGCCGGCGGAGTACCTATGGTACAGTGGCTGATCAAGGATCATCTCAATTTGGATGTGATGACATCAACCGGCCATACTTTGGGAGAAAACCTGGAAAGACTCTGGCAGGACGGCTTTTTCGAGCGCTGTCACGGTCATTTGAAGACGTTTGGCATTGAGCCGGAAGCGGTTATCAAACAGCCGGAGCACTCGGAAGTTTACGGGTCGGTTGCGGTGATGAAAGGTAATATTGCCCCGGACGGAGCGGTAATAAAATATTCGGCCACAGTTCCGTCGATGCATCAGCATACCGGACCGGTTGCGGTATTTGACAGCGAAGAGGCGGCGCATAACGCTGTTATTCAAGGGGAAATAGCACCACAGACGGTTGTTGTCATCCGTTATGAAGGTCCCAAGGGTTCAGGGATGCCGGAGATGCATATGACCACCGATGCAATTGTTTTTGATCCCCGGCTGAACAATTCCGTAGCTGTTGTTACCGACGGACGTTTTTCCGGCGCCACCCGTGGCCCCTGTATCGGCCATGTGTCACCCGAAGCGGTGGAAGGTGGCCCAATCGCGCTGATTGAGAATGAAGACCTGATTGAAATCGATATACCGGCCCGATCGCTTTGTGTCGTCGGCGTGAAGGGAGAACGCAAGACAGCGGCGGAGATGGAAAAGATTTTCGTTGAGCGAAAAAGGAACTGGGTGCCGCCGACCTTCAAGCCCAAGAAGGGCGTTTTGAAGAGATACACGAAACTGGCGGTGTCGGCTATGGCCGGCGCCTATATAGACATAGACTAAGCAGTGCCTTGGGGCTCCTGTTTGAAGCGTGAAAACAAAACCCGCTTTCATTACATAAATTATGGAAGCGGGTTTTGTGATGCGAAAAAAAATTTTTGTTGATGGGGAGATATTACAGATTTTGCAGGAGATTGGGGGTATTGGCAGGAATACAAGATTAATATTTCTGAATTCACAGAATGAAGATTCGATTCGTAATTTTTTGGCTCCGGACGACGCATATCTCCTGGCTTTACGGATGCTCTTCGTCGCCGCGGCTGTGAAAATTGACAATGGTAAGTATCAGGGAGGTGAAACGGTTTTGTCCGGAGCCAGCGGTACGCATTATGTTGATGGCTCTGAACACTGCGATAGATTGCTCGGGCACGAATAAGTAATTAATTGGAGGTTGCGTATGGGAAAGAAAGTGATTGCGGTATTGGGTGCGGCAGTATTTGCTATTTCGCTGGTATTGACAGGCTGCGGCGGTGGCGGGAGTCAGCCGGCCGCCAAAGAAAAGCCGATCCTGCTCCGGGTGGGTTATATTTTTGCCACTGATAACGACGCCGACAAGGGCGCGCAAAAATTTAAGGAACTTGTGGAAAAGAACAGCAAAGGCCGTATTGAGGTCCAGACTTTCACCAATTCCCAGCTAGGCAGCGAGAATGACATGATCAATTCTCTGTCAGCCGGCAGCTTAGAAATGGAAGTTTCCGGCGAGGGTGTCATCACTGGTTTTGAGCCGGGCTTTGGCGCTTTGACCATGCCGTTCGCCTTCCGCGATCTGGACCATATGCTCAAAGTGTTCAACGGACCGATCGGCAAACAACTGGATGAAGCCTTCATTAAAGATAAAGGCGTTCATGTTCTGTCGGTATGGGCCCGTGGCCCCCGCTACCTGACTGCCAACAAAGAGATAAAGGTTCCGGACGACCTGCAAGGTTATAAGGTCCGGGTTCCTGTCCAGACTACTTCTGTGGAAACCTGGAAAAGACTTGGCGCCGTCACGACGGCCATGAATCTGTCCGAAGTATACTCGGCCCTGCAGCAGGGTGTGGTCGGAGGTCAGGAAAACCCGCTGGATCTGATCTATACTTCCAGTTACTATCAAGTGCAAAAGTATGTCATGGAGACCCGGCACTCCTATGTTCCTTATGTGGTGACGATGAGCAACAAGTTCTACACCGGTCTGCCGGATGATCTCAAGAAGGTTGTCGACGACGCCGCGAAAGAGTCCAGTGTTTATGTAAAAGGCCTTGTGGAAAAGGGAGAAGCCCAATATCGCGCCGACCTGGAAAAGAAAGGCGTGAAATTTGTTGCGGTTGACCGCGACGTATGGCGCGATAAACTGAAAGGCTTGCCTGAAGACCTGGAAAAGAGCCTCAAGTGGATCCCTGGGCAATATCAGGAAATCGTTAACACAAAGTAAATAATCAGTGAATACGGGTTGTCCTGGTGACGGGCTGAAGCGCAGATGAAACCGGAGCCTATCACCAGGACGACTCATTTTTTAGGGCGGGTGAGATGTTGACGACAACAGGCAATGAAAAAGACAGCGTAATCAAACTGAGAATGGACAAAGTGCTGGATATTCTGGTGGGATTATCGGTTATCGGCGAATTAGTGATCGTTTTTGCCGGCATTATCCTCAGGGAAATATTCCAGGCGCCCATTATGTGGGCTGATGAACTCGGCCAATTCGCGCTGACCATGGTGGCTTTTCTGGGCGGGGCGCTGGCTTATACCCGCAACGAACATATGGCGGTCCACGCCGTGGTGGATCGCTTGCCGAAGACCTGGCGCCCGGCTTTCGACGCTTTGGTCGAATGGATGGTGATCGCGGTATCCGTGTTCACCGGTTATTTCTCGCTTACTGTTGTAAAAATCCGCTGGATGGAATTCACGCCGGCGCTGGATATCCGGGTGGGACTGTTTGTTGTGCCGCTGACGGTCGGATTGGCGCTGATGGCTTTTTACGCTTCGCTCAGACTGTCGCGCAAGCCGATGAAACCGGTGGTTTTGACCGGGGTTATATGTCTTGTTTTTGTGGGAATATTGGTGGTAACGAACAACCTGTGGGGTCCGTTCGGCGTCACGCCTCTTGTCAATGGCTTGGCCTTTGGCGCTTTTGCAGTACTATTGGCCCTCGGACTGCCTATCGGGTTCGTTCTGATCCTGACCTCGCTGATGTACCTTTTCCTTTCCGGCCGGGGCAATCTGTCGCAGATACCCCTGGTCATGCAGGCCAGCGTTTTGAGTTTTGTCCTGCTGGCCATACCTTTTTTCATGATGGCCGGATATATCATGACTGAAGGAGGCTTGAGCAGACGGCTGGCCGCTTTTGTTGTCTCCATTGTCGGACGGATCCGGGGCGGACTCCTCCAGGCTATGGTTGTCACCATGTATATTTTTGCCGGTCTTTCCGGATCGAAGATAGCCGATGTGGCGGCGGTCGGATCGACATTGAATCCGATGCTGCGAAAGAACGGCTATGATCCGTCCGAAAGCGCCGCTGTTTTGGCCACCGCCACGGTTATGGGCGAGACTATTCCGCCCAGCCTGCCGATGCTGGTATTAGGATCAATCACGACGATCTCGATGGGCGGCTTATTCATGGCCGGACTGCTGCCTGCGGCGGTGATCGCTGTTTGCCTGATGATAGCGATCTACGTCAAGGCGCGCTCAGCAGGAAAATATCCCGGAATTTCCGGGGTGCCTTTGTCGGAGGTCGGCAAGCTGGGACTTATTGCCGTTCCGGCCCTGTTGGTCCCGCTTTTTCTGATCGGGGGGATTGTCGCCGGTATTGCCACTCCGACGGAAGTTTCGACCTTCGCGGTGGTCTATTCTCTGATTCTGGCAATCTTTTTCTATAAGGAACTGGGCTGGCAAAAGTGCTGGGACCTGATGCTGGATACTTCGGTCAAGGCTGGTGTGGTTCTTTTCATCATCAGCACCGGCAGTGCGTTCTCCTGGGTTTTGACGGCAGCAGGGGTACCGCAGAAGATTGCCCAGACCATGACTCTTGTGGCCGGGCACTCCGACTGGATATTCATGCTGGCCACGGTTGTCATCCTGATCGTTATGGGGGCCGTGCTGGAAGGTATACCGGCGCTGCTGGTTTTTGCCCCGCTCCTTGTGCCCCTGGCCCCGAAATTCGGTATCGAACCCCTCCAGTATGGCATGGTGCTGTTGATAGCGATGGGGCTGGGATCTTTCGCGCCGCCTATCGGGATTGGTCTTTACACTACGTGTGCCATCTGCGGCACCAAGGTGGAGGAGACAACCCGGGCGATGATTCCTTATCTCATTGTGCTGTTCGTCGGCCTGCTATTGGTGGCCTTTGTGCCATGGTTCAGCCTCGTACTGCCGAAGATGATGCATTTGAACTAGGCGTACACAACCGATTTCACACAAAAACGCACCCAAGTACCGGGTGCGTTTCTTTTTGGTGTTTTCCGTTAATAATCAAGTAACAGCAAAGTATCAATGGACTCTGCGGAAATGGACGGAAAAGGTAGTTCCGGTCGGGCCGCTGTCGAAGATTATGGTCGCGTTATGTCTGGAGGCGATACTGTAGCAAACCGCCAAACCCAAGCCCACACCGTACTCTTTGGTGGTGAAAAACGGTGTTCCGATCTTTTCGGCGACATCAGGCGCAATGCCCTTGCCTTGGTCCTGCACAGACAGGATGACGTCACTGTCTGTAGCATGGGTTCTGACTGTCAGGACACCGCCGGGCGGCATGGCATCCAATCCGTTCCTGACCAAGTTGAGGACCAGTTGACGGATTTCTTTTTCATCAAGCTGGATATCGGGAATTTCCCCCAGATCCATTCTGACGCTTTTGTCATAGAGGATGGCGCCGGCTTCCAACAGCGGTAATATCATGTTGACAACGGTGTTCAGGCTGCCGCTTCTGAGGTCGACTGCCTTGTTTTTGGCCAGGGACAAAAATTCGCTGATGATGGAATTGGCCCGGTCAAGTTCATGGACCATCAGTTCAAAATATTCTTTATGAGGCAGGCACTCTTCTTTGCTTGTGAGCATCTGGAGAAAGCCGCGAACGGTGGTGAGCGGATTTCTGATTTCGTGACCGATGCCGGCGGCCATGGCCCCGATAAGGTTCAGCCGGTCAATCCGGGCCACTTCTTTCTCAACCCGTTTGCGTTCGGTGATATCGCGAACCATCGACAGGACGCAGGGGCGATTTTCCAGCGGCAGCAGGTGGGAGTTGACTTCGACAGGAATGCTGGTGCCGCTCTTGGTAAGATAGACGCTTTCGGAGAAAACGTGTTTTTCGTAATCCAAAATGGCGGCTTTTTCCTGCGCATCGCCGCGGTACTCCAGTGGCACAATATCGGCAGAGGTGAGCTGCAGGAATTCTTCCCGGCTGTAGCCCAGAAGCCGGCATGCGGCATCGTTGACCTCAACAATTTTTTCCGGCAGGCCTTCTTCGGCGATTTCGGTCAGGTACATGGCGTCATTGACGCTGTTAAACAAGAGGCGATGGCGTTCTTCGCTGGTCCTGAGGGCAGAATCATCCTGTTTGCGCTCACTGAGTTCGGTTCGCGCGGTGGTATAGAGCCTGGCGTTGTCAAGCGCGATGGACGCCAGTTCGGCAAACCGGCCGAACAAAGCTATTTCATCTTCCCTGAACTGATACTCTTCGTCAATGTAGCAAAGGCCGATGACGCCGAATACCTTTGCCCCGGTTTTCAGAGGGGCGCCGATCATTGCCCGGATGTATTCGGGGGTTGTCGGCGGGCGCTCGCTCCAGGTCGCGTAGTTGGCGATGGCAAGCGGTTCGCCGCTCTCCCAGACCTTGCCGGCGAGGTTTTCGCCCGGCCGGATCTTCGGGCTAAGGAAGGTATCTTGCAGGGAAGTGCTTACTTTGAGTTCAAGAAACGCATTTTCGCTGTCAGCGAGGTAGAGGAAACCGTGATTTGTTCCCAAAAGGGTACTGGCGTGGCTTACGAGGTTGGTTAAGAGGTCGCCGGCCTCGAGTTTGTTCAGATTCATGATCGACAGGGTCGTTTCCTGCAGCAGGGACAGGTAGGTATGCTGGATCTGCATCCGCTGTTCGGTGCGCTTGCGGCGGGTGATGTCACGGACGATGGCCAGTACCATCTCGTGGTCGTTGATAGTGACCAGCTTCAGATTTACCTCGGTCCATATTTCCCGACCGGTCTTGGTGCCTGTTTTCCATTCAACCGTCTGGGGTTCACCGCCGGCGGCTTTTCTTATCAGCCGCAGGCCTTCTTCTTCGGTATAGGGGTATTCACCGGGATGGAGAGCGGAAAATTTCAGGGTGCGAGCCTCTTCCGGGGAATAGCCATAGAGTTCACAGGCTTTTTTGTTGAGATTGAGCAGGGCCCCGCTTTCAGCGTCATGCAAGAAGATCGCATCATTTGCCTGGTCGAAAATTGCAAAATCAACGGGCGTAAAAATTTGCCGCGGGAAGGCAACCCCGCCGGCAGTGTACTTCTTGGTTCTGTAACGGTTTTCCATAACTACCTCCAAGGATAAGGGGGTAAAATTTTCTCCAACCTAAAAAGACATATTTGACGCTTATCAACAAATACCTGCTATTTTTTTGCGAATATTACCTTAATTTGTATGTTTTTTTCTATATTGCCAAAACCACTACAATATGTTGATGTTGTTTGGGGGGCGAACAGGTCATAATTGACAGATCCGGGCCGCTTTGTTATGATAAAAATAAATACCCTACCGGGGTATGGTATGGAGGGGTTATGCGCAGAACAGAAGGGGAGCAGGCAAAGCTGTTGAATCAACTGAAGAAAATTGAGGGGCAGGTCCGGGGTATTCACCGCATGGTGGACGAGGACCGCTATTGCGTCGATATACTGATCCAGGTGCAGGCTGCCCGCGCGGCGCTCACCCGGGTCGGTCTGACCGTTTTGGAGAATCACGCCAAGGGGTGTGTAGTGAACGCCGTCAGACAGGGCGACGCCGCGGTTATCGACGAACTGATCGACGCCGCAAAAAAATTCATCAGGTAGGGAAGCGTTATCATGGAAAAAATTACGTTAAAAATCACGGGCATGAGCTGCTCGGCCTGTGCTGCCCGCATCGAAAAAGGCATCCGGGCGTTGAACGGGGTAACCGGCGCCAACGTTAATTTTGCTCTGGCCAAACTGACGGTGGAGTACGAGCCGGCTCAGATCAGGCCGCAGGGACTGATCGACAAGATTCGCGATCTGGGTTATGACAGTGAGCCGGCCAGGCTTGATTTCTCGGTTCTGGGAATGAGCTGCGCCGCTTGCGCTGCCAGAGTGGAAAAAGCGGCAGGAAAAATCCCCGGGGTTGTCGGGGCGGCGGTTAATTTCGCCCTTGGCAGGCTGACGGTGGAAGCCGGGCTGGAAGTGTCGCCCCAGGACGTGGCGGAAGCTGTGGCTCAGGCGGGTTATGAGGCTGTGCCGATCGGCGAAGAGGACGGGCCTGACCGGGAGAAGGCAAGCCGGGTCGCCGAACTCGCCAGACAGCGTCGCCTGCTGATCATCGCCGCATGTTTTTCTCTGCCGCTGATGCTTTCGATGCTGGCCGATGTTTTCATGCTGGAGGGCTATGTGCCGGCGATCATTTTCCAGCCGCTGTTTCAGTTGGCGCTGGCCACGCCGGTCCAGTTTTTCGCCGGCTATCAGTTCTATCGTGACGCATTCGTTGCTCTGCGCCACGGCGGCGCCAACATGGCGGTGCTTGTCGCCATGGGCACAAGCGCGGCATATTTCTTCAGCCTCTACCATACCGTCACAGGGCGGGGGATGGTTTACTATGAAACTTCGGCGATCATCATCACTCTGATTCTTCTTGGCCGGATGCTTGAGTCCGTTTCCCGGGGCCGCACCTCGGAGGCCATCCGCAAGCTGATGGGCCTGCAGGCAAAAACGGCCAAGGTGGTGCGGGATGGTACAGGGATCGATGTTCCGATCGAGCAGGTCCAGGTCGGGGATATCGTGATCGTCCGTCCGGGGGAAAAGATCCCGGTGGACGGGGTTGTTACCGAGGGGAACTCGGCTGTGGACGAAGCCATGCTCACCGGTGAGAGCATCCCGGTGGACAAAACCGCCGGGATGCGGGTGACCGGGGCGACGCTCAACAAGTTTGGCATGCTGAAATTCCGGGCGGAGCGGGTCGGCAAAGACACCGCCCTGGCCCAGATTATCAAGGTCGTGGAGGAAGCCCAGGGATCCAAGGCTCCGATCCAACGGATCGCCGACGTCATCTCCGGTTATTTCGTGCCGGCGGTGGTGGCGGTGGCAGTACTGACTTTTGCCGGCTGGTATTTCCTGGCGGCTCCCGGCAATCTGGAACAGGCCGTTCTCAACGCCACGGCTGTGCTGGTCATCGCCTGCCCCTGCGCTCTGGGGCTGGCGACTCCCACTTCGATCATGGTGGGCACCGGCCGGGGGGCGGAAAACGGCATCCTCTTCAAGGGCGGCGAACATCTGGAGAAGGCCCACAAGCTAAGTGCGATCATCCTGGATAAGACAGGCACCGTTACCAAGGGGAAACCGGAACTCACCGATGTGGTCTGTGTCGACTCCCATTTCAGCGAAGGGGAAATCCTGGGGTTGGCGGCAGCTGCGGAAAAAGCCTCGGAACACCCGCTGGCCCAGGCGGTTGTCCAGGGTGCGGCGGACCGGCAGGCGGCCCTCGCGGGAGAGGCCCGGGATTTTGCCGCCGTGCCGGGAGCTGGGGTCGTGGCTACGGTGGCCGGGAAAAAACTGCTGGTGGGTACCCGCCGTCTACTGGAAGAACGGGGGATAATCCTGGCAGACAGTCTCGGCGCGATCGACCGTCTGGAAAAGGGCGGAAAAACGGTGATGCTTGTCGCGGTGGACGGGCAGCTTGCGGCACTCTTGGCGGTGGCCGATACGGTGAAGGAACACGCGGCCGAGGCGGTGGCCAAGCTTACGGCGATGGGTATTGAAATATGGCTGCTCACCGGCGACAACCGCCCCACCGCCGAAGCCATCGCCCGGCAGGTGGGCATCAGTAATGTCATGGCCGAGGTGTTGCCGGAAAAGAAGGCCGAGCAGGTCGAAATCCTGCGCGCCCAGGGTAAGAGTGTCGGGATGGTCGGTGACGGGATCAACGATGCGCCTGCCCTCGCGGCAGCCGATGTCGGCATAGCGATGGGCACAGGCACCGACGTGGCGATGGAGGCCGGGGACGTAACGCTGATGAGCGGGGACCTCCGGGGGATTGTCGCCGCGATCCGGCTGAGCCGGGCCACCATGGCCAACATAAAACAAAATCTGTTCTGGGCGCTGGTCTACAATGTTGTCGGCATACCCATCGCCGCCGCCGGGTTGCTGTCGCCGGTGATCGCCGCCGCGGCCATGGCCTTTAGCTCGGTTTCGGTAGTGACGAACGCCCTGCGTCTCAGACGGGTAACCCTGAAGTAATTGCGGCCTTGGGTTTAACAATGCACGGTAGCAGGCTTTTTTGTCCTAAGGGAGGTGTACAAGCTGGATTATCTATCAATATTGTTCAGCATCGTTGTTGTCAATTTGCTGCTCAGCGGCGACAACGCCCTGGTTATCGCCCTGGCCAGCCGCAGGCTGCCGAAACGGCAGCAGAAGGCGGCAATCCTCTGGGGCGGCGCCGGTGCTATCGGTCTAAGGATTCTTCTCACCCTGGCGGCGGTGTCGCTGCTGACGATGCCGTACCTGCTCCTGGTCGGCGGCCTGCTGCTTTTTTGGGTGGCGGTGAAACTGGCGGTCAACGATCATCAGGCCGAGGAGGAAGTAAAGGCGGCGGGAAACTTGTGGGAGGCAGTCAGGACGATCCTGTTGGCGGATCTTGTCATGAGTGTGGACAACGTGGTCGCCATCGCCGGAGTAGCCAGAGGCAATATCTTCATGCTTGTCATCGGTCTTTTGCTCAGCATCCCGATCATCATCTGGGGCAGCCGGCTCATCACCGCGCTCATGCAGCGCTGGCCGCTGATCATTACCGCCGGCGCCGCCTTTTTGGGCTGGACAGCCGGGGAAATGGTGGTGGCTGAAGGCAAGCTTGCCTCTTACATAGGCGAATACCCCCCGGCGCAATGGGGTATTCCCGCCGCGTTCGCAGCGGCGGTTATTGCCGCCGAAATTCTGAAAAGCCGAAGCCGTATGAAGCAGCGCGAATAGCAAAGGGGCTGTCTCAAAATAGGTGTATGAAACCTGTTTGAGGCAGCACCTCCAGTTTGTAAACAGGCCGGGGGAAAAGCTCCCCTTGCTTTTTCTATCGGCGCTTTCGGGGACCGCGCAAAAGAGCGCTGGGAGCTGGCCGGGGCCTATGGATGGACGCGCCGTAAATTTGCACCGACAGCGCCGCACCGTCTCCCATGCGTCGTCCGTGACGCAGGGGAGACTGGCGGAACCATCCAAGGTTCCGCCTGCGGAGCTGTTACCGTCCGCTGTATTAACGGCGCGTAACATCCATAGGCAAATCGTCCTGCTCTCAGCGCTCTTTTCGCGCTCATTGCCACATTGCGAGAAAAAACAAAGGAGAAATTCTCTTCCCACTTGTTACATTTTGCCGATCGACTAAGGGGCTGCCTCAATATCTTCTATTGAGACAGCCCCTTTATTTGCCGACATAGCGGGGAAACGGGCGGGGAGCGTTTTTGCAGGGTCAGGCGTGGGCCGGGACAGCTCCCAGTATCGACTCCATATCCTTTTCAGCTGTGGAAACGAGCTTGAGTTTGTATTTCTCCACCAGGGCCTGCAGCACATTGGGAGAGAAGAAAGCCGGGAGGGTCGGGCCGATGTAGATGTTGCGAATGTCGAGGGACAGCAGGGTGAGGAGTATCGCGACCGCTTTTTGTTCATACCAGGACAGCACCAGGGTGAGCGGCAGCTCGTTCACACCGCATTGAAAAGCAGCGGCCAGGGCGACGGCGATGCGGATCGCAGAAAATGAGTCGTTGCACTGCCCCACATCCAAAAGGCGCGGGAAGCCGGCAAGGGTGCCGTAATCCTTGTAGTTGAAGCGATATTTACCGCAGGCCAAAGTGAGCATCAGAGTGTTGTGCGGGGTTTTGTCGGCGAATTCGGTGTAATAGTTTCTGCCGGGACGGGCGCCGTCACAGCCGCCGATCAGGAAAAAATGCTTGATTTGTCCGGACTTCACAGCCTCCACGATCGCCCCTGCATGGCTCAGCACCGCGTTATGGCCGAAGCCGACGGTGATCTTCCGTTCGGGGTCGCTTTCTTTGAAACCACCCAATTCCAACGCCTTGTTGATAACCGGCGTGAAGTCTTTGCGGCCACTATTCTCTTCGATATAGGGCATCCCGGGGAAACCGACGATGCTGGTGGAAAAGATCCTGTCCCGATAGCTGTCGCGGGGCGTCATCAGACAGTTGGTTGTCATGAGGATACTGCCGGGCAGATTGGCGAATTCGCTCTGCTGATGCTGCCAGGCGGTGCCAAAGTTGCCGATGAGCTGCTTGTGCTTTTTCAGTTCAGGGTAGCCGTGACCGGGGATCATCTCGCCGTGGGTGTAGATGTTGACGCCTTTACCCTCGGTCTGTTCCAGCAACTGTTTCAGGTCTTTCAGGTCATGGCCGGAGATGACGATAAACGGTCCGGCTTTTTTGGATATGAGGAGCTCGGTGGGCTCAGGGTTGCCGTAGGCTTCCGTATTGGCCGCGTCGAGCATTTCCATGCATTTCAGGTTGGTTTTTCCAAGCTCCAGGCATAGTCCGAGCCATTCGGGCACGCCGAGTGATTCGTCCAACGTGGCGGCCAGTCCCTTGAAGAAGAAATTACCCACTTCTTCGTCCTTTTTTCCGAGAATCAGCGCGTGATGGGCATAAGCGGCCATGCCCTTAAAACCGTAAGTCAGTGTTTCACGCAGTGACCGGATATCCATGTCCATCTTTTCGTCGGCCATGACCCCATACTTCGGCGCATCGCGGAGTATTTCTTCCCTGGTGGACGGGGCCATATAATCTGCACCTCGCGGCGCGGATTTCGCCTTGTCTCCAAGCTGCTCCTTAAGCTGGGTTTTAATTTTGTTGGCTTCTTGTATGTACTTTACGAAACGTTCAGGGTCGAAGTTGACATTGGTAAGGGTCGAAAACATGGCATCCATGATAAATTTGTAAGTGGGGGTATCGATCTTTCCGCCGGACTGGATGAGCTGCCAGCCGTAATGGCCGATTCCCCGCAGGCAGTGGATGAGAACGTCCTGTAGGCCCGCGACCTCCGGAGTTTTGCCGCACACGCCCATCTTGACGCAGCCTTTACCGCCTGCCGTCTGTTCGCATTGATAACAAAACATGGCGTTTTCCATTTTGTGAATATTCCTCCTTGCATAGCATTTCGTTATACTATTATGTGGATGGCAGAGAATACTATGCGGGATGAGTCGACAACCACGGCGCAGCCGGGATATGTATCCGGATCCCTTCCACAGCCGGGGCTACAGAGCGCAATAATGATCAAACTAAAGCTGCGAACAAGCAGCGAAAAGCCCGCGCTTAGCGCGGGCTTTTACATATTGATATTGTCAGCTGTCCGGATTTTGATGGTCCGCCCCAGGGAATGAACATAGGATTCGCAAGGCGTGTTTCGGTGATCGAATACGATGGTGGCGCTGTGGATGAAATGTTGATCCGCGAAGTAACGCAGGTCGTAAATGGTGACACGGTGCGAACCTTCGGCGGGATGCTCTTCGAAATAGATGAAGGGGGAAAAAATACGGAAGAATTCGCCCAGGGCCGTCTTTTGGGCTTGGGTCGTCAACGGCGAATGACTGAGTTTCGGAAAATCGGCCCGTATTTCCATCGCCGGGTAGAGCAAGCCGATCCGGCCGTTGAGAAGGCGGGACCTGGTTTCGACGACAAAATCCCAGTAAAACAGGTGCTTGAGCGAAGGCATAACCCAGATCCTGGCCACCTGCTGAGGGAAAAAATATTGCAGAAGCCATTTTGTGGCCCGCTGACGCAAGAAATACTTGGCCAGAACATAGAAAGCCAATAGGGCAAAGGTTATGAGGGTTATTTCCAGCATCGGCGGACGCGAGACATAGGGCATCAGCATCAGTATCAGCAGGATGGGATCGAAGACATTGAGCAGGGGACAGCTTTTGCGGTCCCGGCGAAAAGGCCACAGGATCGCCACCCCGTGTGTGTTGAAATAGTCGATGAGAATATGGGATAATGCCCCGGCGAAGGACCAGGCAAAGATTTGCCCGAAGGCGGCCTGCGGCATAAAAAAACGGAGGGCCAGCGAGATTGCCAGCGCCCATCCGGTGATGCCGGGGATGGAATGGGAGAAAGCGCGGTGTTGCCTCAGATAAGCCATGTCACCGCGCACTTGGGCGATGATGTCGAAATCGGGGGCCTGGGCACCGAGCAGGGTAGCGATATATACCGGATCATGCAGTGTCGGCTGGTGGCCTGAAAGGCCGGCAACAGCCAGTCCGACCAAGGCGTGGGATAGCGTATCCAAGACGTCACCTCCTCTCAAAAGCTGACAGATACTGATTATACCACAGTGAGAGGAGGCGGACCATGGAAAGTAGTGGGTTGAACCGGGGGAGGGGCGGGCTGCCCAGACCACGCCGAAAAGAGCAAAATTATTTACAGTTGTAAAATTTAGGGGAAGGAAGCAAGGGGTTATTAGCGAAATATTAACATAACTAGTAAATTTTTTCAGGGAAAGGTTTTCCGGATACGCTGATTTTCGTAGTGGAGAAAGAAAATTATAATCACCGGGAGGTTGAGCGGCAATTCGATTATTCCGGCGTATTCGCGGTTCCCTCTGTCACCAAACCGCCACGGAAAGTGAGGAGAAAAGCGTGAGAATAACCAGTGTCAAAACCCGGCTGCTATTGATTTTATTGCCGTTTTTTATCCTTTCGTTTGCTGTGTTGTCAGGGATAGGGTATTATCTGTCGCAGCAGTCCTTGTCAAAAAGCGTGAACGGGATGGCCATGGCGGTGGGATCGGATTATGCGAACCGCATCCAGGCCCGCATGACGGAAAATATCCTTCAACTGGAAGATATCGCGAACATCCCGGTTATCCGGGCGGCCAGCGACAGGGATCAGATCGTGGCGATCCTGGCGGATTCCCGCCGGCGGTACGGCAAGTTCAGTCAGATGAATTTCATCTGGCCGGACGGCAACTCGATCCGGGCCGATGGAAGCATGGTCAACCTGGCCAGCCGCGAGCAGTTCAAAAAAGTGACCGAGACGAAAAAGCCGGTGGTCAGCCATGCGCTGGTGGATCTGCAGCGGGGCGAGATGTCGGTGGTTTTTGCCGCGCCGGTATTCGACAACGGCCAGATGACCGGCCTTGTATCCGGGACTTACTCGGTGGCCAACCTGGCTGAGCTGGCAAAAGAGGTCAAGTTTAAAGAGAGCGGCTACAGTTTCGTGTGTGACGACGAGGGGCTGGTGGTCATGGATTCGTCGAATCCCGAACTTGCCGGCAAGCTGTCCCTGACGAAGAAACAGATTGATCCTGCCCTGAAGCTGGCGGACCGCGAATTGGACGACCGGCTGATGGGCCTGGTTTCGGCCGGGCTGGAAAAACCGGTGCTGGGCCGGTATAAATTTGGCGGAGTGGAGAGAATCGGCATTTTTACCCCGGTCGTTCTGGCGGGGCAAAAATGGGTGATGGTGGTCACGGTTCCGGAGGCGGAGGCAACGGAGGAAACCACGACTCTGGGCCGGGTAATGATGGCTGTGAGTCTGCTGTTTATTATGCTGGGATCCTTGTTTGTGATGATTATCAGCAAGCGGTTCGCCAAACCCATCGGAATCCTGCGGGATGATTGCCTGCTGCTGGCCGGGGGCGATTTCCGGGAAAAAGAAGCGCAGATTCATTCCGAAGACGAAATCGGCCAGTTGGCACGGGGATTCCGCCAGATGCGGTCCCAGCTGAGGGCCCTGGTGGTGAAGGTGCAGTCCCAGGCCGAGCAAGTGGCTGCGGCCAGTGAGGAGTTGACCGCCAGCGCGGAACAGTCTTCCCAGGCGGCAAACCAGGTGGCGGCATCTATTTCCGGGGTGGCCGCCGGGGCCAATGATCAGCTGGCCGCAGCTGACGACACTTCGGCGGTGGTACAGCAGATGACCGTCAACATGCAGCAGGTGGCGGTGAACACCCAGGGAGCGGCAGCCCAGTCGGCCCAAGCCGCGGACAAGGCCAAGGACGGCGGCCGGGCGGTGGAGAAGGCCGTAGCCCAGATGGGGAATATCGAGGAGTCGGTGAACGCTTCGGCCAAGGTAGTGGAACAACTGGGCGAACGGTCCAAGGAAATCGGCCAGATTGTCGATACGATTGCAGGGATTGCGGGCCAGACCAATCTCCTGGCCCTCAATGCGGCGATAGAGGCGGCACGGGCCGGGGAACAGGGCCGGGGTTTCGCAGTGGTGGCCGAAGAAGTGCGAAAACTTGCCGAACAGTCTCAGGAAGCCGCCAAGAAGATCGCCGAACTGATCGGCGAAATTCAGGAGGACACCGGCAAGGCGGTAATCGCCATGAATGACGGTACCCGGGAAGTCAAGACCGGGGCCGAAGTGGTCAACGCCGCCGGAGCGTCTTTTAAGGAAATCACGGACCTGGTGGCCGCGGTGTCGGATCAGGTAAGGGATGTCTCGGCCACCATTCAGCAGATGGCTACCGGCAGCCAGCACATCATCGACAGGGTGAAAAGAATCGATGAACTCAGCAAGAAGTCAGCAGGGGAGTCGCAGAGCGTCTCTGCCGCGACCCAGGAACAACTGGCTTCAATGGAGGAAGTTGCAAACTCCAGTGAGGCGCTGGCCAAGCTGGCTCAGGAGTTGCAGGCCGCGGTGTCGTCATTCCGCGTATAGCGCCAGGCAAAAGGAAACGAAAGAGGACAGAACCCCGTATGAGTAGGGGTTCTGTTTTTTTCCCATACTACAAGACAGAACCTGGTCAGAGGAACAGGGGGACAGCGAGGTGAGGCAAATGGAAGAAAAAGAAGAGCTGCAAAAACGGGAAAAGTCCCATGAGGAGAAGCTCAAGCACGTCGGCGGCGTCAATGACGGCCTGGGCGGGGTGGACCCGGAGATTGACGAGACGCTGGAGCGGTTATCCGGTGGTCCCTGATATGGAAATGATATTTTCTAAGTAAACAGGGAAAGAAAAAGATGTCAGTCGGCCGGTATGGCTTACTGACATCTTTTAAGTAGCTAGGAAAGCCAGGGATCAGGCTTGTTTGCCGGCCTGATAAGCCTTGTCCAGGAGCTGGACGGTGTGCAGGACATCCTGGGGTTTGTCGTTTTGGACCAGACCGTCGATGATATGCATCCGGCAGGAACCGCAGCTGGTGGCCACGGTGTCGGCGTCGGTGGTGGCGATATCGGCGATTTTCCGGTCGTTGATTTTCCGGGAGATTTCGTAGTTGGCCAGGCTGAAGGAGCCGCCGGCGCCGCAGCAGCGGTCCGGGTTTTTCATCTCGACGAATTTTACGCCAGGGATGGCTTTCAGGATTTTGCGAGGCTGTTCGGTGACCTTGATGCCTCTGGCCATATGGCAGGGGTCATGCATGGTGACAGTGGCGTTGACAGCGCCGAGATTGTCCTGACGGAATTTCAGGACATCCACGAGAAATTCGCTGATTTCGAAGGTTTTGGCAGCCAGTTTCTCGGCCCGTTCCCGCAAGGCGGGGTCGTCGCGGAACATTTCGGGATATTCGATTTTGAAGGCTTCGGAGCAGGAACCGCAGGCGGCTACGATGTAATCGACGTTAGCCCGCTCGAAGGTCTCGATATTATGCTTGGCGAAGACCTTGGCCAGTTCGGTGTCGCCGGACATATAGACCGGCGTGCCGCAGCAGTGCTGCATCGGCGGCAGGGTGACCTCAACGTCGTTTTCCTTGAGGACATTCAGAACCGAGTGGCCGATATCGGTATAAACATAGTTGATGGTACAGCCGGTGAAGAAGGCAACCTTCATTTTAGGGTTGGCCACTTTGAGGGTTTCGGGAACCTGGCTGCGCAGAGGAGTGGCGGCGAAGGGAGCCAGCACCCGCCGGCGGTCGAGGCCGGGCATGGGGAAGCGGGCCACCACCGCGAAACGGCCAGGCAGCTTTTTCATCTGCAGGGGGCCGAACAGGCCGGCCATCCGCAGGGCGAAGTCAAACAGCGTCCGGTTGGACAGCAGTTTAAAGACGTTCTTTTTGATCGGGTGCAGCCCCCGCGCCTTCACCGACGCTTCGCGGCCGCGCAGGATGAGTTCGTCGGCCTTGACGCCGCAGGGACATTTGGCGGCGCAGGCCTTACAGGATACGCACATCGCCATCCGTTTGTCAAAGCCCTGGGATATATCGGCGTTGCCGCTCAAAACAGCCTCAATGAGGGCCAGTTTGCCGCGGGCCACCGATGACTCGGTCTGGAGCTCCTTATAGATCGGACATACTTCCATGCAGTTGCCGCATTTCATACAGTTGGCGATGGCGTCTTCGATTTCGGCAAGCAAATGTTTGTTGTCACTCATGATCAACACTCCCCGACAAGTTTTCCGGGATTCAAGATGCAGTTGGGATCAAGGGCCTTTTTGATCGCCCGCATGGCGCTCATGCTGGCCGGTCCGAACTGGTCTTCCATATATTTCAGTTTGCCAAGGCCGATGCCGTGCTCGCCGCTGAGAGTGCCGCCAAGCTTGATGGCGGTGGCGAATATTTCATCCATGGCTGCATGCACCCGCTCCATTTCGGCGGCGTCGCGAATGTCGCAGACGATGGTGGGGTGCAGGTTACCGTCGCCGGCGTGGCCGAAGGTACCGATAGTCACGTTGTGTTTGGCGGCAGCATGGTTTACGGCCCGGATCATGTCAGGTACTTTGCTGCGGGGAACGGTAGCGTCCTCCACGAAGGTGGTGGGACGCAGTTTGGCCAGAGCCGGCAGGGCGGCGCGGCGGGCGGCCCACAGTTTGTCCCGCTCGGTTGCGTCCTTGGCTGTCTGGATGGCGGTGGCGCCATTGGCCTGTAAAACTTCGATTACTTTGGCGGCTTCCTTTTCCACAACGGCGGGGATGCCGTCAACCTCGATCAGCAGGACGGCCTCGGCGTCGACAGGCAGGCCGACCTTGGCGTAATCCTCGACGGTGCGGATGGTGGCGTTATCCATGATTTCAAGGGTGGCGGGAATGATTTTGTTGGCGATAATGGCTGAGATGGCCTTGCCGGCGTTGTCCAGGTCGGAGAAGATGGCCAGCATAGCCTTGCTGGCTTCCGGTGCCGGGACCAGCTTGACGGTGACCTTTGTGATGACTCCCAGGGTTCCTTCCGAACCTGTGAACAGTTTGGTCAGGTCATAGCCGGCGACGTCTTTGACGTTTTTGCCGCCGGTTTGAATGATCCGCCCGTCGGCCAGGACGATTTCCAGGCCCATGATGTAGTGTTTGGAAACACCGTATTTAAGGCCTCTGAGGCCGCCTGCGTTCTCGGATACCGTGCCGCCCAGCGTCGCGGTGGCGACCGTGCCGGGGTCGGGGGGATATATAAGGCCGAATTCGCCTACAGCCGCGTTCAACGTGGCGACAATCACGCCAGGTTCGGCGGTGGCGACCAGATTGGCGGCGTCGATTTCGATAATCTTGGCGAAACGGGTCATGAGCAGCACGATGCCGCCCTTCATGGGGACGGTTCCGGCGCTGAGGTTGGTGCCCGAGCCCCGGGGATAGACCGGAATCTTTTCGCTGTTGGCCAGAGCCAGAACTTTTGCGACCTCGTCGGTGGTGCCAGGAATGATGACCGCGTCAGGCATATGGGAAAATCCCGGTGTTGCGTCATACGAATAACACAACAAGTCCTCTTTGCCGGTCAGGACGTACTCGGCTCCGACCAGCTGCTTGAAAGCCTCGATCACTTGATTTTGCATTTTTTTCCCCCGCTTCATAATAAATTAAAAAGTGCCGCCAAGAAGAAAACCAGGTTGCCGGTCTGACGGTAAGACCAGTTGCAGCCGCAGAATTGCTGGACAGCCGCCGGGAGGGGGGCCTGTCAAACGGTCGCCAGGACCTGAGAAACAGTATTTCCTGCCGGTGGGTCCGCCGAGCGGTGCAGATTGACGAATGATTATTCATAAAAAACATATCATATTTGCCGGAAATAGTAAATGGTTCTTTGCCGTTTTACGGCAGTCCGCCTGGATTATTCACGACCAGGCCGGCAAGTCCGGTCACAAGCCGGAAGAAGCCGCCGGCCTTTCTTGCCAAGGATTTAGGCTGTCTGACGGAGAATAAAGACAAGCGCAGCTTTCGCCCGCGGCCCGATGGCTGGCAGGCAGCGCAACCGCGTGTTATCAGGCGGGAGTGGGCAGAATGACAAAAAACTGTAAGCCGGGTGAAAAAAGATGGCGGTAAGCAGGAGGAAAATCATTTCCGCGTCGCGGCGAACGGACATCCCGCGGTTTTATTACGGCTGGCTCCAGCAGGTTCTGGGCAGCGGACAAGTGGCTGTGGCCAACCCGCGCTTCAGGGATACGACCTATACCATTGACCTGCAGCCTGAAAACGTCCACAGCCTGGTGCTGTGGAGCAAGGATTTCGGCAATGTGCTGAAGGCTCCGGGCCAGCTGGAAAACTACAATCTGTATTTTCACTACACCATCAATGATTACTCCAGGACACTGGAACCCAACGTGCCGGAGTACGGACAGACCATCCGGGTTTTGGAGGGGCTGCTGAACCGGTACGCAGCGCGGCAGTTCACCATCCGGTTTGACCCGCTGATCATCTCTAGGCAGGGGGAAAATGCCCCGACTTACGATGAGCCCCAAAAGGCCAGGCTGAACGCTTTCGCCAGGCTGTGCCGGGATCTGGACAGCCTGGGAATGACGGCGTGCCGGGTGACTACATCCTATATCGCAATGTACCCTCATGTTAAGCGGAGGCTGAGTCAAGCCGGGGTTGCGATCGAAAGCTACAGCGACTCACAGATACTGAGTTTATTCGCCGAGGTTGCGGCGATTGCCCAAAAGCACAATATCACGGTTTACAGCTGTGCGTCGCCGCTGCTGGAAAGGGTTGAAGGGATCGAGCCAGGGGCCTGTATCGACGCATCCTTGCTGGAAAACGTCTTTGGCGGCAAACTTTCCAAGGCCAGGGACAGCGGGCAGCGGCAGTCGTGCCGCTGCCATAAAAGCTCGGATATCGGCGACTATCGGCAGAAATGCGGCTTCTCCTGTATCTATTGCTATTCCAACACCGACTTGTAGGCTAATGAGCACCCAATAAAAAAATCCGCCTCCGGGCCATGGGCCAAGAAGGCGGATTTTTGCGGCTTAAAAGAAGCCGAGCCAGCGCCAGTAGGTCGCGGCGCAGAGGGCGTAGACTATGCAGGCGATGGCGCTGAGGGGGATTCCCGCCCGGGGGTAATCCTCGATCCGCACCCTGCCTGTGGAATATACCAGAATGCTCGGATTGGTGCAGTAAAACATCAGCAACGCATAGCCGCCG
The DNA here is from genome assembly GCA_031292015.1 of Negativicutes bacterium. The sequence continues at coordinate 46,060 of JARLHY010000163.1, read as the reverse complement.
ATGATCATGCCTGCCGGCAGCGCCAGAACCACCGGCGGTATCCCGGCCGTAGACGCTATCGACAAAATAATCGGCAGCAGGGCGGTAGCCATCGGCGTCGTTCCGACAAAGAAGAAATGGAGATAGACACAGACCAGCATGACTGCCACCAGAAGCATCAGCGTACTCAGGGACTGAAGGCCGAGCAGGCTGAAGATGGTGGTGGCCAGCCACTTGGCTGCGCCGGTTTTCATCAGAATATCGCCCAAGGCGATGCCGCCGCCGGTGATCAGGGCAACTGCCCAGGGAACGCCTTTATGGGCGTCGCTCCATTTCAGCACCCCGAATTTTGGCAGGTAAAGGGCGACAGCCCCAACCATACAGGCTGTTGTGGGGTCGACCTTGATCCAGTCGCCTAAAACCCACATCGTCACAACCACCAGGAAAACGCTCAGGGTCCGCTTTTCCTCCGAACTCATCGGCCCAAAGCTCTTGAGCTTATCCTCAACATACTGCTGTCCGCCGGGAAGCTCATCCCGTTCCGGCGGAAATACTCTGAGGACGTACCAGGCCGTGAGGACAGTCATCAAGATGGCGGGGGGGAAGCCGAGGATCAGCCATTGCATGTAGGTTATGGCAGGGCCCCCTCCCTTGGCGATAAACTCAATGACCACCGGGTTGGCCACCGTGGCGGTCATAATCCCGGCGCTGATGGTGACGTTGGTAAAGCACATGGTGATGAGCAGGGCGACAACAAAGGGCGAACGCCCTTCGTTTCCTTCCTCGAATACATGGATGATGCCAAGACAGATCGGTATCAAAATAGCGGTGCGGGCGGTGGCAGAAGGCACCAGAAAGGCCAGCACGACATTCACCGCCATTACCCCGTAAACAATATTGCGGGTCTTACTGCCGATTTTTGTAAGAATGATATAGGTAATTCTGTCAGCCAGCTTGGTGTTTACCATGGCGATGCCCAAAATAAACGCCCCGATGAGCAGAAAAACGGTAGGGGCTGCAAACCCTTCCAGCACGCCGGCTAACTTTACCGTGCCGGTAAGGACCATCAACGGAATGATCGCCAGGCTGGTGACAGCCAGCGGCATTGCCTCGGTCATATACAGCACGAATATTCCGGCAAATATGCTCAAAGCTTTTTTTCCGACCAAAGTCAGTCCGACCGGAGTCGGCGCGAACCAGACCGCCAGCATACAGGCGATTGCCAGCGGAAGCCCCCACTTTTGACGCAGGTTTTCCATCAGGCGCCCGGGGTTGAACCCGCTTTTTTCACCCGGTTGGGTGGACATTGTTCTCTCCCCCTCTCATAGAACCGGTGTTCCGACCCGGTGGAGCGGGACGGCTAAGCGCCGCCCCTGCCAGGTTTTTCCCGCCTGCTTACTGCGGGAAACCGTAAAGCTGGGCCGGATTGTCGACAAGAACACGGTGGAGCGTCGTTTGATCCGGTGCCCAATCGGCAAGCAGATCAAAGAGCACGGCGTCATCCGGTTTTTCCTTTTCGGTGGGATGTGTCCAGTCGCTGCCCCACACCATACGCTGCGGCGCGTAGCGCACGAAGGCCTGGGCGACCTTGGTCACGTCGGCGTAGGTCGGTGCGCCGATTTTGGTGTCCAGATAGGCGCCGGACAGCTTGACCCAGGTCCGGCCTTTGTCAATCAGCCGGCAGATGACCCCGAAAGCGGGGTGCTCGACACCGGCCGGCTGCGGCAGGCGGGCGATATGGTCGAATACAATGGGGACGGTGAGTCGGTTTAGCATTTCCTCAGCCGCGACAATCTGGTCGCCCCTCATGTGGATTTGGACGTGCCAGCCGAGGTCGCTGATCTGTTTCGCCAGAGGCTCGATCATGTCCACTCTTGTAACAGCAGTGGCCGGATCAAACAGGGTGAAGCGGATACCCCTGACACCGGCGTCGGCCATTTGCCGCAGTTCGGCATCCGTGACGCTGGTGTCGACCACCGCCACACCGCGGGTGTTCGCCAGACCGAATTGTTCCAGGGCGTCGAGGGTACAGCGGTTATCGGTGCCATAGGACGAAGGGGTGACGACAATATTGCGGGTGGTGCCGATTCGCTGCTGGAGAAGCCGGTAGTCAGCCACCGTTCCGTTGGATTGGGCCCGTTTGGCAGACCCGGCGACCGGAAAACGGTCATCATAGATGTGTGGTGACAGTCGCAGGCACCGGCCGGGGCTTTAAGTCTGGGCGCCCCGGTACCTGTAGAATTCGGCACATGGTATTCCTCGGCATACTCTGCCGCAAGACTCCTGGGGATGGTGATCCCACCCGCCAGCGCCAGGGTGACCAAGCCGGCCTGTTTGAGGAAAGTACGCCGGCTTATTCCCTTGTTCTTCATAATATAGCCTCCTCCCAGAATATCGCTGCCTGCCAGTGTTTTTAGAACAGTCCCAGCCAACGCCAGTAAGTCATGGCGCAGACTGCATAAACAGCACAGGCGATGCCGCACAGAACAAAACCCACCCGGGGAAAGTCCTCGACCGCGAGCTTGCCTGTCCCATAGACTAGAATACTCGGCGATGTGTTATAAAACATCAGCAGCGGATAGCCGCCGATAATCATGCCTGCCGGCAGGGCCAGGATCAGAGGATCGATATTGACAACACCGGCGATGCCGATAACGATGGGGATCAAACCGGTGGCCATCGGTGTCGTGGCCACGAAAACAAGGTGCAGATACTGGACGATGATCATAACCATGATCAGGGTGGCGATAACCGACAACTGCCCCAGTCCCAGGGTGTTGAAGATAGTCACCGCCAGCCATTTGGCGCCGCCGGTCTTCACAAGCATGTCCCCCAGGCTGATTCCGCCTCCGGTTACCAGGAGGATTTGCCAGGATGTGGCTTTGTTGGCGTCATTCCAGGTCAAAAATCCGATTTTTGGCACAAATAACAGGCTGGCGCAGGCCAGACAGGCGATGGTGGGATCAATCTTCGTCCAGCCGCCGGTCATCCACAAGGTCACGACAGCGGCAAAAACAACCAGAGCCCGTTTTTCGTCCGGATTGAGAGGGCCGAGCTCGGCCAGCGTTTCCCTGACATGGGAAATGCCGTTGGGAACGCGCTCTACCTCCGGTTTGTATACCCATCGCACATAGTACAAGGTTATGAAGGTCATCAGCAAGGCCGGCGGGAAGCCGTACATGAACCACTGGCCGTAGGTAATGGCGACGCCGGAGGCTTTGTTGATGAATTCGATGGTAATGGGATTGGGAACGGTCGCAGTCATGATGCCGGCACTGATGGTCGAATTGGTGAAGGTTAATATCAGCAGCAGGGCTTTGGCGAAATTTGATTTGCCGTCGGCCCGGAACACTTCGATGATGCTCAGACATACCGGCAGCAGTATCGCCGTTCTTGCCGTGGTGGACGGCACAAGAAAGGCCAGGACGATGTTGGCCAGGGTAACGCCCATCAAGATGTTCGAGGCGCTGTCGCCGACAAATCGCATGACAAGATAGGTTATCCGCTCGGCGAGGCGGGATTTGACCATTCCTGCGGCCAACAGGAACGCACCGAAAATCAGGTATACTGACGACGAGCCGAAGCCGCTCAAAGCGGCGTTGGTATTGGTGATGTTCATCAGCACCGCCGCCGGCACGATGATGATGCTTGTGATCGCAAGGGGAATCGCTTCAGTGAGATAAAGCACGAAGATACCGGAAAACAAGGCCAGGGCCTTGTGGCCAGCCGCGGACAATTCCGCGGGCCTGCTCATCGCCAGGACCAGTACAGGCAAAAGAACCGCCAGGGGAACGCCGATTCTCTTCCGCCACATATCAATCCGCGATGGTCCACTCGTGGCAGTCAATCCGATCACCTCATTTATTCGCTAGGGTTTCAGCCGCTGCTGCCGGCGGCGGGAAGCCTCGGGTCGGCCCTTGGCCTCATTTTTGGCTGTCGGCGCTGGAATTCGTGCTGGCGTGCTAATTGGCGGGAACATACTTGCGCAGAAGGTCGACCGCCCGGTCCGGGTTGAAAATACCGCAGACACAGGGCCGGCCGATGGTGACCGCAGCCTGCTCGGGGGTTTTCTTGCCGCTTTTGACGTCTTCGATCGCCTTTTTGACGGCGTGCTGAGAGACCATCCCGTGGCCGCACATGGTGACGAATTCCAAAATTTCCTCAGGCGGCAATTCTTCCGTTTTGCCCCAGATATCCAGCGACAGATTGACGGAATGAGGTTTGATGCCCAGTCCCTGGCTGATCTCTTCGACGTCTTTCGTCGGACCTTCGATGGTCACCGACATTCCCAAATCCATTTCCTGCAGGCGACGGATGACTTCCTCGATTTTCTCCCGGCTGGAGAAAGAACAGCGGACCCGGGGAATATCATTCAGGGATGCCCTGATTTGGTCGATGCTGTAGCCGGCAAGAATAGTACCGGCGTAATACGAGCCAATGTTGGCCGGGCCGACTTCCCACACCACATCGAGGATTTTACGGAGCTTTTCCTGGGAGCCCCAGTGATTTACCTCCGCGGCCGCCGTGACCAGCAGGACATAATCTTTTTCCAGAGACTCTTTCGTGCCGCGACGATGAAGTGAATGTGTCATGATTAAGCCTCCTTGCTTCTTACTGGATTTTGCAGCGGGCGACCGAGCCCGAGGTTAACCTTGGAGTTAATGCGCGGCTTCATGCCCAGTTTATCAAGAATCGGCAGCACCGGCAAAGAACCGTCATCTTCGTAGCAGCACACCAGATCCAGGGAAAAGACGGTATCCAGACGCTTGGCAACCGCCTTAATCTGTTCCAGGGTGGGTACAAGCTTGGCGATGGGGACGGTAAATTCGATGATGGCGGAAACAACCTTTTCGTTTTTGTACTGGGGGTCTATTGTTCCTTTTTTCCGGTCGTTCATCAGATGGGTCAGCGGGTTGCATTCTTCAAAATCAATGCCGATCCCGGCCAGGGCCATTGTCATCATTTCTACGTTGGCCAGGGTGGTTCCGCAGCAGGGCCGTCCCATCTCGACGGCTATCCCGGCTTCGCCCCGGCATACTCTTGCTGTTACGTCATTGGTTTTGACTTCCTCGGTTCCCCGTCCGGGAATCTTTGTTACCTTGTGATTGGTGGTAGGGTCACTGAAAAACCGGCGGATACCCCGCGGGGTTTCATAAATACTCTGATCCTCATAGAACGCCTTGCGCGGACAGGGAACGACTTCGTTCCGCAGGCAGTTCCCGCACTCCAGGCAGGCATCAAGATCAATGACCGCCTTTTTGTTCACCAAAGAAATTGCCTGGACCGGGCAAAAGGGAAGACACAGTCCACAACCGACACACTTATTCTGATCTACCAGCACACTTTCTCCTCCTAGCCGTTATCTTTAACGGAATTTTTAGATTACCGTGATAATAACTAGCAATTTCCGTACCAAAACCGCAATCCCTGAATTGGCCAACTTCCCGGCGAATTACCGGGACAAGATTTCTCCCAATAATACACCTAAAGCGTCCCATAAAAAACTAAAAGTCCACCCAATAACCGCTTTCCGGCAAATACGCCAGCCTGAAAGGCTGATCGTCGATTTACGGCAAGTAGGGCGCCGGGGCGGGATAAGCCGAGACTGGCACAGCGATGCTGATTATGATAACTTGATGGGGGAGCCTGTGGACGACCTGAACGGCTGAATACCGGTCTGAGGCGAATGATGAGGGGGATACGGACGGATGACGGAAAGAAAAAAGATATGCTTTGCAGCCACCAACAAAACGACCTGCGAGTTTGTGGGTCAGCAGCTGAACACGCTTCTCGGGCACTTTGCCACCATTGGTACCTGGTGCCTGAGCGAGGCACCGGCTGAAGTCCCTGACTGCGATATCTTCCTGGCCGGCAATCCGGCTGTTCATCAATATATTTGCGACATCATCCCTGTCGGCAAGAAAATTATGCTGGCCAACCGGACCCTGGAAATCAAAAACCTGGATGAGATTCTCACGCTTGCCCCGAACACCGAAGTACTGATGGTCAGCAATTTCGAAGCAACAGCCTACGAAACTATCGCCCTGTTCAAGAATTTTGCCATCAACAATATCCGGCTTCACCCTTACTGGCCCGGCAAAACGTCATATCCAACGCATGTCAAAGTAGCTGTGACCACCGGGTATCATCCCGCTCCGCCGGGGATCGAGAGGGTGATCGATCTTGGCCCCCGCACCCTGGATTTGTCGACCTTCGTTGAGTTGATCGTGGAACTGGATTTGCCCCGCAATGTAATCAATGACATATCCGGCTACTATATCTCCACCATTGTCAGTATGGCGGCCCGCCGTCTGAGTATAGCCGAGCAAAACCAAAAGCTCAAGGAAAGGCTTGAGGTTGTTCTTGACACTGTGGACCAGGGGATTATCGCTGTGGACCAGGACGAAAAGATCTGTCTATTCAATCCCGCCGCGGAAGCGATGCTGGGACAAAGCGACGCCGAAGTCCTCGGCAAGCGCTTCAAGGATATTTTGCCTGAACTGGAAACCTTCGTGTCTGTCGGCACAAATCTGGCGGACTCCATCAGGAAAATCGGACATAGCTATTATGTCATCAACATTACCCCTGTTTTTGACAGCTTCAACAATATGTCAGGCAGCGTCGTCAGCCTGAAAGCGGCGGACGAGGTTCAGGAACTGGACTCCAAAGTGCGACGCGAACTGAAGCAGGAAGGCAACGTCGCCAAACACTATTTCAAGGATATTGTCAGCACCAGCGAAGGGATCAGCGGCGCGGTGCGCATGGCGAAAAAGTTTTCCAATTCCGACCTGACCATTCTCCTGGAAGGTGAAAGCGGAACAGGCAAAGAGCTTTTTGCCCAGTCGATTCACAACGCGTCCGCCAGGAAAAACGCGCCCTTCGTGGCGATCAATTTCGCAGCTCTGCTGGAAAGCCTGGTGGAAAGCGAGCTTTTCGGCTACCAGGACGGGGCGTTTACAGGAGCAAAAAAAGGCGGCAAACCGGGACTTTTTGAAGTGGCTCATACCGGTACCATCTTCCTTGATGAAATCGGCGACGCCACACCCGAGGTCCAAAAAAGACTGCTGCGGGTCCTGGAGGAAAAGGAAGTACGCCGGGTCGGAGGCAACACGCTGACACCGGTGGATGTACGGGTCATTGCCGCTACCAACCGAAACCTCAGGCAATTGATGAAGGAGGGAGCGTTTCGGCAGGATCTTTATTTCCGGCTGTGCACCATCCAGATCGCAATACCGCCGCTCAGGAACCGCCGTGAGGATGTCCCGTCCCTGATTGCCTTCTTCGCCCACCGGCTTTACCGGCGGGAACTATTGCTCGACAGCCAGGTTCAGGATTATCTGCGGCATTACGGTTGGCCGGGAAACGCGAGGGAACTGCAAAATGTCGTCAAATTCCTTTGCGGTATGGCCGGTCCCAGCGAAGTCATCACCATGAAACACCTGCCGCAGTACCTGTTCGAAGTTCCTTCGACGGCAGTCCCCGCTGCGGCTCCCGCCGACACCGCAGTTGAAACAGCCCTGGCCGAATTTGCCGGACTGGGGCCGTTGGAGCCGCTGCGCCAGGTGCTGGCGGAACTGAAGAAAGCAGAAAAATACGAACGCCCGGCCGGCCGGAATTCCATAGCCAAAGCTCTTGCCGGACAGGCGGCGTCATGCTCCGAGCACAAAGTCCGGTTGTGGCTGAAACGCCTTGAACAGGGCGGATGTGTCGTAACCAACACCACGAAACAAGGTTCCCGGCTTACCCGATTGGGTGAAGACGTGTTGTCCTACCTGCAGGATTCAGCCAGGTAGCAGACGGTATTTATTTTTTCTTCAGCCCTTCAAAGTTTCTTATAAAAAATGATTGTTTGGTATTGACAATAAGGGAAGAATTAGCCTATTATTTAAATGAAAATGATTCCTATTATTGAGAGGCGAAGGATTGGGCAATAGCTTTTCGCTTCAAAAAGCTTGCAGCAATTAAATAGCAAAAGCTCATAAACCATGTCTCAAGAGGCGCGTGCTCGGCTGGAGCAATTTAGTGCCTGTTAGAGACAAAGGTTTTTATTTAACAAGCTAAATGAGAATGGTTCCCGATATTTGACGAGCGGGAGCCAGGAGGAGATAAGATGACGAAAACCCTCAACCAGCTGCGACCCGGTGAAACCGGGGTGGTGACAAAGGTGACCGGCAGCGGACCGGTGAAGCGCCGTATTGTGGATATGGGAATTGTCGCCGGCAGCGCCGTTTATGTTCAAAAATACGCTCCGCTCGGCGATCCGATGGAGATTAAGGTGAAGAATTTCAACCTTTCCCTGCGCAAAGCCGAGGCAGCCCTGATTGAAGTGGAAATTGGATAAGCGGATTTTGCACTATTATTGGCAGCGTGATGAGAAGTTGGATACCGATTTTTCATCAGGTGGGAAGACAAGGGAGATGACAGCATGGCGACCAAAGGTTTGACTGTAGCTCTGGCCGGCAACCCCAATTCCGGCAAAACCACCATTTTTAACAACATCACAGGTTCCCGCCAACATGTCGGCAATTATCCCGGAGTGACGGTGGAGAAGCGGGAAGGGGTCCGCCGCTTTGACGGCAAGGATCTGCTTGTGGTGGATCTGCCCGGTACTTACAGCCTGACGGCCAATGCGCTGGACGAACTGGTGGCCCGCAACGTTATCATCAATGACAAGCCGGATATTATCGTCAATATTCTGGACGCCTCCAACCTGGAACGGAACCTGTACCTGGCTGTGCAGCTCCTGGAGCTGGAACGGCCGGTGGTATTGGCGCTGAATATGACCGACGTGGCCGAAAAAATGGGTCAGAAGGTGGACGATCAGGCTTTGGCGAGGGTGCTGGGCGCGCCGGTGGTTCATACCGTAGGTAACCGCAACCGGGGGACGGAAGACCTTCTCCAGACGGTGATAAGCGCTGCAGCCAACGGCGAACATCGTCCCTTTACCCTGGATTACGGCCCCGAAGTCGAGGCCAGGCTGGCGGAGCTGATCCAGGCTCTCGCCGAGCTTACTATGGTGAAATATCCGCAGCGATGGCTGGCGGTCAAACTTCTGGAAAACGACCAGGATGTCAATCAGGCCATCAACAATATGACCGGGGGGGCGAAAGTCCTGGCGTTGGCCGAGGCGGCCCGGGCCGAGCTTAAGGTGGTTTTTGAAGAGGATGTCGAGCTTGTTATCGCCGAGCGCCGCTATTGTTTCGTCGGCGAGGTCTATCAGCAGGTTACCCTGTCCCGCAGTGATCTTTCCCAAACCGTCTCCGACAGGATTGACAGACTATTGACAAACCGAGCCTTGGGTCTGCCGATCTTTTTTGCGATCATGTGGCTTTTGTTCAATATGGTTTTTACCCTCGGGCACTATCCGCAGGACTGGATTCAAAGCGGGACAAAATGGCTGGGCGACTGGACCGGTCAGCATATGGCGGACGGGGGCCTCAAGTCGCTGGTTGTGGACGGTATCATCGGCGGCGTAGGCACGGTGGTCAGCTTTCTGCCCCAGATTTTGCTGCTCTTTTTGGGGATAGCTCTGCTGGAGGATACGGGGTATATGGCTCGGGCCGCCTTTGTCATGGACCGCTCGATGCGGGCCGTCGGACTCCACGGCAAGTCGTTCATTCCGCTGCTGCTGGGCTTTGGCTGCAATATACCGGCGGTTATGGGCACCCGGACCCTGGAGAATTCGCGGGACCGGATGGTGACCATCCTGGTGGCCCCGCTTATGAGCTGCAGCGCCAGGCTGCCGATCTATACCCTCTTGACTGCAGCCTTTTTTTCTGAGCGTTATGCCGGCACGGTGATGTTTTCGATCTATATCCTGGGGATTTTACTGGCTGTTTCCATGGCCTTCTTCTTTCGTAAATTCCTGTTCCCCGGGGCGACCGAGCCTTTCGCCATGGAGATGCCGCTTTATCATCTGCCGACGCTGCGCAGCATTGTCACCCATATGTGGGAGCGCAGCATCCTGTATCTGAAGAAAGCCGGCACCATCATTCTGGCGATGTCTGTCCTTGTGTGGTTTTTCCTCAATTACCCAAGTGACATACAGTACAGCAGGGATTTCGACCAGCTTAAGTCCGGCGCCGAGGCGACTTTCACCGCGCAGATGACGGAAAAGGTTCTTGTTCCCCTGCACCTGGAAAAGCTGGAGGACCAGCCTGAGCTGCAAGGCCTGATCAGCCAGATCGGTGAAATAAAAGCCAGGGAAGAAAAGGACGGAACCAATAAAGCCGTTCAGGATAGCGCCTCTCAAAAGGACAAAGCTGCCGAAGCCGATAGTGCTGCTGCGGACAATGCCGAAACCGACATGGCGGCAGCAGGGAATCAGGTCACGGCTGCCGCTGAAGATGACGAAGCCGACAATCCGCAGCTCACTGCGCTGAAAGAGGCCAATACCGGGCTGTATCCTTATGCGATGACCTATTGGAAACTGGACCAGGAGCGCAAAGACGCAACAGAAAAACTGGATAAGGACAAAGCGGCGGAGAAACTGACTAATAGCTACGCCGGCCGGTTTGGCCATTTCATCGAACCGGCGATCAAACCGCTGGGTTTTGACTGGAAAATGGGAGTAAGTCTGTTCGCCGGGGTGACCGCCAAGGAAGTGACAGTCAGCACCATGGGGACCGTCTACAGCGTCGGCCAGGTCGAAGACGATACGAAGGATCTGCAGGAGGCCCTGAGCACCGACCCGGTATTCAGTCCGTTAGTCGCATACACCTTCATGGTTTTTGCTTTGATATATACGCCGTGCATGGCGGCTGTCGCCGTGATTCGCCGGGAGACGAATTCCTGGAAATGGGCGGCCTTCAGCATCGGCTACTCGCTTGGATTGGCCTGGGTTGTCTCCTTCGCCGTGTATCGGGTGGGCTTGCTGTTGGGATATTAAGGTGAGAGCACAAAGCCTATGGCGTGGTGGCGGAACTTGTCCGCCGCCGCGACCGCTTGGCTCGGAGAGGGCAGCATGCAGCTTGAAAAACTTGAAGCGGTTTTATGCGACTATCTAAACAACAAAGAACTGCGAATAACGCGGCAACGCAGAGCCATTCTCGAAGTTATTGCTCATGCCGATGCGCATTTGACTGTTGAAGAATTATATTACAAAACCAAAGAGAAGGATCCCAGCATCGGGATGGCCACCGTTTACAGAACGATAAATCTGCTGTGTGAATGCGGCCTGGCCAGCGGCTTCAGACACGGCGACGGAAATTTCCGTTATGAACTGGAAAAGGAAGGCCATCATCATCTAATCTGCATTAAATGCCGCCGGCTTATTGAAGATACAGACCCTGAAGTTGAGGTGTTTCAAAACAAGCTGGGCCGAAAAAATAAATTTAAAATACTGCGGACCCGGGTCGAAGCCTATGGCATTTGTCCAGAGTGCCTGAAGAACGGGTAAGCGAGTGAAATCTAAGCGCAACTTTTCTGAAGCAGTCCTTGCAGCCGGAATCAAGGTCAGGTTCCTTGATTCCGAACAAAAGGACAATTTTATTAACGGTTAAATGATAATGATTACTATTATCAACAATATCATAAAAAAATACTGCGGAGGTGGAGCTTTGAACACTGGTTTGCTGAGAAGATTCAACGACATTTTGCCTTCCCTGGAAGATCGCGACTATCTATTGGCGAAGGTGGCATGTGAGGTCGCACCGACGCTCATGGGGTTAAAGCCGGCTACCTTAATGTCTTTCGGTGCTCATGGCAGAAACCTCCGCCAGCTCTGGGGCAAATTCAAGCCGGAGGCAGAGGCGGTACTGCAGCTGCAGTATTTTGAAATGAAAAACAGCGAAAAACATACCCTGGTATTATTCTATCGCCACGATCTGCTGGAAAGCATGCTTGATTGCAGCGAAACCAGGGCGCTATTGCGAAGAATGGGTTATGAGAGCGCAGTGACGGCGGCGCAGATTCTCCCGCTGCTGCAGGCCAAATTTGAACAGGTCTTCCCCCATGAAGTAGGCTTGCTGTTAGGCATTCCGGCAAAGGATGTGACAGGCTTTATCGACAACAAGGGAGCGGACTGCCTGCTCTGCGGCTACTGGAAGGTATATCACGAGCCCCGGCAGGCCAGCAACCTGTTTCAGCTTTATGACAGGGCCAAAAGCAAGGTCATGCAGCGGATTTGCCGGCTGCAGGCCCTGGAGGAGAGTGCTTCAGCGTAACAGAGCAAAATTTAAAAAAGAACGGAGGGCACAGCTATGTCGGTTGTAGTTATCGGCGGCGATTATCTTGGCGGGATTGAAAAAAATCTGTACTCCCTGGGAGTCACCGAGCTTGTACATATATCCGGCCGAAAAGCGTCGGACAAAAGCAGAATTAACCTGCCCAAAGCTACGGCCTTTGTTGTGGTCCTGACTGACTATGTCAACCACGGTACCGCGCAAAACGTGAAGAGTCTGGCGAAAGCCCGGGCCATACCCCTGGTTTTTGCCAAACGCTCCTGGCGGGCGGTGGAGGAAAGACTGGCAGGCATCATCTTCAAAAAAGACTGAAGGGGGGGCGGATGAAGACAGGCAAAAGGTGCCTGGGGTAGCGGCAAACGGAGCTTTGTAAATGAAAGAGAGGGTGACAGTATGAAGAAAAAGATAGCAATGATGGCAGTAGGGTTAAGTCTTTCGATGGTTCCGGCGGTTTTTGCGGCTGAGCCGGTCAAACTGAGCGGCGATGTTTCCGTAAAATACGAAAGAGATACCGCCAGTGAGGCGCCCACCACTTCCGGCAGCATGTATACACTTAAACTTAAAGGCGAGGCCGATCTCGGGGCAGGGTGGTCGCTTTACACCCGCCTGGGAGCGCAGTATGCGACGCAGCCGGCGCTTTCCGACTATAATGTTGATTCCGTTTACGGTCCGGACCGGAAATCGGTAGTTAGCCTTGATCAGTTCGGGTTGACCCGCAAGGCGGACGACGTTGTTTACAAGTTTGGCCGCCAGGACCTGACAATCGGGACAACCGCTCTGCTCTACAGCCGGCCTTACAGCAATGTCGGCAAGCATTTTTTTGTGGATGGTCTCACCGCGGCCGGTAAAGTAGGAATTGTCGACCTGTCGGCCGCCATTGTCCAGGAGGATAACCCCGGAGCTCAGGATAACAAGATTTACGCAGTCCGGACCGGCTTCAACCCGGCAGAGAACTTGAACTGGGGCGTCACCCTGGGACGTTATCAGGACAGCGCCAATGGAAGTACGAATCATTGGGCGATGGACGGAACTTATAAATTCGGCAAGAGCAGTCTGACCGGCGAGTACACCAAGTCAAGCAGCAGCGCCGACAATAAAGCCTATGCGGCAACCATGAACTATGGTTTTGATGACAAGACGGCGGTCTATATCACCGGCTTCAGGGTCGAAACCAACGGCGATATGGGAAAACAAAGCGATTTCGACAACGATAACAGGGGTATCTATTACGGTGTGACTCATAAACTCAGTGATGCCGACAACCTGGAGGTTGTTTACAAGGATCAGAAGTTTATCAGTACCGGGCAGAAGAATACCAAACTCGAAGCAACCATTACCCATAGCTTCTAAACGCTTGTTTCTTCAAAAAGCAGGATAAAACAGCAACCTGCTTTTTAAAAACCATATACAATGAAAATGATTACTATTATCAATAAGCTGAAGTAAAATGCAACAGGAAAGGGGGTGAAAACATGCGTAAAATATTGCTTATTCTGCTGGTGCCACTCATTCTGGCGCTGGCCGGCCAAACCTCAGTATCCGCGGCAGGGTCTTGGGACAAAGTGATCGATAAAATTGAACTTACCATGAAACAGTCGCTTGCCGTATATAAGAGCGGTGATGTGGAAAAAGCCAAAAATCTGGTTAACGATGCTTACTATGGCCTGTATGAAAAGGAAGGCCTGGAAATCGCCATAAAATCCAAGATTTCCGGTCGCCGGGCCAGTACAGAAGAATATGGGTACAGTACAATTAAAAAATTAATGACTAATCAGGCACCTGCCTCCCAAGTTCAAAAAGAAATGAACACATTGATTAAGATGATGCGTGAAGATGCAGCTCAAATCGGAGGCAATAAACAGCAAAGCCCGATGGAAATGTTCCTGGCAGCTCTACTCATATTGGTTCGTGAAGGTTTCGAGGCTATTTTAGTTATCGGTGCCATCATCGCCTACCTGATTAAATCAGGAAACGGTTCCAAAACGCGTATTGTCTACTATAGCTCTGTCGCGGCTATAGGAGCGAGTTTTTTGACAGCCATATTGCTACAAAAAGTTTTCAGTATCAGTGGTGCGAATCAGGAACTTTTGGAAGGCGCAACCATGTTGCTGGCCACGATTGTCCTCTTCTCAGTTAGCTATTGGATGATTAGCAAGGCGGAGGCAAAAGCCTGGAAGAGCTATATTGAAGGCAAGGTCCAAGCTTCTTTGAGCAGTGGCAACGCCCTATCTTTAGGGGCGGCAGCTTTTCTGGCAGTTTACCGGGAAGGAGCAGAAACCGTTCTTTTCTATCAAGCCTTGTTCAGTGAGGCCGGGGATCAGGGCGGGATGATTTGGAGTGGCTTTGGTGCGGGCTGCTTGGCCTTAGTGGGTATTTTCCTGCTAGTTCGCTATGGCAGCATGAAAATGCCGTTGAAACCTTTCTTTGTAGGCACAAGCGGCCTGATGTATCTGATGGCCATCAGCTTTGCCGGCGGTGGGGTGAAAGAACTGCAAGAAGGTGGATTTGTCGGAGTGACATCCGCACCCGCAATTCCGACCATTGATATCCTGGGGATTTATCCAACATGGGAGACCGTGTTACCCCAGATCGCTCTGATCCTGCTGGCAGTGGGAGGGGTGATTTATCAGCGGCGAAAAACAAATCTTCATATTTCGGTATAGTTGTGAAAGCGACTGACGTGAGGTTTGAACCGGAGGAACTATTTCCACCGGTGATTGAGCGAAACGAAAAAAAGGAGTGTACATAATGACAAAAGGAAAATCTTTGTTAATGGTATTGGTTACAGTGCTGGCTCTATTTGCAATGGGAACCCAGGGTTTTGCCGAGGAGAAAAAAGGTTTCCAAGAATATCCCATCGGTGATGCACAGGAAATGGAAGGGATTAAGATCGAGGTTGTCTATTTTCAACCTGTACCCATGGAACCGGAAGGCATGGGCCTGACTCCTGACAAAGCCGACATTCATCTGGAGACAGATATTCATGCTACCGAAGACAATAAAGTCGGCTTTGGCAATGGAGATTGGATTCCTTACCTCAGCGTGCACTACACCCTTACGAAAGTGGATACCGGCGAGGTTATAGAAGGCAATCTGATGCCGATGAATGCCAGCGACGGACCCCACTACGGTGCTAATGTGAAAATGCTGGGAGCAGGCAAATACAAAATGGAATATACCATTGAAAATCCGGAAAGACAGGGCTTCATGCTCCATGTTGACAAGGAGACCGGTGTTGAAGGCCGTTTTTGGAACAGCCCGATCGTTGCCAGTTGGGACTTTGACTACATTCCGAGAAAATGGTAAGGAAATGCTAAGGGGAGCTGGGTCCGGGAAACGTTTCCCGGACCTTTCCCGATCCGCTGAGTAACAAGTTGGAAAGGAGAAAACGATGCTGCAATATCTAATACCGGTGATGAAAAATGCCACCACAGCCATCATTCCCTTGGCGATGATGATGTCCATCATCTGGAAACGCCAGTCGGGACTTCTGCTCAATCGGGCCTGGCGGGGCGTGCTTTTGGGAAGTATCGCTGCATTTGCGGTTGCTGTTTTGCGATATAATTCCCTGTTTATAAAGCGGGAGACTTACGAAGGATGGGTATTAGGCTTCGCCCTTGTGTCAGAAGCGCTTATGCTCTTTTTCTTCTGGCGGGCATATAAAAAGGGGGATCTTCGCGAGGGGGACATTCCGGAGTGGACCGTCTTTGTCGTAGCCAGCGCTTTGTTTCTATATAGCGGACTGGACTTTTTTCTTTTTGCCGCCAAGTTTTTGACTCCTGCCTCGACGCTGCCTTGGACGGAATTGGCGTTTCAAGTGGCGGGCCTTTTCCTTGGCCTTGGTCTGGCTGTGCTGGTCGGGCTGGCCGTTTTCCGGGTGGTGCGCAGTTTGCATGACGGCAGATCATTAGCCGTTATCACGGCTGGCTTTTTTGTATCTATGCTTCAGCAAGCGATTGTTGAACTTCAGATACTGTTAGGAAAGGGTCTTGTGCCAATGGGCAAAGGGCTGTTGGCGATGATGGTTCCCCTTATTAATCATCTGGACTGGTTCTTTTGCGCTGTGTTGGTTGTGACGTTTTGCGCGCCGGTACTCCTCTTTTTGCAGCGTAAACCGGATCACGAAAAAGGACTCAATCCGGCACAGTACCGGAAAATTTTGGCTGTGGCCCGCAGGCAGTTACGGTGGGGAGCGGCTAGCGCGGTGAGCCTTTTCCTTGCATTTTTCTTGGTTACAGTCGGTCAGGCTTACGCCGACAAGAAAATGGAGCTTTCTCCGGCCGTAAAGGTGACTGTCCAGCAAGGCCAGATCAATATTCCCGTGACAACGGTGGAGGATGGCAGTTTGCATCGCTTTGCCTATACAGCTTCCAACGGCACGGTGGTGCGGTTCATCATCATCAAAAAGAGCGGCTCGGCTTATGGCGTCGGTTTGGATGCCTGTGAGATTTGCGGACCAACAGGTTATTTCGAGCGTGAGGGACAGGTGGTGTGCAAACTCTGCGACGTCATGATGAACAAAGCCACCATCGGCTTCAAGGGCGGCTGCAATCCGGTTCCCCTTGAATTTAAGATGGCAGCCGGGAAGATAGTAATTCCGGCGGAGGCGCTGGAAAAAGAGAAAAAACGGTTTCGCTAGGGAGGGATAACGTTGTTCTGGCAGATGCTCAAAGGAGCCCTTATCAGGCAGAGACGCCGGATGCTCATGGTGGCGCTGACCGTTGCCCTGGGTACTTCCCTAACCACAGCCATGCTTGATGTGATGCTGGATGTAGGGGATAAAGTAAACCGGGAACTGAAGGCTTATGGCGCCAATATCACGGTCACGCCCCGGACGGCCTCGGTGCTGAAGGATCTTTACGGACCGGAGGCCGGTGCCGGCGTGGCCGGTCAGTATCTTCAGGAGGTCGATCTGGGCAAGCTGAAAACTATTTTCTGGGCCAATAATATTGTGGATTTCGCGCCTTTCTTGGAAACAAAAGCCAGCCTTGGCCAGGGCGGAACCGAAGCCAAGCTTGTCGGGACCTGGTTTAACCGCAAGCTGGAACTGCCCACCGGCGAGGTTGTGGAAACCGGTATCAGGCAGCTTAAGGCCTGGTGGGCAGTGGAAGGAAACTGGGTGCAGGATACCGACCCCAAGGGGGCGATGGTGGGCAGCCTTCTGGCCCGCAAGCTCGGTATCCGGCCTGGGGACGAACTGGAGATGATGCTGCCGGGACAGGAGCAGCGGGAGAGGCTGAAGGTGCAGGGCATTTTCAACAGCGGCGGCAGCGAAGATGAGGAAGTTTTTGTCCCGCTGGCTGTTGCCCAGCGAATTATGGGCCTGGCGGGTAAAGTCGACAAGGTCGAGGTGAGTGCCATCACAACCCCGGAGAACGAGTTGGCCCGCAGGGCGGCCCGGGCCCCCAAAAGCCTTTCACTGAAGGAGTGGGAGACCTGGTACTGTACCGCCTACGTGAGTTCCATCGCCTATCAGATCGAAGAGGCCATACCCGGGGCTCGCGCCAAACCCATCCGGCAGGTGGCGGAGTCCGAAGGGGTCATTCTGCAGAAAACCCAGCTGCTGATGCTGCTGATTACGGTTTTGAGCCTGGCGGGTTCGGCGCTCGGAATCTCTAATATGCTTACAACCAGTGTGATGGAACGCAGCAGGGAAATTGGGCTGTTAAAGGCGCTGGGGGCCACCGACGCCGCCATTTTGCTGCTGACTCTGGCTGAAACGATGGTGACCGCTGTGGCCGGCGGAGTGATAGGCTATTTTTCCGGCCTGGGCTTTGCCCAGATTATCGGCCAGACTGTGTTTAATGCCTCAGTGGCGACCAATGGGATGGTGATTCCCCTGGTGACGGTTCTGGTTCTCCTTGTTACTCTGGCCGGCAGTCTCCCGGCCGTAAGGATGCTGTTGTCGCTGCGTCCGGCGGAAGTACTTCATGGCAGGTGATAATAAACGATGACAAGATATTCAATGTACAGCAAGATGGTGGTCAACGCGCTGCTCCGCCGCCGTTCCCGCATGATCGTCGCCCTGTTGGCGGTGGCCATCGGCGCTACGGTCCTGTCGGGGCTGGTCACTGTATACTACGATGTTCCAAGGCAGATGGGGCGGGAATTTCGCTCGTACGGGGCCAATCTGATTTTTATCCCGGCCGGCAGCAGCCAGCTCCTGCCGGAGCAGGATGTTATCCGTGCCAAGGACCTGTTACCGGCGGACAAGGTTGTGGGGATGGCTCCTTATCTCTATGACCGGGTGAAGGTGAACGAGCAGCCGATCATGGCCGCCGGAACCCTCTTCCAGGAGGTCAAGAAGGTCAGTCCCTACTGGCAGATCAGGGGCCAGTGGCCGGAAGACAATTCCGAAGGTGTCGTCATCGGCGCGGAAGTCGCCGAATTCCTGAAGGTGGAACCGGGCCAGAAGATTACCCTGGCGGCGGGCAGCGACGGCAGCGAAAGAAAACTGACGGTGGAAGGAATCGTCCGGACAGGCGGCGCGGAAGAAAATTTCGTTTTTGTCAGCCTTCCTTTGCTGCAAAAGCTGCTGAAAAAGGAGGGGCAGGTGAGTGTCAGCCAGGTCAGTGTCCTGGCCACTGAGGCTGAACTCGCCGCCCTGACCCGAAGCGTGGAAGAACAAGTTCCCGGGGTGAACCCGCGGCTTGTCAAACGGGTTACCCAGTCGGAGGGAATGGTGCTGGGCAAGCTGCAGGCCCTGGTTTACCTTGTCACCAGCATCATCTTGCTGTTGACCCTGATTTGCGTGGCCACCACGATGATGGCGGTGGTGACAGAGCGGCGGAAGGAAATTGGCCTGAAAAAGGCGCTGGGGGCGGAAAATCGGAGCATTGCCCTGGAATTCCTGGGAGAAGGTCTGACGCTGGGCGGACTGGGCGGACTGCTGGGCATGGTGCTGGGCTTCTTTTTCGCCCAGGCGGTGAGTGTCAATGTTTTTGGCCGGGCGATTTCTTTTCAGCCGCTGATCGCGCTGGGGACTATTTTGGTGTCGGTGGCGGTTGCCGGGGTGGCTTGCCTGATCCCGGTAAAGATGGCGACCGATGTGGAGCCGGCCATCGTTTTACGGGGCGAGTGAAGGAGAGGATACTATGAGTTTATTGGAGTTGCGCGATATTTCGATGATCTACGGCAATGTGAAAGCGCTTCAGGGCGTTGACCTGACTGTTCAAAAAGGGGAATGGCTGGCCATCATGGGACCGTCCGGCTCGGGCAAGACTACCCTGATGAATATCATCGGCTGCATGGATAAGGCTTCGCGGGGCGCGGTCCTCCTGGACGGGGTCGATACTTCGACCCTGAATTCCCGGGGCCTGACAGCGATTCGCCGCGATAAGGTCGGGCTGGTTTTTCAGCAGTTTCATCTGGTCCCTTATCTGACGGCCCTGGAGAATATCATGGTGGCCCAGTACTATCACAGCATGCCTGACGAAAAAGAGGCCATGGCTGCTTTAGAGCGGGTGGGCCTGAGGGACCGGGCCCGTCACCTGCCGAGTCAGCTATCCGGGGGAGTACAACAGCGGGTGTGCATCGCCCGCGCCCTGATCAATTATCCGATGCTGATCCTGGCCGACGAACCCACCGGCAACCTTGATGAAGCCAACGAGAGCATCGTGCTTGAGATCTTTCAGCAACTGCACCGGGAAGGACATACCATTATCACTGTGACCCATGACCCGGAGGTGGCGGAGATGGCCGAACGGTGCATCGTCCTGGAGCATGGCCGGATTGCAACCCAGCGAAAAACCGGGCAGGCGGCAAAGGAGACGGCCTGCTCATGAGAACCTACCGATCAGGCCTGGTGATTGCAGCAGTGGCGGTCAGCCTGCTGCTGGCCGGCTGCGGCGGCCCAAGCGGGGTCAAGTCGACCAGCGGCCAGCAGGGCAGCAGTACCGGCGGCAACTATAAAGATGGCACTTACAGCGCGAAAAGCAGCCCTGATGAACTGGGGGGAGTGGGCGAGATTACGCTTACTGTTGAAAAAGGGAAGATCACCAAAGCCGACTACAAGGGTATCCAGGTGACCGGGCAGTTAAAAGACGCGGAATACGGCAAGACCATCGGCAATATCAATCAGGATTATTATAATAAGGCCCAAAAAGCGGTAAAGGGAGCGGCGACTTACGCGCCCAGACTCCTGGAGACTCAGGACGCGGAGAAAATCGACGCCGTGTCGGGAGCGACAATTTCTTACAACCAGTTTGTGGAAGCCACGAAAAAAGCTTTGGACAAGGCAAGATGATTTCGGTCAGCGCAGCTTGAGAAAAGACGCTGCTTCCAGGTCTGAAAAGCATCAACTGTGTTTGCACCGGGTGGCATGGATCGCGGTAAATACTATGGGAACCTTTCGGGAACAACTACAGTAAGGAAAGCGTGCCAACAGGAATAGGAAGTTTTTGGCGGAAACTTTCTCTTTGCGCAAGGGAAAAAGGCGGTTGCCGGAGAATTTGTCAATAAACACTGCAGCAAAACCCGATTCGGAGAATCGTAACCCCCCTACGGTGTCGTAGGGGGGTTATCAGGTCGGGTATGGCAGAAAGGCTGATGCTCCATGAAACGCTGGATTTGGTACGTACTTATTGTCGGAATTATTGTTGTTGTTGGCTTGGGGGCGTCGATGTACCTGCCGCTGTCATCAAGTGAAATCCCGGTACTCAACTATCATAAAGTGATGGATGGGGCCGATACTCCGCTGGCCATCAAGACCAAGGAGTTTGACAGGCAGATGGCTTATCTGCAGGAAAACGGCTTCCATTCGATAACCCCGGACCAGCTTGTTGATTTTATCCTTGAAGGGAAAGCTCTGCCTGATAAACCTGTCCTGATCACTTTCGACGACGGTTATCAGGATTTTTATGATAACGCTTACCCGACCCTGCGAAAGTATGGCTTTACGGCGACGGTGTTTTTGATCACCGACGTCGTAGGCCGTGATCCCGGATACCTTACCTGGGATGAGATCATCGAAATGCGCCAGCAGGGAAAAGGGATTGTCTTCGGTTCCCACACCCTCAGTCATGTTCTTCTTGACACCGTTTCGGCGGAAGAAGTCACGGCCCAACTGGTCAAATCGCGGGAAGGGGCGGAGTGGCGGATGGATGTGCCGGTGAAATATTTTGCCTATCCCGGCGGAGCATACAACAGCCGGATTGAAGCCTTGGTAAGGGAGGCCGGCTACCGGGCCGCCTTCACCATCAATCTGGGCAGGGTGCAAAAAAACAGTGATGTCTACGCGCTGGAAAGGATTCCGATTTACCAGACCCAGCGCTCTTTCGTGAATTTCTATATTCGGCTGCAGTTCACATCTTTGGCCGCGCATGTCAAAACAGTCAGGGATTTTGTCAGGGTCGGGAAACAGAAAGTTTGGGACTGAGGCCGGGACGGTTTTTTCCCTGGCGTTCGTCTTCAGTTTTTTCGCAGGGCTGCCCCTCGATCAAACAGCAGGATGATGAGCGACAGAAGGAAGCCGCTGGCAAAAAAGCCGGCGATAATGTCTGTCGGATAGTGCACATTCAGATAGATCCGGCTCAGCCCCATAAGCACTGTGACTGCTGTGGCGGCTGCGATAACCATGTTGCGGCCGAAGCGGGAAGGGACATGCCTCGCCAGCAGATACGCGCCGGTGATGCAGAAGGCGAAGGCCAGCATAGCGTGGCCGCTGGGAAAGCTGTAGCTGCTGATATGCGAAATCGGCCGTGGCCGTTGGAAGAGTTCCTTTAGTACAGGTTCACTCAAGTAAGCGGACAAATTGACGGCGACAAACAGCGACAGGTTGACCACCGCGGTTTTTAGCCAGGCGGACTTGAAAGCGGCAGCGCAGCCGATTCCCAAAACCGCGATGGCGATCGCCGCCAGCAAGACGGCCCGCGGCTGGCCGATGGCGGCCATAAACAGGGAAAACGCGGCGAGCCTGCCGGACTGAAAGCTTTGAATCCAGCCGGATATCGCGCCGTCAAAAGCGGCGGTTTTTCCGCCCGCCACCCAAACAGCGACTGCTGCGAAGCCGATAAAACAGGCCAGCAGCGACAACCAGGCCCAACGAGTGTTTTGCTGCATGATGCCCCCCTTGTCTGTTGGCTGTATGGCCAACATTATATTTTGGGATGATTGTTTACAGGCGGCGGTTACTGCGGTGGAAAACGGGATAAATAATAGTTGAGTCAAGAGCGGTTTGAGAGTATCCAGGGATGACGCCAGAGCCTGGTGGGGAGTTGACGATGTTGCGGCGGAAGCTTTACGGCCTGATTCTTTTTTTTGTGGCAGCCCTGGCCTGCCTGACGTTTTTTAGCACCAGGGAAACTCCGGCCAATCCGGCCGACCAGCACTCCTATTATGTAAAAGCGGTGGTTCTGTCGGCGGAAGCGACGGATCGCCTGGATGAATACGGGCATCACCGGGCCCAGAACCTGAAGCTGCGCCTGACCTCCGGTCCCGACAGCGGCAAGATCGTGGAAAGTTTTCATCAACTGGCGTCCCGACCCCAGGATTTTGAGATCGTCCTGTCGGCTGACGACAGGGTCATTCTGGGGATTGACAACGATAACGGCATCATCATTTATTATTTCAGCGATTTTGACCGGTCCCTGCCGCTTTATCTTCTTGCGGCGGTCTTTGCCGGCAGTCTGGCCTATTTCGGGCGGATCATCGGGTTGAAATCGCTGATCGGGATAGGCCTTTCCTTGATCTTACTGTGGCGAGGGTTCATTTATGCGATGCTGCAGCCGAATGTCAATGTTTATCTTCTGGCGTTGCTTTTCTGCTTTTTCATCAGTTTCCTGATCATGATCATCATCAGCGGCACGCAGGTGAAAACCTGGGCCGCGCTCCTGGGAACCTGGGGCGGACTGACTTTTGCCAGTATTTTGGCCTGCCTGTCGGTTTATTTTATGCATCTGACAGGTCTTGATACAGAGGAAGCGTTTATGTTGAAAGCCAGTATCGTGCCGTTTTTGGATTTTCGCGGGGTGTTGTTCGCAAGTATGATTGTCGCTTCGCTGGGGGCTGTCATCGATGTCACGATTTCCGTAGCCTCGGCCCAACTGGAAGTTTACGATTCCTGTAAGGGGGTTTCCCGAAAGGAGTTATATGCAAGAGGCATGAATGTCGGCAAGGATATCATGGGGGCCATGTCGGTCACCCTTATTCTGGCCTATGTCGGCGCTTCGCTGCCGTTGATCCTGTTGATCGCGCTGGATAAACATACCCCCTTTGAACGCATCCTCAATTTGCCGGTGATTACCACCGAATTGGTCCGGGCCCTTGTGGGGAGCATCGGCCTGATTTACGCCATTCCTCTTACGGCAATGATCATGGCCGCGATTCTTACCCGGAAATCCTGATTTCCACCAGTGGCCTAGGCTGTTGAAAAAGGCCAATCTGCGTCGCACCCGCAAGGGGCAGGCCGCATTTCTATGCGCTGCTGCGCAAGAACTGCGCACTTGGTGCTCCGGGAGCGCGCTTGCCGTACGCAGCATGTACTGTCTGCGCGCGCTTCCTCGCAGCCGCCTAGCATCTCGACCTTTTTGAACAGCCTAGGTGCGTTTAAGAAAAGGTTTTTAAACAAACTGAGCCACCCGCAAGGGTGGCTTTTGGTCTGGGGCCGGCAGGCGGCCAAAACGGAAAATTCCGCGGTTGGGGACAATTTTCGGCTGTTACAGTGACTGATTTGACTCGTATGCATATTATGTAATAGCTTCTTTATTTTTTAATGTTGAAAGGAGGAGAATATATGCCTCGAACATATTTAGAGGATGACTGGGATAATCCGCAGATTACCGATTGGGAAGAAGATAGGCAGGAAGACGACGAGCGTCAGATGCCGGGATATTGCCGCCCGTCCCGGCCGCCTTGTTTCCCGGCAGGCTGCTTCCCGACCCGGCCGCCCTGCTTCCCGGCAGGCTGTTTCCCGACCCGGCCGCCCTGCTTCCCGACAGGCTGCGTTCCGACCCGGCCGCCCTGCTTCCCGACCGGCTGTCATCCAGCCCATGTGCCCTGTTTTCCGGTAGGCGGCTGCTTCCCTGGCCGGCCGCCCTGCTTCCCGGCGGGAGAGTGCTTTCCTATGCGACCGCCCTGCTTCCCGGCCCGGCCACCCTGCTTCCCGACCGGTGGTGGCGGTTGCCATCCGACCCGGCCGCCCTGCTTCCCGACCGGTGGTGGAGGCTGCCATCCGACCCGGCCGCCAGGCCACCAGCAAGGCGGTTGTAATCCGGCTGCAGGGGCAGGCGGTAACCAGGGCGCCGGCAGCTCTGGGCCAACAGGTGCCGGCGGCGGTAAATAGCAAGAGACTGGAGCTGAATATAAAGAAGGAAGGCGTAAGTTGGCCTTCCTTCTTTATTTGTCGTTGATGCGCTGACCGCGCCAGCCGCACCAGACGAACAGCACGATGCCGATTGTGATCACGGTCAGGCTGGTAAGCTGCGCCGATTTGAGGCCGAAGGCCAGAGCACCGTAATCGCCGCGCAGGAATTCCAGGAAAAAACGGGCCAGGGAATACAGAACGGCGTAGAGGATGAAGACTTGTCCTTTGGCGTGATTGGTGGTCCGGAAGAGAAGCAGCAGGACGAAGATAATGATATCGATCTGCCCTTCCCACACTTCGGCCGGCCAGAGCGGCTGAGCACCGTAGGTCTGGTAGGCCAGGGTGGTGGAAGGATAGACAAGGCCGAAGCTTCCGCCGGTGGGATGACCGAAAGCGTCCCCGTTGAGCAGGTTGGCTATCCGGCCGATAGCCTGGCCCATGATGACCGCAGGCGCGGCGACGATGTCGGCGAAGGCCCAGGTGTCAATTTTATGAAGCTTGGTATAGATATAGCCGACAAGAGCCCCGAAAACAACTCCGCCCTGGATGGCCATACCACCCTGCCAGACGAAGGGGATTTCCAGCAGATGGTGAGAGTAGTAGCCCCAGTCGAAGAACAGTACATCCCAGAGCCGGGCACCGAGGATGCCGGCCAGTCCGCAGTAGATGCCTATATCGGGAACGTGCCGGTGCCAACGCCCATCCTGTTTGGCCAGGAAATAGGCTGTGCCGGTGGCCAGGATGATGCTGAGACTGAGGATGAGCCCGTAGGCGCGTACCGGAAAGTCGCCGATGAAAAACAGGTACTGGTGCATAAAGAAACCTCCAGGTTTAGTTTCGTAAAGGTTATTGCTGACAGTTATGGCAGCCAAGCCGCAACTGGTGAAAAATGGCGGCCGGGGATCGCCGCGATACAGGAATGATCCGCCGGGGCGGCGAATAATGCTATATCATAAAAATTTCGGGGGATAGTATGCGCAAACGTTTTTTGGTAATTGCCTTTATTGTGCTGGCGGCAGCGGCCGGACTCTGGGCCATGGCGGCGCCGCAGCCGACGCCCCTAACGCAAAAGCCGGCCGACAGTCAGACGGCCGAGACCGGGGTAACGGTGGGCAAAGCGGCTCCTCAGTTCAGTCGGCAGGATCTGGCAGGAAAACAGGTGACCGTGGGGGCGCCGGGTAAGATAACGGTAGTCAACTTCTGGGCGACCTGGTGTCCGCCCTGCCGGGAGGAGATGCCGCAGTTGGAGAAGTTTGCCCAGGCCCTGCCGCCTGATGTTGTGTTTTATGCGGTCAATATCCAGGAAACGGCGGAAAAAGCCAACGCCTTCTTGCAGCAGAACAACTACAAGATGCCTGTTCTGTTGGACAGCGACGGTGCGGTGGCTTCAACCTATAAGATCAACGCCATTCCGACGACGGTGATCATCGACAAGACAGGAAAGATCAGGTTTCGCAAGGCCGGAGGCGTCACTCTGGCCGAACTGGAAGGCGTGATCAAGGGGTTATAGGAGGTAAGAATGAGCGGAGGCGAAGTTTCCCTGTTGGCAGCCTTTATCGCCGGGGCGGTGTCTTTTGTATCGCCCTGCGTGCTGCCGATGATTCCGGTATATGTAGCCATGCTGGCCGGAGCCGGCGACGAGGCCGGGAACGCGGGCCGGCGGCTGGTCTTTCATTCGTTTTGTTTCATGGCCGGGTTCACGGCGGTGTTTCTGGTGATGGGAGCGACAGCTTCGCTGCTCGGGCAGCTGTTTGCCGATTATCAGGAGGTTGTCCGCAAAGCCGGCGGGTTATTCATGGTATTTATGGGGCTATGCCTGGCCGGTGTGGTCCGGCTTCCAACGCTGGAGAGGGACTGGCGGCCGATGCAGAAGCGTTACAGCCAGGGGCCGCTCGGGGCGATGCTGCTGGGGGCGGCCATCACTGCAGGCTGGACCCCGTGCATAGGACCGATCCTGGCATCAGTGCTGACCTACGCCGGAATCGGCAGTACGTTAGCCCAGGGGCTGTATCTGCTTTTTGCTTACGCGATGGGGTTCGCTGTACCATTTTTACTGTTTGCGCTGCTGTGCCATCGCTATGCCGGCCGCTTCGGCTCATGGTACCGCTGGCTGCCCGTTATTCAGAAGACGGCTGGCGTGATACTGGCCGTCACCGGTGTTCTGATCTATTTTGACCTTGTGCAGCAAGGCCTGGGGCTGTTGCTGTAAACGAAGCCATCCGTTAACCCGGATGGCTTTTTCTTATTTCAGAAAAGCCAGCATCTGTTTGACAACCTGCTCCACTTTTTCCCGGTCTTCGGGTTTGGGATCCGTGTCCTTCAGCAGACACTCGGTGGCGTTGTTCTCCAGGATGTAGATGCCGATTTTTTCGATGGAGGCCCGGATAGCCGAGAGCTGGATCAGGATGTTGCGGCACTCCTGACCTTCTTCCACCATACGCTCGATTCCGGACAGGTGGCCTTTAACATTGCGCAGCCTGTTCAGTACTTCGCTTTGTACCGCCAAATTTGCCATAACCGCACCTCTTCTTCTCCCCCGAGGGGGGCGGGTATAAATCATTCTGATTATAGCAAATTTTACCGGCAAAAACAAACAAGGCCCTTGCGGCCTTGTCAGGTTGTAGACAAAGTGGGGAAACGGGAGGGGAATTCCTCCGCTACGGACGATATCCTGCGCCGTTACCGGCAGCAAAGCTGCCGACGGCTGGGGACAAGAGTACCGCTGCGGAAATCCCCTCCCGTTTCCTTCTAATAGCTCTACGTAGCGTTTAGTATTTCTGGTAGGAGAGAATGGCCGCGCAGCAGGCGGCGAACAGGCCCAGGCCGACCAGGAACATCAGGCCGCCGATATAGCTGCCGGAAGCGCTGATGAAGAAGCCGATCAGAACAGGCGAGAAGGCCGAGCCACCGTTGGAAACACCGTTCATCATCCCAGCGCCGGCGCCGATGGCCTTGCCGGGAACGATCCGCTGGACCATGGCCCAGGCCGGGGCTATGCCGAGGCCGATGGAGGCGATTCCGAGCGAGATGAGAATGGCTGCGGTGGTGTTGTCCGGGGCGTAGGCGCCGAAATAGATGCCGGCGGCGGCGCCGAGCATGGAAACGATACAGACAGGAGCCCGCCGTCCCATCCAGTCGGAGATGTAGCCTGAGGCCATAACACTGGCTATGCCGAGGATATAAGGCAGCGAGGACCAGGCTCCCATGGCGGCCCAGGAGAAGTTGCGCGCCACTTTCAGGTAGGAAGGCAGCCAAGCCATCGTTCCCCAGAATATCGACGCCAGGCAGAAATAGTAAAGGGTCACCAGCCAGAACCGATAGTCGAAAATAAAGACTTTCATATTTTCCCATACCGTCGTATTTCCGGCCTGGGCTTCGAGTTCTTTCTCGGCTTTTTGTCCTTCTTCGATCAGGTCCCGTTCGGCCTGATTGACCTTGCTGTGCTGATTCGGATAGTCGGTGGTCCTGAACCACAAGAGCATCAGCGGTATCAGTCCGAAAGCAACCAGGAGGAAGAAGCTGGTACGCCAGCCATAAGACTGGATGGCCCAGGTGAGAAAAGGCATGGCAAGCGCCGGCCCGGCCATCAGTCCGACCACCCACACCGCGTTGGCCTTGCCACGTTCATGCGGCGGGAACCAGTTTTTGACGTACTTGCTCTGCATCGGCCAGTGCATGCCTTCGCCGATACCCAGAATCAGTCTGGCCGCCAACATAATGGTAAAGGTTGCGGCGATACCGCCGAGGGCCAGTGAAGCAGCCCACAGAACGATGGACAGTGACATCGCTTTCCGTGGTCCCAGTATATCGCCCAGCGGGCTGAGAACGACGTTGGAAAACCCATAAGCGATCAGGAACAGGGTCATGAGCAGACCCATTTGCACCGGCTGGCCCTTGATGCCCATGTCGGTGAGAAAAGCATTGTCGGCCAAAAGAACAGAAACGTTTACCCGGTCCAGATAGGCAACAAGTAAGGTAATTAACAGAATTAGGACAAGAATAACCCGTTCTTTGGTAGGTTTCAATGCAACTGCGCTACTGGCTCCGGATCCACCACTCTCCATAAATGAAAACCTCCTTATTTAGTGAATGTTTGCGCTATTGATGACGGTACGCCGCGGCTATCACGTCCTTTCGACAGAATCTTTTATTCCGTCTAAGAAAACAGTCGGTTGACGAAAAGCGAATAATATCTTAGGTTTATTCTACCTTCGCTTTTCAAACCCCTGCCTTATTTAGCATTTTTGTGCATATTTGCCTGTATTCTTTTACCGGAAAAACTGCAGCCGGATATTACCGCGGCGCGGTTTTTTGCGGCGCTGGAGAGGCGTTGCTGTCCCTGGTCCGGTCGCAGGCCGGATATATTTATTGCATAAGATTGCTCCGTTTTTCAGAGTATATAGTATGACTAAGCTTGTTAGGAGGTGGTGGCGGTGGTGGACAAGAAAGCCCAGGACAAGTTGACCAATCGGCCGGAACAGGGACAGCAGGATCAACAGATCGTGGAGATAGCCAGTGTGATTGACAGTCTTCCATAAAGCAGGCCCAGCCTGCTTTTTCCCTTTATAAGGGGCCGGGTATAATCGGGTATAATGGCAGATTGCTTGCTTCATACTACTTACGAGAATCGGCGTGGGAGGAAAAGGGATGACGAATCCGGTGGAACAGATCATGGACGCCGTTGATGTGGAGACTTTTTTTGTTTGTGCGACGGAGGAGGACGGCCGGAGCCTGATGCTGGGTATGCTCAAAGGGTGGGGCTTTGCCGATGTTGATGTTGTTTTTGCCGAGTACGAGGGCCCGGGTACCCGGGTAAGGGGCCGGGCTTACGTCTATCGGCCTGCTGACCGTTACCGCTGGCTGCTCAGGGATAACGGGGAGGCTGCCAGGTGATGCGGGTTTTGTTGGCACCGCTTGATCCTGTTCATGATATCGGCCTGAAAATGATTGCCAGGGGGATCAGGGAGGCGGGCCATGAGGCAATCCTGCTGCCGCCTGATCTGGCGGTGGAGGAAATCATCGAGCAGGCCATCAGGCAAGAGGCCGGAACCCTCTTGGTCAGCCGGACGCTGGGGTACGGGGTGGCCGAACTGCTGGCCCGGTTTATCGACCAGGCCGACGCCGCCGGGCTGAGGGAAAAGACACGGCTGGGTATCGGCGGGATGGCGATCCGGCGAGAACTGGCGGCGGAACTCGGCTTTGACGCGGGATTCGGCCCCGGGACCATCGTGGAAGAGGTCGTATGTTTTGTCGAAAAGCGGGAGTATGTGCCGGATCCGACCCGGGTTTCCAAGACGAAACCGGATATGACCGCCGGCTACGATTACCGTTATGTTCATCCCGCCATCGGCATGAAGCTGGGGCGGATTACCGACAGCATCCTGCACTGGGTGCAGGACAAGACCTCCCCGGGGGTGGAGCGGGCCAGGCTGCGGGATGAACTTTGGGATGTCGACCGCTGGCGCGCCCGCGAAGGAGACGGCGACCTCTACAAGCATTACCCGGCGCTTTGCGGCGAGCTGCCGCGCAAGTTTTACGGCAGCGGCGAACTGCATCCCAAAACCAGGCGGTTTACCAGGGAGGAGGTTGCCGGGCTGGAGAGTTATCTGGCCGAGACCAAGCAGCGGATGTCGGTGCTGAAACTGCAGCACACCCGGCCCAAACCGCTGGTTTTCAATCAGTACGGCACCGGCTGCCCGTTTATGGACATCGGCCATATTCTGGCCAGTGAAGCCTGGGGGGTGGACGGCGTGGTCCATTTCGACCCGTCCTGGGGGGCGAGGACGGAGGGCTTTTTCGACGGCTTCCTGACCCACCAGGAGGATGGTACGGTAATCACCCCGGCCAATCTCAACCGGATTAAGCTGGGGCTGGAGGAATCGACCTTATGGCAGGTCCGGGCCCACCGCGGCCTGAACACACCGGAAACGGTGGTGCTTGCGGGGAAAATCGGGGCCGATCTGACCAAAATCAACATTTGCTACGGCGCGCTGGGGGCTGGTACCGACCCGGCCCGGATGACTGTGGACGGCTATCACAGTATTTTATACGCGAAGAAATACCAGCTGCCTTTTGATATCGTGACCAACGAGGAGCTTTCCGGGGTACCGGCCTACAAGGCCATTGCTGGTATGCTGATTGTCAGCGACCTGGCGATCATGCTCGGAGCCAGGCCCATTCTGCAGCCGCTGTTCGCTTATTCGCCGGAAGTCATGATCGAGGGACTGATGGCCGATAACTACATTGATTTCAATGCCGCAAAAATTTACGCCCTGCGGCGGATTATCAACGCGCCGATCTGGCCGGGGGCACCTATCGGCTTTCTCACCCATAGCGAAGACCGGGTGCAATCGGCGACCTCCACTGCTCTGCACGCCTGTCTGGCAGCTTCGCTGGGGGTGGATGCGATATCCATCGCTTCTACCGACGAGGCTTATTCCGGCGGGCCTATCACGGTCCCGGCCAAGATCGATACCCTGCGGGCAACCCGGGAAAGTTTCCGCTTTCTCGGACAGGCCGGAATTTCCCCGACCAATCAGGCCAAGGCCTATGCCGAGACAATGATCGGCCAGATCGAGCAGGTTCTGGACAGGGTGCTCAAGTCCGGCGATTTTGTGAGCGCCATTCACCAGGGAATTCTGGGCAGCCGCGAAGAGGGCGCCTACCCGGGCCGGGCGGGCAAGGATACCGTGCAGACAAGGAATGTCCTGAAATAAAATTAGGCTCATGGTTTTCGCCGATCTGGAAAATATAATGGAGGGGAGGCGGCAGCCCGAACGGGTACATGTTGCTTTGCGGTGAACAGCCAATTTTCGATGGTGCCTGGCAAGAGAGTAGAGTCATTCAAGGTGTCCGGCAAAGGAGGTGAGTGCTATGAGTGTAGAGAGCAAGCTTAAGGAAATGGGAATTGAGCTTCCTGTTGCCCCGAAACCGGTGGCGGCGTATGTTCCCGCGGTGAAAATAGACGGCTATGTTTATACCGCCGGCCAGATTCCGCTGGTAAACGGCGAGGTCAAATTCAAGGGAAAACTGGGCAAGGATCTCAGCGAGGATCAAGGGTATGAGGCAGCGAAAACCTGTGCCCTGAATTGCCTGAGTGTCATCAAAGGCCAGGTCGGCAGTCTGGACGATATCGTCCAGATCGTTAAAGTCACGGGCTTTGTTAGCAGTGCGCCGGGCTTCAATGCCCAGCCCAAGGTGATCAACGGCGCCTCCGAGCTTTTGGGCAAGCTGTTCGGCGACAAAGGGGCCCATGCCCGCTCGGCGGTCGGAGTGAACGAACTGCCGCTGGACGCGGCCTGTGAAGTGGAAATGATCGTGAAAGTGAAATAATCGCAGCAGGGGGAAAAAGCACATGGGGAAGTTCAAGTTCAAGTATCAAATGTACAAGCATCTGCAGATGAATATTGCCACAATTTACGCCGAAGCCCGCGCCGCCGCCGACGAACTTGGCATTCCTAAGGAACTGCGGGGTAAATTCGGCCTGACGGGTGCGATATCAGGCTGTCCGGCGCCGCTGAGGGACGATATTATGCACGCCGGCGAAGCGTTGGCCAAAGAGGTTGTGCCGTTGTCCAAACTGGTGGATGACATCAGGGAAATTGTCAAAGGCGTCTACGGCGACGAGTATGACGCGGCGCCGACCAGCACCTGCGAGGCCGGCCTGTGGGTGGCCTTCGATTCGCTGTTTTCGCCGCCCAATCTTGGGCGCGGCGACAATTACCGGGCCCGCTACATCGCTCCGTATGAAAAACATTTCCATCATCAGGGCGGCTACGGCCGGCCTTATCCGGCCCGCTACAAGGACATCATTGCCGACCGCGGCTCAACCGCGGGCGAACTCGGCTTTTACGGCAAGCGCCAGAACAATCTGGACACGCTGATCACCAGGCTGGCGGGCGCCAAATACGACGTCCACGGCATCAAGTACCACCCGGTGCCGCTTTTGACTGAAGTGGATCCGAAAAAGAGCTACGAAGAAGCGAAAAAGATGGCCGACATGCACCGCGACATGCTGACAGGCATCACATCGCTGGCCTATGAAACCCCCGGCTACGGTTATGGCGTTAAAGGCAAGGACGGGGCGCCGGAGCTGCAGAAGCTGTACGCCGAACTTGCCCAGTATTACGGCATTCCCTATGTCCAGGACAACGCCTGGGGTTTGCCGTTTGTCGGCAGCGACCCGCGCAAGACCGGGGCCGATGTCATTATCTACAGCATGGATAAGGCTACCGGCGCGGCCACCAGCGGCCTGATCATCGGCAAAGAGGAATTTATGGTGCCGATCCGGCGGGCCATGGGCCTGCATGGCGACAGGTGGGGCACCACCGGCTCCTATGGCAAGGCCGCCTATGTGACCTTTGACCCCGGCAAAGAGGCCCTGGCCACCCAGATCCAGGCCCTGAAGGTGCTGCGGGACAATCCGGAAGTGCTGACCAAGTCGGTGGATGACCTGGAGAAAATCGTCCAGGAAGAATTCGCCAAGATCGATCCCAAGCTCAAGAAGGGGATCATCATCTCCAAGTCCTACAACTCCCGCGCCGTGGAGGTCAACTACGAGGGTACCTGGAAGGGCGGAGAACTGGGTATTCCCATCTTCTCCATCGAGGACATGTATTCAGGCTCGAACCTCTTCCAGACCGGCATGGCCCAGATGGGCGTAATCCCGACGGTAGCCTATGACGGCAATATCTACATTTCGCCGGATCTTGGCACCACCGACGGCAAAGGCAATCTGCTGGGCGATGTGACACGATATGGCGTCAAAGCCCTGGTCCGGCTGATCGAAATCGTCTGTAAGCACGCCGGGACTATTTAGCACCAAGGAGGATGCGCAGTGACGAAAAAAGTAGTGATCGTGGGCGGCGGCTGGGCGGGGACGGCGGCGGCGCTTGCAGCCCGCAAAGCCGGCTGCGAGGTGGAATTGTTCGAACGCACCGACATGCTGCTTGGCACCGGCCTGGTGGGCGGGATCATGCGCAACAACGGCCGGTTCACCGCGACAGAGGAGATGCTGGCTATGGGCGGCGGGGACCTGTTCCAGATCACCGACGAGATTTCGCGGCATCGCAACATGGAATTCCCGGGGCATAAACACGCGAGTCTCTATGATGTCGCCCGGGCCGAACCAACCGTGAAGCGGGCCATTCTTAAAGCCGGTGTAACGCTGCATATGCATGCCAGGGTAAAGGATATTGAAAAAGCCGGCGACAAGATCACCAAGGTCATCGCCGAAGGGCATCACGGCGATCCCGACATTGTGGCCGGCGGCGACACGTTTGTCGACGCGGCGGGAACGGCGGGACCGCAGGGCAACTGCCTGAAATACGGCAACGGTTGTGTGATGTGCGTTTACCGCTGCCCAACCTTCGGGCCGCGGTTCAGCATCGCCGCCAAGGCCGGCGTGCCGGAAATCATGGGCTCCAAGGCCGACGGGACGCTGGGAGCGATGAGCGGTTCGTGCAAGCTGTTAAAAGAGTCCCTGTCGGACAAAATTGTCGAGGAGCTCAACCGCACCGGCGTCTGTGTCGTCGCAGTCCCGGCAGCCCTGCAAAAGAGCATGGAGTCGCTCGGGCAGAAGGCCTGTCAGCAATACGCGCTGAAGGAGTTCGCCGAGAACGTCGTCCTGCTGGATACGGGCCATGCCAAGCTGATGACGGCATACTATCCGCTGGATATGCTTCGCCAGATTCCCGGTTTTGAAAATGCCCGCTTCGAGGACCCCTATTCGGGCGGCATCGGCAATTCAATGCGCTATCTGGGGATGCTGCCGCGGGACAACGCCCTGAAGGTCGAGGGGCTGCAGAACGTGTTCTGCGGCGGGGAAAAGGCGGGCCTCTTGGTCGGGCATACCGAAGCCATCGTCACCGGGACGCTGGCCGGTCACAACGCCGCCCGGGCAGCCTTCGGTAAGGCGCCGCTGGAAATCCCGGTCAGTCTGGCCTGCGGCGACGCCATCGCCCATGTGCGGGAACAGATGCAGACCAAGGAAGGACAGACCAAGAAATACACCTTCTCCGGCTCGGTGTATTTCGAGAACATGAAGAAAAAGAATCTGTATACGACAGATGTCAACGCGATCAGGCAAAAAGTGGCGGAAGCGAAAATGACCAACATTTTTGCCACTCCGCTGAGCTGATCCAATCATAGACAAGTGGTGATGCGGGAGTGGATTTTCTCCCGCGTGCAAAGCGGCCCCGCCCATAGGGCCGCTTTTTGCGTGCCTGGCAAAGATTCTCATCTGGCAAAAACGATAAAAATTGCCGCGACGGAAGGTCACGGCTGGGGGGCTGATGAATTATATAGGGGAAACTTAGGGCAGGTGATGCATATTGCTGGAACTGAAACTGGGTATCGCCGGCACCGCGAAAAATACCGGAAAAACCACCGCAACTGCGGCGATCATGCAGGAGCTTCGCGCCCGGGATGTCAGTTTTTTCCTGACAAGTATCGGTTATGACGGTGAAAATATCGACAACGTCACCGGTTTGCCCAAGCCGAGGCTGCAGGTCGAGCCGGGCGACGTGGTGGCCACGGCGGAAAAGTGCCTGGCGGTTAGCACCGCCGTGATGGAAACTCTTGTTGTCACCGACATTCACACCCCGCTGGGCCGGATTCATGTTGCCAGGGTGCAAAAGGCGGGACTGGCGGTGACGGCAGGCCCCAACAAGAGTCTGGAGGTTCGGCAACTGGGGGAGATACTCCGGCGGCTGGGACCGGGAGTGACGATCTTCGACGGCGCTCTCAACCGGATTGCGCCGATGGTGGAAACCGACGGGTTTATCCTGGCGACCGGCGCGGCCCGGACTCCCGACATCCCGCGTCTGGCGCTGGAAACCGGCCTGATCTGGCGCATATCCACCCTGCCTACCGTACCGCGGGCGCTGGAGCTGGCTGAACGCCATTATACCACGATTACTTTGTTGGATTCGGATCTGCAGAAAGTAAAAAGCTGGACCGGCTCCTCTCTCCTGGTGGAAAGCGATGTGGACCAGATTTTAGCCGCCCCCCCGGAAAGAGACGGTTATCTTTATATTCCTGGCATTATCAGTGAAAAATGCCTGCACAGGCTCATTGAAACGCTTGGCCGTCGGCCGCAGCGATTCCTGCTGGCCTTCGCCGATCCAATCAAATTGCTGGTGGCGGCGAATCCGGTGGGTTACCACGAACTGCTGCAGGAACTGGAAAAGACCGGCGCCGTTGTCGGGGTTGTGAAGCGGGTGCCGCTGCTGGCGGTGACGATAAATCCCTTTTATCCCGACTACCGGGTGGAAACAAAGGCCTATCAGCCAGCGTTCGTCGATATGACCCGGCTGCAGCTTGCGGTCAAAGGCAGCGTGAAAATCCCGGTGTACAATGTCGTCAAGCAAGGAGCCAAAGGGCTGGTGGATATTCTTCTGGCCAACGCCAGACGGTGGGAGCATCCCGATACGATGCATTTCTAACCGGCTATGCGGGCAAGGGTGAAATTCAGGGCGTCGCAGGATACCAGATGAAGCGAGGTGCCGTTGATTTTGCCGCTGGGAGCGGTTTTGACGGCTTCGTCGTGAAGGTGCCCGTAAACGCAGATTTCCACCTGGAACTCGCTCAAGAGGTCGGTAAATCCGTTGGGCTGACGGTACAGCGGCGGGTAGTGGAGCATCAGGATGATGCGCTTTTGCCCGGCGGTCCGCGCGGCGGCGAGAGAGGCTCTGACTCTTTGGAGTTCCCGTGTATAAATCGGAACATCGGTTTCGCCAAAGCAGGGGTCGTCGGGACACAGCCAGCCTCTGCTGCCACAGACGGCGAAATCACCTGCCGCGGTAAAACTGTTGTGAAGGAAGGTCAGGCGGCCGCCGACTGCGGCGGTCATTTTGCCTACCGTCTGCCACCAGTAGTCATGATTGCCCCGGATGATAATCTTTTGGCCGGGCAGGGCCATGATTTCCTCCAGGTCCGGCAGGGCCGCCTCAAGCTTCATAGCCCAGGAAATATCCCCGGCTAAGAGGACGGCGTCTTCGGGGCCGACCCGGGACAGCCAGTCGGTTTTGATCTTCTCCCAGTGCCCGAGCCAGTGCCCGCCGAAGACCGACATGGGTTTGGCCGGAGGCTGCCCTGACAGATGGGTATCGCCGATGGCGAAATAGTTCATAATAAACAGGTTCCTTCCCTGGGTATCTTATATCCAAATTATAGCAGACTTGCCTGCAGGGTGCGATAGCGGCATAAAAAGGAAGGAGACAAGCCAGGGCGAATTATATACCAAGCAGAGAATATTATTGCAAGAGGAGTTGTTGAGATGAAGCCAATTATCGGCATCACCATCGGAGACGCCACCGGCGCAGGGCCGGAAATCGTCGTCAAGGCACTGGAGGATAAAGGCGTATATGAGGTCTGCCGTCCCTTGGTCATTGGCGACCGGGGCATTATGGAACGGGCGGCGGGGATTGTGAAGATACCGCTGAAATTCCATTCGATCGAGAAAGTCAGCGAAGCGAAGTTCATGCCGGGCGAGGCGGAGGTGCTGGATCTCAAGAATCTGCCTGTGGATCTGCCTTTCGCCACGATTGATGCCCGCGCCGGCAAAGCGGCCTATGAATATGTGGCCAAAGGGGTAGAGCTGGCGATGAACAAGGAGATTGACGCCATCGCCACCGGACCGCTGCACAAGGAGGCTCTCAACGCCGCCGGCTATCACTACCCGGGGCACACCGAAATCCTGGGGGCTTTGTCCAATACCAAGGATTACGCCATGATGCTGACCGGGGGACCGCTCAGGGTCATTCACGTCACTACCCATGTTTCGCTCCGCAAGGCCTGTGATCTGATCAAGAAAGAAAGAGTGCTGCGGGTTATCACTCTTGCCGACCACGCGGCCCGTCAGTTAGGGTTCGTGCCGCCTCGCATCGCGGTGGCGGGACTCAATCCTCATTCCGGCGAGGGCGGCCTGTTCGGCAACGAAGATATGGACGAGATCGTTCCGGCGGTGGAGGAGGCCAAGAAGCTGGGTTACAATGTCACCGGCCCGGTAGCTCCTGACACTGTTTTTTACCGGGCGGCGGTGAAAAACCATTTCGATATCGTCGTGGTCATGTACCATGACCAAGGGCACATTCCCCTTAAAGTACTTGGCTTCGAAGAAGGGGTCAACGTAACGGTGGGACTTCCGTTCATCCGCACATCGGTGGACCATGGCACCGTATTCGGCAAAGCCGGCAAAGGCACAGCCGACAGCCGCAGTATGCTGGAGGCTATCTACCTGGCTGCAAAGATGGCCAGTCAGAAATAAGGCGGCAGCCGGCTCAGGCAGTCCTGGCCCGCTGCTGATAGGGTACCCGTCAGCCGAAGGGAAGATTCCCGGCTGGCCGGATGTTTTCAAAAGCAGGTGATCCGCTATGACCGAGCCGATCGACCAACTGGCCCGGATGTTATGTTCGTCAAATTACGTAATGGCTTTTACCGGGGCGGGGATTTCCACCGACAGCGGCATTCCCGATTTTCGGAGCAAGGGCGATGGGCTATGGGAACGGATTGATCCCGGCCTGTTGTCGATTGGTACGCTGCGGTCCGATCCGGAACTGTTTTACCGCTACTACCGGGAAATGGACAACGTGCTGGCTGACAGGGAACCGAACAGCGGTCATTTGGCGCTGGTCGAACTGGCCCGGCTCAGGATCATCCGGGCGGTAGTCACCCAGAACATCGACGGTTTACACCAAAAAGCAGGCTCCAAGCGGGTGTTTGAGGTTCACGGCAACCTGCGGGGCTGTCGCTGTATGGCTTGCAGGACTGAATATCCTTATCTGCTGCTGCGGGAAAAACTACGGGAGAAAAAATTGCCGTTGTCTCCCTGTTGTCGAAAGGTCCTCAGGCCAAACGTTGTCTTGTTCGGAGATCCGATGGCCGACGATTTCGCGACAGCCAGGGAGGAAGCCTTCCGCAGTGATTTTGCCCTGGTGATCGGCACCAGCCTGACGGTGTATCCTGCGGCCGAAATTCCGCTGGCTGTGGGGCGGTTCGCGATCATCAACAGGGAAGAGACCGCCTTGGACGAGCAGGCCGTTTTGCGGATAAGTGGACCTATCAGCAAGGTGCTGACAGTCTTGACAGAGCGGGTCCGAAAACAGCGTAACGATGTTATAGACAAATCATAAGCCAG
Organism: Negativicutes bacterium; assembly: GCA_031292015.1. Next base: position 7,461 of record JARLHY010000163.1, on the reverse strand, counting down.
AATTAATGGCAGAGAAAACGGGGCGATAGCCTCGCTTTTTTTTTTTGCGCGTCGCTGCTCCGATAGATCATGGCCGCCGGCAGCGGCAGGGCACACTTACTGCCTAGTAAACATAACATGGTATAGGAGGATACAGTGGGGAGTTGCAGAGATGAACGGACACGGCAGGCACTTGCTGGTAGCTTTTGGCGTGGTTCTGGCTATTACGCTGGTGCTTAACGATTATCTTGCTTCACCGGCGTACGGCGAAGCTTTGAGCAGCACCGGTTATATCACCCACCTGGGGCTGCTTCTTTTAGTGATAGCCTACGCGACCTATCTCAAATACGAGGCGTCGGTCCTGAAGGAGAAACTGACTGTTTACCGGCAGGCCTGGCGGCAGATTCCCGGCGGCATTGCCGTGCTGAAGAAGAACCGGGTGGTGGAAATCTGCGCCGCCGTCGAGCTGTTTGAAATTTTTGGGCTGGAGAGCGGCGGCCAAGACGGCGGCGTGCCGGCGACGGTGCTTCCGATCCGGAGGGAAGAGAAGCGGGAATACTGCGGGAAACAGTGTTATGCCGACCGTTTCGTTATACCGCTGACCGGACTTCCCGGCGGCTACAGCACCGAGTTTCTGCTGGATGCCTCGGAGAGAGTGCGGCGCACCCGGCAGCGGGAAAGCGAATATGTCCAGATGATTAAGATTCTTGTAAATATGTTTGAAATCAAGGACCCCTACAGCCACGGTCACTCGGAAGTCGTCAGCCACTTGGCGCAGGAACTGGCTGAAGCCCTGGGATTGTCTGAGGCCGAGATAGGCACTGTCAGCAAGGCGGCCCTCTTGCACGACATCGGCAAGATCATTATTCCGACGGAGATCCTCGGCAAGGCCGAGGAGCTGACGGCGGACGAGCTGGAAAAGATTCAGACCCACGCCTGTGTGGGCGCCGATATTCTCAGCGGCATGGAGCTGTTCAGGGAAGAAGCCGTAATTGTACGGCATCACCACGAACGTTTTGACGGCCGGGGCTATCCTGGCGGACTGTCCGGCCGGGAGATTCCGGCAGGTTCGAGAATTATCGCCGTGGTCGACGCCTTTGAAGCCATAACCGCCGGCCGCTCGATCAAGGGCAAACGGAATATCGAGTCCACCCTCGCGGTGCTGGAGGCGGAAAAGGGACGGCAATTCGATCCGGAAATCGTCGAAGTTTTTATAACCATGGTCCGCACGGAACGAACCGCCAGGGAATAGGCCGTAAAAGGGCGAATGCGGCTCCGGTGAAAGAAGCCTTGAGAGGGCGCCAGGCAGACAAAGGCGTCCTCTTTCTATGCCTCCTTATAGGGCGAAGAGGGTATCCCGGCGCGAACGCAGAATGAGGACAAGAGGGAAAAATAGGTAGGGGGAGGGTTGCGTGTTGTCCAAACGGGGGAAAATGATCGGCGCCGGATTGCTGGGGTTGGTTATACTGTTTGGGGTTTTGTTGCTCATCAACGGTCCCAAGGTGGCGGCCGGAGTGAAAAATAGTGTGGTGGCCCGAATCAATCAGGCAATAAACGGTAAGGTCGAGGTCGGAGACGTCGGTTTTTCTGTTCTTGGCAAGGTTACCGTTTCCCGGATCAGTGTCACCGATCTTCAGAACAAGCCGGTACTCAGCTGCGGGGAAGTTGTGATCAATTATGATTTCAGCGACCTGATCAGGGGAAATTTCGGCCTGAACGTTGTGCGCTCTGTTGCCGTCAGTGAGCCCAAGGCAGTGTTGATTCAAGACAAGAATGACCACTGGAATATAGAGGATTTGGTAAAAAAGACCACCGACGTGAAGGAAACACAGGCGGGGTCCAAGCCGGAAGATGAACAACTGGCTTTTCGCGGGCAAGTGGTCATAACCAACGGCAGCGTTGATGTGACAACACCGGAGGGCAACCGCAAATTCGATAATATTGCCGGGAAAATCAGTTTTGCCGAATATCCCAAACTAAATATCGAAGATACTACAGCAGCTCTGGCGAACCAAAAACTGACCGCAAAAGGCCACGTTATTCTGGCTGACCCCGAAACCCAGCTGAACCTGGCGGTCGGTTCGACAGCTTTTGATCCTGCCGCTGTCAACGCCAATCTTCCGCTGAAAGGCGTCGCGGCAGTTAATCTGGATGTCGGGGGAACCGCCGGCAAACCGCTCATTAAGGGCAGTGCCCAGATACCCCAGGGAACGTTCGCCGACCTGCCGTTCAGCGGGGCGACGAGCAGTTTTCGCTACTCCGAGAAGGTGCTGACTATCGACAGCTTAAACGGCAATGTTTATGGCGGCACGATCGGTGGAACAGGAACTGTGATTCCCGGGACTCTTCGCTACAAAATGGCGTTCAGCGGCACTCGCATGGATACCGCGCTGATTACCGAACAAGCCGTGCAGGCAACAGCCGATTTTAACGCCGATGTCGACGGAACCGGCAATTTTGACAACGCCTACGCCGCCGGGAATTTCCGGCTGGGCGCCGGGACTGTGTCCGGAGTTTCATTTGGTTCGATGACCGGACAATTTCGTAAAGCCGGCGGCCGGCTTAGCTTCAGCAATATCGTGGTCGATGTCGCCGGCCGGCAGCTCAAAGCAGACGCTGTCATGGACGGCAGCAACGTCCGGGTCAAACTGGGGACAGTCGACACTGTCATCGATAACCTCAAGCAGTCACTTACTGAAAAAATTCCCGGAAAACTGCCAGGCATCAAGCTGCCGTAAGAACGGAAGCTGAAAACAGTTTTATTAAAAAAATGTAATAACTATAATAATAATTATAAATATTATTATAGTTATTACATTTAAAAAGGACAAATATTGTGAGGAGGCGAGGTTGTTTGGGGGCGGAAACGACTATCCGGATGATGAATATTGAAGATTATGAACAGCTTATAGAACTTTGGACAGCCGCGTCGGGAGTGAGCTTGAGCGACGCCGATTCCCGGGAAAATATCGCTGCATATCTGGACCGGAACAGCGGATTGAGCTATGTCGCGACGGCGAATGGCGGGGTCGTCGGTGCGGTACTCGGAGGCCATGACAGGAGACGGGGCTATCTGCATCATTTGGCGGTGAGCGGACCATATCGGGGCAAGGGAATCGGCAAAAGCCTTGTGGAGCGCTGCCTTGCCGGGCTGCAGGCCGAAGGGATCAGAAGGTGTAATTTGTTCATTTTGACCGACAATGAAGAGGGGATGGGTTTTTGGAGTCATCTCGGGTTTCAGGCGAGAGACGGGTTGATCATATTTTCCGTAGATATCTAGCCAGTTGGGCGCAGCGGAGGCCAGCGTCAAACCGGAGGTCTCCTCATTTGAGGACTTCCAGGGCTCCGGCATAGGCAATGCCTTTAACGCCTCCTCCTTCAAAAATAAGATTGCAAAACTGGTAGCTCATTTGATCTCCCCCCCAGTAGTTACTGATATATCTATTTTTATGTGCTGGATGGGAGGTACAGACTAACCGCGTTCGCTTCATTAATTAATTGTAATTTTATGGAAGGAAAAACCGGGATTGCGGCGAAGCCGTTTAAAAGCAGGACCACAGAGCCGGGTTGACGGTGAAGCTGTTCAGGCATAAACGAAAGGGGGGGTATCCGGATGGGAGAGATGGAAGACAGGATCAAGGCCAAAGCCAAGGAATGCGGATACGATGGGTGCGGGATCATTGAAGCTGCTGATTTCGGCGAGTTTCTGGCTCAACTGGACAGGCGAAGCAGGCTTTTTCCCCATTCCGGCCCGTTTTACGACCGCCTCAGGCGGCTGGCTGCGCCCAAAGAAGGGATCGGCTGGGCAAAATCGATTATCGTCGGCCTGCGCAGGTATGATAAATACAAGATTCCTGACGGACTGGACCGGTTGATCGGCAAAGTCTATCTGGTTGACGGCAGACTGAGCCATTCCCGGGAGTACGACGGCAGCATCACGTTCGAACATTTCCTCCAGGAAATGGGTATGCGGACGGCGCCCAACGCCGTGTCGGCCCGGTGGTCGGCCGTCAGGGCGGGACTGGGAAAATTCCGCAACAACAATTTCGTGTATACCGCGCGCGGGTCGTGGAACTGGTTTGACACCTGGGTGGTCGATAAGGAGCTGGAATATGAGCAACCAATCGACAGCGCCAGATTCAGCTGCCCGGAAGGCTGCGAAAAGTGTGTCAAAGCCTGTCCGACGGGGGCCCTGTCGGCGCCCCTGACGATGGATGCCACAAGGTGCATCGCCTATCTCTCCTTCTCGCCAGGCTCATTCCCGGCAAAAGAGCTGCGGGATCAGATGGGAACCTGGCTGTACGGCTGTGATCTTTGTCAGAACGTCTGTCCGGCCAACGCCGGAACCTGGCAGGGAAACGAGGAGTATTTCCCTGAACCTTTCCCGCTACCGGAATTGATCGTATTGGAAAACCTGGTTTCCATGGATGAGGAAACATACCGGGCGAAAATCCAGCCGCGCTTCTGGTATATTGGCGAGGATGCGGCCTGGCAGTGGCGATGCAACGTCATCAGGGCGATGGCCAATGAAGCTGCGCCGAAGTATCGGGAGATATTTGGTGCAGCCCTGGAAGATCCCCATGAAAACGTGAGAAAAATGGCCGCCTGGGCTCTGGAGAAAGGCTGCTGAACCCGGAAAAAGACACAGGGTGGTGACTGGTCGTGGATGAATCCATCACTGAGGTAATCAGAAAACGGTTTTCGTGCCGGACCTATCTGGATCAGCCCATTAAAGAAGACAAGCAGCGAAAGCTCACCGAATTTCTGGCCGGAAACGAAACCGGGCCCCTGGGCACGAAGGCCCGGTTCGCGCTGGTCGCCGCAACCGAACACGACCGGCAGGCGCTCAAAGGACTGGGCACCTACGGATTCATCCGCGGAGCGACCGGATTTATCGTCGGGGCGGCACCACCGGGGCCGGGAAATTTGGAGGACTTCGGTTACCTGATGGAACGGGCGATTCTTTTCGCCACAGGTATCGGGCTGGGAACCTGCTGGCTCGGGGGGAGCTTCACGAAAAGCAGTTTTGCCAGGAAGATTTCCGCGGCCAGGGAGGAAGTGGTGCCAGCAGTGACGGCAATCGGCCATATCGCTGACGGCGCGTTGGACGGGGACCGGATTCGCCGGCGGGCCGGAGCCGCCGCGCGGTATTCGTCGGACCAGTTGTTCTTCGATGAAATCTTCGGTCAGCCGATTGCTCCCGCCGACGCCGGTGTTTATGCAGGGCCGCTGGAAATGGTCAGGTGGGCGCCCTCGGCCTCGAATAAACAACCTTGGCGAATTGTCCGGAACAAGGCCGGATGGCACTTCTATCTGGCGAGGACCAAGGGTTACGGCAAAGGCAGCCTGATCTTCCGGCTGCTGCGGCTCGCAGACCTGCAGCGGGTGGACATGGGTATCGCCATGTGTCACTTCGAGCTGGCGGTGCGGGAACTTGGGCTGGCAGGCCGCTGGCAGGCTGACGCGCCTGCCGTCCGGGGGCTGGGTGAAAACACCGAGTATACAGTCAGCTGGATTCCGGCGGACAAGGAAGAGACATTTAATTAGGAAAAGAATTTGACATCACACTGAAGGATACCGTCATCGGTATCCTTTTTTATGGCTGCCTTGTTTGTTAGCCGGCCTGGTCTTCGCTGGTAAATATCACTATGCTGCCGATGTTCCTTGCTGGGTTTATTTTGCAGGGCGATATTTTGTTAACGTAAAATTTACTGGATATTAATAAATACTTTAGCATTATAAAATAAAATATAGTTAGCACCATGGGGAAAGAGGGAATCAGGTTTGTTTCTCTAATCTTATGATTAACGCCAAAAAATTACAAAAAAGCAAGAAAAATGTCAAAATTCTACATGAATTCAGCTTAAATATAATAGAACTAGCAGAAAGAGGGAATTGATTATGTTGTGGGGCGTGAAACACGAGAAGAATGCTGTTTCTGACCTCGAAGACGCTGTAAGAAGTATTGTAAGGGCGATTGAGAATCTCAAAGATGGAGACACCTTCATCGAGGTTAAACTGCCGGAAGGTCATCCGCTTTCGCCTGTTGCCGTGTCGCTTGCCTCGCTGGCAGGAGCTTACTCGAAACAATTCAGCCACATGTCGATGGAGCTTAATGCTATGGTGCAGAACGGTGTTGCCGGCGGCGACGGATTGAACGAGTTGGCTGAGCTCTATGAGATCCAGGCTCGCAGCACCGAGCAGATTTCGGCGGCGGTTTCTCAGCTGACCCAGTCGGTAAACGACCTGGCCGGCTCAGCCAGCCAGGCGTCCGAGCAGACCCAGGTGGGACAGGACTCCATGCAGCAAGTCGATCAAGGGTTTACCACTGTTTCGGCAGAGAGCGACAGGGCCAACAGACAGCTGGCGGCCGTCACTGACAAAGTAGCTCTGCTGTATGATTCGACGGCGAAAATCGACGAACTGGTGGCTGTTATCAAAGGGATTGCCGCTCAGACCAACCTGCTGGCGCTGAACGCGGCAATCGAGGCGGCCAGAGCCGGTGAGCACGGCAGGGGCTTTGCCGTCGTGGCTGACGAGGTGCGAAAACTGGCCGATCAATCCAGTCAGTCGGTCGGCCAAATTACGGCCCATCTCACCGAGATCAGGCAGGGCGTGGAAAAGATAAACAGTTCGTTTAAAGAGATGGAGATCTCCTCCGCCAACAACGCGAAAGCTGTGGGGTTGTCCCTCGGGAGCGTAAAGCAGTTGACCGAAGTATTCGGGCAGATAGGCACTTCGGTGCAGAATCTGGCGCCGATAGCCCAGGAACAGTCGGCAACATTCCAGGAGATAAGCGCCACAATCCGCGACTTGACCTCACAGGCAGAGCTCCTGAGCGAACGGGTTCAGGTAACCAATCAAGCTGTCTTAGGGGTTTTGATGGGAGCCAACAAAGTCCGGACAGAAGTCAGCGGAATGAAGCTGCGCTTTTCACCGCCGGAAATACTGGATCTGGCCAAAACCGACCATCTGATTTGGAAAGCAAGAATCCACTATATGTTGCGCGGCCTGATGAAACTGGACGCCGCCAATGTTGAAAATCATCATGCCTGCCGTCTGGGGAAATGGTATGACACTGTTGGTAAAGAGACGTTCGGGCGAGAGAGAGCATTCAGCGAACTGGATGAGGTGCATGCCGCCTTCCATCGGCGGTGCGCCGAAGCGATCCGGAAATATCAGAGCAATGACCTGAGTGGAGCGCAAAATCTCTTGCCAGGCATTGCCGCAGATTCGTCCAAGGTAATGGACATACTGGACCGACTGAAAAAGATAGCGGTTTCATAAGGCCGGACTACAATGACTATCAGAGGGATACCGGCGGCGGCATCCCCCTTTGGATTACACCGTCTTGATCCAGGCTTCCAGCTTGGCCATGATTTCTTCCCTGGCCAAGTCCACCGACTCACCGAACCATTCCTGGCCGGTATCGCCGTCGAACCAGCTGTCCCTGCTGGTGAAAGCGTTGCTGGGAAAGAGTCT
>JARLHY010000162.1 GCA_031292015.1 Negativicutes bacterium | reverse complement strand
TTCGACCGCCCAGCTGATCATCAATTCCCCGATCAGCGAATTCACCGTATCGCCCTGTCCGTCAACAACGATGACATCGCCGGGAGCCGCCATATCGATAGCTTTGTGCAGCAGCAGATTATCGCCGGGTCTGGTCTTGACGGTGAAGGCCGTGCCCAGAAGCGGCACACTGTTCATCGGCCTGATTTTGGCGTCGATACACGACATCCGGTTCATATTGTCGGCGATGTTGGCCACCGGAATCCCGGCGAATCCTTTCACCAATTCACCCTTCGGCCTTTCGATCTTGCTGTAAATACGAAATCCCACATTAGCCATGAAAATCACTCCTTATTATTTAGGCAATTGACAAAATTGTCCGTCTAGTGTAAATTTTATAGCAATATTATTATGAAGTAAAATGAATACATTCGATGAATAATTATCACCATTTTCGATAATTGATGGAGGGATGCAACCATGTATAATCTTGGAATCGAAGCCTTTCTGGCTGTCGTCCGGACCGAAAATATCAGTAAAGCCGCCCGGCAGCTCAATCTGGCCCAATCAACCGTCAGTAAACGGCTGAAAGTGCTGGAACAGGAAGTAGGCGCTGTTTTGATCGAGCGGGGTAAAGGGGCCAAAGCCATTCGCCTGACACCGGCCGGAGAGGCATTTGTCGACCTGGCGGAACGCTGGGGTGCTCTATGGCGCGAAACCCAGAACCTGCCCATCGATGGTCTCAAGCTTTCTTTGTCGATCGGTACCCTTGACAGCATCAATTACGTCATCTTTCCCGGGCTGTACCAGGCTATCAACAACCACCAGCCGCAAATCACTCTGAAAATAGTCACCGCTCACTCACCGGAGATGTATGACCTGATCGACCGGCGGCAGCTTGACGTTGCTTTCACCCTACTGGAAAGAACTCATCCCAATGTTGCTGTCAAAAAGTGTTACACGGAACCGATTGTCGGTTTCCGCACCGCTTCACCGACCCGCCCGCAGACCGGTCTCATCTCCCCTCAGGAGCTGGACCCCAACTTCGAACTATACGTCAATTGGGGCCCAAGCTACCAAATATGGCATGATCAGCAATGGGACCCGGCCTGTTCCGGACGGGTTCACCTGGATACCGCTCAACTGATTTTGTCTTTTCTCCATGATGTCCGGCAATGGGCCCTTGTACCTCTTTCGGTGGCCAAAGTTGCCCTGACCAAAGGCAATTACAGCATCTTTCGCCTTGCGGAGCCTCCGCCCGACCGCGTGTGTTATAAAATCATTCATAAACATCCGAAAGCCAGCACGGTAAGAAGTCTGGAGATATTCGACCAATACCTCGGTCTTTTGCTGCAACGGGAATTTCAAAGCTAACTCCCGCCGCTGTCTGCTTTTCTCCAGGCATCAATCTTCCGTATCACAAAAGTAAAAGGCGCAGCATTTATGCTGCGCCTTCGTCGCCCCTCAAACATTCCTATCAACTTTTGCACCCTTTCACAAAATACAGCTCGTCATTGTCAACAACCTCGCCGACCCTAAAGCCTGCGGCGGCGAGCATCCCGGCCGTGCCTTCCCCCGGCGGCAGGCGGTCATCCTTCACCGCGTCGGCACCGGCATGGACTCCATTGACGCTGTCACGGGAAATGTCGTGCATAATGACAAGGCCGCCGCCAGCGGCGAGCATGCCCCGCATTCTGGCCAGAAAAGCCGGCTTGTCAGCCACATGGGGAAAGAAATTGAAACAGATGATCGCATCAAAGCCCGTGTCAGGCTGAAAGTCCATGATATCGGCGGTCAGGAATCTGACCCCCGGTTCGTCTTTGTACTTCGCTGCCGCCAGCGCGATCATGCTGGCGGAAAAATCTACCGCGGTTATCTGCCCCGCTCCGCCGACTGCCTTTCTTATATAGGGAACCAGAATTCCGGTGCCGCAGCCGGCATCAAGAACCCGGTCGCCTGGCCGCAGCCCGGTCCTGCTCATAAGGCGCCGGATTTTTTCCGGGTCGGCGACCCGAAGGTCATCCCAGTCGGTGGCCAGCCGGTCAAAATACTCCTGCTCCCTGCTCATGGTCGCTCCCTTCTCCCGCTCAGGACAGCATTTCTTTCAGCAGCATGATATTGAGCACTGTCACAGCCAACCCGACAAGGCCCAGCAGCACCTTCTGCAGCCGGGTATTGGCGTATTTCCCCATCACCTTGCCGGAAGACGTCAGATATATCTGGAGGAATATCGTCCACGGCAGCTGGATGCTGAGGGCGATCTGAGAATACAGCAGGCCCTGGAAGGGATTGTCGACAAAAAGCAGCACAACCACCGCCAGCCCATAGGTAACCAACACCCCCAGCCATGAATGCCGGTCCTTTATATCATAAGGTTCACTGTACAACCCGGCGAAGATGCTGCCCCCAGCCATCCCGGCGGTGATTGTCGAGGAAATCCCGGCGAAGAGCAGCGCCACCGCAAAGATCAGCGCCGCGCCCGCCCCCACCAGCGGCTTGAGCATTTCCTGAGCCTGCTGCAGTTCCTCCACCGGCACCTGGTTGGTGAAAAACACGGCCGCGGCAACCAGAATCATCGCACTGTTGATCGCCCAGCCGATCCCCATGGACAGCAGCGTGTCCAAAAACTCATACTTCAGCTGTTTTTCAATTAGTTCTTCATTTTCCAGATTCCACTGGCGGCTCTGAATGATCTCGGAATGCAAAAACAGGTTGTGGGGCATCACCACCGCCCCTAAAACACCCATAACCACCAGAATCGAGCCCTCCGGCATCACCGGAATCACCCAGCCGGCCGCCGCCTGTGTCCAGTCCACCGGCACAAGGCACAGCTCATACAAAAAGGCCAGGCCGATAATCGATACAAAGCCAATGATGATTTTTTCCAGCTTGCGGTAAGAATTGGACCACAACAGCCAGCCGCACAGACCGGCCGTACCGATAGAGGCGATCTTCAGCGGCACATGAAACAGCATATTGATGGCGATCGCACCGCCGAGGATTTCAGCCATGGCAGTAGCCACCGACGCCGCCACCGCGGACAGCAGCACGGTTCGCGATACCCACGGCCTCAGGTGCACGGTGGCGGCCTCCGACAGGCACAGCCCCGTCGCGATCCCCAGATGGGCCACATTGTGCTGAAGGATAATCAGCATAATGGTAGACAGCGTCACCATCCACAGCAGAGTGTAGCCGTAACCGGCGCCGGCGGCCATATTGGTCGCCCAGTTCCCGGGATCGATAAAACCGACGGTGACCAGTATGCCTGGCCCAATATAGCGCAAAAACCGGCGGGCCGCGTTGTCGACGCCGTGTCGCTGCCGGAAATAATTAACAATTCTCTTTATCATCATCTGCACCTCTTTGCAGGGCTTCCTTCAAAGAGGATTCCGCGTCAAAAGGAATTTATCCTGCCCTGCAGCAAAAAGGCCAACCCGCAAATTTCGGGCCAGCCTCGCTATGTCAGAACCATTCCAGTTTAACCTGCTTGCCGATCGATTCCAGCTTCCCCCGCAGCCGTTCCAGCACCTGATTCTTGATGCTGATCCGGGCCGGAAAGTTTGGGTTCTGGTGAGCGGGATTGACGGCCGTACCGGCAAGAATATTGATCTTGTCCGCTTCAAGCATCAGGCGGGCCAGCAGCGTCGCCCCGTCGCGGAAGGACGGGTCATTCAGCCGGCGGTGATTGTCGAAACGGTCGATGGCGGCAGTCAGAGTCAGTACCCCTTCGGTGACCAGGTCGACTCCTTCAATCCGGGCCGTCGGCGGCACCTCCGGATCATGGTAGGACAAGTCGACCGCTACCGAGTTGCCGGTAATCCGGCCCACCAGGTTGGCGGTCGTTCCGCCGGCTACCACCTTCATGCCCGGAGCCAGCATAAACCGCCGCACAACTTTTTCATCCAGAGAAACGTCGGAAGGCGGGCCGGTAAGCAAGGTCAGTTGCCGGGGCCGTCGGAGCTTTATGACTACCACCGTGGAATCGTCGCCCGGCTGGCCGAGGTAATAACCGTTGCAGCAGTTCAAAATCCCCTGGGCCACGTCCCGGGCGCTGCATTCGGCCGAATATGCCGCAAGCTCACTTGCTATTCCCTGCCAGTTCCAGCCCAGTTTTAACAGCCCGCCGATGCCTGAATGGATCACTCCATCACTGACAGCGACAAGGAAGTCATTTTCCTGCAGGACCAGATACCCTTCATTTACCGTTTTGCCGGCGATCACCTTCTCGTGGGTGGGAAAAGGAACCACCTGGCCGCCTCTTAGCAGAAAAGACGCCGGACTGTCATACTCCACCACCGTGGTCTCCCCATCAGGACGCAGTTTCACGATATGAAAAGTAGAATAGGCAATTTTCCTTTCCCGGCATACCGGCAGCGTCTGGCTGATGGTATTCACCACTTCCTCCAGAGGGATGCGGCGTTTGAGCATCGAAGACGCTATCTTCGTCGTAAGAGTCGCGAGGATGTTGGCTTTCACCCCGCTGCCCAGGCCGTCGGAAAGAACGACTGTGGTCTTGTCCTCAGCCCTGGTCACCTCCACCTTGTCGCCGCACAACTCCTCGCCGGCTTTGGACAACTGGGCCACAGCCACCTCTGCGTGCAGCGTACCCATCAGTTTTCCCCCTTCGCCTTGAGGAGGCCGACCAGTTCGAGCAGGGCGACCTTGGTTTCGGCCGTTGTCTCGCCAAGCAGGCCTGCGATTTCCTGGGCGACCTGCATCTGCCTGTTGATAATCTCGGACGCCTTCTCCACCGTCTGGAATTTCATCCGGTCCAGTTCCCGGGTGTGATTTTCCTGGTTGGTGATATCGGTCATTACGATGATGATCAGGTCGTGAGCCGGCACAGGGATGATCATCTGGTTGGTCACCACGCCGCCGGCGGCCAGCTCCACCCGCCGGCTGACGACCTTCTCGCCTGATTTGGCCGCAGCGGCAATACCGCCGCAATCCATAATATCAAACAGCATCCGGCCCTTCACCATCTCGGCTTTCCGGTCGAACATCCGCTCTGCGGCAGGGTTGAATTCGGCGATTACCATCTTGGCATTGACCACGATGATAGCGTTCAGCGAGTTGTCGACGATGATGTTGGCGAAAGACTCGGCTTTCGAGCGCATATACGGCACGCAAGTATCGATTGTCGTCAAACCCTGACACACGGCGACAGCCTTTTCCCGGCAGGAATTGAAGCCGCAGGCGCCGCAATTTTTCTCGTCCTGTTTGCTAAGCTTTCCGGTCTGCTCCAGCACCCTGCGGATCTCATCCTCCGAAGGCAGATACTCGCGGACCGGGTCGGCGACATGCTCCCGGTGCAGATCAATCGTCACAGGCAGCGTCTCCCGCGACGGAACCACTCCGCCTGCGGCAAACTCCAGTACCTTCATCCTTTTGGCAGGGGAACACCGGTCGGTGCCGCTGGCCGGGCCGTCGATGCAGCCGCCGCTGCAGGCCAGCGCTTCCACAAACCGGGGAGAGATCTCGCCCCGCGCCAACGAGTCCAAAACCCGCATACACTTGTCCAGCCCGTCGACGGCGATGATATCGGTGGCGGTATATTCGCTGCGGGTGAAAGACTTTAGTATCCCGCCAGCCACAGGATAATGCCGCGCTCCGTCCGTCGCCCGCACCCCGGCCGGCACGGCCGGTCCGCCCGGCTGATCCCCCGCCTCTGCCAGCCAGAGCTTCAGTTTTTCGAACGTGATCACCGCGTCGACCTGACTGAAAGCCTCGTCCCGCTCGGAGATCTTGGCAATACAGGGCCCGGCAAAGACAACCATGGTCCCTGCACCGAAACGCTCCTTCAGCATCCGGGCGTGGGCCTGCATCGGCGAAATCACCGGCGCCAGATAATCCACCAGCTGCGGATAGTACTTCTTCACCGTACTTACAATCACCGGACAGCAAGCAGAAATTACCGGCTTGCCGGTGGTTTGCAGCAGCTCGGCGTAAACCCGGGAAATCGCTTCGGCCCCCACAGCAGTCTCCTCGATGATCCGGAAGCCCAAACCGGCCAGACTCTGCCACAGCCGCTCAGGATCGACCTCGGCAAAGGACGCGATAAACGAAGGCGCCAGACTCAAGGCAACATCCCTTCCGGCGGCGATAGCCGCCTTCACCGTGGCAGTCTGATCTTCAACCTGTTTGGCCTGCTGCGGGCATTCCACCACACACCGGCCGCACATAACGCATTTATCATCAATGACATGGGCCTGACCCTGGTCAATGCCGATCGCCTTCACCGGGCACGAGCGCATACAGCGGTGACAGTCCTGGCAGTTGGCCTTCAATGTTGTGATTGTCCTCATTCGCGGTCACCCCCCAGCACCTTTTCACTAAAAATAGCGAAAACATTCTCTTTCGATACCCCGGTGATGATCTCGTCGTTGATTTTTACTACCACACCTTCAGTGCACCGACCCTGGCAAAAGTTCCCCTCCAGATCGATCTCTCCGGTTATGCGGTATTTTTCCATCAGCCCACTGAACGCATAAAGCACGTCATGCGCCCCTCGCAAATGACAGGCGCTGCCGACACAGATCGATATACGGGTCATACATACCCTCTCCCTTATCGCTTGTGAAAAATTTCACATCTATATTTTACCTTAAAACGCCTTGAAAAACAATGTTATTTTTTGGCAAGATTGTCCTTCCGCACCCCCTCGAAGGGCTTAGGGCCGGTAGCGCGAAGTGATGACAATGCAATGAAAAAGGAAGCATAAACAACCCTTCATGATTCCTTGGCGTTTCAGCCGGATTCTTTCCCAGCCAGACACGCCATTCTCACCCCCAAAGAATCTGAACAAAGAGCCTTGGGTCAGTGGCCCCCTGTATAGCTATCAGGACGCATAATGGTCCAAAATCACGACCGGTCTTGTATTAAAAGATTTTATTTAAAATCCGTTCTTTCGGTTGCATGAACAAGGTCTGCCGCCTGGCATACTAACGCCGGTACCAGACTTCTCACAACCGGAAGGACAACATGCGCATCATCCTATTATTCGCCCTTTTCTTCACACTAATGCCTGCAGCATACGCCGTGCCTGCCGGTATCGTACTCACCTTCGCCGGTGACTGCACCCTCGGGAGCGACGAACATTTCGGCTACGAGGGGACCTTGCCGGCGGTGGTCGACGCCCATCAGGGTGATCTTTCCTATGTGTTTCGCAGCGTCAGTCCGATTTTCTACGCCGACGACCTCACCGTCGTCAACCTGGAAGGTACGCTGACCGCCCATGGGGTCCGCCAGCCGAAAACCTTCGCCTTCCGCGGTCCGCCCGTCTACGCCCTGATGCTGTCTGTTTCCGGTATCGAGGCAGTTAATCTCGCGAACAATCACACCTACGACTACGGCCAGGAAGGCTTCGACGATACCCTTGCCGCCCTTGCCCGGGAAAATATTCTGTATTTCGGCCAACAGCATCTTCTCAGAACGACGCTACGAGACATCCCGGTCGGGCTTGCCGGTTATCTCGGTTTTTACGCCGATTTCGACACCAAGCGGAACCTCGCCGCCGCCATCGGCGCCTTGAAGTCCGAAGGCCGGGTTGTAGTCGTTTCGTTCCACTGGGGCGTCGAAGGCAGCTATTTCCCTGACGTCGACCAGCGTGAACTGGCCCATTACGCCATCGATCAGGGAGCGGATGCCGTGATTGGCCATCATCCCCATGTCCTGCAAGGCATCGAATTCTACAAAGGGCATCCTGTGGCTTACAGCCTGGGCAACTTCGCCTTTGGTGGCAACGCTGACCCCTATGACAAGCGCACGATGCTGCTCCAGCTCAGGATAACGCCGGGCACTGTCCCGTCCATAGCCGTCCGCGTTTTACCGGCCCGCCTGTCGTCGGTCGCTGAATACAACGACTATCAGCCCACCCTGCTGACAGGCGACGAAAAAGCGGACTTCTTCCAGTGGTTCAGCACCATTTCGCCGGTAAAGTTCACAAACGATGACTGGGTAAATGTCAGCGTAGATTAACGCCCGCGGGAAAAGTAAACAAGGGATGACCAAGCATAAGGTCATCCCTTGTTTACTGATAAGCAGCCTGCCTGCGTTTTGGGTTTCCCGCCAAGGTCCGCTGTCTTTCCGCCGATATAGCCGCAGGCATCATAAGCCCAGTGAAGAACCTATGCGTTTACCCAAATCGGTCAGGCAGGGCCTCACAGAAGAACCGCAGCGCCTTTTTCAGTCCCCGGTAGAAAGTCTCCCGCCCGCAGAAGAGATGCAGGGCATAAACAGCCGAATCGGGCTTGACCCGCCGCCGGAACTTGTACTCGACGATCTGCGCTCCCAGGCAGCCCCAGTTCGGTTCCTCCGCCATCAACGCCAGGGTATCATTGTACTGCTCAACTTTCCGTCGTTGTTGCGCCAGCGAATCCTCAAGGAAAGACCGTCTGGCGTCATAAGTGTCAAGAAACTCGACCCAGGCTTCCAGTACCGGCTCATTTTTTCCGCCGCTGACCCTCACCGCCTCCGGGTGGCGTGTCCAGTCCGGCGGCGACTGGCGCCGGGTGTCGATATCCAGTATCGCCCGCTCAAGATTGGCTATAGCGAACTCCGTTGTCCTGATGGAATACAAAAATTGTTTGACCCGTTGCATATCTTGTCCCGTCATCCTTACCGCCCCTTTCTCTCCGCTTTGGAGCTTCTCATCCTCCGGCATCATGACTTTTCCTCCTGCACCGCCAGTTGTGCGTCGCAGGCCTCGCAGGCCCACTCTCCCCCGCCGCAGGAAGAATAATAGATTTTTCCGCAGTTAGGGCAATAATAGGTCGTCATACTCCTCACCTCACGTATCGCCTTTCTCCCGGCACAGCCTGTAAATATCGGCCGACTGGCTCGCCAGTCGCTCCCGTCATGTTCTTCCACCCGGTCTTCACTGTAAGCCGCCCCCGCCAGGCAGAGGAAATAATGCTCAGGTATCCGCAGATCCCATATCATTTCGCCGCCCTCACTTTTTGGCGCCGAGTCTGGTCAGCAGCCTGGCACTGTTTTTCATCGCCGCCCTGGCGGCCTCCGCCGCCTTCTCCCGCAGTCGATCGTCAATCCGGTCGATATCTTCGGCTATGATCGGCACGGATGCGACTCCGTCCTGCCAAGCTGTGGCGATGATGGTCTCGATTGGTATCGACTCGTAGGGAGAAAACAGGGGAATGCGGCAGTCCAGTTCGACCACTACCCTCCGGCCCGGTCCTGCCTGTTGCCAGGCCTGCAGTTTTTCCCACTGTCCTCCGGTCATGGGCTGCCTACCCCTCTTTTCAAGGCCATCGCTTCCATGGTTTTGGCCTTGTCCAACACCCCGTCGCAGTTAGTTGCCAAATACAGTGCTTTATATCGGTCAGCCAGGTTAAAAAGGATTTCGCGGGGCAGATAATCCAGGTCAACGGCCTCTCTCTTCGCCATATTCTCACTCCCTTTCCCTGCCAAGAGGATTCACAGGCTTGTCCACCCTGTCGGGGGCTGGAATCAGCCGGCGTTGCCGTCATCATCCTTTGGGGCGATGTTTTTCAGCAAGATTTCGATCATAATCCTGATAGCGTTCCGTTCAGCTTCCTCACTCAGTTCCACCATCATCCCCTCCTGCTACATCCTATGCAGCGCAGCTTGTCCACTTTCGGGCCGATCGTTGCGCTCACCGTATGGCGTCGGCTCCTCCAGCAGTTCAGCCAGGGATATTCCCAGCGCGGCGGCTATTTTTCGCAGGGTTTGCAGCGATCCGTCGGAAACGCCCCCTTCGAGCTTGGCGATTAGGGAGCGGTCCACAGCGGCCTTTTCCGCCAGTTCCTGCTGGGTAATCATAGGCTCTCTGGTTCTTCTGACGAATCTTATTCTTTCTCCAACGCTCCTCATTTTCACACCTCTCGAACTTATTATAGTTCCTTAAAATCACATTGTCAATCTTTTAATGTTCTTTATTTTCACACTATCGTTTTTCAAGGATTTATGTTATTTTTAATGTGAATATAATTCACAGAGAGGAAGAAAGGGCTTTGGATATAGGGGCTCGTTTAAAACAGGTCCGCGAAAACAAACATATTTCCGGAAAGGCCCTGGCCGAGAAAGTGAATGTTGTTCCATCCCAGATCTATAAGATCGAAAATGGCACAACAAATCCTTCCCTGGATTTGTTGCAACGAATCTGCCAGGCGGTTGGCATGTCGATGGCCGAATTCTTTTCGGATGACGAAACGTACCAGAAGGCGGCCACTGACTTGGCAAAACGACTGGTTGCCTTTTACGGCAAGGCCGACCTGTCGCCCCAAAACAGAAAAGCCGCCGAGGTATACCAGTCCCTTGCGGCGGATCAGCAAACCAAGATGGCAATGGAATACATCAAATCGGCAAGATCTACGGAGTCAGGCATCGAATACCGGATTTGGGATGAGGATGACATCATCGCAAAATATAAAAGCCTCCCGGAAACGAGCCGGAAGGCTTTAGCCAGCATTATTGATTCTCTTGCGTCGAAACGTTGATTCTTTCCAGAATCATCATGGCGATCAGCGGCAACTTTTCGTTGTTTGTCAAAATCGGTCCGTCGTCGTCCATTTTCATTCCCCCGCAAACCAAACGTATGTTCGTATTCATACTACCATTCTTTTGGGGAATTTTCAATTATTAATTGGAGATTAATTTCAATATACCACTTTTTGCCATTTTTGTCTGCCCTTGCGGCGGTCCCATTTTCGGGCAGGACTTTAGTCCCACCGTCCTTTTATTTATTTATATCACGCCTTGCGACACGGCTCCAAACAGGAGACCGTGTTTTATTATTTTTGCTCCATCCGTCGCCGGGCTAAAACTATGCATCGTTCTCAGTGGCGTGAATATATGTGTAGATGAACCCAGGAAAGAACGCCGCAAAAGTTGGAGGAAGAACATGAAAGCCGCCATTCTTCTTCGCGTTTCCACAGAGGAACAAGCTGAACAGAATTTATCCATCCCTGCCCAGAAGTCGCGCAATTTGGCCTACTGCGAAGCTAAGGGCTGGCAGGTCTACGACTATTACACCGACGACGGCTATAGCGGCAAAGACCTGAACCGGCCGGAAATGCAGCGTCTTATCGCCGACGCCCTGGGAAAAAAATTCGACGCTGTTCTGGTCTGGAAGCTCGACAGGCTCAGCCGCCGTCAGCAGCATGTCATGTATCTCATCGAGGATGTTTTTCTGGCCAACGGCATCGAGTTTGCCAGTGTGACCGAGAACATCGATACCTCAACAGCCATGGGCCGGGCGATGACCGGAATTATGGCCGTGTTTGCCCAGCTCGAACGGGAAACCATCATCGAACGCACCAAAATGGGCAAGGAGGAAGCGGCAAAACAGGGCCGCTACTACGGAGGCCCCCCCCTGTTCGGCTACCGGAACAACCCGGCCGCCAAAAAACTGGAAATCAATCCGGTCGAAGCGGCAGTGGTCCGTTTCATCTACAGCGAGTATCTCAAAGGCGACCGGGGTTACCAATCCATCGCCGCTGAGCTAACCCGGCTCGGCGTCCCGAGCCCCGGCGAAAAACCGTTCTGGTATGTCATGACCGTCCGGCGGATACTGCGCAATCCCGTTTACGCCGGATACATCCGGCATCGGGATACCCTGTACCAGGGCCGGCATGACCCGATCATCCCCGAACTTGAATTCCGTCAGGCTCAGAAGCTTATCGAATGCAACCGGAAGCGATTCCGCCCGCTTGAAATGCACGAAGGCCTCGGCCTGTTGCGCGGCGTTACCTACTGCGCTGAATGCGGCGCCCGCCTGCGGTTCAAGTCGGCCGGAACGCGAAACGGAGTGCAGCGTCTATTCTATGTATGCTATTCGGTGGACCGACGGGCCAGGCACATGATCGCCGACGACAACTGCCCGTCAAAGTACCAGAACGCCGTGAAACTTGAGAAAAAAGTTGTTGATGCGATTCTCACCTACAGTCCCGACCCAGTCCGGCTCCGCCAGGAAGTCCGGGAAGAAGCGAGGAGAAAGCTTGAGGCGCAGGGCCCGGCAACGTCCAGTCGGTATATCCGGGCCGAGCTGGAAGAAACCAGGCGCCGGATCACAAAATGGCAGCATGCCTTCGAGCAGGACGCCATCACCCTTGAGGAATTCCGTGATCGACTGAAAGAACTCCAAACAAAAAGACAGCAGTTAGAGGACCAACTGGAGAACCGTCAACCAATCGCCACAGTTCCGGTTGACCATACGCCGGGCGAGGAAGAACTCATCGAACAACTCAATGACTTTCGCCGCCTATGGACGCTGGCTGACGCCACAGACAGACGCCGGTTGGTGCTGAGCTTCATCAAAAAAGTCCACGTCGACCGGGACGGCAGCACCCGGATAGAGTGGTTGTAAACGTGGCGGCAATTACCAACATTTATGGTGGCCGATATGATGCACACCCGCCAGAGTGCCATCGCCCTGTTCTCCAAGGATCTTTCCACCTTGCAGGTCGCCGCTACCTACGGTTTCAGCGCGCCACCCGATTTCATCCCGCTGGAGAACAGCCTCGCCGGACAGGTGTGCGCCGCCAAAAACGCCCTTTATATCGACGATCTCAGCCTTCATCCGGAACTTTACCGTCCTCAGCTGATCTTCTCCAACATCCGCTCCATCATCTGCGCCCCGCTGGTCAACGACCAGGAGATTATCGGGGTAATGGAAGCTTACTCCAACGAAAAGGGCATGTTCGGCAAACGGGACGCCCTGCTCCTCAAAGCGCTCGGTTATCACGCCGGAGCGGCGGTTGCCAGCGCGCTGTTATACGAGCAGACCAAAATGCGCCTTGACGAGGAACAGTTTTTGTATCAGATCGCCCAAGCGTCCGCCGCCACCATCGATACAGACACAATCATGGAGCAGTGTACCGCCCACGTTGCCCGGGCCTTACAGGCAGATATCGCCGTAGGTTTTTGGGTTACCGACCAGGAAAACAAAACCCTTTCCTACAAAACCTCCGTCGGTCTGACGCCCCGGCCCCTCGGCTTCGAAACTCACTACGCGCGGTTGACGGAATTACTGGCTGAAGCCGCCCCCCTGGTAACCCCGGCCGAACAATTTGCCCCCTTTCGTGAGATATGCGGCGAACGGGCCAGCGGTCCTCTCATGGTTATACCCCTCCAGGTTAACACCCGTCTTCTGGGAATCATTGTCCTCAGCTGGCGGCGGTTTATCAACCCCGAACGCCTGGAACGTACCTCCTTTGCCGGCCTGATGGCCCAACAGATCGCCCTCGGCCTGGAAAATGCCCATCTGTACAATCAGGTCAAGGCGATGGCCCTGTCTGACGGACTGACCGGCCTTGCCAACCGGCGGAACTTTGATATGTTCCTGAACACCGAACTGCGGCGGGCCACAACCCTGAAACGCCCGCTCAGCCTGATCATGCTTGACCTGGACAAATTCAAAACCTACAACGACACCTACGGCCATCCCACCGGCGACAAACTGCTGGCCCAGTTGGGCAAAATCCTGCAGCAGGCAGTACGCGGCATCGACTTTCCGGCCCGCTACGGCGGCGAGGAGTTCTCGATTATCCTGCCGGAATGCAGCAACACCGAGGCTGTGGCGCTGGCTGAGAAAATCCGTCAGGTCGTCGAAGTCAGCCATTTCCCCGACAATTCCGGCACCCTTACCGCCAGGATAACGGCAAGTCTGGGTGTCACCACCCACGATCCGGCTTTGGGTCTTCCTCCGCCCGATGTCGCCAGATTCGTGGCATCGGCCGACGAGGCACTCTATCAGGCCAAGAATCAAGGACGCAATCGAGTGGCCAACGCCACCATAATATAAAAGTTTAGAAAGCTCCCCGTTCCAGGGAGATTTCGCAGGCCGTTGATAAACCCCCATCTGCTTTGTTGGCCCCACTGACCCATTGCTAGCGTACTTCCCAGTACGCGTCGCTGCTGGGTCAGTGGGGCCGTCGTGCATCTGGGGATTTCTGAACGGCCTGAGTAATCGGTCTCTTAACAAGTTTAGAAATCTCCCCGTTCCGGGGAGATTTCGTCATAATAAGGAGGGAAACGGTCAAATTAATAGAATAATACCGGAAAACGCCCGGAGGGAGGAATTATTACGCGCTACAAACCGTTGATCGCCTTGCTGATCGTGGTAATCGCGACCGTAAGCCTGGCCGGCTGCGGCGGCAAACCCGCGGTCAAACATCTGCGCTACTCGGTGGGCACTGAACCGGAAACCCTCGATCCGCGCAAATCTACCGGCAGCCCTGAAGCCAATGTCGAAGCCCAGATCTTCGAAGGCCTGACCACTGTCAACGACAAAGACCAGCCTGTTCCGGCAGCAGCTGAGCGGTGGGAAATTTCGTCCGACGGCCTCCGTTACACCTTTTTCCTCCGGTCTGACGCCAAATGGTCCAACGGCGATCCGGTAACAGCCGAGGATTTCGAGTACGCCTGGAAAACGGCGCTCAGTCCCGAGCTTGGCAGCAAATACGCCTACCAGCTTTTTTATCTGAAAAATGGCGAAGCTTACAACAAAGGGCAAGCGGGCGCCGCAGCCGTCGGGGTCAGAGCAGTAAACGCGCAGACCCTGGAAGTGACCCTGGAAGAACCGACAGCCTATTTTCTGGCGCTGACCGCGTTCCAGACCTACTATCCGGTACATAAAGCCACTGCCCAAGCCAATGACAAATGGGCCGCCGACCCCAAAACCCTCATCGGCAACGGCCCCTTCAAAATCGTCAGTTGGGTCCACAACAGCAAAATCGAGTTTGCCAAAAACGAATTTTACTGGGACGCCGCCAAAGTAAAGATGGCCAAGTTGGAATTTTTTCTCACCGACAACGCCAACACCGAGCTGACGATGTTTGAAAACAATCAGATCGATATGGGCGGCAATCCGCCAACAGCCGAAATTCCCCGTTTGCTGAAGGAAGGAAAACTAAAAATATATCCCCTGCTGGCCACCTATTTTTACTGTTTCAACGTCACCAAGCCCCCGCTGGACAATGTCAAAGTGCGCCAGGCTCTTATCCTGGCCATCGACCGCGAGGCCATCATCAAAAATGTCGCCAAGGCCGAGCAGAAAGTCGCCCTGGCCTGGGTTCCCTACGGCCTCCCTGACGCCAAGTCCGGCGGCGATTTTCGCGCAACTGGCGGCGACTTCTTCAAAGACAACGACATCGCAACAGCAAAAAAGCTGCTGGCTGAGGCCGGTTATCCCGGCGGCGCGGGTCTGCCGCCGATCACGCTGATCTACAACACCAGCGAAGGCCACAAGGCCATCGCTGAAGCCGTCCAGGAGATGTGGAAAAAGAATCTGGGCGTAGCGGTCACTCTCACCAACCAGGAGTGGAAAGTCTTCCTCAATACCCGCAGCAAGGGCGACTACCAGATCGCCCGCCATGGCTGGACAGGCGATTATGCCGATCCAATGACCTTCATTGACCTATTTGTCTCCGACGGCGGCAACAATGACGCCCAGTACAAAAATCCGGCCTACGACCGGCTGGTGCGGCTGGCCAAAACCAATAGCGATCAGGCGGCCCGGATGCAGGCCATGCACGACGCCGAGAAGCTCCTGATGGATGACGCCGTAATCCTTCCCGTCTATTTCTACACCAACGCCGTCCTCGCCAGACCCAGCGTAAAAGGCTACACCCGCTCGGTCCTCGGCCATTTCTATTTCAAAGAAGCCTATCTTGAGTAGTACACCCCAGTCTCTATACCGAATTTCCCCGACTGAAACCGGCGCCGGAACGGCATTGAAGCCAGCACCTCGAAAGGGGCGCTGGCTTCCTCCATTACCGGAGCTGTCATCCTCCGGCGATTTGGTACTCAACATAATTTTTGATATAATAGAACAAAGTCTTTTGTCAACGAATGGGTTGGGAGGAATACTGCCTTGCTGCGCTACACCCTTAACCGGTTTCTGTCGATGCTGGTGGTGCTGCTGGTTATCACCACCGCCACCTTCGTGCTGATGCACGCCGTCCCCGGCGGCCCTTTCACTTCAGAAAAGAATCTGCCGGAATCGGTACTGAAGAACATCAATGAACGTTATCACCTGAATGACCCCCTCTGGAAACAGTACACCGACTACCTAGGCAACGTCGTCAGAGGCGACTTCGGCCCGTCTTTCAAATACGAGTCGCGCACCGTCAACGACATTATCGCCGAAAGCTTTCCGGTCTCAGCCGAACTCGGCACCATGGCGGTGGCGATCGCCATCATCTTGGGGATACCGGCAGGCATCATCGCCGCCCTCAGGCAAAACCGCTGGCCGGACTATCTGGCGATGTTCGGCGCCACCATCGGCATTTCGGTACCCAACTTCATCCTGGCCACGCTGTTTATCTATGTTTTCGCCCTGAAACTCGAACTGTTTCCCGCCGCCATGTGGGGCGGACCGGAATACGCCGTTCTGCCGGCGCTGGCCCTGGCTGCTTTCCCCACCGCTTTTGTCGCCCGCCTGATGCGCTCCAGCATGCTGGAAGTAATGAGCCAGGATTACATCCGCACAGCCCGGGCCAAAGGCCTGCCCGGCTACGCGGTCATCTACCGTCATGCTTTGAAAAACGCCATGATGCCTGTGGTGACCTATCTCGGCCCGCTGATTGCAGCTATTTTCACCGGCAGCTTCGTTATTGAAACCATCTTCGCCATACCCGGCCTGGGGCGTCACTTCGTCACCAGCATCTACAACCGCGATTACACCGTCATCCTGGGGGTTACCGTATTCTATAGCGCCATGCTGGTTTTTCTGAACTTTCTTGTGGACATCGCCTACGCCTGGCTGGACCCGCGAATCAACCTCAGCGGAAAGGGGAAAGAGTGATGGCAACCTCCCTTGATTTCGAACGCGTCGCCCCCTCCCTCCTTGCCGCCCAGACCATGGACCGCCCGGCCACAACCTACTGGCAGGACGCCTGGCGGCGGCTCAAACAAAACAAACTGGCCATGGCCGGGCTTGTGGTCATCAGCCTGATCGCCCTGCTGGCCCTCATCGGCCCGCTGTTTTCCCCTTATTCCTACTCCGATCAGGTGCTGGCCGACGCCAACCTGCCGCCTTCCGCGGCGCACTGGTTCGGCACCGACAACCTCGGCCGGGATCTATTTACCCGGATACTCTACGGCGCGCGGATCTCCCTGTCCATCGGTGTCGTCGCCAGCCTGATTAACCTCTCCATCGGCGTCATCTACGGCGGCGCTGCCGGTTATTTCGGCGGACGGACCGGCGCGGTGATGATGCGCATTGTCGATATCCTGTATGGCATCCCGCTGCTACTGTACGTTATTTTGCTCATGGTCGTGCTCAAGCCGGGACTGACCAATATCTTCATTGCCCTCGGCCTTGTGTACTGGCTGCGGATGGCCCAGATTGTCAGGGGCCAGGTTCTTTCCCTGCGGGAACAGGAATACATCCTGGCGGCACGGCTTATCGGCGCCGGCTCTGGTCGGATCATTCTGCGGCACCTTGTCCCCAACGCCATGGGGCCGATCATTGTCACCCTCACCTTGTCCATACCGGAAGCCATCTTCACCGAGGCCTTCCTCAGCTTCATCGGTCTTGGGGTTTCGGCCCCGATGGCCAGTTGGGGCGTGCTGGCGTCGGAAAGCGTTGCCGGCCTCCGGTCCTATCCCTATCAGTTGCTCTTTCCGGCCCTGGCCATCAGCTTCACGATGCTGTCCTTCAATTTCCTTGGCGACGGGCTGCGCGACGCCCTCGACCCGCGGATGCGCAAATAGGAGGTGGAATACAACATGGAACCGGTATTATCTGTAGAAAATCTCACCGTTTTATTTCATACCTACGCCGGCACCGTCCAGGCCGTCAAGGATGTCAGCTTCCACCTGGACAAAGGCGAGATCCTCGGCATCGTCGGCGAATCAGGCTGCGGTAAAAGCGTCACCGCCAACGCCGTCATGGGCCTAATCCCTTCCCCGCCAGGCGAAATCGCCGGCGGCCGGATCCTCTTCAGCGGCAGTGATATCACCAAAATGGACGAAACCCAGTTGCGGCGCATCCGTGGCAACGCCATCAGTATGATCTTTCAAGATCCGATGACCTCCCTTAACCCGGTGATTACCATCGGCTCCCAGCTGACCGAGTGCTTTTTGACCCACCAAAAACTCTCGAAGAGCGCCGCGGCCGAACG
This sequence comes from Negativicutes bacterium, assembly GCA_031292015.1. The sequence goes on along the minus strand of JARLHY010000162.1, from coordinate 19,425 downwards.
GGCTCTCCAGATGCTCAAACTGGTGGGAATCCCTGCCCCGGAAACCAGGATGAGACAATATCCCCACCAGCTCAGCGGCGGTATGCGCCAGCGGGTGATGATCGCCATGGCCCTGGCGCTGGATCCGCAAATCCTTATCGCCGACGAGCCCACCACCGCCCTGGATGTCACCGTCCAGGCCCAGATCATCGAACTGATGCAAAAGCTCAACCGCGAACTGGATACCTCGATTATCCTGATTTCCCACGACCTCGGGGTAATCGCCGGACTGTGCAGCAGAGTTGTGGTTATGTACGCCGGCCAAATCGTCGAAACCGCCAAGGTTTCCGAACTTTTCAGCGGCCCGCGCCACCCCTATACCCTCGGCCTGCTGGATTCGGTGCCACGCCTCGACGCGGCCCGGACCCATCTGGACTCCATCGAGGGCCAGCCGCCTGATCTGCTGTCACCGCCGACCGGGTGCGCCTTCCGGCCGCGCTGCCGCTATGCCATGAAACTATGCGAACAGGCCCCGCCGTTGTTCGCCCCGTCCGCCGGGCACCTCAGCCGCTGCTGGCTGGAGCACGAGGCTTGCCCCCACTCCCTGCCGAGCCGCAGCCGCAAGGAAGGTGATCCGGTATGAGCGAACCCTTGATCAGCGTCGAACATCTGAGCAAATACTTCGTCACCCGCCGGAAGCTCCTTGGCGCTCCGCTGGATATTCTGAAAGCGGTGGAAGACGTCAGCTTCACTGTCCAGTCGGGCGAAACCCTTGGACTGGTCGGAGAAACCGGCTGCGGAAAATCCACCGTCGGCCGCACGCTGGTGGGACTATACGCTCCCACGGCGGGACAAGTGCTGTTTCGCGGCCAAAACGTCCATGAGGCTCTGGATGGCCCCTTCGCCGGGCAGTACCGCCGAAAAATCCAGATGATCTTTCAGGATCCTTACGCCTCCCTCAATCCCCGGATGACAGTGGGGGACATTGTCGGCGAACCGCTGGACATTCACCGCCTGGCCGGCGGCAGCGAGCGACAGGACAGAATCTACCGTCTGCTCGCCCAAGTCGGCCTCAACCCCGAGCACGCCGGCCGTTTTCCCCACGAATTCAGCGGCGGACAGCGCCAGCGGGTCGGCATCGCCCGGGCTCTGGCGGTAGACCCCGAATTCATTGTCTGCGACGAACCGATATCGGCTCTGGATGTCTCCATTCAGGCCCAGGTGGTCAACCTGCTGCAACAGCTGCAGCAAGACTTTGGCCTGACCTATCTGTTTATCGCCCACGACCTGTCGATGATCAAACACATCAGCCACCGGGTGGCGGTAATGTATCTCGGGTCGCTGGTGGAACTGGCGCCTTGCGCCGAACTGTACGCCAATCCCCAGCATCCTTATACCCAGGCGCTGCTGTCGGCGATTCCCATCCCCGACCCGGCGGTGGAAACCTCGCGCCAGCGTATCATCCTTGAAGGCGACGTCCCCAGCCCCCTGAGCCCGCCCGGCGGCTGCAAATTCCACACCCGCTGCCGCTACGCCTTCGACAGATGCTCGGTCGAAAACCCGCTATTCATAGGCCACGACAACCATTATGTCGCCTGCCATCTTGTGAATAAGTAGAAAGAACCCCGCCACCGGCGGGGTTCCAGGCCGTTGATAAACCCCCATCTGCTTTGCACCCGTAAAGGGCAGGCCGCATTTCTAAGCGCCGTCGCGCATCTGGGGATTTCTGAACGGCCTGAAAAATTGGTTTCTCCACAAGCTAAGAACCCCGCCTCCGGCGGGGTTCTTAGCTTGTTTACACTTTAAAGTTGGCGACAGCTTCCTGCAGTTCCTCCGATGTCCGGGACAAAGCCTGACTGGAAGCGGCGATCTCCTGCATCGATGCGGACTGTTCTTCTGTTGCTGCCGAAACGCTTTGCGCCTCGGCGGCGTTTTCCCTGCTTATCCTGTCGATAGACTGCACCGACGCCACAAGGTCTGTGCTGCCCCGGGAAATCTGCTCGATGGCTTCGGTGACACCGCTTATCTGGGTGGAAAGCCGTTCTACGGCCTCGGCGATTGTCCGGAAAGTCCCCCCCGCCGATTCCACCACCGCAATCCCTGTCTTGACCCCTTCGGTACTGGCCTTGGTAACAGAGACCGCCTGATTCATGTCGTTCTCATTCCGCTGGATAAGGCCGGCGATCTTCTGGGCCGCCTGGTTCGATTCTTCCGCCAGCTTGCGGACTTCTTCGGCTACCACGGCAAAACCGCGACCCGCTTCGCCAGCCCGGGCCGCTTCAATCGCGGCATTCAGCGCCAGCAGATTTGTCTGACCGGCGATCGAGGAAATCATCTCGACAATCTCCCGGATCTCCTGCGAACCTTGACCCAGCTGATCGATGGTTTTTTGGACCCCTGCGGCCCCTTCACCGATAATTTTTATCTGCTCGGTGGCCTTATCGATGGCCTCGCGGCCCTGTTCGGTCCGGTGCAGGGTGTCTGCGGCGATTTGGGCTATCTGCTTGCTTGTAGCCGCGATTTGCCCGATACTTGCAGTCATCCCTTCAGCGACGACAGTGACATTATTGACCGCTTCTGCCTGCTTATCCGATCCCTGAGCGATCTGGATAATGGACCCAGCCACCTGATTGGATGCATTGGCCGACTGATGAGCGTTGGCGGTCAGCAGCTGACTGGACTCGGCAACCGTCCCGGCCTTGTCCTGGACCTTGCCCACAAGATCACGCAGGTTGCCGGCCATTTTGGCAAATGCCGCGGCAAGCTGGCCAATTTCGTCGGCAGACCGGACCCCGATCTCCCGTCCCCTCAGATCGCCCTCAGCCAAAGTCAGGGCTTCGTCCCGAATCTTGGCTATCGGTTTGGAAAACCGGGCGCTGAATACCACCACCACCAACGTAGCGAGAATGAGACAGGCCACGGTGGCCACCGCCAACATGACGGTGAGACTGTCCACCTCCTTGGTCGCCTCAGCCTGAGGAGCAGTGACAATCATCACCCAGCGCTGATTACCCGGCAGCTCGATGACTTGAAAAACGCTCATCAGCGGCGCGCTGCCCAAAAAGGAATAGGTGGCCTGCACCGGTTTGCCGGTTTCACTGGCATCCTTGAACGCCTTGAGCATCCCGTCATCGATTTCGGCAGCCCCAAGGTTTAGTTCAGGTTTTATCTTCTTTTCTTTAAGATTGATCTTGCCGATAAGTTCGGGCTTCTGGCCGTGGGCGATGAGAACCCCTGAATCGTCGGCGACGGCTCCGTAGCCGCTGGCTTTAAACTTAATGTTTTTAACTATATCCTGCAGATGGTCGAGGGAAACCGAGGCGTTCAGCACTCCCACCAAAACCCCGTTGTCGAATATCGGCACAACGACCTGAACGGCCAGCTTGCCTGTCGCTCTGGATACAAGCGGATCGGAGATATACGGTTTCTTGGTGCTGACCACCTTTTTGAAATAGTCCCGGTCACCGAGGTTTGTGGCCACGCCATCCGACCGCTGCGCCGACCCGTCCAGGGCAATCACGCTGAGAACATCGAACTTGCCTGTCCGTTTGACCGCCTCGTCCATTGTGGCGATAAGCTCGTTTTTGTCAGCAGGGTGGCGCACCTGGGGAATACTGGCTATATCCTGCATAATTGTGACCATTTCGTTGGCGAACCCCTGAACCTGATTTGCGTAATCGGAACCAATGGCCATCGCCGTTTCATTGACACTGGCTGTCAAGGTCCGTTTGGCGAAATAATGACTCAGCCCCGCCAGCACTCCCAGTGAGACGACAATAAGTGCTATGATGACAACCAGCAGACGTACGCGGATGCTAGACATATTAAAATTCATTTCGATTCCTCCCCAATTGCTGAAACCGCTGCTAAAAATCAAGTATATCTGTCTTTATTAAACAATTTATTCCAAATATCCTCCCCGTTTTGTCGAACAAAGTAAATATAGTTCAAATGTCACGCATAAAAAAGACGCGACGGTCGCAACCGCTGCGTCTTTTTAGCTATTTCATTTTTGCTTCAGATTATTTCAGTCCAGCCGAAACGCCGGTCTTGTCGGTGCCCCGGTTTACCAGCCAGTAAACCGGAATCCCGGCGGCAGTAATAAGCAGCGAGTATATGGAATCGGTCGGATTGCCGATCAGCGTGCTGATGACGATATAAGCCGCACCGGCGACAGCCACCAGCGGCACAAGCGGATAGCCGGGAACGCTGTACGCCCTCTTCCCGCCAGGGTTACGCCGTCTGAGGGTGAACACAGCCATGAAGGCCAGGATGTAGAACACCCAGATAATGAACATGGCGATGTCGGTCAGCCGGTCGGGATCACCGAGAGTCATCAGCAGGATAATTACGACGAGTTCCAAAATTGTAGCGTTGATCGGCGTCCCGAAGGCCGCGTGCGTCCTGGACAACAGTCTGGATGCGGGCAGCTGCCCCCTAAGGGCCATTGCATAAGGAACCCGCGGGCTGGTCAAAATAAACCCATTCAGAGTGCCAAAAATTGACACAAGAATGCCGACACTGATCAGGCGCCCGCCAAACTCGCCGAACAGCGTGCCGGCTACGGTGCCGGCGGCGTACTTGCCGAGGCTGACGACCTCGTCTGCCGGCAGAATATGAAGAATGGCAATATTGATGGAGATATAGGCCAAAACTACAATTCCGAGACCAATGACAATGGCCCGCGGCAACTGGCGGGCCGGATCCTTCATTTCCCCGGCCACGAATCCCACCGCGATCCAGCCGTCGTAGGCCCAGAGCGTGGCCAGAATAGCCGCGCCCATACCGGCGGCCTCGCCTGCGCCGCTGGCCATCCCCAGAACCTGGCCGTTCCCTTTCAGCATACCAAACACAGCGATTAACGCGATAGGTATCAGCTTTCCGGCGGTGGCGACAGACTGAATCAGTCCGCCGTATTTTGTCCCCAGCGAATTCACTGCCGCCAAAAAGACAACCGACGCTATGGCTATCGGCAGCTTCAGCGACTCGGCGAGGCCGAAAAAGGGCAAAAGCAGAGAGGAAAAGTATAACCCCAGCGCCCCGATGACTGCCGGGCCGTAGATCAGGGTCTGAATCCAGCCGAACAGATAGCCCCATAGCTTTCCGTAAACTTCGTCAAGATAGGCATACAGTCCGCCGGTTTTGGGGATCTGCGCGCCAAGCTCGGCGATGGTCAGTCCTGCCGCCAGCGTGATTACCCCGCCCAGGCCCCAGGCCAAAAGCCCCAGGCTGGAGTCGCCGGTAGCGGCGATTACCTTGCCTGGCTTCATGAATATTCCTGATCCTATGACCATGCCGACAACCAGCGCGGTTGTGGCAATGAGGCCCAGATCCTTCTTCAGACAGTGCTCGTTTTCCCGGGTGTTTTTCATGGTTTTCCCCCTAAAAATATAGCTTGGTTTAGACACACAATAGTACAATAACAAAATCCGCCAAAAAGAGCAACACGAATCGACACAACGGAACCAGGAAAATTCACCCTGCCCGGCAAAGGTAATCATATAACACATCATTGTCTGTGAGGTGCTTAGATTGAATGAACAGCCGAAAAACCTGAACATCCGGCCCCGTATCCTCTATCAGGTGGCCAAAGCGGCCTGGGAGGGCAGGTTGTTTGAGCGGCGGGAAGAGATTTGCCGGGCGGTCCAGGCGGAATTCCAGGACAAAGCTACCCGTCATCAGGTAGCCAACCAGATTCGTATCGCCATGGGCCTTGAACCCCACGCCGGCGACACCGTCATCGGCGAGCACGACCAGGAAGCACTGATGGGCATGGGCAGCGAGCCGGTCATGGTCGCCGACCCTGACGCCTGCGGCCGCTGCCCCGAGGGAGACCGGGCCTGCGAGGCGGCCTGCCCGGTGGCGGCCATCAACCACGACGAGCTGGGCAGAGTCCGGATTGATCACACCAAATGCCTCGGTGACGGCCACTGCGTCCAGGCCTGCTCCTTTGGCGCCCTGGCCGACAAAACCAACTTCGTTCCCCTTATTGACCTGCTCAGGCAGCGCACCCACCCGGTCTACGCCTCGGTGGCGCCGGCCTTTGCCGGTCAGTTCGGCCCGGACGTCACCGCCGGCAAACTGCGTTCGGCGCTGCTGAAGCTCGGGTTTGAAGAGATGGTGGAAACAGCCCTGTACGCCGACCTTATCACCATCAAAGAAGCCTTCGAATTCGACCATTATGTCAAAAGCGAAACCGATTTCCTGATCACCAGCTGCTGCTGTCCGGTCTGGATCAAGCTGATCGAAAACAAGTTTCCCCGCCTTTTGGAACATATTTCGCCGTCGGTATCACCTATGGTGGCCTCGGCCAGGGTCATCAAGACCCTTCAGCCTGACGCAAAAGTCGTATTCATCGGCCCGTGCGTCGCCAAAAAATCAGAAGCTCTGCTGCCTGAACTGAAAGGAGCCGTGGATTTCGTTCTCACTTTCCAGGAGCTTGCCACCATCTTTGAGGCGACGGAAATCGACCCGGCCGAGCAGCCGGACGAGGAAAACAGCCAGGCCTCCTGGGGCGGCCGGGTTTACGGGCGAACCGGCGGTGTCAGCGCAGCGGTGGAAACGACGCTGGAAAAGCTGGTACCCCTTCGGGCTCAAAGTTTCTCGGCCCTAAAAGTCGACGGCATTCCCGACTGCCAGAAAGCCCTGGAGGCGATCAGCCGCGGCGAGATAACCGCCAACTTTATCGAAGGCATGGCCTGCAAGGGCGGCTGCGTGGGCGGGCCGGGCCGGATCCTGTCGCCACAGGAAGGCACCGAACAGGTCAACGCTTACGGCAACGCCGCAGCCAGCCAGACGCCGGTGGAGAATCCCCAGGTTTATTCCCTGCTGACAAGGCTCGGCCATGAGGTTGAGCTTCCGGCCATGACCGGGGAAGGCCCGATGGCTCTCCTGCTGGCCCGCAAGCTCAAGTAAGAATAATCGGAAAATTTGCGGCAAGAGATTGCGGCGCAGGGGAAAATACGGTAAAATGGTTTTGATTGTATACAGTATTCTTGTATCCCTGTATTTTGTATTACGAGGAGGACTCGCCGTGTCAAGCAAAAATCCGCTGAAAATTTCCGAGACAGTCCTGCGCGATGGTCATCAGTCCCTGGCCGCCACCCGTATGCGCACTTCGGACATGCTGCCAGTACTGGAGCAGCTCGACGATGTAGGTTACTGGGCACTGGAAGGCTGGGGCGGCGCCACGTTTGACGCCTGTCTGCGTTATTTAAATGAAGATCCCTGGGAGCGGCTGCGCACCCTTAAGAAACACATCAAAAAAACCCCAATCATGATGCTGCTGCGGGGCCAGAACGTTCTCGGCTACAACCACTATGCCGATGATGTGGTGACTGAATTCGTCAAGCGGGCTGTAGACAACGGCGTCGGCGTCCTGCGGATATTCGACGCTCTCAATGATCCCCGCAATCTCGAATCTTCCATGCGGGCTGCCAAAGAATCCGGCGCCCACGTACAGGGCTGCTTCGTTTATACCATCAGCCCGTATCATAATGCCGAAGGATTCCTGAAACTCGCCAAGGAACTGGTTGAGCGCGGCGCCGATTCGATCTGTGTCAAGGATATGGGCGGCCTGCTCGCGCCTTATGTCGCCTACGACCTGGTCAAAACCCTCAAAGCTGAAATCAAGGTACCGATTCATATCCATACCCATTATACCGCCGGCATGGCCTCGATGACCTACCTGAAGGCCATGGAAGCGGGCGCGGACATTGTGGACTGCGCCCTGTCACCCTTCGCCCTCGGCACTTCCCAGCCGGCCACCGAAGCCCTCGTCGCGGCCCTGGAGGGTCATGAGCGCGACACCGGCATCAAAAAAGAATCCCTATACCCCATCGCCGATTATTTCCGCGGCGTCAAGAAGAATCTGGCCGAGACCTTTAAACTTAACACCGCCATCGATATCGACACCAAGGTCCTTACCTTCCAGTTGCCTGGCGGCATGCTTTCCAACATGCTCAACCAGATGAAGGAACAGGGCATGGCCGACAGATACCCTCAGGTTATCGAAGAAATGCCGAAAGTGCGGGCCGAACTTGGCTGGCCACCGCTGGTCACCCCGACCAGCCAGATCGTCGGTTCGACCTCGGCCTTCAACGTGATGCTGGGCCGTTACCAGGTCATCCCCAAGGAAGTCAAAGACCTTGTCCGCGGCAAGTACGGCCGCACCCCGGCCCCGATTTCGGAGGAATTCCGGCAAATGATCCTTGGTGACGAGAAACCCATCACCCACCGCCCCGCCGACGATATTCCGCCGCAGATGACTTTATTGAAAGAAGAACTGGCGGCCAAGGGTTATCCGAACGCCCCGGTGGAAGATGTTCTCTCCTACGGCCTTTTCCCTGACGTCGCCCTGAAATTTTTCGAAGCCAACCGCAAATAACCCCCCGGCACAACAATCACAACCGCACCTTCAAGGTGCGGTTTGGGCAAGCCCTATAAGGGCATCTTCCCGGCCGCACCTCAAGATGCGTGATACTGTCTTCTGCATTGATTACCGGGCTATCCCTTAAAGGGATCGTCCGGTTCTTTCACGTTATCCAGTATTTTATCGGTATCTTCCTGTTCTCGAATATACTTCTTTATGGTTTCTTCGTTGATACCGACCTTGCTTTCGTAGTACCCCTTACACCAGAAATGGCGATTGCCGAATTTATATTTGAGATTACCAAACTGCTCAAATATCATCAGCGAACTCTTGCCCTTGAGATACCCCATAATCTGTGCTACGCTGTACTTAGGCGGTATCCTTAGACATATGTGTATGTGGTCTATACACGCGTTTGCCTCGACTATTTCTATCCCTTTGTACTGGCACAGTTTTCGGAGTATCGCCCCAATTTCTTTTCTGTACTTCCCGTAAATGATTTTTCTTCTGAACTTCGGAGCCCATACTATATGATATCGGCAGTTCCATCTAGTATGTTCCTGGCTTACATCCATTCTGTCGCTCTCCTTTGCATTGTTTTGAAGGCAGTATCACTTCAATTCTAAGCAAAGGAGAGCTTTTTTGTCTTTACCACAACGGCTTCGCCTTTTTTGAACTCCCCCGCATAGCGGGGGGTTTTCGCTGAAGCATAAAAAACCCTGCACCCTTTTTTGGGGTGCAGGGTTTCCTTTTGGCGTTACCGCCGCCGCAGACGGGAAATGAAGCCTGCCGACTGCTCCCGCACAACTTGTGCGGAAGGGCGATTTATACATTCAAAAGACAGATATTCACTGTAGCCGGCGGCTTTCAGCCGGTCATAAACAGAATCAAAATCGATGTGGCCCCAGCCGGGAAAAGCGCGGTTCGAGTCGGCCAGATGGACATGCTGCAGCTGGTCGCCCATGCTGTCAATCGCTTGGTCAAACGTATCATCCTCAATATTGGCGTGGAAAACGTCCCAGAGAATCCCGAGACATTCGGGAGCTCCCATGGCGGCGATGAACGCCAGAGCCTGCTCGGCGCTGTTGATTATCGCCGTTTCGTAGCGATTGATGGCCTCAAGGAGAAGTACGACCCGCCTGCTTTGGGCGTACTCCAGACACGGCTCAAGATTTTTCATCAGCAGTTTCGTCTGCGTGGACAGGCGACCGGTTTCCCCCAGGCCGCGCAAGAGTCCGATGGTCACCTTGCTTCCCAGCACGGCCGCTGCGTCAATATGTTCAAAGATGCGTCGCTGGGCCTTTTGCTGCGCACCGGGGTCATCGTGGATCAGGGAAATGTCCTCAAGGGTTCGGGCCTGTCCGGTGGAAATGGTGGAACAGCCGAGCCCCCGCTCCTCCAGATCCTTTTTGAGTTTTTTAACATCAAGTCCGTCATAGTTTGCGATGCAGAGCTCCGCCCCGTCGAAACCGCTGCTATACACCCAGTCTAGTGCCTGGTCGTATTCGGCAGCAGAGAAGGGAGAAAAAGAAGTGTCATATTGACAGGTGATGGTGGTGCTGAATTTGATCATTGCCTTATTCCCCTTTACCCAAATACTGTGTTTTGCTTTACCCGCACTTCCCTGCTCCGAGAAGCTTCGACTACAGGTAGTCAACAAAATTATTGGACATGACGATGCCGATCCCCACCGTGTAAGTGTCACTGGGAGTTCTCTGGTTGGTCAGATATTCATAAAGCATTTCCACTGCTTTTTTCGACTGGGATTTGGGATCCTGCCACATGGTCGCCTGAATGACACCTTCATCCAGATACGGCGCCAACTCTTCGAAAACGTCGCTGGCAACAGCCTTGATCCTGCCGGCAAGACCCGTCTTTTTCAGCGCCTCGCACAGCGGGATACTGTTGCGGGCGCTGTTGCAGTACACGCCGTAAAGATCGCCAAAAGCGGCAAAGGCACGTTCCATTTCTGCCGACAAGTCCTCAAGGGTGCCAAAGTCGTTGATTTCCATCACCGTCAAATCAGGGCGGTGTTTTTGCACATAGCTGAAAAAACCGAAAGTAATTTCGCGCAAGTTCTTCATCATCCGGTTCCCGCCGAGGACCATGATGCGCCCGCCACCAGGCGGGACAATCTGGCAGAGAAATTCGGCGGCCAGCCTTCCGGTGCGCTCGTTCGGAGCGGTCACGCAGCCGATCCGGCAGGAATTCACGGCGTCAGAGTTAAAGGTGACCACCGGAATACCCTTTTCCTGCAGTCGAAGAAAGTAGGGATTGAGTTTGGTGTCGTCCCAGCAGTAGATCACCACACCGTCGACATCCTCGCGGGCCAGGATAATTTCGAGAATCTCGACCTGATTCTGCCAGGTTTTATCACAGGGATAGCTCAGAATCGAAACCCGGAAATCCAGCAGTTCCCGCTCCACTTCGGCGATCCCTTCCCCCACCTTGCGAAAAAAATAGTTGAGGTTATTTTCCAGCAGCGGGAAAATGACCGCGATTTTGAGGACATCCCGCTTTAAGGAAGAGGCCACGGCATTCACCGAATAATCCAACTCGGCAACAATCCGCAGAACCTTTTGACGGGTCTCTTCACTGATACCCGGTTTGTCGTAGATTGCCTTGTGGACGGTAACGATGGAAACCCCCGCCCTTGTCGCTATATCCTTCAACGTGCTGCGTATGGTAGCCACGCCTCCCCTGCCTGTTTCTTGATCGACCCCGGCTCAGCAACCAGCAAACTGAACCGGCTTGTCAGGATAAGGTAGATAAACGTTTACCTACCTTATCCTGTCCCTATCACCGCCCGGGACAAAAGGGCAACTCGGCTTTGACAGCCTGTCAAGTTAATCCTATAATCAGGACCGGGAAATGTCAAGTCAAGACTCTGCAATACAGAGGTCTACGGCAATCCTTCCAGGACCTGTCCGCGATTTTTTCCTGACGGCTATTGCCATATACGCAATAGTGTGATAATTTATATTTGATGATAAAAACGATATTTTTTTCTTCTCAGGAAAAACGTTTACCCTGTGCTAAGGATCTGGCGGAAAGTTAGAGGCAGGCGCAGGAAAACGCGATCAAAAAACTGGAGGTTTGATGATGAAGGTTGCTATTGCGTCGGATTTTTCGGGTTTCCGCCTGAAAGAAGCCGTCAAAAAACACCTGGCTGCTGCAGGTTACAACATCGAAGATGTCGGGCAGCTACAGGAACAGGAACAGTTGCTTTATTTTGAAGCTGCAGCCAACCTGGCCCAGGCAGTGCAGTCCGGCAATTTTGACCGGGGTATTGTCATCTGCGGAACCGGGGCTGGGGTGAGCCTGATTGCCAACAAATTCAAAGGCATCTATTGTGTCGCCTGTGAAAGCGTCTACACCGCCGAGAAGACCTCGCTGATCAACAACGCCAACGTTTTGGCGATGGGCGAAAAGATTGTCAGCTTCGACATGGGCGCCGAAATGGCGGAAAAATGGCTCCGCGGCATCTGGTGCGACGGTTTTGCCGAGCAGCGCAGGAAAAACAACGAAAGAGGCTTTGCCGTACTGAAAGGGATCGAGGCAGAGAACTTCAAATAGCAGCCACACCCGGGTCATTCGGACGTAAAGGGTGAATTGCGTTTATCGGGGTTCTGTCCGGGAGAAACCAAAATCCATTTGGAGAATGAGGAGGTTTATCATGACGAAAAACAAGCTTGCCCTTTATGCCCTGGTCCTTCTATTTTTATTTTCCGCGCTGAGCGCCGGTTGCGGCTCCTCCCAGCCGGCAGCAGAACAAAAACCCGTCGTGCTCAAGGCCTATGACAGCCAGCCGCCTGATTATCCCACAGCCTTGATGCTCAAGGAAATGGGCCGGTTGCTGGATGAGAGAACCAAGGGCCGGATCAAGGTGGAGGTAATCGCCGGCGGACAGCTGGGCGGCGAGAAGGAAGCCACCGAAATGATGCAGTCAGGCGCTATTGGCTTCGGTCACGTCAATGCTTCGCCTCTGACCGGATTCGTTCCGAAGATGGGGGTTCTCTCCCTGCCCTACCTGTTCAGGGACATAGAGCACCTGTATAAAGTGGTTGACGGCCCGATCGGGCAGGAAATGTTCAAAGAACTGGAAAAAAACAATCTGGTCGGCCTAGTCTACCTGGACGCGGGGGCCCGCAGCTTCTATACCAAGAGCAGAGCCATCAACACTCCCGATGATGCCAAAGGACAAAAAATAAGAGTCCAGCAAAACAAGATCTTTGTGGACACGGTTTCGGCGCTGGGCGCTTCAGCGACCCCGATGGGTTACGGCGAAGTTTACAGCGGCCTGCAGTCCGGCATGATCGACGGCGCGGAGAACAATCCGCCCAGCCTGCTGGCGGTGAAACACTACGAAGTCTGTAAGTTTTTCGCTTTAGACGAGCATTCCATGGTGCCGGAAATTATCATCATGAGCAAAAAGGTCTTCGAATCCCTGTCGCCGGATGATCAGAAATTGGTCCGTCAGGCTGCGGTCGACGCCGCGGTATTCTACAAAAAAATCTGGAACGAATCCATCGAAAAGGCTTATAAGGATCTGGCAGCCCAGGGGGTCACCATTTCCAAGCCGGACAAAGAGCCTTTCCGGAAAGCGGTGGCTCCGGTGTACGAAAAGTATCCTGAATACAAAGAACTGATCAGCCAAATACAGGCAGTCAAGTAAGATGAGCCCCCGGCGAAATGAAATTCCGCCGGGGGCTCTTTTTATTTGTAGAAACAGGACTTGCCGACAAACTCGCGCAGAATCGAATTGGGAGGAATGTCGTCGTCGGCGATAGGCAGGAAGTAGTTCAGGAAATTAAGCAACCGTCTGGCCTCGGCGTATTGGGGTTTGTCCCGGCCCACCTGTTCGAGCAGCGGTTCGGCACAGTTTTTCAGAACCCCCAGCTCGTAGATCAGCGCCGAATTGAACATGACGTCGGCGTCTTCCTGGAAGGGAAAGATGTTCCGCTCCTCGCCCCGGCGGACCGAGGGCCAGATCTGCAGCGTCTGCAGCGCGTCATGGGCCCGGAACTGGCTGTCCCTGACGATCCGTCGGATCAGCCTTGTATCGGTGGTTGGAATCCGGTTATGATGATCGATGGAAAGCTGGGTAAGGGCGCTGACATAGATTTTCACCTTGAAATCCCGCGGCACAGACCTTGTCAACCGTTCGTTCAAGCCGTGAATTCCTTCGACGATCAGCGGCTGATCGGGTTCCAGCTGGATGCGGTGCCCGCGGAATTCCCGCTGCCCGCTCATGAAATTGTAGGTGGGAATCTTCACCCGCTCACCTTTGAGCAGCCGCAGCAGGTGTTCGTTGAACAAATCCAGGTCGATGGCTTCGATGGCCTCAAAGTCGTAGTCGCCTTTTTCGTCCCTGGGGGTATGGGAACGGTCGACAAAGTAGTCGTCCAGCGAGATGGGAACAGGCCGCACCCCGTTGACCCGCAGCTGCACATTGAGGCGCTGGGCGAAAGTCGTCTTGCCTGACGAGGACGGTCCGGCGATCAGAATGACCCGAACCTCCTTGCGGTGTTCGAAAATGAAGTCGGCAATCTGGGCCAGTTTTTTTTCATGGAGAGCTTCAGCAACCCTGATGATCTCGGTGATCTTGTTGCCTTTGACGTACTCGTTCAGGGTGCCGACATAGCCGCAGCGTAATATTTTTCCCCACTGTTCGGCTTCCAGGAATATCTTCGCCAGCTTGGGCTGTTCGGCAAATTCCGGCAGTTCTTCCGGCCGCTCCTTTTCCGGGGACCGCAAAATGAAGCCGGGGGGATAAAACTTCAGCTCAAAAACTTTAAGATAACCGGTGCGAGGCACCATCGTACCGTAAAAATAGTCGTAGATGTCACCGCAATAGTACAAGCTGACCTGTTCCAGCTTGAGCTGTTTCAGCAGCTTGACTTTTTCGATCGCGCCGACAGTGGCGAAAAGCTCAATTGCCTGGGCCTTGGGCATTTTCTTGCGGACCAGGGGCCGGTCTTCCTCGATAATCAGGCGCATCCGTTCCTGCAGAACGCGGACATCCTTCTCGGTCAGATCCCGCCCCAGATGCAGCTCGCAGTAAAGCCCCCTGGAGAGTGAATGCTCCACCGTCGCATCAGCGCCGGGAAAAAGTTCATGGGCAGCGCTGACCATGACAAATGCCAGACTGCGCTGGTAAACCATCATCCCTTCGGCGGTGGAAAGGTCGAGGAATTCCAGCGTACAGTCGGCATCAAGCCGGACCTGCAGGTCTTTGACATCGTGATTAACTTTGGCGGCGACGATCGGCGCAGGGTAATCCGCCGCCACATCCCGGCTGATGGTTAAGAGATCGGTGCAGCTGTCGTATTCCCTGCTCTGACCGTCAGCAAAGCTAACGGTAATCTTGTCGGCCATATTACTTGCCTCCAGCTTGAAAAAATATCGGGCGCGGCTCTCATTACACCATTGTATACATTCTGCCGGCAATTATTCTATGCTCCGGCACAATAAAACGATATCGCGGCAAGACTGCCAGTCCACGGAAAGCAGCCCGCGCCTCAGCTCTCATCCGGTCCTGTGCGCGCAAAAGCCTGTCTACAAAAACAGTACGGCAATCACCTTATAGGCAACGGCACTGGCCAGGGCGGTGCAGGGAATGGTCAGTATCCAGGCGGCCAACATCTGCTGGGCCACTCCCCAGCGCACAGCGCTGATCCGCTTCGCGGCCCCGACCCCCATGATCGAACCGGAAACTACATGAGTGGTGCTGACAGGCAGATGCATAAGGGTCGCACCGAAGATAACCGCCGATGAATTCAGGTCGGCGGCAAACCCGCTGACCGGTTCCAGTTTAAAAATCTTGCCGCCCATCGTCCGGATAATCCGCCAGCCCCCGGCGGCGGTACCAAGACCCATGGAAATCGCGGCAGCCAGCTTTACCCAGATGGGCACTTCCAGGCTGGGCAGGTAGCCGGCGCTGACCAGCGCCAGCGTTATGATACCCATGGCTTTCTGGGCGTCGTTCGAGCCATGGGAAAAAGACATCATTGCCGCCGAGAGAATCTGCAAACGGCGAAATTTACTGTTGACCTTGGCTGGCGACATCCTGCTGACAACCCAGAACAGGGCGGTCATAACCAGCACCCCCAGAGCCATGGCGGCAACCGGTGAAAACACCAGCGAGCCGACAATTTTCAAGATGCCCTCCGGGTTCAGGCCTTGGCTACCTTTAGCCACAAGTACCGCACCGACCAGCCCGCCAACCAGGGCGTGGGACGAACTGCTGGGAATGCCGAACCACCAGGTAATGAGATTCCAGGCTATCGCGCCGAGCATCGCCGCGATGATGGTCGCCTCATTGACCATCTGGGCCGACCTGACGATATCGCCGCCGATGGTTTTGGCGACCCCCGTACTGTACATGGCTCCGCCAAAGTTGAGACCGGCCGCAAGCCAGACCGCTGCCCGCGGCGTCAGTGCCCGGGTGGAAACCGATGTGGCGATGGCGTTGGCGGTATCGTGAAAGCCGTTGATATAATCGAAGGCTAAAGCCAGCACCACTACCGCAATAATCAGAACATCAAGCATACTTCATTACCACGCCCCGCAACAGATCAGCGATTTTTTCGCAATGGTCCAACGAGCCCTCAAGATGCTCCAGGACTTCCTTCCATTTGATAATTTGGACCGGATCGGGGCAAGTATTAAACAGATGGGCGATTTCCTGGCGATAGATCCGGTCGCCCTCGTCTTCCAGCACCACGATCTTGCGGGTATGATCCAGGATCTTGTCGCGGTTGCCTTTGATGTTTTTCAGCAGATCAAACGCTTTTACAATCTCGCCGGTACAGTCGGCCAGCAGCCGGGCCATTTCAGCCGCTCCGGGAGACGGCCTGCCAGTCCGGTAGAGCACAATCCGTTCAATCGTTCCCTGCAGGAAGTCGACGACATCGTCCAGCATAGTCGCTATTTGATAGATGTCTTCCCGGTCGAGAGGAGTGATGAAAGTCTGATTC
Organism: Negativicutes bacterium; assembly: GCA_031292015.1. The sequence continues at coordinate 3,096 of JARLHY010000162.1, read as the reverse complement.
AACAAGTCTATAATCGCGTCATTGGTTTCATCGGCTTCGCGTTCCACATCAAGAATGCACTTCATTTTCTGCTCGATATCGGTGTAATTGCGCATTACATCCAACAAAATATTAGCCCCTTGACTAACCAAACGGGTACTTGCGGAAAACAATTCAAAGAACCGGTTTTCACGCGGTTTAAAACGAAACATCTACCATGCCTCCGTTGTCAATCGATTTAAACTGTTCCAAGATATAAGTATATCCTGAAATTTGCGCGGATACAATGACAAACGTCGATGATACCCCGAATCAGCCGTAGACCCGGCCTTTTTTTTATGATAGTCTATTTATTATAAATGCGTCTGTTCTTGCATATTGCGACCCGATTTTAAAACGAAAGGGAGAACTTTATGGCAACATTAGCTGAACAACTGATAAAATCGCTGCATTCTTTGGGAGTAAGGCATGTATTCGGTATTCCCGGCGGCCCGTCCATCCCTTACATGGAAGCAATGCGGAATGAGGGCATCGACTTTGTCCTGGTATCCAACGAGCAGAGCGCCGGGATGATGGCCGATGTTTCCGGCCGTCTGACAGGCATTCCGGGGGTCTGCCACGCCACCTTCGGCCCGGGTGCAACCAATCTGGCCACAGGGATCGGCGGCGCCCTTCTGGACAGGTCCCCGCTCATCGCTTTCACCACCGAGGTAAAGGATGCCGATATGGGTCGCAGGATTCAAATGAACATCGATCATCAGGCGCTGTACCAGCCGATCACAAAATGGACCACCAGGCTGTCGGGAACCAATTTCAAGGAAACGATCGGAAACGCATTCCGGATCGCCACCGCTGAAATGCCCGGGCCTGTACATATCGGACTGCCTTCAAATATCGACAGCGACAGCGTCGATGCCGCAATCGACACTTTTGAGCGAGGCTCGATACCATTGCCTGACCCTTCAGCGCTGGCAGCTGCGGCCAAAGCCATCAAAGCAGCGAAAAAGCCGATCCTGGCCATAGGACTTACCGCCGCCCGCCTCGGCCTGCATCCCCAGATCCGCGAATTCGTGAACAAAAACAACATCCCGGTCTTGCTGACCCCCATGGCCAAGGGGATCATCCCCCCTGTCCAGTCCCTGCTACGCGGGAGTTATCTTCCACGCCCAGAGCGATCTTGTCGCGCCTGTGTACCGGGAGGCCGACTTAGTCATCGGTATCGGCTATGATTCGATCGAATTCAATTATGAGTCCTGGATGCCGAAAGTCCCGCTGATTCATCTTGACAGCGAGCCGGCGGACATTACCCCCGAGTATGACGTTGCCTGCGAAGTAACCGGCGACCTTGCGGCGATGCTGGCTTATATCAACTCCTTGACGCTGCCGGCCTACGACTGGGATCTAGACCGGATCAAAGCCAACAAGGATCGCCTGTTCCAATCCCTGATGCCCCGCACCGCCTCCTTCAACCCGTCGGATCTGATCGCCGTTTTGCAGCAAGCGCTGCCAAAGGACGGTATCATCACCGGCGACGTCGGCGCCCATCTCCACCTGCTCGGGCAGTTATGGCAGTCAGAAGAACCCAACCGGTTCATCATGACCAACGGATGGTCGACGATGGGCTTCGGAATTCCCGCGGCCATCGGCGCCAAGCTTTGCCGCCCGGCAAGCACCGTGGTGGGAATCGTCGGCGACGGCGGCTTCTTGATGAACTGCGGCGAACTCCTCACGGCGCGCCGGCTGGGAATCAATGTCGTCATCATCGTGCTGTGCGACCGAAATCTCAGTTTGATCGAGGTCAAGCAGGACTGGAAAAAGGTCGTCCAGTACGGTACGGATCTGTACGAAGGCGAATACTTCGCCGCCGAGGCCTTTTTAGGGGTGCCGATTTTAAAGGCCCGCGACGAAGGCGAAATGAAGCAGTCGCTGCTGAAAGCGTTTGGAACTACCGGCCCGGTGATCATCGAAGCCGTTGTCGACGGATCGGTCTACAAAAATCTGATTACAAGGAGCTACAAATAAATGAAAACCAAACGGATCATCTTATGCGGAGCGGGAAATGTGGGCCTGACCTTTCTGAAACTGGTGGCCGAAAGAACGGAAGACATCAGGGCGAAACACGGCCTGAACATCGAAATCGGCGGCGTGGTCGACATCGGCGGAGCGGTAATCGCCAAAACCGGCGCTCTGCCTCTTCATGAGTTCCTGGCATACCTCACGCAGGGCGGACGGCCGGAAAACTTCCCGGGTTACGGGCAACCGGGGCTGAGCGGAGTCGACGCCATCAACAACAACGCTTTCGATATTCTGATCGAAACAACTCCCACCAACCTGAAGAACGGCGAACCCGGCAACAGTTTCATCACCGCCGCCGTCAAAAAAGGCATGGACATCGTTTCCGCCAACAAGGGGCCCTTTGTTCTGTTTTTCGATCAGCTGCACAAGCTGGCCGCCGCCAATAAAAGCCGGTTGTTCATCAGCGCGGCGGTGGGAGCGGCGCTGCCCACGCTGGACACAGGAAAATTCAGTACGGTGGGCGCCAGCATCAGCGCCATCGAGGGAATCCTGAACGGAACGACCAACTTCATTCTGACCAAAATGTATCTTGAAAAAACCTCCTATGCCGACGCACTGAAAGAAGCCCAGGCCATGGGGATCGCCGAGACCGACCCCACGCTGGACGTCGCCGGCTATGATTCCAGGAATAAGATTGTCCTGATTGCCAACACCCTTTTCGGCACAAGTTTCGGGGTCAACGACGTGCCTGTGCAGGGGATTACCGACGTGACCTATGCCGATATCGAAGCGGCGGCGCAGCAAGGCAAGGTGCTGAAACTGGTCGCCACGGCCGAAGTGAAAGACCGCGCGGTATCCCTGGCAGTGAGCCCCAAAGCCATCGACCTGAAGCATCCGTTGGCGGCGATCAATTTTTCAGAAAAAGGCATTACCTATACCACCGACACCATGGGGCAAATCACCGTCCTCGGCGGCAAAAGTTCTCCCCTCGGGGCCGCCGCGGCGCTGTTGAAGGACGTCATCCATACCCACATGTTTTCTTAGTACGACCGCTGATAACCCCCCATCTGCTTTGCACCCGTAAAGGGTAGGCCGCAGTTC
>JARLHY010000161.1 GCA_031292015.1 Negativicutes bacterium | reverse complement strand
GTCTTGCCCAGCAGGGTAAATGCCCAACTGACCACATTGACACCGATGGACCCTCTGTCCGACGCGATACTAAAAGCGATATTAAACGCCATATCCCCCCCCTGGGCCGAGATGCCGCCGATGCTGTTATCTTCCGTCCACTGTCCGGTCTGAATAAACGCCGACAGTCTTTCCTGAGCCTGAGGATCGTTCTGCATGGCTTTGATCAGGTCGGTCGCGCTCTGGATGGGATTACGCAGCATATGTCCAACCATCAGCAGGCGTATTCCCCAGCTTTCCCGCTCGGTAAAACCATGGGGCACGGCGGCCTGGGGCGCAGAATAGATATAGTAACGGTGATGAAGGGGATCCCACTTTACCGGTACGGCAGGCAGGCGTTCGCCGGGATGGATCACAGCTGGCAGGCTTATACTGCCGATTTTTGCCATGATATTATTGGCGACCGGGGCATAGTGGTTACCGAACTGGAAGCTCTGTACCGGGTCATGTTTTTGTTTTGCGAAGCCATATAAACCGGTCTCAGCCAGCAGGGTCAGCAGGGTGGCAATATGGGCGGGGGTGTAAACCGGGGTCCACTCTCCGGTGGTGCCATTATATTCAATGGGTAGCGGTGGCCAGTTGCTCGCCGACAATCCAGGCGGGGTTCTAATAAAGAAGCCATTGACTGGCGGTTGCCTGGCGACCCGCTGGATACCGTTAGTGACGCCTTTTTGCTGGCTGTTGGCAATCGCCAGCGAGGGCTTTTCCCTGTGCTCTTCCACGGGGAAATTGCGGCCATGGATATGCACATAGCGCGCCTTTCCCTGTGTGATTAGCTGTGTTTTCGGGTCGAGAACACCGGCCAGCGGCTTGCCGCGGTGGGCATAAAGGCTTTCCGCCATAGCAGAGAGGAGGGCATTGGGTTCGACGGTCCAGGTGCCGGGCTTACTATCTGCGATCACTTTTAGCGGCGGATATCCGGGTTGGGTCAGGGCCTTACTCCAATGTTCCAGCACCGGGAAACTGTGCCAGC
>JARLHY010000160.1 GCA_031292015.1 Negativicutes bacterium | reverse complement strand
GTCTGGCAGGCATCGGCATCCTCGGGGCGCTCCATGCAGTACTTGCGCAGACGCTGCAGATCGGGCCGGGCACCGGAAAGGATCAACGCCGTTTCGCCGCCCGCCGAATAGCCAATCACGCCCACCTGATCAGCATTGACGAACGGTGCCAGCATCGGGTCGCCGAGGGCCGCCGTGATCGCCTCGGATACCTGCAGGGGCCGGCCATACAGATTGCTCAAGGCCCCCAGGCGGCTGTGATCCTTATAGTTGTCGCCGGGGTGAATCACAGCCACCACGACAAAGCCCATGCGGGTCAGGGAGGTAATCAGATCGTGCAGCGCCAGTGGCGTGCCGGCATTGCCGTGAGACAGCATCAGCATGGGATAGCGGCCGATGGCGATCTTGGCGTTTTCGGTGGCCTGCACCTGATAGCCGTCAAGCTTGCTGATTTGCTCACGGTCGTTGGAGGGATAGAACGCCAGGGCCTGCATGGGTTGCAGGTCCAGGGGGTCAAGAAAGGTCAGGCGATGAAAGCCGACGCTCCAATGCGCGTGGGGAGCTGCCTCGATTTGCACCGAAAACAGGCTGAAACTCAGACAAATCACCCAGTACGCACAAAGACGCATCATCGGTTTGCCCACCTTGACCATTGGCTGGATATGCTTTTCCTACTGATAAATTAAATCAGTCACAGTTTACGCCGCTCTGAAAACGCCGTACACGAGGAAAGACCGTTAACTCTGCATTAGCATAAGCCGGGCCAACCAACACCATCAGTAAAGTCTGCGTAAAAAAAAGCCCGCGGCTTGTTGGGCAAGCAGCGGGAGGTGCAGTTTCGCGGGCTTGAAAAATATCAGGCGGCGAACAGTTTCGAATCGATCTGCGCCTGGGCGTCGCCCATGGCTTTGCTGCGTACGTCATCACCGTAGGCCAGGCCCTGGGCCCGAACGATTTCGATGTCGGTGATGCCGATGAAACCCAGCAACACTTTAAGGAACTCTTCGTGAGCCACGCCGCTAGGCTGGCCAGCGTGCATGCCGCCGGAAGTGGAGACGATCACCACTTTCTTGCCG
>JARLHY010000159.1 GCA_031292015.1 Negativicutes bacterium | reverse complement strand
TTGCCGGTAAGTGCGCAGTTCTTGGCGCTTCAGCGCTTAGAAATGCGGCCTGCCCCTTGCGGGTGCAGCATCGTACGCGCGGTCAAGGAGGACCGCGCGAGGAGCCCCTGCGCAAGGATGCGTCATGGGCGACGGTACGATAGCTGTCGGCCTTAGCCATACAGCCCCTTGCTCCGGAACTTCGCCGACCGGCACTTTTGCGGTGGAAAGCGGGGAAAAGCCCGGATGAGAGGGAAAGGTATCGTTGATAATAGCTGTGGATATTAGTGAAACTAAGACTCGGGGTGATTTTTCCCGAGTTTTTAGTTTTCACTTATCCACGTATGTGGGCGAGTCCCGCTGCGGAAAACCCCGTCCGGTTCCTGTCTAGCAGATTAAAAGAGGACCTCTTTCTCACCAGCCGAAAAAGGCAAAAAAAATAAGGCACTTGGCTTGCGCCGTACCTTATCCGATGGTTAGATGGCCCGTTGCACTTTGCCGCTGCGGAGACAGCGGGTGCATACATTTACCCTGTGTATTTCACCTTTTACCAAGGCTTTGACTCGCTGAATGTTCGGTTTCCAGGTGCGTTTGGTTTTCAGGTTCGAGTGGCTGACGTTCATTCCGGCCCGCTCGCCTTTACCGCAAACATCGCATAAATTTGCCATTTATTCCACCTCCTTTGATGAAGGACAAGATATCGCTGTAGGGATAACATCAGTATTTTAACACATCTGCGCCGCTGTTTGCAAGGGCTGGAACAATAAAAAGCGGTGAATTGTGTCAGGGCAGGAAATCGGGCATAAATATGGAACTAGGAAACTATAGTCTGATAGGAGGCGGGTAGTGTGGTCACGAAGGATACTTCGGTCATTGAAGCCCTGCGGCTTTACCCTGCAGCCAGGGAAGTTTTCGCCCGGCACGGGATGGCCTGCGGCGGCTGCATGGGCTCGGTCAACGAGACCATCGAGAATGCTGCCATGATGCATGAAGTCGATGTCGACGCGCTGCTGGCGGAATTGAACCGACTGGGAAAATAGCCTGAGCCCTTCGGTTTCGGCAGCGTAACCGCAGAGTGCTGTGGAGTGATGATTTTTGCAGAACTGGTCCACAAGTATCAAATATATGAAAGGTGTCGGCCCGGCCAAGGCCGACATGCTGGCCAAGCTGAACGTGTTCACTGTCGGCGATCTGCTGGAGCATTATCCGCGGCGCTATGAGGACCGCAGCCAGCTTAAACCCATCCAATTCTTGCGGGACAACGAGGTCCAGACCTTCCGGGCCACGGTGGTAAAGGTGCAGGATTCCAAACCCCGGCGGGGACTGACCCTGACCAAAATCACCGTTAGGGACGACACCGGCAGCGCTCAGCTGGTCTGGTTCAATCAGGCCTATATCAAAAGATGGTTCAAGCCTGATACGGAAATGATCATTTCCGGCAAAGTGGAACGGCGCTTCGGGCAAGTCCAGATTTCCCACCCGGAGGTGGAGGTGGACGACGGCGCCGATTTTCTCCACACCGGCAGGATTGTGCCTGTTTATCCGGCCAGCGAAAGCGTCGGTCAGCGGTGGCTGAGGACGCTGATCCGCCAGGCTATGGATACGTTCGGCGCAGTGCAGGAGTTTTTGCCGGCTGATATCCTCAGCCAGTTTTCGCTGCTGGCCCGGCGGGACGCGCTGGAGAACATCCATTTCCCGCAGGATCTGGCGACGCTGGAGGCGGCCCGGCGGCGGCTGGTTTTCGAAGAACTGTATCTGCTGCAGTGCGGCCTCCTGTATCTGAAAGGCAAAAACAAACAGGGCGGCGGTATCAAGCATGCTCCTGACGGCGAGCTGGTGAAAGGGGTTCAGGACCGGCTTCCGTTTGTCCTGACCGGCGACCAGAAAGCGGCTCTCGCGGATATCAAGGCCGACATGGAAGATGTGACGCCGATGCAGCGTCTGATTCAGGGGGACGTCGGCTCAGGCAAGACGATACTGGCGGCGATCGCCCTGGCTAAGGCAGTGGAAAATGGTTATCAGGGCGCGATGATGGCTCCGACCGAAATTCTGGCTGAGCAGCATTGCCATACCCTGGCCCAGTCGCTGGCCCCGCTGGGGATCAGGATCGCCGCCCTTACCGGCAAACTGACCCGCCGGATCAAGGAGGAAGTATTGTCACGACTTCGGGACGGTCTGGTGGATGTGGTGGTGGGAACCCATGCCCTGATTCAGGAGGACGTGGAGTTCAAACACCTGGGGCTGGTGATCACCGACGAGCAGCATCGTTTCGGGGTGCGCCAGCGGTCCACGTTGCAGGCCAAAGGCTCGATGCCGGATGTGCTGGTCATGACGGCCACGCCGATACCGCGGACGATGGCGCTGACGGTTTACGGCGATCTGGACGTGTCGGTAATCCGCGAACTGCCGCCGGGCCGCAAGCCGATAAAAACCTACGCTGTCGGCAGCGATATGCGGCAGCGGGTGTATACCTTCGTAGGCAAGGAAGTGACCGGCGGCCGCCAGGCCTATGTGGTCTGCCCGCTGGTGGAGGAGTCGGAAAAGCTGGAGGTCCAGTCTGCCGTTCAGATGTACGAGCAGCTCCGGGTGAGCTATTTTAAAGAGCTGACCTGCGGGCTCGTCCACGGGAAAATGAAACCCCAGGAGAAAGAGCGGGTCATGAACGCCTTTTACTGCGGCGAAATACAGGTCCTGGTGGCCACCACCGTCATCGAGGTCGGTGTCAATGTGCCCAACGCCTCGGTCATGCTGGTGGAAGGGGCGGACCGGTTCGGACTGGCCCAGCTCCATCAGTTGCGGGGCCGGGTCGGCCGGGGCGAGCACCAGTCGTATTGTATATTGCTGTCCGACAGCCAGAATCCCGAGACGAAAGATAGGCTGGCGATCATGGCCAAGACCCAGGACGGCTTCGAACTGGCGGAGAAGGATCTGACGCTGCGGGGGCCGGGCCAGTTTTTCGGCACAAGACAGCATGGCATCCCTGACCTGAAGATCGCCGATATTCTCAAGGACAGCGCTGTTTTGCTGGAGGCACGCCGTGCCGCCCAGCAAACCGTTGCCGCGGCGGACCGCTTCGACAGCATCCGGCCGGTGCTGGCCGACCGGTTCGGGGGCCATTTTGGGATGATTTTCAACAACTGAGCGCCGCCGGTCGCCCCAGGTCCGGCTGCGATAAATAAAAAGCGGAAGACGGCAAAAAAAAGCGGCGGCTGTAGGCCGCCAATTATGGGAGAGGAGAAAATTTACATTCTAATTTTGCGCATTATTCCTTAGAAATATACATGCAGACAAAAAAATATTTTTACCCCGGAGAATGCACACTAAAAGAAGAATAAATCATGAGGTGGTGCATGGGGTGGAAAGAGCATATAACGAGCAGCAGGTACGAAACATTGCCGGAGAATGTCAAGAGTTCGAGCATGTTATCAACGCCATGGGCTACGGTTTTTCGTGGGTAAATGTTTCGGCCGAGACATACGCCAGGCGGTGTCCGGACTGTGTTCACTGGCTGGGCGGATCGTGCCGGATATTTGTTTCGGAGATCAAGCAGCGGCTGCATTAGATTAGAGGCAAAGAAGAGAACAGCCAGGGATATTCCTGTAAAGAGAGATTTAAGAGTTTTGAGGACACTATGGCGGCACACTGCAAAACGGTGTGCCGTTTTCCTATGGGTACTGTGGTTGCCTTTTGCTGATAATTTTAGTATATTAAGTCCGTAAGTGCCCATGGAAAACAAAGATAAGGAAGAAGCAGATGAGCAAATTATGGGGCTGGCTGGGAGTTGTCCTGCTGGCTGGTTTTGTCTATTGGTGGCAGCCGGACTTTTTTAGGCACGCCTACAGTATCATCCAGCGGGGCGACATCGCGGCGCTGGCGGATTATCTCCGGTCGTTCGGGACGGCCGGCATATTGGTAACCCTGGTTTTATTTGTGATTATGACCTTTACCATTGTGTTTCCGTTCATGATTTTGTCCGGGGCGGCCGGAATCGTGTACGGGCTATTCTGGGGCACGGTTATTTCCTGGATGGGCGAGGTTATCGGCGCCATCTTCATGTTTGTTTTCGCCCGCTATTTCTTTCGCAAAGCGGTGGCAAGCTGGGTCTGCAAAAGCCCCTATCTGCAGCAGGTGGACGACTACAGCGCCGTAAACGGGTTTAAGGCCCTGCTTATCGCCCGGCTGCTGCCGCTGGCGCCATCCGGGATCATCACCGCCGTGGCGGCCATCAGCCGGATTTCCTTCCGCCACTTTTTCGCGGCTACCCTCCTTGGCAAGCTGCCGCCGGTGGTCATCAAGGTTCTTTTGGGACATGACCTGGTTTACGCCGGGGAAAATATGCACAGGCTGGTTTTCATCATCCTGCTGGTGATTGCCCTGTACGGGTGGTTGTGGTGGAGGAAGAAGAGGTGCAAGAAGGTACAGGCACAATAGCCCCAGGCCGTTGATTAGGCTGTTGAAAAAGGCCAATCTGCGTCGTTGGTGCTCCGGGAGCGCGCTTGCCGTACGCATCATGTACTGTCTGCGCGCGCTTCCTCGCAGCCGCCTAGCATCTTGACCTTTTTGAACAGCCTATATACATTTCGGAAAAATGGACAAATGAGCTTCCAAACAACCCTAAAGCGGCCTTGGGCCGTTTTTTATTTTTCCCGGCCGCAAGCTTCCTTGACGATGGCGGCGGCGAGGTGTAACAGGTGCCGCCGGTCGGTCATACCTTATACTAAACAAAAGCGAAGGAGGCTTTGAAGGAGATGGAAGGGTTACATCATTTCTGCAACCGCGAGTTTTGCCGGGCACTGAGGGATTTGCGCGGCTATAATTTTTTGCTGCTGCTGATCGACGGCTCGGCGGTCTTTGGCCAGATAGGAGCGATGAGCGACTGGGTGGTCGGGATACTGCCCCCGGTCGGCGTGCCAGGCGTGAACCAAGTGCTTTTCCGGCCGGCGAACGGGGTACAGGAGCCGCTGGATATTCCTTTATGCGAAATGCTGCTGGACATATGTGACATCGCCGCCATGATCGAAGGCCGATTCGCCGTGCCGCCGCTGAGCGCGGCTTTTACGCCGACGCCGCTGCCGGTGCAGGCAAACGTAGTGCCACAATTCAAACCGTATCCGATCATGCGCCAGATGACCCGCCAGCACGAGAAACTGCTGGAGGAACTGGTACGCTTCAACGGCCGGGACGGCGGTGTGGGGCTGTTTGGCGGCTGGGTGATCGGCGGACTGCTGGGGGAAGTATGCGACTGTATGATGCTGATCGGGACAGGGGCGGTGGAGTCGCCGTTACTTGTCACGCTGGGGGCCCTGAATGTTTTCGGGCCGGCGATTCCGGGCGGGATGCTGTCGCTGTGCGGCAAGTACCGGGCCTGGGTGAACCTGAAACCCCTTACATCGGTTCTGGTTCCTTAGAGAAGTTAAAACAAGGTCTCCCGAATTTACGGGCGACCTTGTTTTTGTTATGCGCAGGTATTAATTTTCGTGGTTAATCTTACCTGGAACAGGAAGGGATATTTTTCCGTACGCCGAATAGACTAGGAAAGACAATAAGGAGGAGATACATATGCCATTTGTACAGATTGATCTGGCCGAAGGACGCACTGTTGAGCAAAAACGGGAAGTCGCGAAAAAGATAACTGAAGCGATTTGTGAAGTTTTCCAATGCCCGGCCGAGGCTGTCGGGATTACCATGCGGGATCTGCCGCGGACCAACTTTGCCAAGGCCGGCAAACTCCTGAGCGATAAGTAAGAAACCAGCCTACAATATACTTTGTCCATAAACTAAGCCCATTTCACCAGGAAATGGGCTGTTTTTTCAGTAGGAGGAGGAAACACCGATGAATGTGCTGCTGTGTGCAGCGACGCTGGAAGCGAGCATCCGGCAGGAGATGGAGGCGGTCATCCAGCAGGCGCCGGATGAACTTCAGCCCTTTTTGGCGGCTGTCGGCAAGTTTCAGGCCGGGTTTGAGCTGCTGCTGGACAGGGCTCAGTACACGGACGTGGACGCCGGCCGTTATCCCGGGGTGGATTCGGCCGCGCTCCTTGGCGGTGACGAGGTCTGGCAGAAGATCCTGCGGGATTTCTCTGCCGCAACAGAGAAAAACCTCTTCAGCTTGACCGCTCTGTGGATGACCCAGGCGCTGGTGGAAAAATCAGGCCAGTTCTATCAGCAGGCTGCCGCCAATAGCGCTCATCCTGCCACCCGGCTGTTTTTCGCTTCCCTGGCTGAGACCAAGCATATGCTGCGCCGCAGGGTCGACGGCCTTATGCGGGTGATTTATAATTCGGTGTGGGCCGAGATTGGCTTTGCCCCGTTCCTGCTGGGGAAGGACTAACCCTGCCGGAATCTGACGCCGAAATGACCGCGGGGGTAAGAAAAGTCGACATTGGAGCATACCAGGCGGCAGGCGCCGCACTCGATGCATTGTTTATAATAAACCAGGACCGGAGCAGCCGGGTCGTAGTCCCAACGAAAAACCCGGCTGGGGCAGATGGTCAGGCAGGGTTTTTGCCGGCATTCCTGGCAGCAGGCCTGACTGGTGATGATCACATGCTGCCAGGTGTCGTCAGGGGCGAAATCAATCAGTTTGATTTTGTCGTCAAGTAGGTTCATCCCCAGATCACTCCCAGCACCCGCCAAGCGTCCCTGACGGTCTTGACCAGGGGCTGCATGCTTGTTACCTTCCGCCAGATCAGCTTCCGTTTGGCTTTGATCGGCATGGTCGGAACGGTGGCCATGTGATAGGCGGTCTCATTAGCCATGCGGGCGTACAGATCAAACAGATAGGGAATGTCCTGTTGCAGCGCCGCTGCTTTGGCGTTCGCTTTCATGTTCTGGAGCACGAAGCTTTCCTCCAGCAGGGTCCGGTACAGCGAAAGTTTCCGGGCTGAGAAGTCGCTGCTGGTTTTAGCGGCAAAGGCGGCCTGGGAAGCAAAGTAGCCTGACCACATCGCCAGATTGATACCGTGGGTTCCGTTGACCAGGGACCCGGCATCACCCAGAATCATCAGACCGGGATGAACCAGCCGGGGGATGGCGTGATAGCCGCCTTCAGGAATCATAGCTCCACCGTACTCGGTAGTGACGCCGCCGGCCAGCAGGGGCTGGATCCGGGGGTGTTTTTTTATTCGTTCCAGCAGGTCGCCGGGGTTGAAGCCGGCCTGGCTGAAATCGCTTACCGCCATGCCGACATTGATGTTGATGCTGTCCTTGAAAGTGTGGATCGACGCCGTTCCGTTAAAACCGGCGGTGGGGTAGCCGATCAAGCCGAGCAGGGCTCCCTCGCCGGGCGGCAGATGGAAACGATCCTCGATGGTTTCCGGTGGCAGGGCGATGGTTTCTTTGACGTACAGCCCGGCGTCGGCGGGCTTGATCCTGGGTATCAGGCCGGCTCGCTCCGCCAGCAGGGAATTGACTCCGTCGGCGAGGAGAATGATATCGGCGATGAAGCGACGGCTTACCGGCGACGAGACCTCAATTCCGCTGGCCTGCCCGCCGGTGAACTCAATCGCGGCGGCGTGGTGGCCTAAAAGGAGAGTGGCGCCGGCCTCTACTGCCTTGGCCGCCAACCAGCCGTAAAAAGTTTTTCGTTTGACGGTCAGACGGTTGAAGGGAGCCGCCGTGAGGCGCGTGCTGCTGAAGCCAGCGGCCAGAGCCGAGTCTTCGGTCAAAAACCAGTAACCATGGCTGGTGACGATCCGTTCGTATTCGAACTCTTCCCAGCAGTTGGGAAACAGCTTGTGGATCTGGGCGGTGATGATGCTCAGTCCGCCGCAGTTTTTCGCCCCCGGAAAAGGGCCGCGTTCCAAGAGCAGAACGTCAAGGCCACTTTTGGCCATGAAATAGGCGGCGCATGCTCCCGCAGGACCAGCCCCGACCACGATGGCGTCGTATTTTTTGCCTGGAGGGTCGCTAACGCGTTCAGCTGACGGTGTTGGCGGCAGGCCGGCCGGTTTTTGGGGCTTGAGTTTGTGCATAGACGCCTCCCCGATTAATGTATTCGTCCGGCGGGATTGATTCATGCCAGCCCAAGGGGCAAGAGACCTGTCAGACCTTGGCGCAGCGGACGTAGGATTTTTGCAGCCGGCAACGAAATGTTCAAGTAACGGCAAACTACGAGGTGCGGAGAATGAACAACGGCTCCAGGAAAAAGCTGCGGGATCTGACGGCCAGGCTGAGGCAGGTGTTGGAGAGCGATTTCGCGGCAGGAAGCTCTCCCCCGAAAGGCATCAAGGAAAAGGCCTGGCACTGGGCGGTCCACATGGCTGTGGAGCAGGCGATGACGACCAGAGGCATCTGCGGCGGGATACCCGCGTTTTTGGCCATGGCCGCCAGCCGGCTGGACGGCCGCCCGGCGGACGGGACCCTGCAGTACTGTTGTGACCTGATCGCCGCCCGGGAGGAGGAGCACAGTCCTTTCGCTGCTGTCGACAGCCTCGGCTGGCTGCATCAATACTGGCATGACGGGGAGCGTCAGGCGATCACCGTCAATTCCGGCAGCGGTCACTACAACAAGATTACCGCGGACCAGATCATCCCGGCGACGCAAGTTTACAGCGAACGATATATCGTCGATTTTCTTGTCCAAAATTCCCTGGGCGCTTTGTGGCTGGGCATGCATCCGGAGTCGGCGCTGGCTGGCGCCTGGCGCTACTATGTCAATAAACCCGCCGGGGCGCGCCTTCCAGTCAAACCGGCTGCCGCCATAACGGTGGTCGACCCGGCCTGCGGCTGCGGCAATTTCTTGCTGGCGGCGTTCGATCTCTTGTACGGCATGCACCGGGAAGAGGGCGGCGAGAGTCCGGAAAAAATCTGTGCGTCCATACTGAATGATAATCTGTTCGGCCTCGATATCGACGCCGAAGCGGTGGAAATCGCCAGGACGGTGTTGTGGCTGAGGGCCAAGGAACTGGCTCCGGGCTTGTCTGTTGATGCTCTGAACGGGTTTTTCCGCCACCTGGTTGCCGCCGGGACGAAGGAACTGCCGCCAAACGCCTGTGAACTGGGGTCGCTGCTCAAAGCGGGCGGAGTCCGCAAAGCCGGGGCGGTCCTGAACGGGCTGCTTTCACGCCGTTATGACGTGGTTGTGACCAATCCTCCCTATATCGATAAACGCGACTACTCCAAAACGGTCCGCTCTTATCTGCGGCAACATTACCCGGCCGGGGCGGGGAACCTGTACGCCGCTTTTATACTGCGCTGCCTGGATTTGTCCGGGAACTTTGTGGGGATGATCACACCTCAGACCTTTCTGTTTCTGACAAGCTATGCCGCATTGCGGCAGGCCGTCTTCGGCGAGGCGTCAATCCGGACGCTGGCCCATCTCGGCCTGGGAACCTTCGAGGACGCGGTGGTAGATACGGCGATGTTTGTCTTGCAGAGACCGGCAAGCGCCGCAAGGCAACCTGTTGAAGGGGTGTATTTCAAGCTGCTGGAGGCGCCGCAGAAAGAGGCGGCGCTGTTGGCGGCGGTCGCCGGTGCCGGTCGGCAGCCTTTGCCGGAGGACATTTACTGCCGGACGCTGGAGCAGGTCACCGCCCTGGATGGAGCGCCGGTCACCTATTGGCTGGGGGACGGGATGCTGGAAGTGGTCCGGCAGGCCCGGCCGCTGCGTGACTACGCCGATATTGTTCTGGGCATGAAGACGTCGGACAACAAGCGTTTCGTACGTTACTGGTGGGAGGTGGAACCGGACGGAGCAGGCCGGCAGACGCCGGAGTGGGCGCCCTACGAGAAGGAAGCCAGCGGATACCGCTTTGCCCGTGCCTCGGCTCACTATGTGCGCTGGTCGGAAGAAGCCCGGCGGTTTTATAAAAGCCACTACTCGGCCCAACTTCCCAACCGGCGGTACTGGTTTCGGCCGGGCCTGGTGTACGGCCTTGTCAGCAGCAAGGCTTTCACCGCCAAATTGCTGCCGGCCGGACACATGGCCGACATGGCGGCAAGCTGCGTTTATCCCCACGACCCGGCCGACGGTCTGTTTTTGCTGGGAATACTCAATTCCAAGCTCTATCAGTGGCTGCTGAAACTGTTCAACCCTACGGTGAACTATCAGCCTGTCGATCTGCAGCGGTTACCTGTGCCGGTTCTGGCCCACGGCGACAAGGAGGAGATCAGCAGCCTCGCGGCCGAGGCTGCTGAGTCTATTGGCAGAGTGCGGGAAAGAGAAATCACCGACCGCAACTACTGTTTCGAGCCTGCGGCGTTTTTGCCGCCGGGCGAAAAACTGGCGGCGCAGGCAGCGGGGGTCTGGCTGGACTCTCTGCGGTATATTCTGGCCCGGGAGGCTATTGATTTGCGGTTGGCGGCGGCGCTGAACCTGCCGCCGCAGGAATATGGGACGATCATGGCCGAGATGGGAGGGTTGAGCGTCGAATATCCGGCTGTCGCCGGCTATGACACCCTGCCGGCGGTTATGAATCAGGGGATTTTCGTATCGCCGGCGCGCCGAGTCCGGCTGACGGCGGAGGAGCTTGCCGCCGTCAAAGTCCGCCTGAAAGACATGTACAGCGCGGATTGGGCACGGGGATGGCCGGTCACGGCCGCGGATTTCATGGAAGACGCGGCGGCAAAGCTGAAGCTGCACCCGGTCACGGTATATCACCTGATCGGCGAGGGTGTCAGCCAGGAAGGCTGGGGCGGCGGATCGCTGGTCAAGCGGCTGGCCGAAGACGCCTTCAGCGCCGTGGTGCTTTGGCTGATGGGCCATCGCTGGCCCAGGCAGCCAGGGGTCGGAGGCGACGGCCAGGCGGCTCTTGTGCCGGTAGAACCCTGCTGGGGCTCGGACAGCATCCTGGACAAGGTCAGGGGGTTTATCGGCGATCACTGCGACCCGGCGACGGCTGAGGAGGAATTTCACTTCCTGGTCGGGGAGACCTTGGGCAATTGGCTCAAGGAGGTGTTTTTCCGCCGCCATGTCAGCCAGTTTAAGAAACGGCCGGTGGTCTGGCAACTGGGGGGCGGCAGACGCGGCTCCGGGGCCTTCTCCTGCTTTATTCATCACCGCCAGGCCGGAGCCGTCCGGCAACTGGGCGCCGGCGCCGTTGAACCGCTGCTTGGGCGGGTGGACAAGTTGTCCGCGGCCGGAGCAGCCGATGGCGACAACCTGAGGACCGGACTAAAAGCTTTTGCCGCCGGTCTTGCCCATCTGGAGGAGCCTGATCCGAACCTGGATCTCGGTATCCGCATCAGGGTCGCGCTTTTTCAACAGGCAGGGCTGTTGAAAACCGCCGTGTTGTCACCGGCGGACGCACAGAGGGCTGTGGTCGATTACCGACTGTGGCGGGAAGATTTTTTCTAGTCTGCCTGAAATACTGGTGCTCCATTAACAAACACCTTTTCAACCCTGGTGGCGATGGCAAAGGGATCGCCGTTAAAAATAACCAGGTCGGCGTCCTTGCCTGGCTCGATACTGCCGACCCGATCGGCCACACCGATGATTTCGGCGGCGTTTAGGGTGATGGCGCGCCAGGCAGTTTCCGGCGGCAGCCCTTCCCGGACGGCGAGGGCCGCTTCCAGTCGCAGGCTGTTGATCGGCAGGAAGGGATGGTCGGTTATCAGGGCGATTTTAACGCCGGCAGCGTGTAAGATAGCAGGGGTGCGGTAGGTCCGGTCTTTTAGTTCCACCTTGACCCTGGCGGTGATGGAAGGGCCGATGGCTGCAGGGATGCCTCTGGCTGCGATGGCATCGGCCACCTTATGGCCGGCGGTGGCGTGTTCGAGGGTCAGCCGGAGGTTGAACTCCTCGGCGATGCGGATGGCGGTCATAATATCGTCAGCGGCGTGGGCGTGGCCCCGCAGGGGGATTTCGCCTGCCAGCACTTTGGCCAGGGCTTCCAGGCGCAGATCGCGGTCGCCCCCGGGGCCTCTGCGGACGTAGTCCTGGGCGGCTACGAGGTTTTCCCTGATCAGACCGGCGACAGCCATACGGGTGGCGGGCGGGCGATCTTTGGGGGAGTGCATTTTGATCGGGTTTTCGCCGAAGGCCATTTTAACACCCGCCGGATGACGGAGAACCATTGTATCGACAATCTGGCCGAAGGTCTTGATCGCCACGCTCTGGCCACCAACGACGTTTTCGCTGCCGGGGGTGACAATGACGGTGGTGACTCCGCCGGCCACGGCGTCAGCCAGACCTTCGTCCTCGGGATTGATGGCGTCGAGAGCTCTGAGGTGGGGACAGACGGGATCGGTAACCTCGTTTTTGTCCATATGAGCCTCGCCCACGGCCTCTTCGGCGATGCCCAGGTGGGTATGACAGTCGATGAGCCCCGGGGTCAGGATCTTGCCGCTGGCGTCAATGACTGAGGCGTCATGCGGTACCGGGACCCGGTCGCCGACAGCGACGATTTTTCCGTTGTCGATCAAGACCGTTCCAGCCGTAATTATCCGACCGGCTATGGTATAAACAGTTGCTCCGCTAATCGCCAGCATGTCGACCTCCTGCAAAAAAAATACTAAACATAGTTTAGACGACCCTGCGCATTCTATCCTTAAACAGGGCCTGCGGCGGCAGAGGCGGCTAAATTTCGTCCGACTGAATAAAAGGACTGGCTTCGTCAGATGAGTTGTGATATTATAATTGAAATAATATTTGGCAAGTGTTGAAGAAAGGAGTCAGTTTATGTTTGATGATAAGTTCGGTCCCGAGGGTTTGACTTTTGACGACGTTCTGCTGGTACCCAACCGGTCGGATATTCTGCCCAGGGAAGTCGAAGTAAGCAGCTACCTGACCAAAAATATCAAACTCAACATTCCGGTCATCAGTTCGGGAATGGATACGGTCACCGAGGCGCGCATGGCGATTGCCATGGCACGGGAGGGCGGCCTGGGTGTCATTCATAAAAATCTCTCCATCGAGCGTCAGGCTAACGAAATCGACAAAGTGAAGCGATCGGAACACGGTATCATCGTTGATCCGATTTTTTTGGCGCCAGACAATACCCTGCAGGACGCCCACAATCTGATGGAACGTTACCGGATCTCGGGGGTGCCGATCACCGAGCACGGCAAACTTGTCGGGATCCTGACCAACCGCGATCTGCGGTTTGAGACTGAGCTTAACCGCAAAATCAACGAATGCATGACAAGAGAACACCTGATCACTGCTCCTGTGGGTACATCACTGGAAGAAGCCAAGGCCATTCTCGGTAAGCACCGGATCGAAAAACTGCCGCTGGTGGATGCCGAAGGATATCTGAAGGGCCTTATTACAATCAAGGATATCGAAAAAGCGGTCAAATATCCTTCCTCTGCCAAGGATGCCAAAGGCAGGCTGCTGGTCGGAGCCGCCGTCGGCGTGGGCGCCGACATGCTGGACCGGGTAGCGGCCATTGTTGCGGCAAAGGGCGACATCATCATCATCGACTCCGCCCACGGCCACTCCAAGGGCGTCATCGAGGCCATCAAAACGATCAAGTCGACCTACCCGGATGTCGCTGTGATGGCCGGTAACGTGGCCACCGCGGCGGCGACCCGCGAGCTGATTGAAGCCGGGGCTGATGCCATCAAGGTGGGAATGGGGCCTGGTTCTATCTGTACCACCAGGGTCATTGCCGGCATCGGCGTGCCGCAGATAACCGCAGTCTATAACTGCGCCGTCGCCGCCCGACCGTATGGGATTCCGGTGATCGCCGACGGAGGAATAAAGTATTCCGGCGACATCACTAAAGCTATCGCGGCCGGGGCCAATGTCGTAATGATCGGCAGTCTGCTGGCCGGCACCGAGGAAAGTCCGGGCGAAACGATCATTTATCAGGGCCGCAGCTACAAAATCTATCGCGGCATGGGGTCGCTGGGAGCGATGGTCGAAGGCAGCAAGGACCGCTACTTCCAGGAAAACATGGACAAGCTGGTGCCTGAAGGCATTGAAGGCCGCATACCCTATAAAGGCACGGTAGCGGATACGCTGTATCAGTTGGTGGGAGGACTGCGGGCCGGCATGGGTTACTGCGGTGTCCGCAACATCCTGGAGCTGATCAACAATACCAGTTTCATCCGAATTACCAGCGCCGGGCTGAAAGAGAGTCATCCCCATGATGTGAGCATTACGAAAGAAGCGCCGAATTATAGTCTGTAGACGAAAAAGAAGAAGGCCGCTGAACAGGGCCTGCAGGATAGAACAGACCAAAAGCCGCCCTTGGGGCGGCTTTTGCTTGTCGACAAAGTGTGAATTTAGGCGCCAAGGCAGGAAACGGGAGGCAGGAGGCAAAGGCCGCTTTGGAGCTGGGAGGCGGGAAACAGGAGGGGAATTCCTCCGCTACGGACGATATCCTACGCCGTCTTCGGCAGCAAAGCTGCCGACGGCTGGGGATAAGAGTCCCGCTACGGAAAACCCCTCCCGTTTCGGTATCAGGAAACCGTCCCCGCGAGTCTCCGGCCCTTCTTTATATATAAGGCAGGCCAGCAAGGGTGTCCGGCGGCGTAGTGTAGGAGCTTAGGGACTGTTGGATAAGATTGCCGGTAAGTGCGCAGTTCTTGGCGCTTCAGCGCTTAGAACTGCGGCCTGCCCCTTGCGGGTGCAGCATCGTACGCGCGGTCAAGGATGACCGCGCGAGGAGACCCTGCGCATGGATGCGTCATGGGCGACGGTACGACAGCTGTCGGCCTTAGGCATACAGTGCCTTGCTCCGGAACT
>JARLHY010000158.1 GCA_031292015.1 Negativicutes bacterium | reverse complement strand
GCCGAGCCAAAGCCCGGAGTATGGTCGTTACATACCAGGTCGTTATCAATGGTTTTGGGAACATGAATGGCTCTCATTTCATAGTTGGCCTTCTTGGCTTCCTCGCTGACGATGCGCACCGTGTCGGAGGAGTCGTTGCCGCCAATATAAAAGAAATAACGGATGTCGTGAGCCATCAAAACTTTGAAAATCTCGTGGCAGAACTTGCTGTCCGGCTTGGCGCGCGTTGATAACAATGCCGAGGAAGTCGTCAGGGCGACCTGCTCCAGATTGTGGGACGTCTCCTGGGTCAGATCGAGAAAATCTTCATCGACGATCCCTGATACCCCTCTTACCGCTCCGTATACTTTTGTTACCTGGGGATATTTCCTGGCCTCCAGGACTATGCCGGCCAACGTCTGGTTGATAACCGCAGTCGGCCCTCCCCCTTGAGCTACAAGTACTTTTCCTACAAGTGACATAATTACCTCCGCATTCTAGATTTTTTTGGGGTCGGTCCGCGAAAGACCCTGCTGCGCTGACAGGCTCACCGCCATGTCCTAGCGCCGGAGCCCCCTTTCCAATGCTCCACCCCGCGACAACGGCCGCAGCCGACCTGGCGAAGAGCGCCAAACCACGCACCCTTCACACCAGAATCGACTGCACCGCACTTCCATTTTATCTAAACCAATGCTAATTGGAAAGGCCCGGAATGAACCACCTCTTGTGGCATATCAGGGAACTTGGCAAAATTCTTATGGAACATGCCTGCCAGCCGCTCGGCCTGCTTTTCATAGGCTGTCTGATCGCTCCAGGTGCTCTGGGGCATCAGGATGGCGTCCGGCACCCCGGGACACTTGGCAGGAATGGCCAGGTTGAAAATCGGATGGGTGACATACTCGGCAAAATCAAGGTCGCCGTTAATGGCAGCAGCCACCATCCTCCGCGTGTACTGAATGCTGATCCGCTTGCCCACCCCGTAGGCCCCGCCCTGCCAACCGGTGTTGATCAGGAAGACCCGGGTGTTGTGTTTGGAAATCTTCTCTTTCAGGAGATTGGCGTACACCAGCGGCGGCAGCGGCAAAAACGGTGCGCCGAAGCAGGAGGAAAACGTGGCCTGCGGTTCGGTGATTCCGCGTTCGGTGCCAGCCAGCTTGCTGGTATAGCCGGACATGAAATAATACATCGCCTGCTCGGGACTCAGTTTGGCGATGGGCGGCAGGACGCCGAAGGCATCTGCGGTCAAAAACACGATGGTGCTGGGATGCCGGCCTACGCCGGGATAGACGCTGCCTGGTATATAGTCAATGGGATAAGCCGCCCGGGTATTCTCGGTAAGCGACTCGTCATCATAATCCACTTCGCGGGTTTCCTCGTTCATGACGACATTTTCCAGAACACTGCCGAACTTGATGGCGTCCCATATCTGAGGCTCATTCTCACGGGTCAGCTTGACGCACTTGGCGTAGCAGCCGCCCTCCACATTGAAAATACCGCTGTCGCTCCAGCAATGCTCGTCGTCGCCGATCAACTGACGGTCGGGATCGGCGGAAAGCGACGTCTTTCCTGTGCCGGAAAGACCGAAAAACAGGGCGGTATCGCCGTCAGCTCCCTTGTTGGCCGAACAGTGCATCGACAGGATGCCCTGCTTGGGCATCAGATAGTTCATGACAGAGAAGATCGATTTTTTCATTTCCCCGGCGTAATGACTGCCACCCACCAGGATCAGCCGTTTGGCGAAATTAACAACCACAAAGGCCTCTGAAAAGGTGCCGTCCACCGCCGGATCAGCGATGCAGCCCGGTGCGCCGATTACTGTAAATCCCGGCCGCTCCGGGGGGGTGACCGCATCCGGTCTGACAAACATTTGGCGTACAAAAATATTTTGCCATGCAAACTCATTAATGATTCGTACCGGAACGGCATAATCGGGATCAGCCCCGGCACAGCCTTCGAAAATAAATAAATCCTTGTTCTGAAGGTGAGCAATGACCTTATTATACAGGCCATCGAAAACCTTCTCGCTGATTGTCTTGTTGTTTTGCCACCAAATGTCATTCAGTTCAGGCGTCTTTACGGTGAACTTATCATCTGGCGACCGGCCGGTATATTTTCCGGTCACCACCCGTAAAGCTCCGTTGGCGGTCATGGCCCCTTCGCCGCGGACAATAGCTTCTTCCACTAATTTTGGTACGGTAAGATTGTAGAACGCCTTGCCGCTGTGGCCGGGTAACAAGTCTTTCAGCACACCAAAAGCCATAATTATCACTCCTCGCCCTATGAATTTGTCAGGTTGACTTTGTAAAATGCCTCCTTAATTGTCCAACCTGTCTGACAGATTTTAGCAACCTAATTTATTATACCTCTCAATTCATTGGCGCACAACTGGCCGCTAATTTATTTTCAAAATTTTCTTTTAGCTTATTATGCCCCCATCCGAAGCTGGCAAAAATATGATATAGTTAGAATAAAAATGTCACTACATCGTCCCAAGGGGGAATCAACTTGACACTAAACGGCACCAAGCCGTCAACCAAAGGCTACCCTGCCATTATCGAGCAACTGCGCAAAGAAATCGACGGCGGACGCTACCGTACCGGCGAAAAACTGCCCAGCGAGAAAGAGCTCTGCCAGCGGTTCGCCGCCGGGCGCTCCTCGGTGCGCGAGGCTCTGGCGGCTCTGACCTACGCCGGTGTGGTCGAAGCCAGGAGCGGGAGCGGCTACTATCTGATCGGCAACCAGGCCGAGCTGGTCAAAGACAGCAATACCCGCTGCTCGCTGAAGATCCTCGTGGCGGCTGACGAAACCTGGAACATCGCCGCCTACAGGCGCCTCCTGGCGGCAGGTGCCGACGGCGTCATCCTCTCCACCGCTGATCCCGGCCTCTGGAGCAAGCATCTCAGGGCTGTCCGCCAGGCCGCCAACGACCTGGGGATCACCCTGCCCATTTTAGCGTCCGTGGCCCCGGGTGCCGACGCGCCGGCGGCCATCGCCATGGCTGTCAGCGCCAACTGCGACGCCATGATTGTCGGTCCGGGAGCAGCGACCGATATGATTTTGGAAACCCGCCGGATCATCGAAGAACAGGGCGAGACCACGCCAATCTTCGCCTGGATTACCACCCCCGCCGGCAGCGAAAATATCTTAAGAGCCGCCGACGGTGCGATCATTGATTTCCCCCCTGACAACGCCCGCTCCCGCGATATCCTCGCAACCATCATGCGCCAGGGAGCGGCCACCGACAAGATCATCCTGCTGGCTGCGGCAGCCGCCGATCTTAAGGCCAACGCCAGCCACCAGGGCGAGACAGCCGCTTTGGCCAGTCACTGGCAATTTGACGGTGTGGCCGTCCTCTCGGCCATGGCTGCCCCCGACCACTTGACTGATCTCATCGGGCGTCTGCGCCAAAAAGCCCGGGACATCGAGGAAAAGACAGCCGGCAGCGACCAGCGCCTCGGACGGGTGGTAGCCAGTCCCCTAGCCAACGGCCTTTGTCTCACCGCCATGCACGCCGTTGCAGCGGTAAAAGCCGTCGCCCTCGTCATCCCCAGTGAAACCGGCGCCATCCCCCGTCTGCTTTCCAAATTCCGCCCGGCGGTGCCGGTGCTGGCCATTACTCCCGATCCCCGCATCGCCCGCCAGCTCAAACTGGTCTGGGGCGTTGTTCCCCTTTTAACCCAACGGGTGACCCGCCAGGAGGATAACATCGACGCCGCCATCCGCGCCGCCCTGCGTTCCGGCCTCCTGAGCGACGGTGACATCGTCGTCGGCGTCACCAGTGGCATGGACATTCCCAACTCCCCCAACGCCGTGACCCTCGCCGTAGTCGGCGACATCATCCTGAGGGGCCAGGGCATAGGCAGCGGCATCATCAGCGGCCGGGTCAGCATCATCAAATCGCTTCATAATAAAAGCAAGTCGCTGACCGACCGGATCCTCGTCCTGCCGGCCACCGAAGCCAGCCATGTCAAACTCATCGAACAGGCCGCCGCCCTGGTGGTAGAAGAAGGCGGGCTCTCCTCCCACGCCGCCATCGCCTGTCTGTCGCTGGGTAAACCGGTCATCGTCGGCGCCACCGATGCCACCGATCTTCTTTTGGAGGACGAGCAGGTGACCCTGGACGTCAGCCGGGGAATGGTTTACCGCGGTTGGATCAACCTCGGCTAGCAGCCGGGATAATGAAAACAAGGCCGGAAGTCTCGCGCGAGACTTGCCGGTCTTGTTTTTTTCTATAGATTATCAAAGCTGCGGTAAACGATGCTACCGGCCCGGATGGTGGCTTGGGGTTTCAGCAGCAGCCCGCCTGAGCGGGTTTGCCCCTGGGCGTCGGCAAATTCGACCGGCTGCTCCGCCAGGCGAAAGAGGGCAATATCGGCGTCGGCACCAGGAGCCAGCGTCCCGATGGTGTCCGCCAACCCCAGGATGCGGGCCGGAACGGACGTGCAGGCCGCCAGCGCCTGTGTGAGCGGCAACCCCAGGCTTAGATACTTGGAAATGACATAGGGCAGGGCGAAAACCGGCGGCTTACCCCACGTCAGGGTGGTCAAATCGGAGCTGATAATATCGGGCGCAAAGCCGTCCGCCAGGGCGGCGCAGGCGGTGACGAAAGAAAAGTGGCTGCGGCCGTTGGCGGCGTCGAATAAAACGCCGCGCTGTCTTGCCGACCGCACCGCCGGCAGGACCTTGCCGTCGCCGCCGATAATGGTGTTGCCCACCCCGTGATAAACATGAACGAAGATATCGCCGGGACGCAAGAGAGCTAACAGCTCATCATTCGAGCCAGGCGGATCGGTGCTGTGCACCGCCACCGGGCAGCCCAGACTATCTGCCAGTTTCACCGCCGCTTCGAGGGGGGCGAGCCCCAGATCGCCGACCACGCCGCGGCTTTGCCGGACCTTGAGGCCGATGAGATTGCTTGGGTACTGGGCGAACAGCTGGGCCGTCTTATCCCGGTCGATGACTTTGGGGTCAAGCACCTCGTCGTGCCGGCCTGTCGTCAGACCGGCTGGTGCGATATTGAGAAAGGTCTTGACACGCACCAGACTGGTGGCGACAATGCTGCGGTAAAAGCTCTCATAGTTGGCGCTGCCGGTGCTGCCGCCATCCACCGCAGTGGTCACCCCATAGGGCAAGAGAGCCAGATCGGGCGGTATGCCGGCGTCTGTCCCGCCGCCGAAGAGATGGGCGTGAAAATCGATCAGGCCAGGCACCACCAGGCAGCCGGCAGCGTCGATCACGACAGCTGACGCCAGCAGGGCAGCCTCCAACTTTTTAACAATTTTGCCGTCCAGGACAAAAACATCGCCGACCGCGTCGAGGTTCCGGGCGGGATCAATCACCCGCCCATTTTTGATATGCAAGCATTTTTCCATTCCATTTCACCTTCTGCCTTACAGTGTTTTTCCTGCTCCGTGGCCTGGCCTCAGCACCCCCTCGGCCGCTTTGATCCGGCCGTAGGTCATCAGCGCGGTGCCGCCGAGGATGACCAGCACTCCCAGGGCGACAAACCCGGTCATATAGGAGCCGGTGGATTTATAGAGCAGGCCCACGAGAAACCCGGCCAGCGTCCCGCCGCCGCCGGCTCCCAGGCCGTTGATGATACCCGAGGCCGGTCCCACCGCCTCCGGATCGACAGTCGACTGGACAATCGACCAGATGTTGGGGGTATAGCTGCTGGCCCAGTAACCCAGCGCCAGCGTGATCAGCCCCAGCTTCATATAGCCGCTGTCCACCTGGGGCAGCAGCATCAGCAAAATGCCGGGAATAAACAGCCCCAGCGACGCCACCAAAACCCGTTTTCCGGTCTTGTCGCTGATAATCGACATCGGAACCGCCAAAACGATGGCGGCGAAATAGGGCAGTGAGCTGCCGATGGCCTGGGCTGTGCCGGTAAAGCCCAGCGACTTCACCGCCAGGGGAATCCACAGGGTGATGCCCCAGAACAGCATCCCCTGGGTAATATAGCTGAATACCAACAGCAAAAAGGGCGGGCCGCCGAGAGCCTTTAGAGTGAGCGGTGCTTTCGGGCCGGCCTTCTGCTCCATAAAGGGTGCCTCGGCTTCCGGTCTCAACATTGCGATATATAGCGGCACCATGACGAACAGGCCGATACCGCCGGTAATATAAAAGAGCATTTGCCAACCGAAGGCATCGAAAATCGGCGTCAGAATCATGAACCCCAGTGCCAGGGCGAGAAACTGGCCATAATACTGGATGATACTGTTGGCCCGGGTCAGCTCATGCGGCGCAAACCAGCCTTTGGCGAAGCGCGATTGCTGCGGCCAGTAGACCCCTTCGGTGACCCCCAGGATCAGGCGGCACACCAAAAGCATTGCCACCGAAGTCACCCAGCCGGTGAGTATGGTTGACACCGACCAGATGATGAGCATCCAGATCGCCACCCATTTGGGGTCGAACCGCCGGGTCAGGATGCCGCCAAAGACATTGGCCACCGCATAGCCGATGAGGAAGGTCGTCAGCGCCCAACTCGAAGTCACGGCAAAATCAGCGCCGGCAAACCCCAGGTCCTTGGCCACCGCAGGCAAGCCCACCGACAGATTGATCCGGTCGAGATAAGCCACAAACAACCCAACCATCAGCGTGCCGCCAATTCTCAGCCACCTTGATTCCATCTTCCCTCATTCCCCCTTCTGTATTGGCTTTTTTTGACATTCTGAAAATCGTTTCCGCATTCTTCCAGCAAAATCCTGCTTGACGGCAAATATATTACCTGCGGCTAAAAACGAAAAAAACCGCCATAACGGCGGTTTTTACCTCAAAAATTAGTGTTGGGCCCTTCCCTCGACAAGGTTGACGAAGCGGTCCACCAAGAGGGCGTCGAACTGGCAGCCGGAATGGCGCCTGAGTTCGGCGATCGCCTCGCGGTGACTCATCGCCGACCGGTAAGGTCGTTCGTTGATCATGGCGTCATAGGCGTCGACGATGGCAATGATCCGGCATTCCAGCGGAATCTCCCCACCCGAGAGCCCCAGGGGATAGCCGTCGCCATTCCACCATTCATGATGCTTGAGAATCCATTCCGCGATCGGTGCCAGATCAGGCAGGCCAGAGGCCATACGATGGCCGATCTCGCAGTGATTGCGCATCTTCACCCGTTCCTCATCGGTCAGCGGTCCGGGCTTAAACAAGATGTCATCCGGGATGGCCACCTTGCCGATATCATGAAATAGCGCCAAAAGGCGCAGATCGCCAAACTTGTCTTCAGGCAGCTCGGCCGCCATGGCCAGCATCAGCGCCATGCCCTGCAGCCTGGACGCATGACCTTCGGTCGAATAATCCCTGGCCTCCAGAGCCTTGCCCAGCGCCTGAACGGTATTGCTGCGCACACTGGCGGCGTGATGCAGTTTTTCCCGGCCCATGCTTTCTTCGGCGGCCTTGCAGGCATCGAGGAGGGATGATCCTTCTTTGCCGGCAACAGCCACGCCGACAGCAACACTGAAAGGAACCCTAAGATGAGCCAGGCCGTGGCTCACAATCCCTTCACGGATGGCACGGGCGATTTTCCCGGCCTCCCCTTCGGACGCCCCGGGCAGCAAAGCGATAAACTCGTCGCCGCCGATCCGGGCGGCAATATCGCCGTCCCGCAAAGACAACTTTATGATGTCGGCCGCCGCCACCAGCAGCTTGTCCCCGGCGGCGTAGCCAAAAGCGACATTGATCCGCTTCAGCCCGTCAATATCAAAAACAATAAGGGCGCCGGCGAACTTTTGGTTGTCGCGGCGAAGAACGGTTTCAAAAAACGAGCGGTTATAGAGTCCGGTCAGCTCATCCTGAGCGCCCAGACGTCTCAAATCGGCTTCTACCCGCTTGCGACCGGTAATATCCAGCAGCATCCCGGTCCATTCGACAGTGCCGCCGGTACGCCGCTGGGGCTTAGCGGTGCTTTGCACCCACTTTTCGCCACCATCCGGGAGCCGCACCCGAAAATCGAAGCACCAGACATCGGTCCGTTTTACCGCGGCTGAGACCGATTCGCGGTAACGCCTGCGGTCCTCGGGATGAACATGGGTAGCAATGGCCCGGATATCCTGGTACGCCTCCTCGGGAGCAACCCCGAGAAGTTCCTTCGCCCCCCGGCTCAAGAAGGAAAAAATTCCCCGTCCGTAAGGCCTCGCAACCACGCGATACACGACCCCCGGTAGAGCGGAAACAATATCATCCATATCATCGTCATCAGACAATGGCAACAGCTGTGAAGCTTTCACCGGAGCGACTCCTCCTGTCGGCGATCATTTGAGCAAATTTGACATAATTCGACTAGCAGTTAGGGAATTTCATTTACTTACATATTAATCAACACCTGACATAATGTCCAGACTTTTTTCCATATCTCCCCTTATTCCGCGCCTTTCACTATTGTGAGGCCAGCGACCCTGTGATATGATTCTCATGATAGCTGTTCGCCTGCCAAACATTGGCCAGCGCCATCTTTTTTGCCATTCTGGCCTGCTCGTGCCGGCTGCAGGATGGCCCTATCATCGCCCTATTTAAGGAGGAACATCCCTTGCGCTACCGCTCTATCAGCTTATTATCCGCCGGGCACCTCTTTACCGATCTCAATCAGGGGGTGGTTCCCGCCCTACTGCCCTTTTTCATCGCCGAGTACCACCTTTCTTATACTGCGGCAGCCAGCATCGTCTTCGCCACCAACATCGTCTCGTCGATCGTCCAGCCCATCTTCGGCTACCTGTCCGATCGGATGAGGAAAATCTGGCTGATGCCCCTCGGAATCTGTTGTGCCGGCGTCGGCGTCGCGCTGTGCGGCCTCTTCGACAGCTTGCCGCTGATTCTGGTCGCAGTCGGACTGAGTGGTTTCGGCGTTGCCGCCTTTCACCCTGACGCGGCCCGGCTGGCCAACCGGCTGGCCCCACCGGAAAACAAAGCCATGGCTCTCAGCATCTTTGCTGTCGGCGGCAACGCCGGCTTTGCTTTCGGCCCGCTGCTCGGCACCGGCGCCGTGCTGATGTGGGGCCTCAAAGGTACCCTCGTCTTTGCCCTGCCGGCTCTCTTCATGGCCTTTTTCCTCTACTTTCAATTCCGTGACATCGCCCTGCCGGCGGTCCAAAAAGCGACCGGCACTGCGGCTGAGCTGCCGAAAGACCAGTGGGGCCCTTTTCTTCGCCTGTCGGGGATCGTCGTCGCCCGGTCGGTGGTGTTTTTCGGTCTCAACACCTTCATCCCGCTATACTGGATCCATGTGCTCCACCAGTCCAACGTCGCCGGCGGCACCGCCCTCACCATCCTCTTTTCCCTCGGCGTTGTCTCGACCCTGATCGGCGGCCGCGTCGCCGACCGAATCGGCTACCGCAACATGATCATGGGTGGCTTTGCCTTGCTCCTGCCCCTCCTCGCTGTATTCACCTATATCAGCGATACCTTCTGGGCCACCGCCCTCCTGGTGCCCATCAGCCTGGGCCTCTTCGGCGTCTATGGCCCCATCATGGTTTCCGGCCAGAACTACCTGCCCAACCGGGTGGGATTCGCCTCCGGCGTGACCATGGGTCTGGCAATCACCAGCGGCGGCATTGCCGCCCCCCTGCTGGGATGGCTGGCTGACTTATACGGCATCCAGACCGCCCTCCAGTGGATGATTGTCGCTCCGATCGGCGCCATTATCCTGGCCCTCACCCTGCCGGCCGAAAACAAAAAAAGAAAAACCGCCGAATCGGCCTCCTGACAATAGCAACAAAAAAAGAAGCCCGAGGTTGCCCCCGGGCTTCTTTTTTTGTTGCCATTGATCTTATACTGCGCTATGTCCCATACTAGTCATACACGCCTGGCATACTCTTTTGTTCTTGAAGATGGTAACCTCATCATTACTGCCGCAGAACACGCATGAAGGTTCGTATTTCCGCAAAATGATCTTATCGCTGTCGATAAATATTTCCAGGCCGTCCTTCTCGGCGATATCCAGTGTGCGCCGCAACTCGATAGGTATAACCACTCTACCCAGCTCGTCCATCCTTCTCACAATGCCGGTGGATTTCATTTCCTCTTCTCTCCTTTTATGACAACATTCGACACTTACATCTAGATTTTAACAGTCGTGACAATGACTGTCAACCGTTATTTTTTTCACAACTTTACCAACAGTACTGACAAAAGGAAAAAGCGGCCAAATGGCGAAAGAACATAAATATCTAAGATAACCGCCATTCAAAGGGGGAATTCGCATGCCGGGTGACCGACCGCCACGGCGCGAACCTGTGGCAGATACTGTTGATGATAACGCCACCGCCCTGCGCCTGGAACTGGCCGCAAGCCAGCAGCAACTACATCGCGAGATCACCATCGGCGCGGCGTTGGCCGCATTGACGAAAGCCATCATTTCTCCCGGAGTTAGCGCCGAAGAAATGTATCAACTAGTCCTGGAGCAGGCCAGAGCCCTGACCGAAAGTCAGCATGGCTTTGTTTCTTCCATTGACCCGACGACAGGAGCTCATGTCGGCAATACTCTCACCAAGATGCGCGCAGAGGGCTGCAGCGTACCGGCCGAGCTCTACGCCCTGCCGCAAGACCCCCACAAACCATTTAGCGGCCTCTGGGGGCACGCGCTGAACCAACGGCAGGCCTTTTTCACCAACCAGCCATCCGATCATTCCGAGTCAGACGGCCTGCCATCAGGCCACCTACCTTTGGAACGATTTCTCGCCGTTCCGGTGATGTTCGGTAAAAACCTGTTGGGTCAAATCGCCTTGGCCAACGCGCCGCGGGACTATACCGAGGCCGATCTTACCGTAGTCAAGCGGTTGGGCGAGCTTTACGCCGTAGTGGTGGAAAATCGCCGCCGGGAAGAAGAACTAGAGCGCCTGGCTACCACCGATTATCTGACCGGCCTTTGGAACCGGCGTCATTTTATGGCCCTTGGGCAGCGTGAATTCATTCGCTTTCAGCGCTATGAAACGCCATTGACCGTCATCCTTATTGATATCGATCACTTCAAAAGAATCAACGACACTTACGGCCATCAAGCCGGAGACGGAATGCTGAGCGGAGTGGCGAAGGTGATACACGAGCAGGTACGAACGGTAGATATTGTCTGTCGCTTCGGCGGCGAGGAATTCGCCGTCATCTTGCCGGAGACCGCGCTTAAAGAGGCCCTTCACGCCGCAGGGCGCATCCGGGCAGCCGTCGCCGCTCATCAGCTCCTGACAATAACCGGCCAGCGCCTTTCGGTGACTGCCAGCATCGGGGTTGCCGCTGTGCTGGCGGGTGACCATTTGATCGAGGAGGCCATCAACCGCGCCGATCACGCCCTCTATCAGGCCAAGGCCAAGGGCCGAAACCAGGTATCCCCCTACTCCCTCACGCCAATAGAATAACGGACAGCAAAAGGGACAGTTCCTACCGGAACTGTCCCTTATTTTATCCCTGCAGCCTGCCGGTGCACCCTTTACAGCGCTGCACATCAATAGGGGGGATAGGGATAATATGGATAGGGCGGATAGGGATACGGCGGGTACGGATATCCGTAGTAGCCGGGATAGGCCGCGCCGCCAAGCAGTCCCAGCCCCAAACCCAGCCCAAACCCACCGAGACCTCCTCCCCAGCCCCAGCCACCAAACCCGTGGCCGAAGCCACCACCAAACCCATGGCCGAAGCCGCCGCCAAACCCGTGGCCAAACCCGCCACCGCCGAACCCGTGGCCAAACCCGCCACCGCCGAAGCCGCCGCCGAAGCCGTGTGGCCGCCAGGCGTCGTCTGCATCATACTTATTGGCCATATCGATGATCCTCCTTCTCGCACTCTACTTATAGCTAGCTTGTCTTTGTCCCTGTGACCGGGCGACAAGTACCGGCAGCCGGATGACAGTAGCCTGCAGATGGCCGGCACTTGACCGCCGGATAGCAGGACGACGGATAACACTGCGCAGGCACGCACGCCGGAGCACAGGAGGGATAGCACTGCGAAGGGGTACAGGACGGAGCGCAATTGGGGGCGCAGGAGGGGTAACAGGCAGGCAGGCAATACGGCGCGCAGCTCGGACTGCAGTTCGGGAAACAGGTGCTCGCCGTTGTCGTCGTTTGCCGCTCCTCATCCCAATCCATGACCTCCGGGTCCTCCCATTGGTCAGTAGAATATTGTCCAGCCATAGCAGATCCTCCTTAAAAGTCGTAGAACCAGTGATTTACTACATAATATGCTGACAACTTGAAAGCGTGTCATCGGGCCGGATACTCTTTTCCCCTGAGCCGCATGTCGTCCTACACCGCTGCCCGCTCTCTCCGGCACCAATGACACCTTGTCAAATCGACGCGCATATTCTGTACTAGACACATCGATGATCTACGAAAAACCCTGGAGGTGGATATATGTCAACAAAAGATACCAGAAAAAATTGGGAGGCCCCCGAACTCACTACCTGGCAAGAACAAGAGATCAGCAACCAGAGACAAGGCTTCTGTGAACCACGCGAAGGCTGCCGCCCCCGCTTTGGGCCGTGCGAACCACGCGAAGGCTGCCGCCCCCGTTTTGGCCCGTGTGAACCGCGCGAAGGCTGTCCGCCCCGCTTCGGCCCTTGCGAGCCGCGTGAAGGCTGCCGTCCCCGCTTTGGTTTTTGTTACCCGCGCGAAGTCTGCTATCCCCGTCCGGGTTTTTGCGAGCCCCGCGAAGCCTGCCGCCCCCGCTTCGGATTTTGCTACCCGCGCGAAGTCTGCTTCCCTCGTTTCAGCTTCTGCTACCCCTCCCGCTAAACCCGCCGGCCGATTGGCAAATCGCAAAAACAGCCGGCCTTGACAGCCGGCACCCATCCGCTATGATAGAAATAAGAACAATGCAGCGGGGGACAATATGGAAGACATAATACGCAAAATGGCTGAGCAAAAAATCCTCGACGCCATCGAACGGGGGGAACTTGACAACCTTCCCGGCAAAGGCCGACCCCTTGATCTGGATGATATGCGCGGCGTGCCGCCGGCCTTACGTATGGAATACAGAGTTCTGAAAAATGCTGGGCTCCTGCCGGAGGAACTGACGGTGCAAAAAGAAATCACCGCTCTGGAGAAGCTCATCGAGGCTTGCCGCGACAATGACAAACAGACCGCTCTCCGCCAGCAGCTCCGCGACCGCGTCGTCTACTACCATATCCTGCTGGAAAAACGCCGGAAAAATAGCTAAAACAAAAACCCGGGCTTCATTAAAGAAGACCCGGGTCGTTTTTTCCTGTCAGGCAGCCATCGCAATATTTACTTCGATCGGAATATCATCCACCAGAAGCTCGACAATGATCCGCTGCTGAACCCCCTGTGTGCTGGCATGGCTCTCGCCGGCGATCAGGGTGGGCGGTGAAATATCCATCTTCGCCCCCTGTTTTTCAAAGATAATCGCCGCATTGGCGGCCAGCATATTGCCCAGCTCGGAAATCGCCGATTCAGCCATGGCGTCGAAAGACTCCACCGGCATACCCATCATCATCTTACTGGCGATTTTTTTGGCGGAATCTTCGGTCATGTTATAAACAATATTGCCGCGGAACTCGCGGGTAAGACCGACGATAACCATAACACCCAGGCTGGAAATTTTGTCGCTGACACTGACACTCATCCGGCCGCGCTTGACTTCCCCAAAGCCGAGTTGCGGCATGATCAATGCCACTGCATCAAGAAATGGAGTGATTTTTGCTGCATCCAAATTAAATAGCCTCCCTCTTAAAGCCCACGCTAAGCCGGATTCTTCCGAAGGGAGTCTCAATTTCCCAAACGTGAATCTCTACATTAGGGCTGGATATCGAAAATTTCTCGCCAGTAAAAATACCTGGTGGCGAAACCCGGAGAAACGCCCCGCGGAACTCTTTGTTCAGTTTTGTAGATGCATTGCTGGCAACCATGCCGGCGAACTCCGCAATCACCACATTGACCTGTTCGGCGCTCTTGGGTTCCTGTTTGAGCAGGCGAGTGGCCACCTGAGCGGCGGTGGCAGCCGACAGGTCCATCACCATCCTGCCGCTGAACAGTCCGGTCACCCCAACGATCACTGAAACACCGCTGGAATGCAGGCTTAAGTCGTTTGGCACAGCCTGGGCCTTAATATCGGTTGTGAACCGTTTCAGCAGATTGGTAAATGCGCCGATAAAATCACCCGGGTAACAATTCTTAAACGCATCGTCAACCACGTCGGCGTCACACACACTTCTGAGCATATTCATCAGTTCGGTCGGCTCGAAAGGTTTTTTCAGCAGCTTGGTGGCGCCCCCGGCCTCCGACAGTTTGACAAACTCCTCATCTTTAGCGCCTGACAATACTACGATGCTGGCGTCCGGCTCCTCGGCCACCATCCGGCGGGCCACCTCCAGCCCGTTCATATCCGGAATATCCATATCCACTGTCACCACATCCGGCAAATGGGTCCGGTAGCTTTCCAGCGCCGACCTGAGACCATCGGCATACCCTACCACCTCAAACCAGCACGGGTCGAGAGAGTCAAAAAGAAGCTGTCGGCTGAACGGGGAATCATCCACAATGAGGACACGGATTTTATCGCTAGGATCTTGCATAAAATTTCTCCTTTTTTCTGGCTGCGTTTTAAAAAGTAGCAATGCTGCGTAATAAACAATGATTAAAATTCGACATCACGGCAACCGTATTCCTTTTTATTTTGTGTATTTTCTTCAAAAAAAGGCATAGGCGTCCATTCTTCTGCCTGAAGCGCATTTGATTTGTGCTCCACCAACCCGTTTTCCCATAGCCAGCGCCCAAAGCCCTTCTTGCACCTATAAAGCCTGTCCTTCACCACTATATTTCAAACTGCCGCACTACTTTTTGCAATTCTTCGGCCATCCTGGCCAGAGCCTGACTGGAAACCGCGATTTCTTCCATAGCGGCCGACTGCTGCTCCGTAGTGGCCGAAACAGTCTGGGCACCATCTGCCGTATCTTTACTTATCGCTTCGATAGCCTGCATCGATACTACGATTTGTTTGCCGTCCCCAGTCATAAGCTGAATCGCCGCCGAAAATTGCCCGACTTGGCCAGACAGGTCCTGCACAAGAGTGGCTATTTCGGCAAATGAGCGACCAGCCGTATTGATCACCTCGGTGCCAATCCTGACCTCACGTGTTCCTTCTTCCATCGCCCCCACCGCTTTGTCGGTATCGCGGCGAATATCCCCGATCAGGGTTGCGATCTGCTTCGTCGCCTCCTGCGACTGCTCAGCCAATTTCCGTAC
This sequence comes from Negativicutes bacterium, assembly GCA_031292015.1. Next base: position 4,781 of record JARLHY010000158.1, on the reverse strand, counting down.
TTCATCTGCCACCACCGCAAACCCGCGGCCCTGTTCCCCGGCGCGGGCCGCTTCGATGGCGGCATTGAGAGCCAATAGATTTGTCTGACCGGCGATACCGGATATCACATCAATAATTTGTCCGATTTCACGCGAACGATCTCCCAAACTGGTCACGAGCTGAGCAGTATGGGTCACCGATTTTTCGATATTGCCGATCTGCGAGACCGCCTTGTCTACCGTTTTCCCGCCATCCTGGGCCGCACTGGCCGCCTTGTTCGAAGTATCGGCCATCACCTGGGTGTGAACCGCCATTTCTTCGATCCTCGCCGCGATCTGGTCGACTATTCCGGTAGTAGCGTTCACCGTATCCACTTGCTTGTCTGTCCCGTCCGCCACCTGGGCAATCGTTGCCGCCACCTGATTGGCTGCCAAAGCCGACTGATCGGCGCTTGCCATCAGCTCTTCGGATGACGCCGCCACCAGCTCGGCGGATTGAGCCACCCGCCGGATCAAATCGCGAAGATTTGTCAGCATCGTGTTGCAGCCACCGGCCAACACGCCGATCTCGTCGCGACTCCGGATGTCAAGCGACCCTCCCGTGAGTTTCCCTGCCGCCACTTCCATGATTTTTCCCAGTATCAGCTGCAACGGATTCAACATTCGTCTGATGAAAAATACAGCGACACCAATCACCAGCACCAGAGCGATTACCGTTACACCGACAATCCGCCCGACCAGTGTCTTTGTGACGTCAGCCACCGATGACGACGAAATCCCTGTAAAAACCATACCTATAACCTTGCCGTCCGCCCCCATCAGCGGTCCGTAGGCGGTAGCATAATCCTGTCCCAGGATCTGATTGGCACCTAAATACGTCTTGCCATCACTCAGCACCGTCTTGAGGATGGCCTGATTGTCGAGGCTGGTTCCGGTTAGCCGCTTCCCTCCCGTATCCATCAGGGTGGTAGCCACCCGTTCGTTCTGTAAAAACAAAGTGAACTCAGAGCCAAACATCTTTTTCGCGTTGTCAACAATCCCGTTCTGGCTGATGACATATCCGGTAGACAGCACCCCTACCAACACACCGTTCTCGTCCACCAGCGGTGCGCCGGCCCTCACGGAAAGCTTGACTACCTTGCCTTCCTCAATACCGACAAAGGCTTTTCCAGCCATGGCCTGCGCTATATTAACCTGATTGGCGATATTATCGTCAGGTTTGGGAATCTTGCCTGGTTCATGGGTGCGGATAATAGCAAAACCCTTAGGGTCGGTAATCACCATATAATCCAGATTGCCATCCTTCATTAGCGGCGTGGTAATCGCAAACAACCCCTGTGCATCCCGCCGCTTGACAGCATCAATGATCGCGGGATTCCTGGCAAAAACTTTCGCATGGCCCAGCGAATTGGTTTTATAAACCTCCAGCATCGCGTTCATGCCCTGATAACGCTTGTCCACCGCCTGCAGAGCGTTCTCCCGCAGGAAGGACCATGTCGTATACACAGAAAAACCGGCGATGATCACGGCGATGCCAACCAAACTGACCATGATTCCTGCCAGCACGCGAAACTGAAGACTATGTCTGTTCATTTTCCCAATCCCTCTCTTATCTTTATAAGCAGATCATCGCACTCCAATCCAGCTGAACCAACTGGATTTATCATATCATCGAAGAAGAAACCGGATCCAGTTCCAAATTAAGGGACTTTCATCTCAGTATTGCAAGACATTTACCTTCTTTTCCTCTGTTACTCTTCCCCTCTCCGTCACGCGCGTCGAAAAAAATAAAGACCAGTCTCCCCGACCAGCCCAAAAGTAGATATAAACTGCAACCTGGCGATCATAGGCAAAAACCGTTAGACCCATAGCTTTGCGCCCCTCTCTTTCGACAAGGTTCGCCATAAATATTCATTTATAGACATATTTTATCGTGTTTAACCCCTTCATGTCAAACATGTTTTCGTAATTCGCCAATCTCTTTGGCTTTCGTTCTGATGGCGTGCTGACCGCACATGACACACCGCGGCCAATCAGTAAGCCCGCCTTATCTGTTTCCAATGAATGCCATATGCTTTATAATGGGATAAGACTACCGTTGGCGGCGACGATTTTGCCTACAACATTTCAAAGGAGATATCGATGAGCACCCCTTCACATCGCAGTAAAGACAACTCTCTTGCGCTGCTATGGGCCCTTGGCATCGCCGGCTTTCTGGTCAACGCTGACAACCGTGCCGTAGCGCCCATCCTGCCGGCCATCGCCGGCGACCTGGCCATCCGTGAATCCACGGCCGGCCTCTTGGTTTCGGCCTACTCGCTGCCCTACGGACTCTTCCAGCTGGTTTACGGCCCTATTGCCGACCGCATCGGCAAAACCCGGGTAACACTGATCGCCCTGGCCCTCTTTTCCCTCGGAACAGTAGCCTGCGGCTTCGCCGACAGCTTCGCCTGGCTGCTGGCTCTCCGCTTCATTACCGGCGTCTTTGCCGCAGGAATCATCCCGGTTTCCCTGGCCCAGATCGGCGACTCCTTTCCCCTGGCCAAGCGGCAGAGCGCCATCTCCTTTTTCATGGCCTTCTGCACCTCAGGCCAGGCACTCGGCATCGTCATCGGCGCCCTTCTCGCCCAATTTTACACCTGGAAAACCCTTTTCATTCTGGTCGGCCTGGCCGGTTTTCCCGCTTTGCTCCTCCTCAGGCGCCAGCCCCACGACACAGCCCAGGCCACAGCCGAGACACTCCCCCTCCTCGACGGCTACAAAACCGTCTTTGCCAGCCAGCGCTCACGGATCGTTTATCTGGCGGTATGGCTGGAGGGAGCCATATTTTACGGCGGCTTCACCTATCTTGGCGTATATGCCAACATCTACCTCGGTCTGGACTACTATCTTGTCGGCCTGTTCACCGCGCTGTTCAGCGCTGCCGCCTTCGTCGGCACCCGTTTCATTCCCGCCATCTTGGGCCGAGTCGGTCAGCACCGCATGCCGACCCTTGGGGTGTCGATGATGGCTGCGGCCTTTGCCCTGATTTGGCTTGTCGCCAACTGGGGGGCGCTTATGGTAGGTTTTATCCTGCTCGGCATCGGCTTTATTATCATCCATTCCACCCTGCAGACCTATGCCACCGAGCTTTTGCCTGAGGCCCGCGGCACCGCTATGTCCCTCTTTGCCTTCTTCCTCTTCTTCGGCAACGGCATCGGACCGGCCTTTTTCGGTTGGGTTTATGACTATGGCGGCGTCAAGATCATGCTGGCCACCACCACCCTTTGCCTGACCATTTTCGCGCTGGGTTGCCGTCTGGCCTTCCGCCAGTTCGCCGCCCCGACTCCGGGCACCACTCCTCGCGAAAGTTAACCCCGGCCTTCGATAAAAACAACCTGGTCCTTATGAAAAGGAGCCAGGTTGTTTTTTGCCTCCGCCTACAGCTTGAATACCTGAATGGCGGCCTGCAGTTCTTCCGCCATTTTAGCCAAAGTCTGGCTGGCAGTCGCGATCTCGCCCATCGAGGCCAGCTGCTCCTTAGTCGCGACCGACACCGCCTGCGCATTGGCGGCCGTCTCCCGGCCAACTCTGTCCACATCACGTACCGAGGCGACAATACGCTGGCTGCCTGCTGCCATCTGCTGCATGGTTTCCGATATTTCCCGAATCTGGCGCGAAGTCTGATTGATAAGGGCTGCGATTTGCTCAAAGGATTGGGCGGCAGTTCCGACCACCTTGGTTCCGACAGCCACTTCCCGGGTACCGTCATTCATCGCCGCCACCGCTTTTTCGGTATCCCCCTGGATCTCCGTCGTCAGCCCGGCGATCTCCTTCGCCGCCTCCTGGGCCTGTTCAGCCAGTTTTCGGACCTCCTCGGCCACCACCGCAAAACCGCGCCCCTGTTCACCGGCCCGGGCGGCTTCGATCGCCGCGTTGAGAGCCAGTAGATTGGTTTGACCGGCGATGTCGGAGATGGCGTTGGCAATTGTCCCGATCTCTTTGGAACGTTCACCCAGCTGATTGACCACCGCCGCCGACTTCGTGACCGTCGCCTCAATATTAGCCATCTGTCTGGTTGCCTCGGCAACTGCTTTACTGCCCTCAGCGGCAGCGTCAGCCGTCTGCTGCGAAGTGGCGGACACACTGCCAGCACTGGTAGCCGCCTCCTGAGTGCTGACCGACAATTGCTGCACAATCGTCGCCGTTTCAGCCATATTTTTAGCCTGTTTTTCCGCCCCGACGGCGACCTCGCCAATCACCTCGGCCACCTGCTGGGCCACCTGAGCCGACTGTTCCGCCCCGGCCGTCAGTTCTTCAGACGAAGCGGCAATCTGGCCCGCTGTCTGAGCAACACGCCCCACAAGTTGCCTGAGTTGAGTCACCATATGGCGAAACCCTGTGGCCAATACGCCGATTTCATCCAGCCGCCCGGTTTGCTCCAGCTCTACCGCCAGATCACCGGCCGCGACGCGTTCAGCTGCAGCTGCCAATCGCCGGACCGGACCGACCACCGAGCCCGCCACTAAAAAAATCACTAAACTTAAAAGCATCAGTCCGATAATGCTGACCACCGTAGTCGTTCGCGTCAAAGTGGCCACATCTTCAAACAGTTCATTTTTCGGAACCCCTACCACCAAGGCCCAGCCTGTCTGGCCGATAGGATGAGAGGCCAGCAGTTTGTTGGCGCCGTTATAAAAGTACTCTCGAAAGATGGGCTGGCCGGCCAAAAAAGCCTCGCCATCCGCCTTCAGTCGGCCATTTTCGATGGCCATGATACTGTCGGTGACCTTGAGGGTGGGATGATAAAGAAACTCTCCCTT
>JARLHY010000157.1 GCA_031292015.1 Negativicutes bacterium | reverse complement strand
GGTGAGCAAGATGTCCTCTCTCTCCATAACGCTACCTCCCTTTGCTCATTTCTCCTTCGCCAAATACGGGCAGGCACTTGTACGCAGTACCCATCGGCTGCCTAAATCGGCAGCTCGGAGAAATAGTTATAATTTCGTACATTACCATTATCCCATTGAATGATGCTATAACGGTATCAGTGAAACCCATACACTTTTGTCCGGGAAAACACGGACAGAAAGCGCAAGCTTGTGCTTGCGCTTTTTTGTATGTCCTTGCAAGTGTTTTTACAGCTGACCAACGCCAGCTCAGGCAGACACGCAGTTACGCTGAAAATCTAAGTTTCTCATAATTTCCCGGAGAATTATATCCGAGTCTTTCCTGAAGCCTTACTCTATTATAAAAGGATCCCACATAATCAAAAATAGAAGCTTTCGCTTGATTTCTGGTTTTGTATTTTTCGTGATAAACTAGCTCGGACTTGAGTAATATTATTCCTAAAACGGGATGTTGTGTCCTCCTGAAAAGTTTTCCTTCGACTATCCCCATGTATTTCCTGCAAGATGCTACACTTGAATAATTTCTATCTATTCATAATAACAAAAGCATATTCTGCCTAAACGCGAGCGGGGATCTTTTGCAAGCAGTCTGTGGATCATATATGAGCCACAATATATCTGGGCTAAAAAATGCAATAAACTGCTGCCCCTTGATGATTGCATAAATATTCACTTATAAATCTCGATTTTTGCGTAAGCATAAGCTTGCCGAACATGAAAATAAGCATAAGCTTGCCAAAATGGCAATCTTATGCTTACAGTAGCAGCGGGTTTTCGACTTTTCCGGATTTGGATGGTGGAGGCGAGGGGAGTCGAACCCCTGTCCAGAGGCATTACTACATAGGCTTCTCCGAGCGCAGTCTATGATTTAGATTTCGCCCCGTTGACGCCCACAGACAGGCTTCGCCGGCGCTATCTCGATAAGATTTCCCAGTCGGCCCTCCGAGAATTGGGCTTCAGGTATCCCGCTATGTGACGTCCTATCCTAGGCCACGGGCAAGCGTAGGTAGAACGTTAGCATTAAGCTGCTAAAGCGTATTCGTTGTTTGCGTTTGCTTTAGATCCACCGTATTGCGGGCAGATGGAACCCCGGCTCGCTACCTATGCCACAACAACCCCTGTCGAAACCAGTACGCCCCCGTATATCGAGGACTTTGGTGATGCGGCGTGCCTAACGCAAACGAATACTTCACTTTATATATTATAACATGAAAATCATTCTCAGTCCAATTATTCCTTCTGCCGGCTGCGCAGTTCCCTCTCCATTTCCCGCTTGGCATCCTTCTCGGCGAGATCATGGCGCTTGTCGTAGGTGTGCTTGCCTGTGGCCAGCCCCAGTTCTACTTTGGCCTTGCCGCGGGTAAAATATAGTTTCAGCGGCACCAGGGTATAGCCCTTTTCTTTGGTCTTGCCAATCAGCTTGTTGATCTCGAAGCGGTGCATCAAGAGTTTCCGGACCCGGAGGGGTTCGTGGTTAAAACGGTTGCCTTGCTCGTAGGGGCTGATGTGCAGTTGGTGCAACAGCAGTTCGCCTTGATCGATACGGGCATAGCTGTCTTTTAAGTTGGCTTTGCCGGCCCGGAGCGACTTTACCTCGGTACCAGTCAACGCAATGCCTGCTTCGTAGGTTTCGTGGATATGATAGTCGTGCCTGGCTTTGCGGTTTTCTGAAACCATCTTGACGTTTTCCAAACTGCCACCCCCTTTGCCGATCGTGCACAGTCCATTATAGCAAATGCGGCCAGATAGTTCAACGCCTCCCGTCTTCGCGCCAGGATAAAAATCCACAACCTCCGCTCATATTGGGACTACACGTATTATACGTCAGCCGCCACCAAACTAGTCACGCCCCCGCCTTAACCGATGTGGCCTGCTACATTTTGGCTAAATATATTGACAAGGCCTTGCCCGGCCGCTATACTTTATCCAACGTTACCTAGGACAGACCATCCTGTGGCGACCAGTACTCAGCTAGGTGCGGCACCCCTGCAGACAAACTATTCCCGGGAGGAACACCATGAAACCAACACAGGCTTCTTCGAAGCTCAATCATCTCATCATCTACCGCAATCTTCTTAAAGATCCTCTGGTGCAAAAACTCCAGACCATCTTAACCGGCAGTGCCAAAGAAGACCTGATGTACGAACTGACGGCCGGACTCATCGCCCAGGCGGAAAAGCTGGGTCTAAGGGACAATCTCTGGCAGAGCTATCTTGTCTATCTGATCGCCCGCGACGAAAATGTATTTTCCACCACTGTGGAAAAAAACCGGGGCAAAATCGGGACCGGGCTGAAGCAGGCCGTCATCCATGACCTGGCCATCCTGAGAGAATTTCTCCGGTCCGACTTGGCCGCTTGCGGCGATATCACCTTCATCTGTGACTTCTCCCCTACCGGCACCGACCATTACCAGGACTTCTCCGCCTTCACCGCCCTCCTGCTCCAGCCGTCCGCAGAGCTTGCCGCTGAAGAGCTGGCAGGCCGAATGATCGAGTATTATACCCGCTACGGTTGCGGCAAGACGGCCGGGTTCGCCGCCTTCCGCTGGGACGAGGAAACCGGGCTGGCGGGGATCAAGCACCTCGACGGCATCCGACTGGAGGACATTGTCGGCTATGAATATCAAAAGGAAGTGCTGACAAATAATACCGAAGCCTTCCTAGCCAACAAGCCAGCCAACAACGTCCTTCTCGTAGGCGCCCGCGGCACTGGAAAATCCTCTTCGGTCAAAGGCCTGGTCAACCGCTATTTCGCCAATGGGCTCCGGCTGGTAGAGGTCCCCAAATTCCAGCTGCGCCACCTGAATAAAATTATTGAAGCCTTGCGGGGGCGGAGTCAGAAATTCATCGTCTTCCTTGATGATCTTTCCTTTGAGGAAGCAGAGACCGAATACAAGCACCTGAAATCAGTCATTGAAGGCGGCGTCGAAGCCAAACCTGACAATGTACTGATCTACGCCACCTCCAACCGGCGTCATCTCATCCGGGAAAGCTGGGCGGACCGGGCCGATACCAAAGGCGGTGATATTCACTCCGCCGACTCGGTGCAGGAAAAGATTTCCCTTTCCGACCGATTCGGTATTACCCTGACCTATCCGGCGCCCGACCAGAACGAATACCTGCGGATCGTCGAAACACTGGCCGCCCAGCATGCCGTCACCCTGCCGCAGGAAGAACTGCACAAACGGGCCCTGCGCTGGGAGATGTCCCATTCCGGCCGCTCCGGACGGGTAGCCCAGCAGTTTATCAAACACATCATGGCCAATTCCTGACAAAAAAAGTCCGCCAATCGGCGGACTTTTTATTATATTTTTTTCACATTGAGCCCTTCCCAGTTGATCTGGCCGACTCCCATTGCCGCTGCAAGCCGGAGGTAATCGATCTCGCCCGGCTTCATCCCAAAGAGGGTGGCGCCATAGGCATCCACCGCCACCGGGTCGGTGCCGAAAATCACCTGGTTATACTCCCGGATGGGTCCGGGTCCCATCGGTCCGTTGGCTGTGATCCCCCGGATGGCGTCCATGACAATGAGATTCGGCTGTTTATAGGCTGTCAGTTCGGCGATACAGCGGTGAAGATTGGTGGCATGGAAAAAGCCCCGGTCCCACACCAGCCCCATCATGTTCTTCATCCCCATGGTCAGCTTGGCCATATTGTGGTGTTTCAAAATCGGCATATTGATGAAGACGTCGGCGTCAAGGACATCTTTGGCAAAATCCATTTCGTCCAGGACCTGCCCATTCACTTGCACTGTCCGGAAATACTTCTGCCGGTTATTCAGGGCATAGACATTGCCGCCAACGGCGTTGACCGCGTTTTTCATTCCCGTTTTTTCTAGGCAGATATTAGCATTGGTAAAGGGGTAATCAATCACCTTTACCTCTTTAGCGCCAGCCTTCAGGCAAGTTTTAACCATGGCAGCCACTAGGGCGATACTGGTGGTGGCCGCCTCCTCCGGCAGCCGTGGTACGCTGAAATTAGGTTTAAGCACAACAGTGTTGCCAGATTTGACAAATCGCCCGATTCCCCCCAGGCTATCGAGGCCCCGGTTGAGCATGGCCTCGGCGTCATTACCCTGGACGATCACTAAATCAGGCCAACCCGTGCCGCTCTGCGCGCTCCCAGACTGAGGCGATTGGCCATGTGGCGGCAAAGCCGACTGGACCGGGTTAGCCGCCGGCGGCGCTGGCCGAGGGGGAGCCTGAGACAGGCATCCTGGCAGCAACAGCCCGCCCACACTTGCACAAGCCGCCAGCTTGATGAACTTTCGACGATCCATGGCCCTTCCCGTCCTTTCCGGCGAATCGTATCCACTTTTCCCGCCTGTCACCGTTTCTTCGGGCGCTGCTGGGGTTTCGCCGCCGGTTTACGCTTTCTCGCTCCGCCTTTATCCTGTGCTCCAACCGGCCGCTTACCGCCTTTTGGGGGAGCAGACTGCAGGCGTGTTAGACCGCTGCCCTCCAAGGCAAAATCGATGGTCCTCTCCTCGGGATTGACTTTGACCAGCACCACTTTGACCTCGTTTCCGAGGCGATATACCTTGGCGGTCCGTCCGCCCACCAGTTCGTACCTCTCTTCCGCATAGTGATAATAGTCGTCATCCATGCTGGAAACATGGACTAGTCCTTCCACTCCATTTTCTAGCTCGACGAACATGCCGAAGGCCGTCACCCCGCTGATGAAGCCGCTGAACTCATCGCCGACAAACCGGGCCATATATTCGACTTTTTTCAGGTCGACGGTATCCCGTTCAGCCTCGGCCGCCGCCCGCTCCCGCTGGGAGGAATGCAGGGCGATTTCCGGCAGCATCGCCGCCAGCTTCTGACGCCTTTTGGCAGAAACGTCGCCATGGCTGAAGGTCTCGCGCAGGATCCGGTGGACGATGAGATCGGGATAACGGCGAATGGGTGAGGTAAAGTGGGTATAGTAGGGCGCCGCCAGGCCGAAATGCCCGAGATTCTGGGCTTCGTACCGGGCCTGCTTCAGCGACCGCAGCATCACTGTGCTGACAATCCGCTCCTCTGGACGACCGGCAATCCTACCCAGCACCTTTTGCAGCGCCATGGGTTGAACCGACTCCGGATTACCCCCTAATGCCTGTCCAAAATTATGCAGCAAATTATTGAGTTTGGCCATTTTCTCGGCCTCCGGTTCTTCATGGACCCGGAAGACAAACGGCATCTCCAGCCGGAACATGTGCTCAGCCACCGTCTCATTGGCCACCAGCATGAATTCCTCAACAATCGACTCGGCAATGCTGCGGGTCCGTTTGACGATTTCCACCGGCTGGCCCTGTTCATCCAGCTTGACTTTGAGCTCGGGAAAATCAAAATCAATGGCGCCGCGCCGCATCCGGCGATCCCGCAGGAGGTGGCAGAGCCGCTCCATATCTGCCAGCCGCTCCAATAGCGGCTGATATTCTTTTTTCAGTTCCTCGTCATCTTCGGCCAGAATGCGGCGAACAACATTATAGGACAGACGGGTCCGCACCTTGATCACACTGGGGAATATTTCGTAGTGCATCACATTGCCGCGATGGTCGATTTCCATATGGGCCGACAGCGTCAGCCGGTCTTCACCGGCGTTAAGACTGCAGATACCGTTGGAAAGGCGGTGGGGCAGCATGGGCAGCACCCGGTCCACCAGATAAACACTGGTGCCGCGCTCCCGGGCCTCGTTGTCGAGCGGGGTATTCTCGCGCACATAGTAGCTGACATCGGCGATATGCACCCCCAGCAAGTAGCGGCCATTCTTCAGCCGCTCGACATAGACGGCGTCATCCAGATCTTTGGCGTCTTCGGAGTCGATGGTGACGACAGGCAACTCGCGCAGGTCGCGGCGGCCGACAAGCTCGTCGGCGCTGATGGTCTCCCGTACCCCGATTGCGGCCTGCTCTACCTCAGGCGGAAAGGCAGTGGGCAGATTGTGTTTTTTGATGATCGACAGGATCTCGAGTCCTGGATCGCCTTTATGGCCCAGCACTTCTACTACTTGTCCTTCGGCACTACGCTTTTTCTCCGGCCATTTGGTGATTTCGACAACCACCTTGTCGCCGTTTTTGGCGCCGCCGTATTGCCCGCGCGGAACAAAAACATCCTGGCGGATGCGGGCTTCGTCTGGCGTGACAAAGGCAAAATGGCGGCTATGTTCAAATGTGCCGACAATCTTCTGGTTGGCCCGGCGGACAATCCGGATGATTTCGCCTTCCCGTGCCCGCCCTGTCGCCGCTTGACCCTGGTGCAGCCTGGCCACTACCCGGTCGTGGTGCATAGCGCTCTGCATGGCCTCCACCGGAATATAGACATCGGCTTCCTGCGGGTCTTCCGATATGACAAAACCATAGCCTTTTTCACTGGCGGTGAGGGTACCGATAATCAGATTCATCCGTTCCGGCACGCCATATTTGCCGAAGCGGGTTTTGATGACTGCGGCGCTCTCTTCCAGTTCGGCCAGCACCAGCCAGAACTCTTTCAGTTCCTTGGCTTTCAGTCCCATTTCCTCGGCCAGATCCTCCGGCGCCAGTGGCCGGTAGGCTTCAAGGTGCATAAAGGTCAGGATCTTCTCTTTCAGGTTCACTGCATCACTTCCTTACGGCCATAACCGTCGCTTTTCCTTCTGCGGTGATTGTCCCGTCCGGCAGCGCCACGCTGCCAGCCAGCTCGATCAGTTTGCCGCGCTGATTGGTGACCCAACCGGTCACGGTGAGGTCTTGCCCAATCGGCGTCGGCCGGCGGTATCTGACCTCCAGCCTGGCGGTCACCGTATTCAACCCTTTGGCATAGGGATATCGGGCCATAATTTCGTCCAACAGAGTGCTGATAATCCCGCCGTGGACAATGCCGTCATAGCTCTGGTGCTCTGGTCCTGCACGAAAAACGGCAATATATTTGTCACCTTCCTCACGAAAAGTCAGCTTTAGACCGATGGGATTGTTCCGGCCGCAAGCAAAACACCACTGATTGCGATCATCCGATGTCATCATCTCGCTCCTCTCATCTGCTGGTATCATTAAAATAAAAGTAACTCCTATCGCCGCGGCACTGGTGAAGCGGCTTGGCAGAATAATATTATTATATCTTACATTATACCATTTTACGGAAAAATTAGACATGCGATCTCCGCCGCCCCAGCCCCAACGAAAAAGCACCGCTGCCAAAGGCAGCGGTGCTTGTAATTAGATGGACATCAATAATGGGGCAATGATCAGGGAAATGGTTCCCGCTACTTTGATCAGCGGGTTCATCGCCGGCCCGGAGGTGTCCTTGAACGGGTCACCCACCGTGTCGCCGATGACGGCAGCCGCATGGGTCGGCGTACCTTTACCGCCATACTTGCCGGCCTCGATGTACTTCTTGGCGTTGTCCCAGGCACCGCCGGCGTTGGCCATAAAGATGGCCATCAGCACTCCGGCCGCAGTAGCGCCGGCCAGGAAGCCAGCCAGGGCCTTGGCCCCCATCAAAAAGCCCACCAGGAGGGGCGAACCAACAGCAAAAATACCAGGAAGGATCATCTCGCGGATGGCGGCCTGGGTGCTGATATCGACGCAACGGGCATAGTCCGGGCGACCGGTCCCTTCCATGATACCAGGGATTTCCCTAAACTGGCGGCGAACCTCGCCGATCATTTCAAACGCAGCCTTGCCAACTGCTTCCATGGTGAAAGCGCAAACCAGGAAGGGCAGTGTGGCGCCAAGGAAAATACCGATGATAACCCCTGGCTCGGTCAGGTTGATGACCAGATGGCCATCCACCAACAGGCCCGAAAGTTTGGGGTTTTTGGCGATCTCTTCACCAAAGGCGGTGAAGAGGGCCAGGGCGGTGAGGGCCGCCGAACCGATGGCAAAGCCTTTGGCGATGGCGGCGGTGGTATTGCCCACCGAATCCAGCTTATCGGTTGTTTTACGAACCTCGGGTCCGAGTTCGGCCATTTCGGCGATACCGCCGGCGTTGTCGGCCACCGGTCCGAAGGAGTCGACTGCTACCACCATGCCGGCGGTGCAGAGCATCCCCATGGCAGCCATGGCGATTCCGTAGATTCCCGCCTGGTTAAACGCCACCCAGATGGCGACAGAGAATACCACCATCGGCAGGCCTGTGCTCCGAAGGCCGGTAGCGATGCCGGTGATGATGTTAGTGGCCGCGCCGGTTTGCGAGGCGTCGGCTATGTATTGGGTGGGCGGTTTGGCGTTGGAGGTATAGTATTCGGTAATCATCCCAACTAGTACGTTGACAATCAGACCGGAAACAATGGCGATAAAAATGCCGAAGCCTTTAGCGCCAAACACATGCGATGCCAGGAAATACGCGAGGACGGCGGTAATGATGTTAGTACCCCACAGGCCATAGTTCAGGGCCAACTGCGGATCTCCGCCTTCATCAGTCCGCACAAAAAAGATACTGACAATCGCCGCAAAGATGCCGACGGCACCGAGCAGTAGCGGGAACAGGACGCCATTCAGCCCGAATACCGTGTTGCCGATCAGCATGGCGGCAATGGCGGTAGCGCCATAAGATTCGAAAAGGTCAGCCCCCATGCCGGCCGTATCACCGACATTGTCACCGACGTTGTCGGCGATGACTGCGGGGTTGCGGGGATCATCCTCAGGAATGCCGGCTTCTACTTTGCCGACAAGGTCAGCCCCGACGTCAGCCGCCTTGGTAAAGATTCCACCGCCGATCCGGGCGAAAAAGGCGATAGCGCTGGCGCCGAAAGCGAAACTGTTGATGACGACAGGATCACGGAAAATGATGTACAGAACCGAGACTCCCAAAAGGGCCAGGCCAACCACCGCCAGTCCCATAACCGCCCCGGCCCGAAAAGACACGCTCAGCGCCTTGTTCAGGCTGGTCCGGGCCGCCTCTGTGGTCCGGGCGTTGGCTTTGGTTGTCGCGGTCATGCCGATATAGCCGGCCACAGCCGACGAAACGGCGCCCACCAGGAAGGAAACTGCCAGCATGTATCCGCTGACAAACCACAAAATAGCAAAAATAATACCCGTAAACGGGATTAACGTCTTGTACTGTCTGTTGAGAAAGGCCATAGCCCCCTCAAAGATAGCCTGCGATATATCCTGCATTCTCTGATTACCAGGGCTCTCCTTGAGTACGCTGGTCATGAAATAGGCGGCAAATAAAAGAGCCACAATACCTGCAGCCGGAGCAATAAATACCAATTCCATTCTCGCTTCTTCCTCCTAAACTCGTTTGATTGCTCAAAAATACCCCAATGTGAGCATTGGGGTATAAGTCTCCCTACTGCGTTAGCTTGACAAGTAACAGCGTTACCAGTCCGAACGCCACTCCCAGAACCATCGTCACTTTAGACAGAAGTTCGTCCAACCCTTTCTTCTTACCGCCAAATATGGTTTCCGCGCCGCCCGCGATCGAGCCCGACATGCCAGCGCTTTTACCTGACTGAAGGACAACCGCGGCAATCAAAGCAATCGAAATGACGGCGTCCAGGATCATAAGCAAATTTATAGCCACTTCATTAACACCCCCTACCCATTGTACCATTCTATTCTATCAAATCGTTATACACTTGACAACGCTTACTAAGATATTTTTATTCATTCGTTGTGTGATTATACGCAATCGCGGAAAAAAGCTTGTCATTACTGCTATTGCAGCCATCCTGACGCATAAAAAAAGGCGCCGTTTTCACGGCGCCTCTGTTGGAAATTATTTGAGATTGTAGAAAACTTTCCTGCCATTGTACTGTCCGAGTTCACCCAGCTCTTCCTCAATCCGTAACAGCTGGTTGTATTTGGCGATCCGGTCGGTACGGGCCGGCGCGCCTGTTTTTATTTGTCCGGCGTTTACCGCCACAGCGATATCGGCGATGGTCGTATCCTCAGTTTCACCTGAACGGTGGGAAATGACGCAGGTATAACCGGCCCGTTTGGCCATTTCAATGGTATCGAAAGTCTCGGTCAGGGTCCCGATCTGATTGACCTTGATCAGGATGGAATTGGCGGTCTTGGTTGCGATCCCACGGCTGAGACGCTCGGTATTGGTAACGAAGAGATCGTCGCCAACGATTTGGACCTTGTCGCCAATCTTGTCAGTAAGCAATTTCCAGCCGTCCCAGTCGTCTTCGGCCAATCCGTCCTCGATGGAAATGATCGGGTATTTGGCCGCCAGCCCGGCGTAGTATTCCACCATCTCAGCCGAAGTTTTTACAACACCTTCGCCAGCCAGATTGTACTTGCCGTCTTCAAAAAATTCCGAAGCGGCCGGATCAAGGGCGATACAGATTTGTTCGCCTGGTTTGTAACCAGCTTTCTGGATGGCCTCGAGAATAACCTTCAGTGCTTCTTCATTGGAAGCCAGGTTAGGAGCAAAGCCGCCTTCGTCACCAATGGAGGTGCTCAGGTTGCGGCCTTTGAGCACACCCTTCAGTGCGTGATAGACCTCAGCGCACATCCGGAGGGCTTCAGCGAAGGAAACGGCGCCTACCGGCATAACCATGAATTCCTGAATATCGACATTGTTGTCAGCATGCTTGCCGCCGTTGAGAATATTCATCATCGGAACCGGCAGCTGTTTGGCGTTGAACCCTCCCAGGTACTGGTAAAGCGACATTCCCTGGACTCCGGCAGCCGCTTTGGCAACTGCCATGGAAACGCCGAGAATGGCATTGGCACCCAATTTCTCTTTATTCGGCGTGCCGTCTAATTTCAGCATGACATGATCGATGCCGATCTGGTCGAGGGCGTCCATCCCCACCACTTCGGGGGCGATGATGCTGTTGACGTTTTCCACCGCCTTCAGCACTCCTTTGCCCATATAGCGAGCCTTGTCACCGTCTCTCAGCTCTACGGCTTCATACATACCGGTGGATGCACCGGACGGCACTGCAGCGCGGCCGATGGTTCCGTCTTCCAGCACCACGTCGACTTCGACGGTGGGGTTGCCCCGGGAATCCATAATCTCGCGGGCATATACATCAGTAATTGTTGTCATTTATTTATCCTCCTTTATAATCAGGCTCTTCCCTGTCATTTCCGATGGTACGGCCATGTTCGCCAGGCCGAGAAGGGTGGGAGCGATATCAGCCAGAATTCCCGCGCGGAGTTTGGCGCCCCGATGAGCCTCTGAAACCAGAATAAACGGCACAGGATTGGTGGTATGGGCGGTGAACGGCTCCCCAGTCACCGGGTCAACCATCAGCTCGGCGTTGCCGTGGTCGGCGGTAATACAAGTGATGCCGCCGCGTTCCCGCATGGCTTCTGCCACCCGGCCGACGCAGTTGTCGACAACATTGACCGCATCCTCGGCCGCCGGCAGGATTCCGGTATGACCAACCATATCGCCGTTAGCGTAGTTCATGATAACAAAATCAAATTTCCCTGACCTGATCTCAGCCACCAGCTTGTCGGTAACCTCCAGCGCACTCATGTCCGGCTTCAGATCATAAGTAGCCACCTTCGGCGACGGAACCAGAATACGCTCCTCGCCGGGGAAAGGCTTCTCCTCGCCGCCGTTGAAGAAATAGGTCACATGGGCGTATTTTTCCGTTTCGGCAATCCTGAGTTGAGTCAGTCCAGCCTCACTGATCACTTCCCCCAGCGTCTTGGTCAAGAGATGGGGCGCATACGCCACAGGGATGTCAAAGGTTTCGTCGTACTGGGTCATGGTGGTAAAATGAACCGGCATAAATCCCTTGCGGCGCTCGAACCCGGCAAAATCTTTGTCGATAAACGCCGTTGTCAGCTCCCGGCCCCGGTCGGGACGGAAGTTGAAGAAGATCACGCTGTCGCCGGCACTAATGCCGCATTCAGAGCAGCTGTCAATCACCGTCGGCAAAACAAATTCATCGGTTTCGCCGCGGGCGTAGGCTTGTTTCACTGCCACCCTGGCGTTCGAGGCGTGCTCGCCTTCTCGGGACACCAAGGCGACATAGGCTTTGGCGACCCGCTCCCAGCGCTTGTCGCGGTCCATGGCATAATATCGTCCGGCGACGCTGGCAATGCGACCGATACCGATCTCCACCGTCTTTTTCTCCAGAGCGTCGATAAAATCTAAGCCACTGGACGGCGGCACATCCCGGCCATCGAGGAAGGCATGGATATACACGGTGGTGATGCCGTTCCGCTTCGCCATTTCAAGCAAAGCGTACAGATGCTCAATATGACTATGGACGCCACCATCAGAGACAAGCCCCATCAGATGAAGGGCGCTGTTATTTTGTTTGACCGTCCGCATGGCACCGAGTAGCACCGGGTTGGTAAAAAAATCTCCATCCCGGACCGCTTTGCTGATGCGGGTCAGTTCCTGGTATACAATCCGGCCGGAGCCGATATTCAAATGCCCGACCTCGGAATTCCCCATTTGTCCTTCCGGCAGGCCTACCGCCTCACCGGAGCAGGTCAGGGTGGTTGTGGGATAAACCTCGGACAGCATGGTAATATGCGGCGCGCCGGCCTGAACAATCGCGTTGCTGGGATCATTCGCCTGTCCGACTCCCCAACCGTCGAGAATCAACAGGGCGATTGGATTTTGAAGCTTACCCATGCCATATCTCCTTTAACTGCAAATGCCACAAAGCCTAAAATTTTACGATTTTGGCGAAGGTTGCCGCATCCAGGCTGGCACCGCCGACCAGTGCACCATCGATATCGCTCTTGGCCATCAGCTCAGCGATATTTTCCGGTTTGACGCTGCCGCCGTACTGAACTCTTACCTTCTGGGCTGTCGCCTCATCATAAAGGCCTGCCACCGTCTTACGGACAAAGGCGCACACCGCGTTGGCGTCGTCAGCCGACGCCGTCCGGCCGGTGCCGATGGCCCAGATGGGTTCATAGGCAATAACCAGAGCTGCTACCTGCTCAGCAGGAATGCCAGCCAGTCCATTTTTGACCTGGCCGCCCACCACCTTCTCGGTAGTCCCGGCTTCCCTTTCGGCTAGCGACTCGCCGACGCAAAAGATGGGGGTCAGCCCCTCGGCAATCACTGCCTTGAGCTTCTTGTTGACGGTTTCGTCGGTCTCGGCAAAAAACTGCCGCCGCTCGGAGTGACCGATAATGACATAGTCACAGCCCACATCCTTCAGCATGACCGGAGCGATTTGTCCGGTAAAGGCCCCCTTGTTCTCCCAGTAGACGTCCTGGGCGCCGAGCTTTATGCCGGACGCAAGGTCGCTTTTAGCCGGATACAGAGCGGTAAAAGTCGGACAGACCACCACGTCTGCCGCCGCTCCGGCGACAAGTTTACTCAGGTCTTGGATGAGCGCCACTGCTTCGGCCACTGTCTTATGCATCTTCCAGTTACCGGCGATAATCGGCTTGCGCATATACATCACTCCCGTCTATTTATTACGAATGGCTGCGATTCCCGGCAGCACTTTACCTTCAAGGAATTCCAGCGACGCACCGCCGCCGGTGGAAATATGGCTGATCTTATCCTGAACCCCCGCTTTTTCCACTGCCGCGATCGAATCACCGCCGCCGACAATGGTAACCGCGCTGGAGTCGGCAACCGCCCGGGCCACCGCTTCGGTTCCCTTAGCGAAAACATCCATCTCAAACACGCCCATCGGGCCGTTCCAGACAATCAGTTTGGCACCTGCCAGAGCGTCGGCAAACGCCTTGCCGCTGGCCGGTCCGATATCAAGAGCCATCCAGTCAGCTGGGATGGCGTCGATTGCCACTACCTTTGTCGCGGCATCGGCGGCAAACCTGTCGGCGACCACCATATCTGTCGGCAGAAGCAGCTTGACGCCCCGCTTGCCGGCGTCTTCCAACAGCTCCCTCGCCAAGTCGAGTTTATCGGCTTCCACCAGTGACTTGCCTGTGGCGTAGCCCTGCGCGGCGATAAAGGTATTGGCCATGCCGCCGCCGATAATCAATACATCGACCTTTGTCAGAAGATTGGCGATAACGCCGATTTTGTCCGAAACCTTGGCGCCGCCGATAATCGCCACATACGGGTGGACCGGGCTGCTCACCGCCTGGCCGAGGAAGGCGACTTCCTTCTCCATCAGGAAACCAGCCACCGCCGGCAGGAATTTGGTGACCCCCTCCACCGAAGCATGGGCCCGGTGAGACACCCCAAAGGCGTCATTCACCAGTACCTCGGCCAAGGACGCCAATTGCTGCGAAAAAGCCGGATCATTCTTTTCTTCTTCCCCATGGAAACGAAGGTTTTCCAGCAAAAGCACCTGGCCGCCTTTTAGCTCTTTGGCCATGGCCGACACTGCCGGCCCCACGCAGTCGGGGGCAAACAGGACTTCCTGACCCAGAAGCTCGGCCAATCGTTTGGCTACCGACGCCAGGGAAAACTCTGGTGCAGGTGCGCCCTTGGGCCGACCGAGATGGGCCGCCAGAATGACCGCCGCCCGTTTTTCCAGCAGATACTTCAGTGTCGGCAGGGTGGCCACGATGCGGGTGTCGTCAGTAATGGCGCCGCTTTTTTTATCCAGCGGCACGTTGTAATCGACCCGTACCAGTACCTTTTTGCCAGTGACATCAATATCCCGGATGGTTTGCTTATCCATAACCCGCCCCCCTAAAAAGGGTCACTGGCTGTGACCCTTGTATTGGAACTATTGGCTGCAGCGATTACAGCCCTTTCTTGGCCATGAAGATCACCAGATCAACGACCCGGTTGGAATAACCCCACTCGTTGTCATACCAGGATACCACTTTGGCCAGCGTACCGTCGACCACCATAGTGGACAGGCCATCTACGATCGAGGAATGGGGGTTGCCGTTGTAATCACGCGATACCAGCGGCTCATTCGAGAAATCGAGAATGCCCTTCAGTTCGCCTTCAGCCGCCGCTTTCAGTGCTGCGTTGATTTCCTCGGCGGTCGCCGCTTTTGCCAGCTCGACTACCAGGTCGGTGACTGATACGTTGGGAGTCGGCACCCGCATGGCAAAACCATTGAGTTTGCCTTTCAGTTCAGGGATAACCAGAGCAACGGCCTTGGCGGCACCAGTAGTGGTCGGGATGATCGACATCGCTGCCGCCCGGGCCCGCCTGAGATCCTTGTGCGGCAGATCAAGGATGGACTGATCGTTGGTATAGGAATGGACAGTAGTCATCATACCGTGTTTAATGCCGAATTTATCATTCAGTACTTTGGCGAACGGTGCCAGGCAGTTGGTGGTGCAGGAAGCGTTGGAAATGATGTGGTGCTTGGCGGGGTCGTATTTGCTGTCGTTTACGCCCATGACGATGGTGATATCCTCGCCTTTGGCCGGAGACGAAATGATTACCTTTTTAGCGCCTGCTTTGATATGAGCTGCTGCCTTGTCAGCATCGGTAAACCGGCCGGTGGATTCCACCACAACGTCCACTCCCAGCGCTTTCCAGGGCAGATTGGCGGGGTCGCGCTCGGCCAGCACTTTGATGGTCTTGCCGTTGACGATAATATTGCCCTCCTGGGCTTTGACATCAGCAGCCAGCGTCCCATGAATCGAATCATACTTGAGCAGATGAGCCAGCGTCTCAGCGTCGGTCAAATCGTTGACTGCCACGATATCAAGTCCAGGATTGTTGAGCGCCGCCCGGAAAACATTGCGGCCGATCCGTCCAAAACCGTTAATACCTACTTTTGTTGCCATTATAATTCCTCCTGTATATGCTTATTTTTTATTATCGCCTGAATGGCCCTGGCAGCGGCTTCATCAGTCACCAGGATATCCTGGCCACCGGCGGCGATCACTGCGACAATTGCAGCGGCTTTGCGCCGCCCGCCTGCCACCGCGATCACCTTGCCGATACCGGTAAGGTCATTCAGGTGTAAACCAACACTACTGGTCGTATAAACCACTTCACCCTGGAGGGTGCAATATTGCCCCAGCGTCTCGCCCACCGCTCCCAGATCTTCGATCTGCTTGATGGTCGGCTCGTCGACGCCGCGCCGAAAAGCCATGGCTGCCGCTTCACCGATACCGGTGATCAAAATATCAGCCTGCTTTATCATCTGCGCTACCACGCGAATATTGGCGTCCCGGGCCAAAATGACCTCTAGCGCCTCTTCGCCCACCCCGTCCGGGATATGGAGCATGCGATATTTACCGCCCAGCTTGGTCGCCATGACTGCGGCGATGGTATTGGCCTGGTATTCTACCCGCTCGCCCAGTCCCCCGCGCGCCGGCACCACCGTCGTTGTCGGCATATTGATCCCGACCGACTCGGCTACCTGAGCCATCATCGAGCCGCCGCTAACGGCAATAATCATATTGTTGCCGAGAAATTGGCCCAATAACCCTGCGGCTGCCCGGCCAAGCTCGCGCTTCACAGCGATATCGACATCGCTGTCGCCTCGGATGACGATTACCTGGCGGAGACCAAGGCCGTCGGCAAGTTCCTGCTCTAGTTCTGACAGGCCGGAGAGAACCCGAACATAACAACCCAGATCATCAAGCAACGCAACACCCTCATCAGTGATGGCCATGCCCAGAGGCGAAAACTCGATCAACCCGGCTGTCTTCAAAAAGTCGATATGTGTCCGCACCGTCCGTTCGCTGGCATCAAGCATGGTGGCAAGGGCCCTGCGGCCAATGGGCTGGGCATAGCGGATATGGCGCAGAATAGTGTACCGTTCTTCGATGGCCGCTACCAGTTCGGGAGCGATTTTCCGGTGTAATTCGGTTGCTTTTTCCACTATTAGTGTCTCCCGGGTCAAATTTTGTCCCGCTGGAATCATTTTTGTCCCAACGCAGGAAAAAAATAAATTCCTAACACTATTTTACTTCGTCGCCAGAAAAATTACTCCTGCTGGGTAAAAAAAAAATCCGGAAAACTTTACAAATAAATTTTCCAGAATCACTCAGCCATCAAAGATAGCGATGAAAGGCCATGACCACCAGGAGGAGAAACATACCCAGCCGATGCCCCCGGCGCAGATAGCTGCTGCGAGGACGAAAGACCAGTGCCCAGCCCGAGTTGGCCATCAGTGAAACCGCGGCTGAAACCGAAATCCCGGTCATTACTTTTTGGTCCAGCAGCGGGTGGGTCATCCACATCACATAAACATGATAAATGACAGTCAGCGAAATCAGCGACGCGAGATAAGGGTGACTGACCCGGGCATATTCAACCAGGGGCTTCAGTCGGCCGGCAAGGGCGCCCCGGCGTTCCCGCCACCCCAAAAGGATATAAAGAAGATAATAGCCTGACGCCACCGCGACAAACGCCATCGCCGTCCGTCCCGCAAATATCGCCAACGGATAGTCCATAGCAGCCTTCCTTTTGCTTTTTCGGACAAATTCCCTGCTGGTTGGCAAAAAACCTTTTTTACAAAAAAGAAGCACGGCTTTTAGCCGCGCTCTTTTCCCATCGACTGGGCACCAATCAGCTTCCAGTACTTTTCCACGTCCTTGATTAAATTGTTGATATGTCCAACCATAGCTCGCCTGGCCTCGTCCGGCCGGCCGCAAATCACAGCTTCGGCAATCTTCTGATGGTCGATGTACACCAGACTGTGCACATGGCGGCGGATATACTCCAGCACCGGCGACAGCTGAGTATCCTGACGGATCAGCAGGATGGCGGCCTCCAGCACCCTGTTGCGGGCCATGCGGGAAAGGACGGCATGAAAGTCGGCATCTTCTGCCGCGGCCCCACCGCCAATGGCCAAAGCTTGGCGCTGGGCCTCCAGAGCCTCCAGCAGCACTTTACTCTCACCCTTGGCTGGATTGACAGCCGCCAGGTAAGCCAGCTCACCTTCGATGGCCCGCCGGGCCACCAGGACCTCCTGGAGGTGCTTCTTGGTCTGTCCGCGCAGGGCGCTGGCGAACTCTTCCCCCCACTGCCGGCTTTTCAGCAGATTTTCCAGGTGGGCAGCGCGGACCTTGCCGCGGGCCGACAGCAGCCGGCCCTGAAATCCGGTCTTTACGGTAAATCCCTGATGATCCATAGATCGCAGCATTCTGCCGATCGTCGCCTCACTGATATTGTGTCCCTGGCTGGCGAGAAGCTGACTGATTGCGCCGCACCCCATCGGCAGAGCCTTGTCGCAAATAGCCATCAGCACGGCATATTCCATTTTGTCCCGCTCATTCACCATAAAGCCATTTACCCTGCCAATCGGTTCTATACCGTCTGGCGGTGACCTCCTGCAAACTCTGCATCGGCTAACTCAGTTTCCTGGCAAAGACTCCGCTTAATCCGGTATTCTCCACCCGTCTTTTTATGGCGGAAATGTCAGTTGTATAAAGATCTTGCTGTTTCATGCTTTCGAAATAAACCGAACCGGAGAAGGTGTATTTTTTAGTCAGGCCTTCTTTGGTCTGCATCTTCTCCTGGACGTGGGCGATGGCGTCGCCGATCGCGAGGGTGCGGGGAAGGGTGATGGGTTCCAGGCCAAAAGCCGCCCTGGCAGCGTTGTGCCCGGCCAAGGTGCCTGTGACGATGGCCTCGGTGTGCCCCACCAGCAGACCGGCCTTCTCACCGCCACAAAAGACGTTCTTCAGCCCCTCGACCTGGAGGGCGTTGTCCCGCGGCAACATGCCGAAATAGCGCATCGAGTTACCGATACCGCCGGCGTAAGGATCTTCAAAGCGGGCGTTGGCAAACCCGGGGATTTGCTGCAGCAGCTCCAGCGGATAATAAGCAGTCATCAGTTTGGCGTGGCCGGTGTCCAGCAGCACCACATTTTCGGCGAATTCTTTCAGCGCATACTGCTGACAGGCCTTTTGCCCCAGCGATTCCATGCTTTTTTGCAGCGAGGCAGGAACCGCGACGACACATACCCCGGTTCGGTTGAGCTCTTCTTGAATTTCCGGCGATAACGAATCTTTATGTAGCTTGCAGGAACCGCTCATCGCCCCCAGAGTTCCGTCAGCCTTTTCCCCGACCAGTTCCTTGACGCCGGCCTTGGCGGCGATGCTAAACCGCGGGCCGAAAGTCGGGCAGCGATAGATACACATCGCGCAGCCGTTGCCGTATTTCATACAATTGCCCTGCGGTCCGGCAGTGCCGGAAACATCGACAAAAACATCGCCGTCAGCTATGATGGTCTCGCCGTGGAAGACGTCGGCGATTACTTTGGTAATGGCGCCGTCTGCAGCTTCGATATCCCGCACCCGGGCTTTCAGATTGACTTTGACTCCTGCCGCCAGCAGCGCTTGGCGGACAGCCGGCTCGACAAGGCAGACATCGTAGAGATTGGCGTGCTTATGGCCGGGGAAATCGATATTTTTGTGTCGCGAAACGCGATCGGTAATAGCAAAAAGATCACCGCCCCCCAGGGCGATAGCCTCCTCGGTAGCGGTAAACCGGCCGTTGTTACGCATAATGCCGCCCACCAGACCGGTGCCCAGTAGCGCATCCATCCGCTCAAACAATTCTACTTCGCAGCCCGCCATGCTGGCAGCCAGCGCCGCGGCGCTGCCCGCCCAGCCGCCGCCGACGATTACCACTTTTCTTGTCATCTTCTCTCCTCCAAAAAATGCGTGTTTTCGCTTCTGCCGATCTCACTTGCCTTTTCATTCGCCGTGCTTGGGGGTATATCCCTTCTCCTGTAAAGCAGTCCATTCTTCCAATAGCTTTGGCGGCCTGTCATCAGGCCGCCAAAGTTGGGCAATACCGCTAAGCCAAAAACGCTGTTACAATGACCCCGACAGCCAGGCCGATCAGTGTCGGCCACAGATTTCGGCGGGCCAGATCCTTCGGATCGACACCGCAGATGGCGGCCGCCACCGCCAAAAAGCCCCAGGGAACAAGAGTGGCTCCGGTCCAGATGGCTGCCATCTGAGCCTGGACTGCCAGCACCGAGACGTTTGCCCCGATGGGTTTGCCGAGAGCCATGGCGATACTCGCCCCCAGCGGGATGGCTGCATAGCCCGAGCCGTCGAAGGCGCCGAGCATACTGGAGATGGTAACCACCAGTGAAACCATGAATTTATTGATTGGCACATGTTCGGCGATCCAGTAGCCCCAGTGGAACATCAGGCCGGTGGCGCTTTTGTCGCCAAGGATGGTCTTGATGGAGTCGCCGCCCAGCCAGAAAAAACCGGCGATAATGACCACCGGACCGAACACCTTGACGGCGAACATCCAGCCGGCTCGAGCGTGATCCATGGCCTTGGAGAAAGCTTGATCCTTGTACTGGAAAATGCAGCTGACCATGGTAATCATCAGCACAGTACCGCCGATGAGGGCGGTGGCTTTGCCGCCCCGCAGCCCCAGGGCACCCATGTAATAAATATCGGTAAGCAGCGCGATCGGGATGACCCAGGCCATCACCCGGCCGATAGGGCTGGCGTTGACGGTCGAGGTAGCCGCCGCCTTGATCTGCATGTCTTCCAGACTAATGGTCGAGCCTTTCATACTGACAGGGCCACCGTCTTTTTTACTGGCTTTGATGGTCCGGAACGCGATGAAATAAGAAACAAGGACGGCGGTGATGGAAATCGCGCCCCACACCGGGATGCTGGAAGAAATAATCTCGTTGATGGGAATATTGGTGAGCTTGGCGGTAACCGCCGGTGATCCCTGAATGATAAAGTCACTGGAAAGCCCGACTCCCTTGCCGAATATCGACACCGCCATGGCGGCAATCATCGGCGGCAGCCCGCTGACAATGGCCAGCGGCACCACCAGGGCGCCAAGGAGGGGCGCGGCCGGTGTCGGCCAGATGAACCAGGACAGGATCAGCATCGCAAAACCGATAACCCAGTAGGAAATATAGGCGTTGCCCAGAAGACCGCGGATGGGGACAACCATCAACCGGTCCGAACCCATATCTTCCATCGTTTTTGTCATCATCACAATCAGAGCAATGACGATAATAATGTTCAATAAATCGGTAGTTGAGGCCATGATGGCGTTGAATGCGACCATAAGACCGCCGATAAAACTATGACTCAGAACGGCTCCGACGACCACCAACCCGACAGCAGTCGGAAGCAGCGCATCGCGGCGGGTAGCAAGGCAACCTAAGGTTATGATAACGAAAGCCATAAACAACCAGTCCGCCAGCGAAAGGATTACAACCTGCATAATTGACCTCCTCGATTTATAACTTGATCGGTAACCGAGTCAAAGGTAATTCAGATACCGGTCTCCTGTTACACATCACCCCCTGTCAGCATTTCGAAACAAACTTTCATTCCCAATCTTGCCCCCAGCATCGAACCGGAAATCATGGTTTCAGTCCGGATTACAATGTTCAAGTGATTGGGCATGTGGGTCTCATCAAAACCAGCCAGTACTCCAACCTTCTCACCGGCAAGAAATACCGCGTCCCCTTCGACAATGACTCCTCCCTGCTCGATTTCGACAAATCCGAGATAGGCGATGCGATTGACCACCGCTCCCGGTTTTGCCTCCGCTTCATCGGTCAGGATGAGTTCGTGAATATCATGGCGGCGGATGCAGCGGGAGATCGGTTTGATCAAAAGCAAACCGCGGTCATCCATCCTACCGTCGAGCACCACGGCCAGAGGACCTAATACCGCCCGCTTCGCGGCATACGGATTGGCGGAAAACTTACCAGCTGCATAAGGATCTATTGGCTTCAAAACTAACTCCCCCAAATTATGTAATGGTTTCGCTTTATTTTGCCCTGATCGGCCGGGGATACAAGCTTGTCCCGGCCAGCAGCGGTCTCCGGCAAAGAATTCGCCGAAAGTCACCTCTTCCAGCAAAATAAAATAAACCCATCGCGACGAGGCGGAACTATAGGATACGCAACCGAAACCCATCCCATCATCCAACCACTCATCACTGATGAGCCATTGATCACAAATTTCGCCGCCACTTCGCAGAATCCTCCCGAAAATCAGCGCCGTTTTTTCAATTTTGCAATAAAAAACCGCTCAAGCGCCAGCTGGAGCGGTTTTGTCCTACTGCAGGAAAATACTAGTAGCGTTTGCGTTTGGCGGAAGACTGGATACCAAGTTCTTCCCGATATTTGGCCACCGTGCGCCGGGAAACGGTAATTCCCCGGCCAGCCAGACATTCGGCCATCGCCTGATCACTCAGAGGATGTCCAGGGTCTTCTTGTCCCGCCATGTCCTTAATCAGCCGTTTGACAGTAGAGGCAGACAAACTGGCTCCGTCAACTCCCTGAAGCCCGGCGGTAAAAAAGGTACGCAGGCTGACCACACCGTGGGGAGTTTCAGCGTATTTATTGGCAATAGCCCGACTGACGGTCGATTCGTGAATACCCACCTGGTCGGCCACTTTTTTCATCGTCAAGGGATGCAAAAACTTTGAACCATAATCGAAAAAATCCCGCTGCAGTTCAATAATGGTGGCGACGACATTGTACAGGGTACGACGGCGCTGCTCGATACTCTTGAGCAGCCAGACTGCAGCATTGATCCGCCCTTCCACAAATTTCTTGGCTTCGCCGTCCGCGTCCCGGACAATACGCCGATAATAAGGGTTGATCGTCAAATGGGGAATATTGCTATCATTGATAATAATCACATAATTGCCACTGACCCGCTCAATGGTCACATCGGGAATAATATAACACGGCTGGTCACCGCTGGAAAAGGCTCTGCCCGGCTTGGGATCGAGAGTACGGATTAAATCCACGGCCCGCTGCACATCATGCGGCGTACAGGCCAATTTATCGGCAATCAGCTTGTAATGACCGGCAGCAACTTCATCCAGATACTTGTCGACGATCGCAGAAACCAGGCGATCATTCATTGCCCGGTACTCCACCTGAATCATGAGACATTCCCGGAGGTCACGGGCCCCGACTCCAGGGGGGTCAAAGGTCTGGATGAGTTTGAGAACATCTTCCACCGTCTGGACACTCACACCCATGTTTTGGGCAGCCTCGGTCACTGTGCCGCACAAGTAGCCGTTGTCATCAATACAGCCGATGAGATAGCCGCCGATATGGCGGGCTACACCGGCCAATACGGCCAGGTGAAGCTGAAATTCCAGATGATCCTGCAACGTGGAAGTCGCAGGAGCCAAAGCCGTAAAGGACGGCTTGTCGTCGGCGACCGGCGCCGAATAGCCGGTGTCGGTACCGTCGTTAAAATACTCGGCCCAATCGAAATATTTTTTCAGCTGAAGATCAACGGCGTCCTCTTCCGGAACCTCGACAGAAGGCTTTTCTTCCAGTTCCAAAACAGGATTCTCCAACATTTGCTGTTCCACCATCTCAGCCAATTCCAAGGAGGAGAGCTGCAAAATCGCAATGGCTTGGCGCAGCTGGGGCGTCATTACCAGTTTTTGCTGCAATTCCAGCTTTAGACCATAGTCCATGCGCATAAAAACACCTCCTTCTCTTGCTAAAATTTATGCTGTACACCCTGTCAGGATGTTAACAAATCCGGGGAAGTTGGTCTCCCACCAGCATATCCAGCAGCCTGACACCGCCGATCGCGGTACGCAGCCCCACTTGGCCGGCAGGCGCAGAGGTCACCTTGCCGATGACGCTGGCGTCTTTGCCGTACGAGTGCTTTCGCAGTAGCGACAACAACTGCTGTGTATGGTTAGCTTCGACGATAATCAGAATTTTCCCTTCATTGGCCAGATAAAGTGGATCAAATCCCAGAAGATCACAGACTGCTAAAACCTCAGGACGCACCGGAATGGCGTCCTCTTCGAGCAGCATGCCCACCCCTGCTGTCGCGGCGATTTCGTTGAGGGTTGTGGCCAAACCGCCTCTGGTAGGATCTCTGAGCATGGCGATGGTCGGCACCTCAGCCAGCATGTCTTTGACCAGCCCGCCCAGGGGGGCGCAATCGCTGGCGACCGACTGCGGCAGGGTCAGATCATACCGCCCGGCGAGCACAGCCACAGCATGATCGCCGATACTGCCGCTGAGAATAATATCCTGCTCCGGCCGGACTCTCGCCGCGGAAATATCGCTGCCGGCGATGACGGCACCGATTCCTGCTGTATTAATATATATGCCGTCCGCCGCTCCCCGTTCCACCACTTTGGTGTCGCCGGTAACGATAAGGACACCGGCTTCGGCCGCCGCCGCCTGCATGGAGGCGACAATCCGGGTCAACTCAGCCATCGGAAAGCCCTCTTCAATAATAAAGCCGGCTGAAAGATAGAGCGGCACCGCGCCGGTCATTGCCAAATCGTTTACCGTGCCGCATACCGCCAGTTTCCCGATGTCGCCACCGGCAAAAAACAGCGGTTTAACCACATAGGAGTCGGTGGTAAACGCCAGTCGTGCTCCTTGGATATTGACTTTGGCGCCGTCGTGAAGCTCGGCCAGCGCCTCGTTGGCAAAGGCCGGCAACATCACCTTGGCCACCAGTTCGTGGCTAAGTTTGCCGCCGCTGCCGTGAGCCAGCAGCACCTTATCCTCTTTCAACCCTGCCACCTCCCGTCGCCATACTTGTACCAGGCCGCACAGGTACCCTCGACCGACACCATGCAGGAACCCACCGGCCGCTCAGGGAAGCAGGTTTTGCCAAACAGCGGGCATTGGGTTGGCTTGATGACCCCGCGCAGCACTTCGCCGCAGCGGCAACCTGCCGGTTCCCGCGTCTTTTCCACCTCTACCGGCAGACTCATCATGGCGTCAAAGCGCCGGTACCCGTCCCTGACCGCCAGCCCGGAACCGGGAATGACACCGATCCCCCGCCAGTTGGCATCTGCTTCGCCATAAACCCTGGCCAGCACCTGCCTCGCTGTCGGGTTGCCCTCCGGTTTGACGATGCGGCTGTACTGGTTTTCCAGCGCCGCCGTGCCGGCTGCGATCTGCCGGGCCAGCATATAGACCGACTGGAGGATATCCAGCGGCTCAAACCCGGCGATAACCGCCGGGATATTATATTCTTCAATTAAAAACCGGTACGGCTCTTCGCCGATAATGGCGCTGACGTGCCCAGGCAGGAGAAACCCGTCCACCTGCACCTCGGCCGCGGTCAAAAGAGCCCTGAGAGCCGGCGGCACCAGCTTGTGGGCTGAAAGAACAAAGAAATTGCTCAGTCCGGCGGCCTCAGCTGCCAGCACCGAAGCCGCCGCCGTCGGCGCCGTGGTTTCAAAGCCGACCGCCAAAAAAATAATCTTCTTCTGGGGATTGGCAACAGCGATATCCAGGCTATCGAGCGGGGAATAGACCATCCGGATATCGGCACCGGCCGCCTTTTCGGCGCTGAGACTGGAAGAGGAGCCCGGCACCCGCAGCATGTCGCCAAAGGTGGTGATGATAACATCTTCGCGGCGGCTGTAAGCCACAGCGGTATCGAGAAAGCCGTTGGGAGTGACGCACACCGGACAACCGGGGCCGCTGACCAGCTCGACCTGGCGCGGCAAAAGCTGGCGGACGCCGGCCTTGAAAATGGCCACCGTATGGGTGCCACAAACTTCCATCAGCCGCACCGGTTTGGTGATCAGGCGGTCGATTTGGGTGGTGAAAAATGCGCTGGTCTTGCGGGTTTGGGCGGTCTGATTATTCTTCATCATACCCGGCCAACTCCTTCAGCAGTTCCAGGGTGCGCACCGCTTCTTCTTCGTCTACCTTCTGGATGGCGAAACCGGCGTGTACCAACACAAAGTCGCCGACCTCGGCCTCAGGCACCAACATCAGACTGACTTTGCGGGTCACTCCGCTCACATCCACCGTCGCCAGCATATCCACTTTCTCTACGATTTTAGCTGGTACCGCCAGACACATACTCATCTACTCCTTTCAATGGCAACTGCCGCCTGCCCCAGCGCCAAACCGCCGTCATTGGGCGGGACCTGGCGAGGCAGGAGGATGGTAAATTCCTTTTCCAGCAGGCAGACGACCTGCTGAAGCAGGGTCATATTCTGAAAGACGCCGCCGCTCAGGGCGACCTTGCCAATCCCTGTCGCCCGGCTCAGTTGCCGGGTCATAGCGGCAATCGCCGCCGCCATCGTCGTGTGAAAGGCCGCCGCCAGTTCGGCCTGTGGCCTACCGGCAAGTATCCCTTCCACCATAGCGGCGAATGTCGGCCTAAAATCGAGCCGCGGAACGCCGCCTACTGTGATGTCGTAGGGCAGGACCACTCCCTTGACTCCCGCCGCAGCCAGTTCCAGTTCGATCGCTGCCTGGCCCTCATAGTTGATGTGGGTGCGGATGCCAAGAATGGCGGCGGCGATGTCGAACAGCCGTCCCGCCCCTGACGCCAGCGGGGTGTTGATGCCCTTGGCCCCAGCCTCCAGCGCCAGTTGCCAGCCGTCGGGCAGCAGGCGGGTCAAAGGAAGATTCATATCGGCAAAACCGGGTCCGTACAACTCCTGGAGCAGCAAAGCCGCCGGCCGCCACGGTTCCCTGATGGCCTTGCTCCCTCCGGGGAGGGCCAGATAACGGCAATGGGCCAGCCTGGTAAATTCGCAACAGTCGGCCAGCAGAAATTCCCCGCCCCACAGGTGGCCGTCGCTTCCATAGCCGGTGCCGTCAAAGGCCACGCCGATCACCTGCTCGTTTAAGCCGTGCTCGGCCAGGACGCCGGCAATATGGGCGTGATGATGCTGGACGGCGATCCGGGGCAAATCCAGCGACTCAGCATACCGGGTCGACAGGTAATCAGGGTGGAGGTCATGGGCTACCACTTCAGGCTTGACAGCGAACAGGCGCTGGTAATGAACGACTGCCGCGGTATAGGCCCCGAAGGTGGCCATATTCTCCAGGTCGCCGACATGGGAGCTCAAAAAAGCCAAGTCTCCCCGGGTCAGGCAGAAGGTGCTTTTGAGTTCTCCGCCGCAGGCCAACACCTGCGCCCCCGGCTGCGCCAGACGAACAGGGGCCGGAGCCAGGCCCCGGCCGCGGCGGAGAATAAAGGGTTTATTCTGAAAAATCCGGGCCACCGAATCGTCGGCCCGGCAATAAATTCTCCGGTTATGTACCAGAAAATAGTCGGCGATGCCGGCCAGTCTGTCCAAAGCATCGTCATCATTGTAGGCAATAGGTTCGTCACTGACATTGCCACTGGTCATCACCCAGACAGCCGCCGGGTCTAACAATAGCCAGTGAACCGGCGTATAGGGCAGCATCACCCCGAGACAAGGGTTGCCTGGAGCGACAGCGGCCGCCAAATGGTAGCCGGCCCCTTTGGCCAGCAGCACAATCGGCCGCACCGTGCCCCCGAGCAGATCAGCTTCTTTGGCCGCTACCTGGCACTGTCGCCGGACGGCTTCCAGGCTGCCGCCCATCACGGCAAAGGGCTTGTCCTCGCGGATCTTGCGGGTCCGGAGAGCTGCCACCGCCCTTTCGTTGAAGGCGTCGCAGGCCAGGTGATAACCGCCCATTCCCTTGATGGCCAGGATGGCCCCCTCACCAACCAGGCGGCGGGCCTCAGCCAGCGGATCACCTGGGAGCGAACGACCGCCGCCGTCCAGCAAGCGGTACTGCGGACCGCAGACCAGACAGGCATTGGGCTGGGCGTGAAACCGCCGGTCGGCAGGGTCGTCGTATTCGGCCTGACAGGCCGGACACATGGCAAATTCGGCCATAGTGGTGTTCGGGCGGTCATAAGGGATATCGGTGATAATGGTGTAGCGCGGACCACAACTGGTGCAGTTAATAAACGGGTAGCCGAAGCGTCGGTCCTGCGGGTCGGCAAGCTCGCGCCGGCAATCGGGGCAGGTGGCCACATCGGGCGAAACCAAGGCCGTCGCAGCGGTCGACACCTGACTTGTCCTGATGATAAAATCGATGCCGCCCTGCGCCGCCAGCGGCGTCACCGTGATATCGGCAATAACCGCCAGTGGTGGAGCTTCAGTCTTCAGGGCAACCACAAAATCAGCCAGTGCCGCTGCGGCTCCCTCGGCTTCGATCACCACTCCGCCGGCGTCGTTCAGCACCCAGCCGGACAACTGATGGCGCCGGGCCAGATGATAGACAAAGGGGCGGAATCCCACCCCCTGCACAATACCGGCAATGCCAATCCGCACCCTTTTCATCGGCCGCTCCCAACGTGTTTTAAGTGGAGATTACCACTAATTGATTGGCTATGCAACAGAGAAATTCTGGCACTCAGGCCAAGTCATCCCGGACACCCAGCGCCAGCTGCGCCTGAATCATCAGGGCGCACTCCAGCCGCTTCTTTTGCAGCTCGCAGCCCAGTGAATACGGTTTTTCGATGGTGGCGTGAAAGAGTTCGGCGTTGGCATGACAGCCGCCGCTGCAGAAAAACCGAGCCCAGCAATCGTGACAAGCCTCTTTGGCCAGCACATGGGTCTGGCGGAAGTGGCTCGACACGTCCGGTCGTTTCACCCCGCTAAAAACGTCACCCAGGCGATAGTCCTCCCGGCCGACAAACTGATGGCAGGGGTAAAGATCGCCCTCTGGTGTGACGGCGAAATACTCGTGTCCGGCGCCGCAGCCGCTCAGCCGTTTGGCCACACACGGCCCTTTGGCAAGATCGAGGTTGAAGTGGAAAAACTCATACGGCCGGCCGGCTTGCCGGCGGGCGAGATAATGCCGGGCCAATTCATCGTATTGGGCAAAGAGAAGCGGCAGATGCTCTTCCTTCAGCGCGTAGTCGGCATCCTTGGTCACCACCGGCTCCACCGACAATTGGTCAAAGCCGAGGTCGGCCATCGCCGCCACATCGGCGGCAAAGTCCAAGTTGAGGGCGGTAAAGGTACCACGCAGGTAATAATTCTTCCCGCCGCGGGAATCCACCAACCGCTTAATCCCTGCATAGGCCTCGTCATAGCTGCCTGACCCGTCGGCCCCCGGCCGAATCCGGTCATGTACCTCGCGCCGCCCGTCGAGGCTGAGCACCATGCTGATATTTTCCGCATTTAGATAAGCGACAACATCCTCATCAAGCAGCACCGCATTGGTGGTCAGGGTCAGCTTGAAGATTTTGCCTGTTTCGGCTTCGCGGCGACGGATATAGGCCACAGTGTGACGGACGGTATCCATATTGAGCAGCGGTTCCCCGCCGAAAAAATCAATCTCACAATGACGGCGCGCCCCGCTATTGGCGATGACAAAGTCCACCGCCCGCTCGGCCACCTCTACCGGCATCAATCCCCGGCTGTGGCCAAAATCGCCGGTGCCGGCAAAACAATAACCGCAGCGGAGGTTGCAATCGTGCGCCACATGCAGGCAGAGCGACTTGACGTGCGGCTTCTCATCAAAAACAGGCGGCGTATCGATCGGCGGCGCAAACAGCGCCCCTTCCGCCATCAGCAAACGCAGCTCAGCCAAAATCTCGGTTACTACCGGCTCACTATATACGTCGGCCAACACGGCCAGTACCTCCTGGTCATTGTCGCCGGTGAAAATCCCCAGCACGTCATAGGCCGGCTGGTCAAGGACATGTACTGCACCGCTGTTTACGTCCAGTACGATGTTCAGTCCATTTTGCGTAAAACGATGTATATTCATGATTCACCCTTTTTAAAAAATTAAGCCCCATCGCTTGGGGCGAGGGGACTTGGTATGTGGTCTACTTCTGGCAGACCTGATTGCCGACGGTGCAAGACGTTTTGCAGGCCGACTGGCAGGAAGTCTGGCATTCCCCACACCCACCGGTTTTTAAAGTCTGTTGCAGGGTAGCTTTATTAATTGTCGCAATATGCTTCGCCATTCTCGTTCCCTCCTTGCGCAAATATGCTGTTTCTCATTTATGATACCACAGTTTGGCATGGCGGACAACTGATGCCGTCGAAAAATGCGTTCCCGCCTTACTCACCAGGCATAATAACCAGCTTCACCGGCAGATTGGAGGCTCCCGGCGGGCTGAAAGTCAGCCAGAGTGATTCATTGCCGCCGAATTTTCCGATGGCGGCAAAGTCGCTGGACACCCCCTCCCCAAAGAAGAGCCTGCCAGCCGGAGTGGCT
This sequence comes from Negativicutes bacterium, assembly GCA_031292015.1. The sequence goes on along the minus strand of JARLHY010000157.1, from coordinate 23,935 downwards.
ACCGGAGTTTGATCGGCATGGCGGTATTTGACGCCCAGAGCACCGGCGTAAGTGCCGCCCCGGGGATTGAGATAACAAGCAACCTTCCCGCTGGTTGTAAACGGCAGGAAGACATGGTAGACAACCCCCCAGTTGCCGTAGTTCAACACTTTAGAGCCGTCGGTGGCATCGATGCCTTCCAGATAGCGGTCGACGACATTGTCCCCCAGGGTAATCACCACCGCCCCATCCTCGGCCGGATCGTACACTTTGTCCGGAATGAGCAGCCGGTCCTTGCCGGCAAAAGTGCCGCGCAGCCGGTACTGGTCAGTTGGCAGCACTTTCGCCTGCCGGGCGAACTTGGCACTGTCCGCTCCGACCGGCAGCATCATCACTTTGACGGTCACCGGGCGGTTGGTCTGAAAGTCAAAAATCCCGTTGACCAGCATGTTGGGACGAACCACAGCGCTGGCCAGCTCCGGGGACAACTGCGCAGTCCCCCTGGCCGGTACGGTCACCGAGTAAAGGTTCTTGTCAGCCAGATAGGCCGTTTGGGCCGCCTTGCCTACCGCCAGCCAGTCTGCCCCCGGTCCTGCCAAACCAGAGCGGTATACCGTCACCTCGGCGGCTTCTGAACCGCTGTTTTCAAGCAGCACCACGATTCTTTTGTCGATGGTGGTGGCGTTTACATGATGAAAGAAGAGCCGCGCATCCCCGACCACCGTGTCCTGATACATGATACCGTCCGCAGGCACCATCTCCGGGCTGTCAGATAGCAGCAGCCTGCCGCCATAGGCGCCTGCCGTCACCTGCCATTCCGGCAGCTTAAGTATATCCAGCGATCCTGGTCCGCTGTCAGCCCCTCCGGCCAGAGCCTGTCCGGCCATGCCCAGCACCAGGGCCACGGTCAGAACCAACCACTTTATCCTCTGCATTGACGCGCCCCCCTGTCGGTTATTCTGCTCTCATTATAACAGCACACTATAATTATGTAAACTAAACCAGACTGCCGTTGCCTTGTTACTATTTAGCAGCGAAAAAAGGACGGCGAACCGTCCCATCACTGGCTACTTGCTATCAATACCGTTCCTTTACAGTTCCCTTCAGAACTCTTATTCTTCTAAATGGGCGGCAATTTGCTCCAGTTTACGCAGGCGGTGGTTCATCCCCGATTTGCCGGGGCGTCCGCCAGACAGATCGACAAGCTCCTGGAGGGTCGCTTCAGGGTTGGCGAGTCTCAGCTCGGCGGTCTCACGCAGGCTGGGCGGCAGCTTGCCAAACCCTAGCCGGCGCTCGATCAGATGGATTCTCTCTACCTGCCGTACCGCTGCGTCGACTGTCTTCTGCAAATTGGCGGTCTCGCAATTGACCAGCCGATTGACTTGATTGCGCATGTCCTTGACCACCCGGACATTTTCAAAGGCAAACAGCGCGTTATGGGCGCCGATAATCCGCAAGAAGGAGGTGATGGCGTCACCATCCTTCATATAAACGACATAATCCTGTTTACGGTCAGTAATCTTGGCGGTCAGTCCAAAGGACTTCAACAGCCGAACCAGCGTTTTGGCAAAATCCTGGTTGCCAGCCACCAGCTCCATATGATACTCACCCTCCGGTTTACTCACCGAGCCACCGCCGAGAAAAGCCCCCCTGAGATAAGCCCGGCGGCAACAAGACCGCCGCAGGAGCCCGGAATCCCGGCCGGCGTTGAGGGTTTCACCGCGCATAATCCCCAGGACCGACAGAACCTCGGTGACCACCGGCGATGGCGCAACCCGGATCATGTAGGAGTTGACCTTTTTCAGTCGGCGGCCGCGGGTGACCATTACCTCGGTCTTCAACTCAAAGCCGCGTTTGACTAGCATCAACACCTTGCGGGCCACTGCGGCATTTTCGGTGGTAAAGGTGATGCCCAGATTATTGTTGCCGCCAATCAGCATGGTTCCGCCCATCCGCATGAGGGCGGCCAGCTCGGCGATGTGGCAGCAGCCCTGTTCACCCGTCACCCGGGCCAATTCATTTTTTACATCAGTTGAAAAAGACAATGTTGGTTCACTCCGCTATTCAGGCTCTAAAGGCCGCTAATCTTCTTTGGGTTCCTTGATATGCTCGGCAAGCAGATAATAGTCCAGCAGTTTCATCCGTTCTGAACTGGCTTTCAGCTTATATACCATACTCATGATGGTCCGCGACAGCCGGAGAGAATCGTGCCGCACCAGATTGGTCTCACTGATCAGATTTGCTTTGACCACCTTGACGCCCAGCGCTTCGACCGCTTCGACATCGGCGACCACCGGATAGGCATCCTGCCGGGCATAGACTTCTCTGAGCTCGGGAGCCACCTCCTGGACATTGACCACGGCATAATCGATAATCCCCGGGCCAACATGGTCGAGGATGGCTTGGACATGCTGGGAAGCCGTATATCCGTGAGTTTCCCCCCGCTGGGTCATGACATTGCAGATATAGATTTTTACCGCCTGGGTCTGTCGCAGAGCGTCAGCCATTCCCGGGACGAGCAAATTGGGCAGTACACTGGTATAAAGACTGCCGGGCCCCAGGATGCAGGCGTCGGCCTCGCGAATGGCCTCGAGGGCGCTGCCGACCGGAGATACATCAGCAGGCCGGATGGCGACGCGATGGACGGTCTTGCCAGCCAAGGGAATCTGCGATTCGCCTTCCACCACACTGCCGTCAGTCATCTCTGCCACCAGCCGGATGGTCTGGGTGGAAGATGGCAACACCTGGCCCCGCACCGCCAGTACCTTACTGGACTCCTTCAGGGCCAACTCGACATCGCCCAGCACCTCGGTCATGGCGGCAATAAAAAGGTTGCCGAAACTGTGGCCCGCCAGGTCTCCTTTGCCGCCGAAACGATGCTGAAACAGTTTTTCCATCAAGGGCTCGGTGTCAGCCAGCGCCACCAGACAATTGCGCAAATCGCCAGGCGGAATCATCCCCAGGTCTTGGCGGATGCGCCCTGAGGAACCGCCGTCATCAGCCACCGTAACAATGGCTGTAATATTGCTTGTCACGTTCTTAATCCCCCTGAGCAGCACCGAAAGGCCTGTGCCGCCGCCGAGGACCACTACCGCCGGACCGCGGTTGAGCTTGCGTTTTTGAAAAATGATCTCCACCAGCTTATCCGGGCCCTCAGGCACCAGGACGCTGATCACGGAACGGATAATCTTGCGGGTCGCCAGAGTCATTACCGAAAGACCCACACCAAAAAAAGCAATGCCGACAATTGTGGTGACGGCATAATAATATTTGCCTGTGGCCCGGTAGACCACCCGAAAAATATTTTCCTCCACCACACCAACATATTTATAATTAAAAACAATCGCCAAACCAAGACTGGCAGCAATAACCCCCAGCGAAAATAACAGCAGCCAGCGCTTTAACTTCATTCCGGGGTAGAGCCATTTTAGATAATGCATTCACTGCACCCCTTAGTCAGATTCCACCAAGTTATGTTTGATATCCCGGTGCTCGACATTGGCCTTGAAACCCTTTTGCCGCAGCCCGTCGTAAATTCTGTCGGCGACAAATACCGAGCGGTGCATGCCGCCGGTGCAGCCGATGGCGATGACCAGCTGGCTTTTGCCCTCCTTGACGTAGTTCGGCACCAAGAAGTCGATCAGCCCGCCCAGCTTTTCAAGAAACTGCTGGGTGATCGGCCATTGGCGGATATATTCGCCCACCTCGGGCGTCTGGCCGCTTTTCCGCCGCAGTGACTCCACATAAAATGGATTGGGCAGAAAACGCACGTCGAAAACCATGTCGGCGTCCAGCGGAATACCATATTTGAACCCGAAGGACACTACCGTAACCGTCATCTGCTCGGTCTTGCGCGACCCGGAGAAGAGGTTGACGATCTTGTCCTTGAGCTGCAGCGGCGCCATATCGGATGTATCAATAATATGGGTGGCCCGGCCGCGGATATATTCCAGCCGTTCCCGCTCGCGGCTGATTCCCTCGCTCACCCGGCCAAACGGAGCCATCGGGTGGCGGCGGCGGGTTTCCTTGTAGCGGCGGATCAGCGTTTCGTCCGACGCTTCAAGAAACAGGATTTCATAAAAATACCCCTGGGTTTCCAGATCACCCAGCACCTGCATCAGGGTATCGAAAAACTCTCCGCCACGAATATCCACCACCAGGGCGATCTTATTCACCCTGCCTGCCGACTGGGCACACAGTTCGGCGAATTTAGGGATCAACATCGGCGGCAGATTATCAACACAAAAATAACCCAAGTCTTCCATCGCCCTGACCACCTGGGTTTTGCCCGCTCCGGACATACCGGTCACGATTACCAGCCGGAAATTCTCCATCTTGTCACCTCGTTATTGCTTGTCGCCTGTTCCGACGCCGATCCAGATGGGCCAGAACCAGGTCTACCGAAGTATTGAGCACCTGCTCCGGCAAGATACCATTTTTTTCGAGCAGTTCGGCGGCGGCGCCGAAGTCACCCACCGTCAAGGCGAAATGACTGTCGGAACCGACCAGAATCTTGCAACCGTGCGCTTTGGCCAGACAGGCAATATTGTCGCAGTGCGGCAAACTCCCCTGCCGGGAAACCGTCAATGAGCTATTGTTGATTTCAATCGCCACCCCGTATTCAGCCGCCGCTTGCACAATGGCCGCCTCATCGACAGGGTATTCGGGATTGCCGGGATGGACCAGCACATCCACCCAGGGGTTTTTCAGTGCGTTGACCATCATCTCGGTATTTTCGGTCATCGACCCATACGGAGCGCAGATGGTGTGCAAACCGGCCAGAACAATATCCAGTTTTGCCAGCCGGGCTTCGTCCAGGTCGAGGGTTCCCTGCCGGTCGATGACATTGGCTTCGATTCCCCTGAGCACCCGGACCCCGTAAATACGCTCAGGAATAGCCACCAGATTGCTGAAATGGTAGGCATGAGGCGCACCAGGCATCGACGGGCCGTGATCAGTCAAGGCGATCAGGGACATGCGCCGGTCGGCGGCCACCTTGGCAATCTCCAGCACCGTACTATAAGCATGGCCGCTGGAAACGGTATGAATATGCAGGTCTGCAACAAACTGCATGGAAAATCCCCCCTATGTATATTCCAATTATAGGGCAAGCGGGGCAAAAAAGCAAAACCGCCAATCCCCCGCCGGACCAGGCACCAGAATACTTTATCCGCAAGCTGCCGGTTAAAGCTTGGCGGCGCTGTCAGCCGCCAGCGCGGCGATGGTGGTGTGGACATACATGCCCTGGCCCAGATAGACGGCTACAGGCGTATGATCACTTTGCAGGCAGGCCAAAGGCGCTCCGGCCTCCTTGAGGGCCAGCGCCCCGGCCGCCCATGCCGCATAACCCCTGATGGCCGGCCGGTCGTGCCCCATGGCGGCAAAGAGAAAGGGAATATACTCCTCGGCCAATTCCGGCCGATGCCGCCCGACCAAGACTACCGCCCAGATCAGCTCCGCAGCGAAGCTCACATCCTCGTGAAAGGGAAAGAGCTGCGACAGATAATGGCCGAACAGGTCGGGCCGACTGGCGGCGATCGCGCCGATAGCCCCGACCGACCCCCAGGGAGTCCCGCCGCTTTCATCGTTTAGGTTCCACAGCAGGCGCCGGACCATTTCCCGCGTTTTTTCTTCATCGCTGGCCGCCGTTGCCCCGCCCACCCGGCCGATGGCTTCGATGGCCAGCCAGTGGATATAGTCATCGGCGTCATACAGGAGGCCAAACAAGGTCCGCAGGATGCTGCGATCAACCAGTGCCAGCCGGACAACCTCATCCCAAGCCTGCGCCAAGAGTATTTTTTTGACCTCTTCGCGGTTCATACCCGCCCTCCCCCGACCGGCTCGCAGCCAACCCAGCCTCGTCTTTTGTACATTATATTTCTCGCTGACGCCGCCAACCCCTGCCAAAGCGATTATTAACAATTGGAAAAGACTTTGTGACAGAGAAACCCGCTTGCGCGGAAATTATTTTTCGCTAGACAACTGCTATTGTTTTTCTCAATATTCCCCAGTAAGATAGACTTATAAACTGCGGGAGGGGATCAAGTGAAACAGCTATTCATCATTATGCTGTCTATTGCCATCCTAAGTATTGGCTGTACGACCAACGCGAGTGCCTCCTCTTATATTGTAAGAGAAGACTTGGGGAAATATTTTGCAGGCTATGACACTGGTACATTTATAATATACGATGAAGCTAAGGACCAGTATACAGTCTTCAACGAGTCGCAAAGTACGACCCGTATGTCACCATGCTCCACCTTCAAGATTTACAATTCACTTGCCGGATTGGAAACCGGTGTCCTGGACAAAGAAGATGGAAATACGCTATTCAAATGGAACGGGACACAATATCCTATGTTTCCAGCTTGGAATCATGACCAAACCCTGGCTTCTGCCACACGGGATTCGGTTGTCTGGTATTTCCAGGAAGTCGCCGCCCGGGTTGGAAGCAAACAAATGCAGGCCTTTCTTGACCGGATTGACTACGGCAACCGGGATATTTCGGGGGGGTTGACCACCTTCTGGCTGCGGTCTTCACTACAGATTTCAGCGCAGGAGCAGGTAGACCTATTGCACAAATTATACTCGGGACAATTGCCGGTTTCGCCTGAAAATATAGCGATCGTAAAAAAGAATATCACCTTGTCGGAGGATCATGGCATACGGTTCACGGGGAAAACGGGTTCGGGGTTCCAGGATGATAAATGGATTCTCGGATGGTTTGTCGGCTGTGTTGAGAAAGAGGGAAACCGCTATTTCTTCGCCGCCAATATTCAGGCCCCAGATGGCGCGAGCGGCCTGAAGGCCAGGGAAATTACGAAAATAATCTTAAAAGAGCTGCAAATTCTGTAGGAGTAACCTCCATGATATGACTTCCTTATAAATAAAAGCAAAAATCCTGGCCTAGGCCAGGATTTTTTTGTTATGCTTCGGTTTCTTCTTTGATACAGCGGTAAATGATCGCCAGCATGGCCTCAATCTCCTCCACCGTACTGGCCAGCGGCGGCATAAAGACCACCACATCGCCCAGCGGGCGGATAATCAGACCGTATTGCCGCGCCCTCCGGCAGACTGCCGCTCCAACCGTCTGCTCCCAGGGAAAGGGCACCTTGGCAGCGACGTCCTGCATCAGCTCCACGCCGATGATCAGGCCGCACTGACGGATATCGCCCACATGGGCCAGCTGCCAGAAGGAGTCCAGCTTGGTTTTGGCAGTCGCGATCTTGGCTGCCAGTCCCGCGATCACCTTTTCCTCGCAGAATACCTTCAGATTGGCCAGAGCGGCGGCGCAGGCCAGCGGGTTACCTGTATAGGAATGGCCGTGGAAAAAGGTTTTCTGTTCGGCGTGTTGACCGAGAAAGGCGTTATAAATTTCTTCTGTCACCAGTGTCGCCGCCAGCGGCAGATACCCGGCGGTAATGCCTTTGGCCATGGTCATGATGTCCGGGCTGACCCCCTCATGCTCACAGGCGAACATTTTACCGGTCCGGCCAAATCCGGTGGCCACTTCGTCCACGATCAGCAGCACACCATAGCGGGTGGCAAGCTCCCGCACCGCCTTCAGGTATCCCGGCGGCTGGGTGAGGATGCCGGCAGCCCCCTGCACCAAAGGCTCGACTACCATCGCCGCCAGTTCGGCGTGGTTCTCGGCCAGCAGTTTTTCGACCGCTGCCAGACACTCCCGGCCGCAGGTCTCGGGATGATCGGCAAGCTGACAATGATAGCAGCAGGGGGAGGGAGCCTGGAGGGTCTCGAACAACAGGGGGGCAAAAATCCGGTGGAACAGGTCGATACCGCCCACGCTGACCGAGCCGACCGTATCGCCGTGGTAGGCGTTGGTCAAGGTGAGAAACTTGCGTTTGGCGGTTACTCCCTTGAGCTGCCAGTACTGGTAGGCCATTTTGACGCCGATTTCCACCGCTGTTGAGCCGCTGTCGGAATAAAATACTTTGGCCAGACCGGCCGGAGCAAGAGCCACCAGCTCAGCCGCCAGTTCGGCCGCCGGCACGCTGGCCAGCCCCAGCATGGTGGTATGGGCGATCTTGCCCAGTTGCTCGATAATGGCCTGATCGATGGCCGCCTTACGGTGGCCGTGCACATTCAGCCATAGTGAGGACACGCCGTCGTAGTAGCTGTTGCCGTCAATATCAATCAGCTTGATGCCCTCGCCGGCGGCGATCACCAGTTGGGGATCGGCCACCCAGTCTTGCATCTGGGTAAAGGGGTGCCAGACATACTGCTTATCTTTTTCTTCAATACTCTGCATTTCAGATTCCCTCCATCGCGGCGATCATTGCGTCAATATCCAGGTATTCGGCCGCCAGCCCGGCCAGAGCATCGGTGCGAGCCTCCGGCACACTGATGGCCGCGCTGCGGGGGAAGTTCCCCCAAACCGGCAGCTGGGTCAGGCGGGTGATATAGGCCAGGTTGTACTCTTCCAGCACTCCCGTCTCACCCGCGTTCCAGCCGTTGAAAACCAGACCGGCCACATTCATCCCCCGCCGCCGGGCATAGTCCACCGTCAACACAGTATGGTTGATGGTCCCGAGATTGGGACGGGTCACCACCACCAGCGGCAGCTTCATGGCCAATGCCAGATCGGCCACCAGATAGTTTTCCCACAGTGGTGCGGTGATTCCGCCCACCCCTTCCACCAGCACGAATTGATGTCGGGAAGAAAGTTCCTGGAAGGCGGTCAGCACCGCCGGGATGTCAATATAAACGCCGCTGAGCTTGGCGGCTACCGCCGGAGTCAGCGCCGGTTCCAGGCAAACCGGGTTCACTAAATCCCGCTCGGCTTCACCAATACCGGCTGCTTTCATCAAAAAGGTGGCGTCTTCGGCAACCAGCCGGCCGTCCTGATCCGATACGCCGCCAGAGGCCAGCGGTTTCATCACGCCGACGTCCAGTCCGCGGGCCCGCAGTCCGGCGGCGATCGCTCCGGTGATCACCGTCTTGCCCACCTCGGTGTCAGTAGCAGTAATAAATAATCCAGCCATTAGTTTTCCTCCCCTGTGATGCCCAGGCGTTTTGCGGTCCGGACAATGCACTCCGCCGCCCCGGCCAGCTCTTCGCGGCAATGGGCTGCCGACACAGTGATCCGCAACCGGCTGCTGCCAGGAGGAACGGTCGGCGGCCGGATAGCCGAAACAATGATTCCTTCGCTGCGAAGTTCCTCGGCCAGCGCTGTCGCCGCAGCCGCCTCCCCGACCATCACCGGGATAATCGGTGTTTCCCCGGGGCTCACTGCCAGCCCGCCCTCAGCCAGCGCCTGCCGCAAAAAGCGAGCATTTTCCTGCAGCTTATCCACCAGACTGGGCCTGACGATCAGTTCCTCCAGGGCGGCCCGGGCGGCAGCCACCGTTGCCGGTGCGAGAGCCGTAGAAAAGATGAAACTGCGGGCGGTATTCACAAGATAATTTATCAGAACCTGGCTGCCGGCGATAAAACCGCCCTCAGCCGCCAGCGATTTACTCAGGGTGCCCATCTGAACGTCGATCCTGCCCTGCAGGCCGAAATAGGCAGCTGTGCCATGCCCGCCCGGACCAATCACCCCGGTGGCGTGCGCGTCATCCACCATGACCATCGCGCCATAGCGCTCAGCCACGGCAACAATATCATCTAAAGGGGCGATATCCCCGTCCATGCTGAATACGCCGTCAGTCACAATCAGCCGCAATCCGGCGCAGTCGGTAGCCGCCAGCTTGGCAGCCAGGTCGGCGGCGTCATTGTGCCGGTAGACCACCGTCCGGCCTCTGGCCAGACGACAGCCGTCGATGATACTGGCATGATTGAGTTCGTCGCTGAAAACCATATCATCCGGCCCTGCCAGCGCACTGATGGCACCGACATTGGCCATATAGCCGGTGTTGAATACCAGCGCCGCCTCGCAGCCTTTAAATGCCGCCAGTTCCCGCTCCAGGGCGGCATACTCCAAGTGGCTGCCGGTGGTCAGGCGTGAACCGCCCGAGCCGGTGCCAAAAGCTAGTGCCGTTGCCGCTGCCTGCTGAACAGCCGGCTGATGGGTCAGCCCCAGATAATTATTAGTAGCCAGCATCAGATAGATCCGGCCATCCTTCTGTACATGGGCGGCGTCCACCGGTTCATAATCGATGGTCCGGCGGTAAAGTCCCTGTTGGGAGATAAGGGCAAGTCGTTCGGCTAATATGGCGCTCATCCAATCGCCTCCTCGGCGGCTATCGCCACTTTCACCGGCTGCCGCTCAAGATATTCGCTCAGTTCGGTCAGGTCGCAGCCTGGTCTGACGAAAAATATCCTTCCCCCGACTGGATTGCCGTAGTCTTTCAGATGGGGAAACCGGACATAGCCCCTAGTCGAAGCCACATAGCCGGCCGTATATTCCGGGTCATCTGACCAGCACAGTTCCGCCACCATCCCTGGCGCGGCCGCCACCTTGGCTGCCAGCACCAGCGCCTCGCGAACATGAACTACACTGCCCAAGCCCATCCGGTCCAGGCTAGCGACCAGTAATCCCCGATCGACAGCATCCATCCGCGACACCCGGATACCACGCATCCCCTGGTCATCAAGCCGCCGGCCGGTGGCCGCGCAAAGTACCATCGCCCCGCGCATGCTGTCATCCAGCGCCGTCAGGGCCGCAAATCCGGCAGTTGCCGCCACCTCCGCCACGCCAAAATCGAGCAGCGTCTTTTTTGCCGCCTGGCGCCCGGCGGCCGTATCAGCCCCAGCAATGGTGGTCACCGGCAAAAGCGGCACTGTGATGATTTCATCCGGCCGGATGGCCTCGACGGTAATCTGAATAAAATCGGCGCTGCCTCGGCTGTGAGTCGTGGCCCGCTCCAACATTTCCCTGGCAACATCAGCCAGCTCGCCTGGCTGCACCAATTGCTCGGCACCGGAAATATGGCGGCCGCCGCACACATGATCTCCGCCTTGGGCGGCCCGCATTCTAACGCTGTAAAGCACTGGTCAGCACCCTTTCTGTCTGGTTCTTTACCCTTTTCATCACCAAAGTAAGCGGCCAGGCGGTCAGCGCCGTATAGATCATTCCAGGGACGGCAGCCATTACAAGAGCAATGGCCGCGTCGCCGATGACCACCCCCAGAACAAGCCTGGCGGCCATCGATCCCACCGGACCAGCCACCACGATTACCGGCCAGGTCGTACCGCCGACAGCCAGCGCCCCGCCCACCGTCAGACGAAACACCATGGCGATGAATAGACTGACGAAGTTTTGGGTTCCCAGCACCAAACCGATTATACTGGCGATCACCCCGGCGGTGATGTAGCGGCGAAAACCGAAAACGGTGCAAATGGCCACCGCCAGCGGCGCCGACAGCTGAAACTCAGTGCCAGGCACCAGCCCCGGCACCTTGATCGCACCAGTTAGAAAAATGAAGGCCGCCAAAAGCCCGGTCTCGGTCAACTGGCGAATATCACCCATCGCTACTACCCCTTCTGCCTCCGCATTGTTAACTGCTTTATATTTATTGGTTAACCTTCCAAACAAAGAAATGGTTAACTCAATTATTCAGATGAGTTAACCATTTTTAACTATACACTATTTTCCGGCTGCTGTAAATGCTTAGCCTTTCATTTGCTGACCGACTTTGATCAGTCTCATCGCTCTGGCGGTGGCGGCGGCAATCAGCTCCGCGCCGCTCTGCATACACTCTTCCAGCGACATGGGCTGCGGTACGACACTTGTCAGACCGTCGATTCCATGGGCATAAACATCTTCATGGCCTTGGCCCAAACCACCGGCTATGCAGATCACCGGCACCTGATACTGCTTGGCAATCTTGGCCACTCCTACCGGTGCTTTGCCAAAGGCAGTCTGAAAATCAGTCCGCCCCTCGCCGGTGATGACCAGTTGGGCCAGCGAAACCATTGCCGGAAAACCGGTGGTTTCCAGAACGATTTCAACCCCCGGCCGCAGTTTGGCGTTGGTGAAAAAGAGCAATCCTGCCCCTAGACCGCCGGCAGCCCCTGCTCCGGGCAGTTCGGCCACATCTTTGCCTGTGGCAACCTTGGCGACATCAGCAAACACCTTCAGGGCGGCATCCAGTTCGGCTATCATGGCCGGAGTCGCCCCTTTCTGCGGGCCGTACACCGCCGAAGCGCCGCGGGGGCCGCAAAGGGGGTTATCGACATCACAGGCCACCATGATGACCGTCTCTTTCAGCCTGGCATCCAGACCACCCAAATCCATGCTTGCCAGCTTGGCCAGCGGCCCGCCCCCAGGCGGCAGCTCGCTGCCGTCAGCAGCGTAAAAACGCGCCCCTAGCGCCTGGGCCATGCCTGTTCCGCCGTCATTGGTGGCGCTGCCGCCAATGCCGATGATGATCTTGCGCAGACCCCGGTCGAGAACCGACTTCATCAACTGGCCGGTACCATAGGTCGTAGTGATGCGCGGATCGCGTAGTTCCTTGGGAACCAGCGGCAGACCCGAAGCGGCCGCCATTTCGATCACCGCAGTATCGCCATCACCGAGAATGCCCCAATAGGCCTTGACTGTCTCGCCCAGCGGCCCAATCACATCTTCGTAAATCATCTGGCCACCGGTGGCTGTTACCAGCGCTTCCACCGTTCCCTCACCACCGTCGGCGATCGGCACCTTCAGCACTTCGGCCTCAGGAAAAACCTGCAAAACCCCCTGTTCCATGGCATTGGCCACTCCCAGCGCCGAAACGCTGCCCTTGAATGAGTCCGGAGCTATCACTATCCGCACAGATTATCACTCCAATTCCCTAAATTCACCAAGCGACAGTCGCCGGCGGTCGGTGCCGCGAAATACCTCAGCGGCATTCTGCCTTCAGGCGCCATCCTCAGTTGATACCTGCTTTAGTTTGCCGCCATTGCGGCAGTATCAATTGAATACTCCATTTTAAAGGCGAATCCCTGCCACGCAGAACAAAAAAAAGACTGCCGGCGTTATTTTTCGCCGGCAGGTTTCAGAACATATTTTTCAATTGCCTCAGCGACGCCGTCGGCGTCATTGGCACCCGTCACCGCCTGGGCCACCCTTTTCAGCTCTGCCCGGGCATTGCCCATCGCCACTCCCCAGCCGGCATATTCAATCATATCCATGTCGTTCAAGGAATCACCCACAGCCATGATTTCTGTGCGGTCAATCCCAAGACGCTGGGCCAGAAAATCAAGGGCCACTCCTTTATTCACGCTGGGATTGGCCATTTCCAGATAGTTTGGCTTCGACACCGTGGCATACAGCCGTTCGCCAAAGACCTCGGCCAGCACAGTGCGGATTCTCGCGTTCTCCTCCGGTTCAGCCACCGACAGCAGCTTGGTCGGCGTTCCGCCCAGAGAGTAAATCCGGTCCCCCACAGCCACTGCCTCGATACCGGCTACTTCCTCATAATAACGGGCTCTGGCGTCCCGTTCCTTCACATACAGGACATCGTCGAGATAGACCTGAATAAACCAGCCGCGTTCCCTGAAAAGCTCCACCACCTCGGCGGCCGTTTCCGCCGCCATCGGCCGGTGAAACAGCGTTTCATTCGACAGGCTGGAACGGATCAGTGCGCCGTTATAGGTGATCAACGGGATATCCAGGGCGAGTTCCAACGCGTAAGGCAGCGCCGACCGGTGCATCCGTCCGGTCGATAAGGTGACCGCCACCCCCTGACCCACCGCCTTTTGAATGGCGACCTTCGTCCGCTCCGAAACCTTCCGGGCGTTGTCCAGCAGCGTATCGTCGAGATCTACAGCAACAAGTTTGATTGACATGACAACCTCCATTTTTCAAATCAAAAGATAAAAGCACCTCAGCGAGGTGCTTCCCGTTTTGTCCTAGCGGTCGTGAATTACCTTCGAGAGGGTATAACTGCAAACCGTCATCAATACCACCCCAGCCGCCGGAGCGAGAAAGCTGGATATAGCAAAACCCGGCAGGGCCTTTACCACCATCAGTGGCGCCAGGAGATTGGTAAAAACAGTGCAGCCACCCAGGGTGACCAAATTGAAAGGAGCGGAAGCCAGTGTCATGAGCGGCCTGATCGCCGCATTTGCCAGACCGATAATCGCCGCACCCAACAGCGTTCCGCCCAGAGTGTCCACGAATATGCCCGGTAATTTCACAGCCACAACAAATAACACGACAGCGTTGATAATAATTCGCAACAGAAAACCGGCCACAGCTCAGCCTCCCTGAATAACGCTAATATGATTATTATATCCTGCGGACTGGGCCACTGGCAACTTATTTTTGCGCCACCGATTTCCCGGTTAGACTGCAGCTACCCCTTGTTCGAGAAGCAGCAGCGCCCTTTTCAGTTCCAGTCCGCCGCCGAATCCGCCCAGTTTGCCGGCCGCTCCCAGCACCCGGTGGCAGGGAACCACGACCGGGGTGCGGTTGATGTGCAGCGCTCCGCCCACAGCCCGCGACGCCCGCGGGGCACCAATGGCGGCTGCCACCTGGCCGTAGGTTGTCACTTCACTGTAGTGTATGCTGGCGGTATATCGCAGTACCGCCGCCTGGAAGGGGGTGTAGCCGCTCCAGTCGATCGGCACGCCAAATTCGACGCGATAGCCGGTATAATATAGCTTTAGTTCCTGCAGGAGCTGCTCGGCCAGGGTTGTATCGCTGTTGGCGACAGCCTCTGTGGTCACCTCCGCCAGCGCGGTAGCGGCATCCGGGCGGGGAAAGGTCAGCTCCCACAGGCCGCGGGGCGACCAAACAGCCACCGCGTAGCCCCAGTCGGTAGCCAGGACGTCATACACCTTATTCACGGTTATCCTCCAGCATATCAAGGCTGTTGGCCGCTTTCCAGCTCTCTTCCCGGATCAGCTCGAATATTTCCTTTTTGATATCGATAAAAACATCGGAGGTCTTCATGCCATAGTTGCGCGGGCGGGAAAGGGGGACCTCGATCCGGGCTTTGATCCGACCCGGACGGGCTGTCATGACATAGACAGTATCGCCCATAAACACCGCTTCTTCCACGTCATGGGTGACAAACAAAATAGTCTTGTGTGATTCTTCCCAGACGCTAAGCAGCAGTTCCTGCATCACCGCCCGGGTCTGAGCATCCAGTGCGCCAAACGGTTCGTCCATCAGCAAAATCTGCGGGTCGTTGGCCAGCGCCCGGGCGATAGCCACCCGCTGCTTCATCCCCCCCGACAGGCTACCGGGGAAGGCCTTTTCAAAACCCTTGAGCCCGATCTTCTCCAGATAATGCTGGGCAATCTCGCGACGTTCGGCTTTTGGCCGGCCGGACACATCCAAACCGAATTCGATATTCTCCTCCACACTCAGCCAGGGAAAGAGGGTATAGCTCTGAAACACCATTCCCCGATCCGCGCCCGGCCCCTGGATCTCCTTGCCGTCGAGGATAACCCGGCCGCTTGACGGTTCCTCCAGTCCGGCGATGACCTTGAGGATGGTCGACTTACCGCAGCCGGAGGGCCCGAGGATGGTGATAAATTCGTTGGGAGCCACGCTAAAATTAGTATTCTCCAGGGCCACGACCTCACGATTCTTGTCGCAAAAAACCTTGGACACATTCTCCACCAGCAATTTGACGCTCATCAGTGCACGCCCCCTTTCCCCAGCCATGGGAAGAGCCGGGCGTATAACCATTTAAAGAACACATCGATCACAATGCCGATGATCCCAATCACCACAATGCCGACGATAATATTCGAAGTCTTTAAAAAGCGCTGGGACTGCATGATCATATAGCCGAGACCCGAACTGGCGGCCACAATCTCAGCCACCACCAGATAGGTCCATGCCCAGCCGAAGGTGATGCGCAGGGTATCGACAATCCCCGGCAGGCTGGCTGGCAGGATGACCCGCCGGAAAACGCCCCGCTGGGAAACCCCGAGCGTATAGGCGGTATTGATAAGGTCCAGCGAAACATTCTTGGTCACATCCATGACCATCAGCGTCATCTGAAAGAAAGTGCCGAAAAAAATCACCGCGATCTTTTCGCTCTCCCCGATCCCCAGCCACAGAATGAACAACGGGATGAAGGCCGACGCCGGCATATAGCGGATAAAGCCCAGCAGGGGCTCAAAAAAAGCTTCAAAGGTCTTGAGGCTTCCCATCAGGACTCCCAGCGGCACGCCAATGACCGCAGCCACCACGAAGCCGACAGTCACCCGGTACACACTGGCCCAGACGTCATCCAGCAGGTTAAACTCGCCGAAAAGCTCGACAGCGCTAGCGACAATGGCTCCAGGAGTAGGCAGAAAAAGCGGCGGGACAACCTTGCCGTATGTGAGGATCGACCAGACTGCGAACAGAACGAAAAAAGCCAGTGCACTGCACAGCCAGTATAAATGTCGCGGAATAGCGGCTTTGGGCATAAATAAGTTGTTTTTGGTCAACACGACCACCTTCCCCCTGTTACTTCCCGGCAGATTAAGATAAGACTAGGTTTGCCATGAGCCAACGCAACACTTTGGCCTTGATGCGATCAGCTTGTTCAGCGCCAGGCGGCGAACATCCTTAACAGGCAAAAACTGAGTCGTTTCATCCGACTTTAGAAAGTACAAACTTCCGATTCGTACAAGAAAGAGGCTGCGATAGGCGCTGGCGCCTTGTCAACAGCCTCTTGCTGCCTAAAATTATACCCTATTTTTTTAGCTTGTTGATAAAGCTCGGATCGATATTCTTGGTTACATCAGGAATTTCTTTCAGAACCTTCTGGTCAACATAGAACTGGGCGGCCCGCTTGGCCACATCGTACATCGGACCAGGCTTTTCGGTGGTGCCGTAGAAGTCGAGGTTGCCTTTGAGGTCATAGAACTTCAGGGTCGCGAAGTCTTCCACTACTTCTTCAGGTTTCATCTTGAAGGCTTCGGCAATCGGTTTGCTGGCATCAGCCGGGTTTTTCTGCAGATACTCAGTCGCTTCAGCCATCGCGGCTACGATTTTCTCGACTGTGGCGGAATTGGCTTTGACATAGTCATCCTTGAACACCAGCACGTCGGCGATCAAGCCAGGGGTATCTTTCGAGGTAGCCAGGATGGTACCGCCAGCTTTGGCCGCCTTGCTCAGATGCGGTTCCCAGGTAATGGCGGCGTCAACTTTGCCAGCCATGAATGCGGCAGCGGCTTCAGAGGCCTTCATGTCAACAGAGACGATATCTGATTCTTTCATGCCGGCTTTATCAAGCAGCGCGGCTAAAAGAAGATGGGAGGCAGAACCTTTGTGATAAGCAACTTGTTTGCCTTTGAGGTCAGCCATGGTCTTGATTTCCGGTTTTACAATCAGTCCGTCGGCTCCGGCGGAAGAGTCAAATGCCCAGACGAACTTCAGCGGCAGCTCAGCTACTGCTGAAACCGAAACGTCGAGGGATGCAGCCATACCCTGGATTTTCCCGGCGGCGAGAGCTTGCTTGCGGTCGCCTACCCCTTCGATGGATTGCAGTTCAACATCCAGCCCTCTGGATTTAAACATTCCCTTTTCTTTAGCTACAAATAAGGCCCCGTATCCAGTCCAAGGAGTGTAAGCAATAATAATCTTCTGAGCTGGTTGTTGCGGAGCCGGTTGGTTAGATCCACAGCCAACCATGATCGCTGTGAGCAAGAAAACAACCGCCAACCCGACCGCTAACATTTTCTTTTGCATAAATATCCCTCCACCGTTTAATGAATTATAGTATTCTACCAACCAATACAGATTCCTGCTACTACTTTAAATAACTAAATGAATAAATATGTAGAAAAAAGTCTTTCTGATGCTAACTTGCTATCGATCACTTTACCAGATGATATCCTCTGACACTTCGGCAACATTGGCAGTCCCGGTCAGCACCATCGCCGCCCGGAGCTCAGCCGCCAGTCTGCTCAGTACCATCTGCGCTCCCTCACAGCCACCGCCAACTGTGCCGATCGCCAGCGGCCGGCCCAAGAGAACAGCGTCGGCGCCAAGGGCCAGCATTTTGAGAACATCCGCCCCGCTGCGCACCCCGCCATCCACCAAAATGGTGATTTGCCCCTTCACCGCCTCAGCGATGTGCGGCAACACCTCGGCCGTACCTGGCGTATGATCCATTGCCCGACCACCGTGATTGGAAATGACGATGGCGTCTACCCCTGCTTCCACGCACCCCTGCGCCTCATCCGAGGTCATGACCCCTTTGACAATGAACGGGATACTTGTCTGACGTTTGATGTCCGCAAGCTCCTCGATGGTTTTTGGTCCCACCGGCTGGCCGGCGTTGGTCATATTGATCAGAGCCGCAGCATCGACATCCACACCAAAGGCCGGCGAGCCGGCCGCAGCAGCTCTGTTCGCCAGGGCCACAATCTTCTCTGTCTCACGGGGCTTGAGAATCGGAATGCCCCACCCGCCTGCAGCAACCAGCGCCTTGAGCCCGGTTTCAAAGATCGCCGGGTTTGGGCCGTCCCCGGTCATACAAATCGTCCCAGCCGCCTGGCAGGCCGTCACCACTGCCAGATCGTACTCCTCCTCACTCAGAGCACCTTTCATATTAATTGCGATACCGGCGAGGGCAGCGCCAATAACCGGCATTGCCAAATCCATTCCCAGAATCCGGCATTTCAGCACCGGTTCGCTCACACTGTGCTGGGTACGCAAATTCAGGCGATAGCCGTCCAGAGCCGCCATATTGTTACGAAAAGACGCTCCTGTGCCTGAGCCGCCCATTCCCGGCACTTCGCCGGCGCAGGCCACGCCATTGCACACCGGGCAGACCCGGCAGGAGCCGTCAAATTTTTCCCGCGCCGTCTTCTTCAATGTATTCCAATCCACAGTAGTCCCTCCTATTCGTGTGCCAATCACCCAACACTTCGTGTCCCACCAGATTAAATCCTCCCCAAATGTATGAAAAACACCAATTGTGCCTATTCTAAGAAAACAGCCATTAAATGCAATAAGGGAGGCCGTTTCATGACTACAATCGATAAAATCAACACCAGTGTCAACACCACCATCAATCAGATGTTCGACAAAGAGCCCCTCAATTATTTTGAAACCGCCGGCCTAATGGCCGTTGTCGCTGCGGGCCGCCAGAACCTCTCCAGCCTCGAAGTGCTCTACAATCAGGCAAGGGACCACGATCTAAGAACGATGCTCAAGCGAGCCATCGACGAGCAGACACAGTGGTTGCTGGAACGGGCGGAAAAAATGCTCGCGCAGATCGGCGCCAGTCTGCCTGACGTCCAGTTCGCCCGGCGTAAGCTCCACGATGCCCCGCTCCAAATGCCGGATGACGCCTGTTTTACCGACCGGGAAATCGCCCTTGGACTGGCCAATGTCGCCAAAATGTCGCAGATGGCTGTGATGGGCGCTATGCACCAAACCTACAAACCGGAGATCGCCGCCGTATACCGGGATGTGCTGGACGCCGCCTTCGACTTCGACTATCGCCTGCTGAAACTCACTCTTGATAAAGGCTGGCTGCCCCACCTGCCAAAAGTCGAACACTAGCCTCCCTTGACACCAATTTAGCTTAGAACAAGTTTACCCAAAAACGGTATTTGCCAACAAAAAACTAGGGCCTCAGCCCTAGTTTTTATTAGCTACTTTTTAGTGTTGTTGAAATAAATTAGTTCGTTTTACAATGCACCATCCGGCCGCCAAGTTCGGCCTGTTTGGCGTCATTAAAATTTGTCAATTCGCTCAAATAGCCGGTTATCCGACGCACCCGCCGGATCGGCGATTTTTCTTTGGCAGTGACAATCACGTCGCCACCGTCGGTCTCGATTTCCACCCGGTCCAGCAGCTTGCCCTTCTCGCGCCAAAGACCGATTTCCTCTTCAGCATACTGGGTGGCTTCTTCCCATGTCATTTCAGCCGGATGACTGACCATGACTCCTTCTACTAGCATCATCAACGATTCCCCCATATTTCTGAGTATTATGACTTTAATTTTCGACAATCCAAACCGATCTCCTGCTAGAAAAAACCATATATAGTATTTATTTTGTATTTCTCTTACTATATCTTGGGGTCAGAGAAAAGCGGCAAAAGAAAACCCTCCCAGCCGGAGGGCCTTCTCAACAGGCTATTCGGGTTGAAATTGATCGGTACCCACGCCACATACTGGACATACCCAGTCATCCGGTAAGCTCGTAAAGGCGGTGCCTGCCGCAACGCCATGGTCGGGATCGCCATCGGCCTCATCATACACATAGCCACAGACTGTGCAAACGTATTTTGCCATATCGCCCACTCCTTTTTCGATTCAAAGATGCCTGTCTCTATTTTACCGTACTCACGGACATCATTGCAATCGATTCCCAAAAGGTTTTTACGCAAAATAAAGAGAGCCCGTAATGATCTACGCTACAGCCAATACCGATCATTACATACCTATACGTAATCTGTCGACCACGCACAAGCATTACACCACCGGCACTGACCTTTGCTCGACTACCAGAGATACCTGCCGAACCTGCCGCAATCATCTCGACAACGACAGACCCATTTCGCAGTTTTCCGGGCAACTTTCTCCAGCACCCCTGGCAGTCTTAGCTCGACCACCATACATCCCTTTCGACCATACAGCAACATTTCGGCTACTGCACAGCCTTACAAGACACATGCTGATCTTCCCGCCGACCAATACCGAGCTCCTTGCGAAACCCGGCACTGCTCTTTGGCCGACTAATACCGAACTTCACGTGAAATCCGGCACCAGTCTTGGCTCGACCATTACGAACCCTCTACGCTGATTAGTATGAGCCGCCGTTTGACGGTCCATACATGGTAATATATTACAAATTACACAAATCAGCCGGACTGTTAAGATTGCGGAAGATGGCAAAGTCCGGGCTGAATTGAGCCAGTTCTTCGGCATTAACCAGCCGCAAACGGACCTCTGGATATAGATCGACAATCCGATAGCGACCGCTTGTCAGCATCTTCTCGACCACAGGCAGGCAGCGCCGATGATAAACAGCGTGCAGCGGGTGAAAATAGCCGTCGATAAACGGCACCGCCACGTCGAAGCCAGAAGCCGCAGCAGCCATATATTTCGCCGCCCGGCCATCGATATACGGCATATCACAGGCCACCACAAAATTGTAGTCGCTGCCTGAAGCCGCCAGACCGGCGTGAATCCCCCCGAGAGGCCCGCAGCCTGGATAGCTGTCGGCGACCACCCTGACATCCGGCAAGGTGATAACCCGAGGCGAGTTACTGACGACAATCAGCTCGGAACAGACCGGCGTCAAAGCATTGAGCACGGCGTGCAGCAGATCGCCGCCCCTCCACGGCAGGCTGGCTTTATCGCTGCCCATCCGGACACTGCGGCCCCCTGCCAGGACAATCCCTGTCAATGCCGGTTTTTCTGTCATCGGTCTCCCCCCTCATCCCCGCCGGAAGAATTCATATACCGCATCAGCCGCCGCCTTGGTCATTCCCGGCACCGCCGCCAGCTCTTCCGCTGTGGCCTCCTTGATTTTGGCCAGACTGCTGAAATGATCCCACAATGCTTTGCGGCGCTTGGCCCCGATCCCTGCCACATGGTCCAGCACCGAAACCATATTGCGCTTGGCCCGCAATTTGCGGTGATAACTGACAGCAAAACGATGGGCCTCGTCACGGATGCGCTGCATCAAATACAAAGCCTGACTGTCGCGAGGCAAAACCAGCGGTTCGCTGTCGCCTTCCCGGAAAATATACTCAAATTCCTTGGCCAGTCCCACCACCGGAACCTCGGTCAGGCCCAGGCCGCGGATGATCTCCAGCGCCGAACTCAATTGTCCTTTGCCGCCGTCAATCACGATCAGGTCAGGCAGCGGTCCTTTGCCGTCCCCATAGCGGCGGCCGACCACCTCCTGCATCGACTTGAAGTCGTCAGGCTTGCCTTCCACCGTCCGTAGCTTAAAGCGGCGATAATCGGCTTTTCTTGGCAGACCGTCCTCGAAGACCACCATCGAGGCCACCGTTTCCGCCCCCTGGATATGGGAAATATCAAAACACTCGATTCGTTCAGGCGGCGCCGGCAGAGCCAGGTATTCCGCCAATTCGGACACCGCCCCGCCGGTACGCTGGGCCTCGGCACTCAGCCTGGCCGCCATCTCATCAAGCACTCCGGCGGCATTGCCGGCCGCCATGTTGACCAAATCATTCTTGGTTCCCCGTTTGGGTTCTTCCAGCCTTACCCGGCTGCCTTTGCGTTCGCTCAGCCAGTCGGCCAGCAGTTCCTGCTCCGGCGGAGCCAGCGGCAGCAATACTTCCCGCGGAATGAAGGCCGCCTGGCTGTAATACTGCTTGATAAACGCCGCCAGCACCTCGGCGTCTTCTTCCTGTTCGCCGCCGCTCAGCATAAAATGTTCCCGGCCCACCATCTTGCCGCTGCGGACGAAGAACACCTGGACACAGGTGGCTGAGGCCGAGCGGGCCAAACCGATAATGTCCTGATCACCCGAGCCGGTGACGATATTCTGCTTCTCGGTCACCTTCTCGATCGCCGCCAGCTGATCACGCAGCATGGCAGCCTGCTCAAAATTAAGCTGGGTCGCAGCCACTGCCATCCGGCGGCGCAGTTCTTTGATGAGAACGTCGCTGCGCCCCTCCAGCAATAGACAGACAGAGTTGATCATCTCGCCGTAGAGAGTGGCGTCAACTTTGCCGCTGCAGGGCGCCAGGCAGCGCTTAATATGATGCTGCAGACACGGCCGGGCGGCGTCCAGCTTGCGGCAGGTACGCAGGGGAAACAGTTTGCGCAGCAGGCGGATTGTGTCATGGACCGCCCCGGCGTTGGTATAGGGTCCGAAATATTTGGCGCCGTCCTTTTGCACCTTGCGGGTGACATAGACCTGCGGATACGACTCATTCAGGGTAACTTTCACATAGGGAAAGCTCTTGTCGTCCTTCAGACTGATATTATACTTCGGCCGGTGCTTCTTGATCAGGTTGCATTCCAGGATGAGGGCTTCCATTTCCGAGGCAGTCATAATGTATTCCAGATCGACGATCCGGGCCACCATAGCCAGCACCTTGGGCGAATGACCACGGCTGGCCTGAAAATAGGAACGCACCCGGTTTTTCAGGTTGACCGCTTTGCCGACATAGATAATGCGGCCATGTTCGTCTTTCATCAGATATACTCCGGGCTTGTCAGGCAGTAGCGCTAACTTTTCCGCCAGTTCCGTTGTCATGGCCGAACCTCCTGCAAAAGCATTCTCCGAGGCAAATAAGCTGAAAATTCAGCCTGTGTATACATATCTTTTCCCATTGTTTCGTCACTGAAATTATATTATAATAAAAACATTGGTACCAGGTTATAATATCTCCTGGTAAACTATAACAGTCAATGGGAGGTCAAAACGATGTTTAAACGACTGCTTATCGCCAACCGCGGCGAAATCGCCGTCCGAATCATCCGGGCCTGCCAGGAGCTGGGCATAAAAACCGTCGCCGTCTATTCAGACGCTGACTATGACGCCCTGCATGTGCAACTGGCCGATGCTGCTTATCACCTCGGCCCGGCTCCGGCAGAATACAGCTATCTCAACGGTGCGGCCATCCTCGCGGTGGCCAAAATGGCTCAGGCCGACGCCATCCATCCTGGTTATGGCTTCCTGGCCGAAAACGCCGACTTCGCCGAAATGGTCACCCAAGCCGGCCTGACCTTTGTCGGGCCACGGTCTGACATCATCCGGCGGGTAGGCAACAAAGACGCGGCCCGGACTGCTATGCAGCAAGCCGGTCTGCCGATGACCCAAGGCAGCGCCCCATCCACCGATGTGGTGGAACTATGCCGTATGGCCGAAGAAATCGGTTATCCGGTCATCTTAAAGCCTGCTGCCGGCGGCGGCGGCAGCGGCATCCGCACCGCCAGAAACCGCAAGGAACTCATTCATGCCGCTGACAAGTCCATCAGTGCCTCGCCCTGTTTTCTGGAGAAATACGTCTCCGACGCCCGCCACATTGAAGTGCAGATCGTCGCCGACAACTTCGGCCATATCATCCATCTTGGCGAGCGCGAATGCTCCCTGCAGCGCCGCAACCAAAAAGTCCTCGAAGAAG
>JARLHY010000156.1 GCA_031292015.1 Negativicutes bacterium | reverse complement strand
TCATTTTTTCCTGAATGCATAGTGTACTTTTCTACCACAACGGCTCCGCCTTTTTTGAACTCCCCCGCATAGCGGGGGGTATTCGCTGACGCAAAAAAAAAACAAGGCCCCTTCGAAGGGGCCTTGTTTCGAAAAACTTTGTTTACCAGTTGTACTCAGCCCGGATGTAGGTGAACGGCGGGCGAGTGATTTTGCCGTCAAGCGATTTCATTTGCTCGTAGGTACCGGTCAGGCGGACGTTCTTCACAGGAACGTACTGGATGCCGTATCCGAAACCTTTTTCGCCATTGGTGAAGAGGAAGTTATCGGTGATGTTTTCGAAGACCAGGATGCTGGTGTTGTTCCAGTCAACAGCCTGACCGCCGTAATGCTTGTAGTTGACGAACAGACCAAACGCACCGGGATTTGCATAGTCGATGCCGTTATTGGTGTTGTTGTCGCCATGGTGGTAACCGAGTTGGAAGAAATACGCGGTCTTCTGGTTCTGGTTCTGGGTATACGGGAGAGCGACGCCAGCGTTGGTGGCATTGACATAGTTGGTGCCAATGAACATCGGAGCGGTGGCGGTGTTGTGGGCATATTCACCGGCCAGATACAGGCCCGGAGTCAGGTTGCCCTTCGAACCGACAGACCATACTTTGTAGTTGTAATGATTGGTGTTGCTCCAGTAACCGGTAGCGGTCATCTGGAAGTCTTTCGCAGGGTTCCATACCCAGTTGGTGGTCGTCACATTGACGGCCGGCACGGTAGCAAGGCCGCTGTATTTGCCGACAGCCAGGCCGGGGTTGGTGTTGATGCTCTGGTTGGTGACTGCGCCAGCGCTGCTATAGGTGATGTACGGCTCCATGTTGCCGGTAGCGACATAGCCTTTCAGCTGTTTGCCGCCGTTGAAGATAAGACGAAACTCGTCATATCCGCCGGTGTTGCCGGAGATCAGGCCGTAGCCTTCAGGGAAATAGTCGCGGCCGACCCGGAGGTCAACGCCGTCGAATATATTCCGGAACTGGAAGTAGCCGTAGTCGAGGATGACAAGACCCTGGCCTACAACGCCGCCGAGGGAGGTGTCGCCGGCTTGGTTACCGGAGGTTTTGTTCTGATAGGTCAGACGGCTCTGCATGAAGATATCGTCGTTCATGTTCATGTCCAGGTTTACACGGAAACGCTCCTGGAAAGCCGAGTACGGAGCATAGGTATGACCGTTGCTGGCATCAGAGGTATTAGGTACCCAGCCATAACCTTGAGCAGCCGGGTTTCTCTGATAACGGGTACGGGCATCGCCGTAAACTTTAGCGGAAGGACCGTACGGGGTGGAAGTATTCGCTTCCAGTTTGGCTACACGGACTCCCAAGCTGTTCAGTTCGGCAGCGAACTCAACCGCCAGTTTGTCGATAAGGGCTTTGTTCTCGGCGTCGGCCTTGTCGGACCGGGCCATAGCCTTGGCAACGATTTGAGCCATTTCATAACGGGTCATGGTCTTGTCGCCACGGAAGGTGCCGTCGCCATAACCGTCAACGATGCCGGCTTTCGCGAGCTTGCTTACTGCGTCATATGCCCAGTGTTTCGCAGGCACGTCGACGAACGGATTGGCAGGAGCAGCCAGCGCGGTGGCGGCGATGCTCAGCACAAACACGAGCGCCAGAATTACTACTAGAGATTTTTTCATTAGTTTGCCTCCTTAGGTATTTTTTGTATTGATGAGCCTAAGAAGGGAACGGTTTGAGTTTCCTTGTTGCCTCAATATTCCCTTGTCAAAGAACTCATATCCATCACCTACTTCGAAAGCCGCTCCCGGGAACCTAAGGTACACCCCCTTTCTTCCCCGTCAGCCTTCTTCGGTGCATAGATCGTGGTACTGGCCAATTCAGCCATTATTATGACCAAATATAGCCTGGCTATGTATATCATTCTAGCCGATGGATGATTTTCCTGCTTTTTTGTGGTAACTTTCCAAAAAAAATTAAATTTACCGACAATTCTGACGAAAGTAACGCTCCGCCAAGATGACGGCCACGTAATCGTCCACCGGTACAGGCGGGGTTCGCATCGTCACCGGGACCAGCCGCATGACGCCCCGGGGAGGGTTGTCCAGCCAGTAACGGCCGCGGGCTTCGTCGCTGGAACGGTGCTCGTCCACCGGATGGACAGACAGCGGCCGGTCGTTGATCCTCACCTCGGCCAACGCTTTCACCGCGCTCTGGTGGGCTGTCCTGTCGCCGATAACCACAGTGCAGATTTCCCGGGTCCGGGCCAGCTCCTCCACCACCGTTGCCAGTCGGGGAGTGGCTATCACCTGTTTCCACAGCAGCCCGTCCCGTTTCCCCACAACAGCCACGCCGCATTTCTCCCGGCCGGGGTCTATGGCGATAACGGTGTCGATCATCTTCTTTTCCCCCTGTGATGGTATTATATTCGCCGACGTCGAACGTATTCCTGCAACGCCAATATCTGCGGCCGCTGGTATTTACAGGCAGAAATACGTTCAGTACAGGTCGCTTTGTGAGCGGCCCGCAATCACAACCGCACCTTCAAGGTGCGGTTTGCACTAGCCCTATAAGGGCATCATACCGGCGGCACCTCAAGGTGCATGTTCCGGCTTCTGCAAGTGTGCGGCTCACCGCATCCTGCCAGCACACGCAAATCTCTGCCC
>JARLHY010000029.1 GCA_031292015.1 Negativicutes bacterium | reverse complement strand
GTCGATCAGAGAGTCAATATCCTGCCGCCTGGTCACGTCGGCGGCAATGCCCAGTGCATCCCTGCCGTCGGCGGCCAGTTCCCCGGCCACCCGGCGGCAATCCTCGGCGCTGCGGCTGATGACGACGACCCTGGCGCCGGCCTCGGCCATAGCTGCGGCAATGCCCCGGCCGATGCCGCGGGTCGAACCTGTAATAACGGCTGTCTTTCCTGCCAATCCTGTTTGCATAGCAATCCTCCTTGATAAAGATCTTCAAGCAGAAAGCCGCTCAGGTTCGTTCAGGAAAGGGCCGCCCCCTTGCGGGTCATAGCTTTGTCGGCTTTGGCGGCAATATCGGCGGCGGTGAGCCCGAAGCGCTGCTTGAGATATTCTTCCGGGCCAACTTCGCCAAAGATGTCCTGGATTCCTACCCGTTCCATGGGAACAAGGGCATTTTCAACCAAGACTTCGGCCACGGCGGAGCCGAGACCGCCGATAATGTTGTGGTTCTCCACAGTCACAATGGCTCCGGTATCCCGGGCGGCCTGGATGACGGCGTCCTTGTCGATAGGTTTTATGGTAAACATGTTGAGAATTCTGGCCGATATACCCCGGGCGGACAGGATTTCGGCCGCTTTCAGGGCTTCGTCGGTAAGAACGCCTGACGCAATGATGGTTACATCCCTGCCGTCGCGCAAAAGGGCCGCTTTGCCGATATCGAAGGTCGAACCTTCGCCGTAGACTTTGACGACATTCTTGCGGGCGGAACGAATGTAGAAAACGCCGTACAACGATGCGATTTTGCGGGTTATGTCCCGCATCATGACCGCGTCGGTGGGTTCGATGATGGTCATTTCGGGAATGTTGCGCATGATCCCCATGTCTTCGAAGGGCATATGCGTGCCGCCGTTAAAGGCGGCAGTGATTCCCGGGTCGCCGCCGATGATCTTGACATTAAGCTTGGCATAGGAGCAGGAAACAAATACCTGGTCAAAGACCCGGCGGGTGGCGAACACGCCGAATGTGTGGGCAAAAGGGATCATTCCGGTAGCGGAAAGTCCGGCGGCAACGCCGATCATGTTCGCTTCCTGAATACCGCAGTTGAAGCAGCGGTCAGGGAAGGCTTTCTGAAACGGAACGGTGCCCATGGAATTCATTACGTCGGCGTCGACAGAGACGATCCGTTCGTCTTGCCGCGCCAGCTCGATCAAGGTCTGACAGTAGGCGTCGCGCATCGCGATTTCATCTTTCTCATGGGTATTCGCAAGAACAAATTTCATGTTTATCACCGCCCTTTTTATTTGCAGCCTGCTTCCAGTTTACCGATCGCTTCATCGGCCATATCGGGTGTAATGACCATGTGATGGTTCAGGAAAATCGACTCGGCGAAGCTGCAATCCTTTCCTTTCACGGTGTTGAGAACGATGACTGACGGGCGTCCCGGCTCAGCCTTGGCTCTCTCCACCGCCGCGACGATCTGGTCCGGGTCGTGGCCGTCGACGCTCTGGCTGTGCCAGCCGAAGCAGGCGAACTTTTCGGCTAGGCTGGTCAGGTCGTTGATGTCTTTGGTGTATCCGTCCAGCTGTTTTTTGTTAGCGTCGACAAAGGTGATCAGGTGGTCAACCTTCCAGTGGGCCGCAAACTGGGCCCCTTCCCATATCTGACCCTCGTTGCATTCACCGTCGCCAAGAATCAGGTAGACGTAGTTATCCTTCTTTGCCAGCCGATGGCCGAGGGCCACGCCGATGGCGGTGGATATTCCCTGGCCCAGGGAGCCTGTGGTCATGTCGATCCCGGGGGTTTTGTTCCGGTCACAGTGACTGGGCAGGTTGGTTCCCGGCTGGTTCAGGGTGTCCAGCTCGGCCAGCGGAAAATAGCCGGCCAGGGCAAGGGCGGCATATACCGCCGGACCGGCGTGACCCTTGGATACGATGAGCCAGTCGCGGTCTTCCCAGCGGGGATTTTTCGGATTGTACTTCATGATGCTGCCGTAAAGGGCGGCCAGTACTTCCACGATGGACATCGACCCGCCGATATGGCCGAACCCGATGGCCTTGAATTCACGCAGGGTTTCGCGCCTGATTCGCTGAGCAAGGTTCGCGAGATCCCCGGCTTTCTGTTCATCCATTTTTATCACCCGTTTCCGCATAATATGAGTTGCTTACGGTGGAACATCGGGGTAATTGATACTGAAGGCAAAACAAGGAGACTGTCCTTCTCCGGTGAAGGGACAGCCTCCACGACCTGCTACAATATGGCGCCGTTCACCGACCCGCCGTCGACAACCACCGTCTGACCGGTCATCATGCCCGCCGAAACCAGTATCGGAACCACCACGTCGGCTACGTCCCGGGGACTGCAGACCTTGCCAAGGGGTGTTCTGGCGCCGAATTTCAGGACGCCTTCCTCCCGCCCTGCCATCCAGCGGGTCAGCACAGGTCCCGGAGCGACGCTGTTGACGCGTACCACGGGAGCAAGGGCGAGAGCCAGGGATTTGGTCAGGGAAATGGCGGCCCCTTTGGATGTGGCATAGGCTACCGAACTGCCCTGCCCGGTCAGGCCGGAGAGGGAAGTAATATTGACGATGCTGCCGTGGGCCTCCTTCAAGTGGGGGGCAGCGGCGCGGCAGACGTAAAACACGCCTTTGACATTGATGGACAACACTTTGTCCCAGTGTTCCTCGCTCACTTCTTCAAGGTCGGCCATGTTGATGAAGTCGGTGGCGCCGGCCGAATTTACCACATAGTCCAGTCTTCCGGCCTGTTTCACGACACTGGCAACCATTGACCGCACTTCCTGGTCCTTGCCGACATCAGCCTGGTACAGCCAGCAGGAAACGCCCTTCGCCTCGACAAGTTTGGCGGTCTCGCGGGCGTCTTTTTCCGACCGGGAGTAGTTCAGGGCGATATGTATCCCGAGGCCAGCCAGAAGCAGGGCGCATTCCTTGCCGATGCCTGTCGCCCCGCCGGTGATTAACGCAACTTTTTTGTCATCCATAACAATCCCTCCGCTTATGCTGAAAACTCAACCGACATCAGACTAGGCACCAGCCACGAAAGCGGCCAGAGCGTCGGTAATTTGTTTGTCCTCCGACGAAGCCAGCCCGCTGACGCCGATACCGCCGATCATCCTGCCCTCGGCGTTCTTGAGTACATTACCGCCAGGCAGGGCTGTGAACCGGTCGTCCCCGAAATAACCGGCCGGAATGTTGTCGTTCCTGAGCCTCTCCAGAAAAGCGTCGGTGTTGACGCCCATCCGCACCGCGGTGTAAGCTTTGCGCTGGCAGATCTCGATGCTGCGGAGCGGGGATCCCTCCATACGGGCATAGGCCGTGAGGAAGCCGGATGTATCGCAGATTGCCACGCAGATCGGACGCTGGAAATCCTTCTGAGCTTTCTCGGTGGCCATGGCAACCAGTTTGCAGGCCAGTTTCATGTCGATATTTTCCATCGTGATCTACTCCCTTTGTTTATTTTATCGCCAGTGGATTTGTCGGTGATCCGGCACCGTTGGTGAACGGAAGCGACGGAGCGACGAAGAAGAACTCGTAGCGACGGTCTGTGGCACAGTCGTCGGCCAGTTTATCGAGATAGAAATTTTCGCCCATGGTGATGCCGAGGATGGGCACGGCGAGCCAGTGCCACGGCTGGAGATATTCGTCGCTGCGGTTCGGCCGCACTTCGACGCCCCAGGTGTCGGTGGCGATGGCCGCAACCTGTTTTTCATGCAGCCAGGTCAGAGTTTCGAATTCCAGGCCGGGAGCGTCGCCGCCGGCGTATTTGCCCCAGACGCCGGATTTCATGTGGGCACCAAGGAAGCCTGTTCTGACGTTGACAAAGTCGCCTGGTTTGATCTGGACGTTGAACATCGCGGCACATTTATCTAGGTCCTCGGCGGTGATCCCCTGCCCGGCCTCCATTGATTCGCAGCCCAGGTAGCGGGCCATATCAAGCAGCACGCCACGGCCGACCAGCTTTTCCTTGGTGTTTTGAATGCCGCATTTATTGCAGCCGAAGCTGTCCACATTTTCGGCCGAATAGCCGTTCCACATCACGACATTCCGTTTTTTATCATCATCATAGTATTCATAGAAAATATGGCCAAGGGCGTCCCAGTGAGTCGCGCACTGGAGGGGCATGGTGACCATGTCGTCGGCGTAGCGGATTTTGAACTGGTCCTGCCGGCCCATGATGGCGTCGGTTCCGGTGAAGATCATGGTGCGGTTGGGGTTGGTTCGGCCCCGCTCACCCCACTGCGGACCATTCACATCCATCGGGATGGCCAGGGAAAACACCGAACCTCTCTGGATCAGCGAAGCTGCGTTGACGATAGCGGCGGGGTTTACGTAGTTGAGGGTGCCTAATTCGTCACTCGGGCCCCATTTGTTCCAGTTTTTCACCTGTTCGGCGTATTGTTCCATTTTAGCTTTGTCCACTTTACCACTCATATTGATCTGCCTCCTTAAAATGTCTGTATGCCGGGCTCCGGCTTTAATCCCGGTCAGGGAATTGCCGGGTCATCCGTTCCAGTACCTCATACACTGCCGCGGTATCATGGTCGGCGTGACCGGAAGCCATGGCAGCATTATAGATCGGGATGCTTGCGGCAAAAAGCGGGGCCGGGCTGCCGGATTTCTCCAGGGCTTCACCGATCAGCCTCATATCCTTTTGCCAGATGGAGTGCTTCATTGTCGCCTCGTCCCAGGTCCGGTTTACCATCGCCGGGCCTCGGACCTGAAGCATGCGTGAACCGCCCGCGCCGTCGGCTACCACCTTGACTACTGTCGCCGGGTCGAGGCCGGAGCGCGCGCCCAGCAGCACCGCTTCGGCCGCTGCCACGTTATGGATGGCGACAAGCAGGTTGGCCACAAGTTTCATTTTCATGCCGTTGCCGAATTCCCCCAGGCGATAACAAACCCGGGCAAAGCCGTCGATGATCGGCGCCATTTCCTCGATCGCCGCTTCGTCGCCGCTGGCGTAAACCGCCAGATCGCGGTTCCTGGCCTGGGCGCCGGTTCCCGACAGGGTGCAGTCCAGCAGGATAACCCCTTTTCCGGCAAGCAGCTCGCGCATTTCCTGTTTGGCGGTGAGCGGCAGGGTGCCGGTCTCCATAACGATGGCTCCCGGTGCGCAGCTTGCTGCCAGATCGGCGCAGACCTCCCGGAGCGCGGCTTCCGACGGCAGCGCCAGAATGATGTGCCGGCAGCGGCGGCCGATTTCGCTGGCGCCGGCTACCGCGGTTCCGCCGGCTGACGCCAGCTCGTCACGGCCTTTGGCCAACACGTCGGTGCCGATGACGGCGAAGCCTGACTTGATCAGATTGGCCGCCATCGCCGATCCCATGATGCCAAGCCCGATCATGCCGACCGGGTTATTTTGTGGTTTCGGTGTTTGTTCATGAATCACAGCCGTATTCCCCCTTAGGTTTTTCCATTGTCCGTCGCTCGCCGCTATCGGTGTCAGCGCGGAAAATCAAACAGTATCGCGGGGTTGTCGGCGAGAATCCGGTTGCGCAAACTCTCTTCAGGAGCGATTGCCCCGAGGGTATCAAAAAGCTCGGCGTCGTTGACCATCGGTTTCCTGGCTGCCCAGATCCCGGGGTGGGGCCAGTCGCTGCCCCATACCATCCGCTCCGGGGCGTACCGCACATAAGCCTGCCCGAGTTTAACGGCGTCATCGTAGCCTGGCGCACCTATTTTGCTGTCCTGATAGGCCCCTGACAGTTTGACCCAGGTCCGGCCGCCGTCAATCAGCCGGCAGATGACCCGGAACGCGGGATGCTCCGCCCCGGCCGGCTGCGGGATATGGCCGAAGTGATCGAACACGATAGCCGACGGCAGCCTCAGCAATAGGTCGGCGATACTTACGATGTCGTCAGGTTTCGCCCAGAAGTGGACCTGCCAGCCCAGTTCGGCGACCCGCCCGGACAGCGGTTCGATCATGGCGAGGCTTTTTTGCAGGGCGCCCTCGGCGACGATGTTGAAACGAATTCCCCGCACACCCAGATCATGCATCCGCACAAGTTCCTTGTCCGCCACGCCGGTGTCGACCACCACGATGGCCCGGCTGCTGCTGCCCCCCTGTTTCAGCGCGTCAAGGGTACAGCGGTTGTCCAGCCCGTATGCGGTGGGTTGGACGATGACATTGCGAGCGATTCCCAGTCTCGTCTTGAGCAGCCGGTAATCGTCCACCGTCGCCGGAGGCTGTTGATTGTGGGCTTCTTCCGGCGCATAGGGAAAGCGAACAGGGTCAAAGATATGGTGGTGACAGTCGCAGGTCTTTTCCGGGGCCCGGAATTTCGGCCGGGACGTTCCGGCCGAAAATGGCACCTGGAGGGCGTCCGCAGCAGCCGGTACAGTGTTTGCTTTGTCAAAATCGCTCATAGGACCCTTCCTTTCTTTGCCCGGGCTATGCCCTGACTTCGGCACTGATTTCCGAATTAAGAACAAGGATCTTTTCCGAGATCTCACCGCCGAATTTGCCGAATTTCTGATGATCGAGGTGATGAAAGTACGCAGCCATGTCTTCCAGTGTTTTGAAGGTCAGGTAATGCATCGAGGAATATTCCGGCAGGGCGCCGTTGACGTTGGGAAAACACAACCCGCCCCGGTATGACGCGATGCCTGGTACTATTTCCGGCAGTTTTCTGAAGCCTTCCAGATGGGCGTTGATCTGTTCTTCGGATGTTTCAGGCTTGTATTTAAAACAAACTACTCGTTGAAGCATAGCTGTCCATCCCTTCAAAGTAAGGCCAAATGGATTCAAGACCCGGTTTTTCATCTAAAACCAGTATCTTTCCTCCATTTGGCTGTTTGGATTTATTTTGCCTACTGCATTCTGGAACCGCCTTCGATCAGCACAGTCTGCCCTGTCACCAGAGCCGCCGACAACAACAGCGGGACGATCACTTCGGCCACATTCTCCGGCTTGCATATCTTGCCAAGGGGAGTCGTTGCTGCGAATTTTTGGACATTTTCCTCCCGCCCGGCCATCCAGCGGGACATAACCGGTCCGGGGGCAACACTGTTGACGCGCACATCCGGTGCAAGAACCACGGCCAGTGACTTGGTGACGCTGATCGCCGCCGCTTTGGCTGCGGCGTAGGCGATAGAGCTGCCCCGGCCGTTGTAGCCGGCGAGGGAGCTGATATTGACAATGCTGCCGCCGGACTTTTTAAGATGGGGAGCGGCAGCCCGGCTGACAAAGAACAGGCCTTTGACATTGACCGCCATCGCGCGGTCCCAGTGCTCTTCCAGGAGTCCTTCCAGATCCGCCATGTCGACAAAGTCAGTCATACCGGCACCGTTGACCAGGTAATCCAGCCGGCCGAAATGGCTGACAGCGTTTTTGACCATCGCCCGTACCTGCTTATCGTTGGCCACGTCGGCTTTTTCCAGCAGACAGGAAACTCCGGCGGCCTGAATCGCGGCGCAGGTGTCGTTGGCATCTTTTTCCGAGCGTGAATAATTGATGACAATATCGATGCCTTTGGCGGCCAGCATCAGGGCCACTTCTTTGCCAATTCCGGTCGCTCCGCCGGTGATCAGGGCAACTTTTCTGTTTTCCATAGCGATCCTCTCCTCTTTGACTGTAAATCTATTGCAGCAACAGGTCTTGGACTCGTCGCAGCCTAGACGTTGGCGTTTTTCTCGGCAGGGGCAGTACTGCCGCGCACCAGGGTGTCAATTTCTTCAATGGATTTATTGCGGGTTTCCAGACCGAAATAACAGCATATCGCCACAGTGAAGGTGGCCGCCGCCCAGAGGCCGACCGCCGGGCCGATGGCATCCAGCGTAGCTTTCGGAGTAACCAGGTTGCCGCCGCCGGCAAACAGTCCCAGCGCCACCGGGCCCAACATTTTGCCCAGTCCGCCGCAGCCGTAGCCTGCGCCCATGCCCAGGGCGCGAAGATGCTTGGGCCATACTTCCGACGCGTATGGGCCGATTACCGCCATACCGCCGTTGACGAAGAAGTAGGCAGCGATGAAGGCCAGCCAGAATATCGAAGTGGTTCCAACGAAGACGCTGTTGAAGATAGCGGCAATCAAAAGGGTGATGGTAGCTCCTACGCCCAGCATCATCCCGGCCCGCCGCCGGCCTACCGCCTCGGACATGTAAGCCCAGAACCAGCGGCCGGCGAAACCGCCCATTGCCACTGGGAAGAAAAGATTTGCCGCCTCGGGCGGGGTGACGTTCATCACCAGGACGAAGAGGGTCGCGCCCCATAATGTCATGCCGTAATCACCGGTTTGCAGACAAAAGTTGGTCAAACAGGCGATGATCAGACTGCGGGGGTACTTGAACAGTTCGCGCCAGCTTACTTTTCGTTCGGGTTCGGCGGCCGCGCTCCCTGCCTGCAAGTCGGCGACGCAGAACTCTTCCTTGCTGCCGGTCACCCAGTTGATGGATTTCGCGGCTTCCTCATAACGGCCTTTTGAAATCAGCCAGCGCGGCGATTCCGGGATCCAGGCCCGAACAAGCAGCGTCATGAAAGCAGGCAGCAAGGCAACCAGGAACAGCCCCCGCCAGCCGATCATGGGAGTCAGATTACCGGCTATCCCGCTGGCGATCATGACCCCGATGGGGATGAATGCCGTCAAAAGTCCGCTGATGACTCCGCGATACCGTGCCGGAACGAATTCCTGCACCAGCGCCAGGTCAATGGTGTAGAGTCCGCCGACGCCAAGGCCGACGATAAAACGCATGGCCGACAGATAAATCCAGTTTCCTTCCGGAGTCAGATACATGAGGCCAGAGGGTATCGAAAAGGTAAGAACAGTTATGATAAAGATCGGCCGGCGGCCGACCTTCTCGGCGGCGTAACCGAAGCCGAACGCTCCCAGCATCGCACCTACACCGGCGATCAACAGCACAATGGTCGCCTGGGCAAAAGTCAGTTTCCATGGTACAACAATAAAGGCCAGGACAAATCCGATCAAGAAATAGTCAAAAAACTCAAGCATGCAGCCAAGTATTCCGGCGACGATAATCTTGTAATGATTAACTTTCAGTGTGCTGTCATCAAGCCTGCTTAAAAGTTGTTCACAGGTTATCAATCCAACTACCCCCTTCAAAGTGTTCTTCGCAGGTCAGTTTTCCTGTCCGTCATGGCTAGTTGCCGGCGCGGCAGGTTCGCCGCGACTAATGACAAAAAGCCAGATGCGTACACCGTTTGCAGCTGGCAACGCTAAGCCGCCAGAGCCGTTCCTGGCGTAAAGGCGGTGTAGTCCGGGTTACCGTCGGATAATATCTACCACTCTCCTTTCCCTGGTCGTTGACTGATTGTCTCTTGTCGGTTTTGAAAACGGTTCCACATATAGTAGTGCGTGTCAGGAGATCAGGATTGCCAGTAGGTGCAATTGTTCACAAACATCCTTATCCTGAAATAGGAGCTAACTAACAAACCGTATTTGGAATAATTATTGGAAACGTTTCCAATTAAAAGTATAGCAACGATTTTTCCCTCAGTCAACCAGAATATTCATAATATTCGTAGATCCCGCCGCCTTATAACACAATAAAAACCCCTGGAAATCACTACGTTTCCAGGGGTTTTGTCGTCAATATTGGCATACAGGATTTTATTCCGCTGCAGGAGGCTGACAAGAACGACAGGGAGCGGCGCTGTCGCGGACCACAAGTTCCGGGGAAAAGACGACCTTACGATGAGGCTGATCTTTATTGGTCATGCGGTTCAGCACCAAATCGGCTGCCGTTTGGCCCATAGCCTCCGGATGCTGGCGCACTGTGGTCAATTTTACCGGGCCGCTTACCGCGACCGGGGAATCGTCAAAACCGATCACGCTCATGTCTTGCGGTATCCTTTTGCCATGTTCGGAATAGGCCCTGACCACCCCGCTGGCCATCATGTCGTTGCCGCAGAAGACGGCGGTGACATCCCGGGGATTATTCAGCAGCTCGCAGGCGAACTGATAACCCTCGGACTCCAGCAGGTTGCCTTTGAGGATGTCGCCCTCTCTGACCTCCAGCCCGGCCTCGCGCATGGCTTCCCGATAGCCCCGGACCCGGTCGCGGCTAGCGGTGGAGTTGTCCGGACCGGCCCAGTGCGCAATCCGGCGGTGACCGAGGTCGATCAGGTGGCGGGTGGCGATATAGCCGCCGTGGTAGTTATCCATCAGGACCACATCGGTGGGTACGGAAGCAAGGTAGCGGTTGGCCAGGACCACCGGACAGTCAAGTTTGGCCAGGTTTTCGGCCAGTTGCTGGGTTTCCGGCGCAGTCACCATGATGACTCCGGCGAAATTATTCTCCAGGGCGGCCTCAAGATATTTCTCTTCCTTGACAGGTTCGTAGTTCGTATAGCAAAGAACGGCGAGAAAGCCCTCTCTGTTCAGGACTTCTTCCGCCGCCGAAAAGAGCTCGGCGTAAAATGGATTCCAGCGGTCACCGATAATGCATACCACGATGTTCATCTGCCCTTTCACCAAACCCCGGGCAACATGATTTGGGCGGAAATCCATGTCTTCGATGACTTTTTTGACCCGGGCCCGGGTTTTTTCGCTGACAAATGGGCTGTCATTCAAGACCCGCGACACGGTGGAGCAGGAATGGCCGCTTTTCTTGGCGATGTCTTTGATGGTCAGTTTCATAAATATTCCTTGCCATTACGTATTTTGGTCAAAATACAATGGACAAGACGTACACCGTCGTTGTCCAACAGGCTGCGGCACAGAGTCATGACATCAACAAAAGCGCTGCCTGCTGCGTTATTGAAAAATTATTGGAAACGTTTCCAAGACGATTATAGCAGAGTTCACTGCGGCGGTCAATGGCGGAGTTTTGCTCACGCAGTCGTGGCCTGGAACACATGCGATAAAAAAAGGCCTTTCGGCCTTTGTATTATCGCCAGTGAATGATATCGGCGACTTCTTCCACTTCGTGGGTGCGGCCCCTCGACAGCAGCTCGGTTACCGCTTCTTTGGGACTGGTGGCCTGATACAGTACCCGGTAAATCTGCTCGGTGATGGGCATTTCGACATTATGCCGCCCGGCGAGTTCATGAGCAGCCAGCGCCGAGCGGATTCCTTCCACCACCATGCCATTTGCGGATTCAACCTCACGCAGACACTTTCCTTCGGCGAGAAGAGCACCTGCCCGCCGGTTACGGCTGTGTCTTGATGTGCAGGTGGCGATGAGGTCGCCGACGCCGGAAAGCCCGGCAAAGGTCGAAGGCTTAGCCAACATGGCCACCCCCAGGCGAGCGATTTCGGCCAGTCCTCTGGTCATGAAAGCGGCTTTGGCGTTGTCGCCAAAGCCCAGTCCGTCAGCGATCCCCGCTCCGAGGGCGATAATGTTTTTCAGGGCGCCCCCCAACTCCACGCCGATGATATCCGGGTTGGTGTACACCCGGAAGTAAGGCAGCATCAGGGCTTCCTGCACGGTTTCCGCGGCATAGCGGGAGCAAGACGCCGCCACGGCCGCGCTGGGCTGCCGGCGCCCGACTTCCTCGGCGTGGTTCGGTCCTGATATCGCCACAACGGTATCGGCGACAAAAGGTATTTCTTCGGCGATTACTTCCGACATCCGCTTCAGCGAGCCCACTTCCAGCCCCTTGGCGGCAGACACGACGATGCATTCCGGTCCGATAACTCCAGCCAGCCTGGCGGCGGTCTCCCGCACCGCGTGGGATGGCGTAGCGATGATCACCATGTCGGCGCCCTGGACAGTCGCAGCCATATCGGCGGTTACAGCCACCGATTCCGGCAGTCGTACTCCCGGCAGATAGCGGAGATTTTCTCTGGCTCCGGCCAACTCCCGTGCCATAAGCTCATTTCTGGCCCATAAGGTCACCGCAGGCTGCCTTTGTCCCGCCATGCAGGCGATGGCCGTTCCCCAGCCTCCGGCGCCGATGATCGATATTTTCAATGGTTTACTGCTCCTTTTTCCCGCCGGTGAGACTGCCTGCCTTGATCTTCAGTTCCTCGCCCTTCAGCAGGCGCTGGATGTTGGGTCTGTGCCTGGCGATGACGAAAAAGGCGGCAACAACGCCGAAATAAAGATACTCGGTTCTTTCCCCGAACAGCCAGATCAGCGGAGGGGCTACCAGCGCCGCGATAATGGAACCGAGGGAAACATAGCGGGTGATATAAACGATGACGGCCCAAACCAAAAAGACGATGACAGTTACTTTAGGTACAAGAACGGCGATAACTCCAAGAGCGGTAGCAACCCCCCTGCCGCCCTTAAACCCGAGGAAAACAGACCAGTTATGCCCGGCGATGGCCCCGATGCCGCCAAGAAGCGCTGCCGCGGGCAAATCGAAAACGGCCTGGCCGATGAATACGCCGGCGACCCCTTTGGCGGCGTCGGTGAGGAAGACCCAAAACGCCGGCTTGGGTCCCAGCACCCGGAAGATATTGGTGGCCCCGATATTTTTACTGCCGAACTGGCGGATGTCGATGCCATATATTTTTCCCACAAGGTAGCCGTTGGGAATAGAACCGACCAGGTAGCTAAAGAGAAAGATCAAACCATATCCCACTTCATCACTTCCCTGCGCTGAGAATCTGAAGCTACTCTTCTTCTTTACGCCCCCGCACGACCAATTTCAGAGGCGTTCCTTCAAAACCAAAGGCTTCCCTGAGCTTGTTCTCCAAGTAACGCAGATAGGAAAAATGCATGGTATCAGGGTTGTTGACAAAAAAGACAAAAGTAGGCGGTTTGACGCTGGCCTGAGTGGCAAAGTAGATTTTTAGCCGCTGGCCCCGATCGGAGGGAGGCGGATTGATGGCCGTGGCGTCTTCCACCACTTGATTTAAAACACTGGTGGCGATCCGCATGGCGTGCTGTTCGGCCACATATTTGACCAGCTCAATGACGCGGGTCACGCGCTGTTTGGTGAGGGCAGAAATGAACACCACCGGTGCGTACTGCATAAAGGCCAGTTCACTGCGAATGGCTTCGGTGTAGCGCAGGGTCGTTTTACTGTCTTTTTCCATTAAATCCCATTTGTTGACAACGATAACTATGGCCTTACCGGCTTCGTGAGCGTAGCCGGCAATTTTTTTGTCCTGCTCGGTGACGCCGTCGACAGCGTCGATCAGCATCAGGACAACGTCAGCCCGGTCCACAGCCCGAAGGGAGCGGATGACGCTGTACCGTTCCACCGGCAGGTCGATTTTGGCTTTGCGGCGCATTCCGGCGGTATCGATCAGGATCAGCCGCAGATCGTCTTTGCGGTAAAATGTATCAATGGCGTCACGGGTTGTGCCGGGAATATCGCTGACGATAACCCGTTCCTCCCCGAGAAGGGAGTTCACCAGCGAAGATTTACCGACATTGGGACGACCGATGATGGCAACTTTGATGACATCATCATCCTCAGCCGCGGCATCCTGTTTGGGGAGGGCCTCCACTACCTGATCCAGGAGGTCGCCGAGGTTAAACAGGTTGGCAGCCGAAATGGCGATAGGTTCTCCAAGCCCCAGGTTGTAGAATTCGTAGATATCGGTGTTGTCTTTCGGTTTGTCGACTTTATTCACCACAACCAACACAGGCTTGCGGGCATTGCGAAGCAGGCCGGCAACCTCTTGGTCAGCGGTGGTAAGTCCGGTTTTCCCGTCCACCACGAAGAGAATCACGTCGGCCTCTTCCATCGCCAGCTGGGCCTGGTGACGCATGGAGGTGTAAATTTTGTCGACATTCTCAAGCTCGATCCCGCCGGTGTCGATCATGGTAAATTCATGATTCAGCCACTCGGCGTCCATGTAGATCCGGTCGCGGGTTACGCCGGGAATGTCTTCCACGATGGAAACCCGCTTGTTGGCGATACGGTTGAACAGCGTGGATTTGCCGACATTGGGCCGGCCGACGATTGCCACGATTGGTTTACTCATCATCCATCATCCTTAGTTCGTCAAAAATCGATTCCTTCGCGGGCCTCGTCGCCTTGTTTATAGGGATGCCTGATCTCGCGCATCTCGGTCACCAGATGAGCCGCGGCCACAATCGCCGCCGGGGCATACCGGCCGGTCAGGATGACTTCGACCTTGCGCTGGGCACAGGTCAAAAAGTCGACCACCGAAGCGGTGTCCACCAAACCGCAGGATAGGGCGACATTGATTTCGTCCAGGATGACGATATCGTATTCGCCGGATTCAATGACCGTTTTGGCGAGACTCCAGCCGTCCTCAGCCAACTGATGGTCGACAGGATCCGGGTTAGTCAAGTCGACAAACTCATCACGGCCGGACTGGATGAGTTTAAACCCAGGCAGCAGTTTGGCAGCCTGAACTTCGCCGTACTTGTCGGACCCCTTCATAAACTGGATCATGCAGACCTTAAAACCGTGGCCGCAGGCGCGAAAAGCCAAACCCAGACTAGCTGTAGTTTTTCCTTTGCCGTCACCGGTGTATACCTGAATTAAACCCAAGTCTTTCATGCTGTTACCTCCATTCCGCCAGGTGCTGAGCAAGATCGGCGGCAAAATATGCAATACGTGTTGTTGTTCCCGTCCGGGCGGCAACATCGTCGACGGTGACGCCGTCCAGAAATACGCTTTCGCCTTTGCGCAAAGCAATGCCTGGCAGGATTACCCCGTCCCGGCGCCCCCCGAGCTGTGCGAGGGCGTCGATGATATCCTGACCGGTCAATAGGCCGGTCACGGTGACGGTGGAACCGAAAAAACGATTTTCCACAGGAACCAGACGAACCGTAAGGTTGGGAACATTCACTGCCGCCAGCAGCGGCTGCAGGATTTTCGCGGCCGAGGCGCCGCAGACTATATCCAGCGCCAGAGGCTCGCGATAGCCCGGGCCGGAAAATTCATGATCAGCCCATTCATGAAGAAAACTGCGGACAATGCCTACACCGTTTTCCAGCTGGGGAAACCCGTCGTAGGTGTCGTATTTGGGAATAGGGACACCTGCCGCAAGATAGAATTCGTCGGCCAGATAGACGAAGCTTGTGCCGGTTTCCCGGCGGCAGGTCGACTGCCAGCTGGCCACTGTTTCAATGACTGCGGCGGCTGCGGCGGGGCTGAAGGTCTCCATCGGTGGGCAAGCTTCACGATGTCGGGTAATGCCTACCGGGACAATGGCCAGGGAAAGGACGTCCGGCCGAAGTGACCACAAATCGGCGATGGTTCTGCCGAGGGCCGGTCCATCGTTCCAACCGGGGCACAGAACTACCTGGGTATGCATTTCGACACCATAGCCGGCGAGTTCCTTCAACTGCGGCATGATGTCCCGGGCGCGGGGATTGCCGAGCATGGCGGCCCGCAGCTTACCGTCGGTGACATGAACGGAAATATAAAGCGGTGACAGGTGCAATTGCCGAATCCGTTTTTTATCGGCTGTGGTGAGGTTGGTCAGGGTAATAAAATTACCGTACAAAAAAGAAAGCCGGTAGTCGTCATCTTTCACGTATAGGCTCGGCCGCAGTCCGGCGGGCATCTGATCCACGAAGCAGAATACGCATCGGTTGGCGCACTGCCGCACCTGATCGAATACTGCGGATTCGAATTCCAGGCCCAAGTCTTCGTCGTAATCCTTGTCGATTTCCAGAATCAGCTGTTCGCCGTCCTTTTTCTCTACCAGCAGTTCCAGCGACTCCGCCGCCAGAGCGAAGCTCAGGTCGATGATATCATTGACCGGGCTGTCGTCCACAGCGATAATTTTGTCGCCGGGTTCCAGTTCCAGTTCTGCGGCGATGCTGCCGTCGGCAACGCGCGATATTTGTCCTTTAGCAGTCAAGTTGGCTTCACCCCTGGTACTATGTATTCCGTTTTCACCACCTATTTCCTGCTTTCGGCCGCTTGTATTCATGAAAAGAATGGGATCTGCGGTCACTTTTTCCAATGGCCGACAGCCGAGTATGGGACCGCCGGGCAAAAATCGAAGCCTACAATATGCGCATATCCAGGCGCTGCAGGCTCGACTTACGGCATTTTCGGTTTTCCAGCATCACTGCTGCTGCTGTCCA
The DNA here is from genome assembly GCA_031292015.1 of Negativicutes bacterium. The sequence goes on along the minus strand of JARLHY010000029.1, from coordinate 465 downwards.
GATCGGCTTTCACCCTGGCCACAAGTTCCACGAACCGCCAATACTGGCGCCTCATTCCCCATACGGTAATTTTGCGTCCCAGGGAGGTCAGCCGGTAGCGTTTGGACAGAAGCCCCCCCAGTTTAGTGGAGAAATTAATCAGCGGAAAAGCATCCTGAAACAAATACTGACAACGGTCCACACCGGCACTGTCCAACAGGCAGCGGATAGAGGCCGTCAGGTTCTGGCGCTGACTCCATAGACCCATGAAGTAGATCTTGTTGTGATGTTCATCGCAGCCCATGAAATACGGCTCACCCACTTGTTTCGGGTCAGTGCGGTCATAATAAGGCAGGGCCGTCATCTCCTGATATGACGGAAGGCGGCGCTGCGACAGCAGGCCGCAGTGGATCGCCGCCGCCACCACCGAAGCGTGGGCGCCGGCAAAGCAGTAGTAGATGATGATCAGCGTCGTTCCTCCCGCTC
>JARLHY010000028.1 GCA_031292015.1 Negativicutes bacterium | reverse complement strand
GTTCTCTGTGGTGAAGATTTCTTTATCGATAATTTATTCGATTTCATCGATCAGCCGGCCGTTCGAGCGCCATCGCTCCCGCACCAGATTGGTAGCGATGCTCGTCAGGTAAGGCAAAATCGGCCGGTCCGCATCCTGGCGCTCTAAAGACTGCCAGGCCCTCCAAAAGGTCTCCTGCAAAATCAGCTCTATTTGTGGCTCATCCACCGGCGACAGTCGCCTGACGGCCTCATACAGGGCCGGCGTGTATGCCAGGATAAGCTGCTCGTAGGCCCGTTCATCCCCGCCCTGGGCGCGCTTCAACAGCTCTTGTTCTGTGATGAAAGGCAGTGCTTTCTTCCACATAGGTTTCAAGGGTAAATTTTGTAGCGTTATTGACCTTGACTCTGCCCGCCAAAGTGCACGTCCGCCGGCATGCCCGGTTTGAGCATCCCACCGCTTGGGTCCAGATTGAGCTTGATGGCATATACCGTGGTCTGGCGGCTGTCGGTGGTCTGCACGTTGCGCGGCGTAAATTCGGCCTGGTTAGAGATATAACTGACCGTCCCGTTGAAAGTCTGCCCAGGGAACGAATCGACCGTGACCGGGTAAGTCTGTCCCAGGAAAAATTGCCCGTACAGGTTTTCCGGCACGTAGATCGTCAGGGTCAGGTTATCCAGCGAGGCCACCACCATTACGGTGCTGCCAGGCGCGGCGAACTCGCTTGGCTCGACCAGCCGCTCCAGCACCACGCCGCTGATCGGCGAGCTTACGTTCTCGTTCTTCTTCGTTGTCATGGAATATAAATCCACCAGTACCTGGCCCTCGCGGATTTGATCTCCCTCGTTAACGTTGACCTGTTCCACCACACCGCCCGACATGGTCGGCAGGTTGATCTCGGTCGCCTCGATGGTGCCCGAGAATAGAGCATCCCCGTTGGTGGCAGCGGCCTGCTGCACGAAAAAGATTACGCCCCCAATGACCACTAAGGCCCCCACCACAATATAAATAATCAATCTTCTGCGCATAATTCCTCCTTTGTGTTACCTTTCAACATCATATAAAGTCAGTCGAGCGCGTTTCCGGCAGGAGCCATCTTCTGGCTGTGCCAGGCAACCGACCATTGAGTGGAAATCGAGCAATCCGCTCAATCCGTTCCCAAATCCGTTGGCAGCTGCTTGCCCGGACACAAAGATATTGCGATGCCTCTGCAGGTTGTATATCAACGTGACTCCTTCAACTCCGGTGCATTGACCGACGATATAAATACATCTTCCAGGGTCGGCGCAATCCATTCGATTGAGCGAACCCCAATCCCTTCCGCCGCCAGCAGATCCCAAATGACCTGCTTGTACTGCTGTGCGCTCGGCGCCACCGCATGCACCTGGGCGCCGTACAAGGCGACTTCATCCAGCGGCAACTTGCCGCTCTGCTGTACAGCTTTCAGCACGCGCATGGCGGCATCCGGGTCGGACACGCTGATCTCCAGCACGTCGCCGCGCATCTGTGTCTGCTTGAGCCGGCCCGGCGTGTCAATTGCCACCAGACGCCCCTGTGTGATAAAACCAACCCGCTGGCAAAGCTCGGCTTCATCCATATAATGAGTCGTCACCAGCACCGTCACCCCTTCTTTGGCCATATCATAGATCAGCGTCCAGAATTCCCGCCGGCTGATCGGGTCAACCCCGGCGGTCGGCTCATCCAAAAAGACCACTTTGGGCCGGTGCACGATGGCGCAACCCAGCGCCAGGCGCTGTTTCCAACCGCCTGACAGGGCGCCGGTCAGCACTTTTTCCCGCCCATCCAACCCGGCCATGTGGATGATCTCAGCTTGGCGCTGTTTTAGCTCGCTGTTCGACAGGCCGTAGATCATTCCGTAAAAGCGAATGTTTTCGGCGGCAGTCAGGTCGTTATACAGGGTAAACAACTGAGACATGTATCCCACCACGGCGTGCATTTCCTTGGTCTGCGTGGCGGAATTGAGACCCAGCACGTGGGTGCTGCCCGAGGTCGGTGTCATCAACCCCAACAGCATCCGGATGGTGGTGGTTTTGCCGGCCCCATTGGGTCCCAACCAGCCAAACACTTCCCCGGCCTCTACGGTGAAGCTGACGTTGTCCACCGCCGTAAAATCCCCGAACTTTTTGGTCAGGTTTTTTACTACGATCGAAGGCTGGTTTTGAGATGGGTTAGTGCTCATGCTACGCCTCTCGTAGATTCCGGCCGCGTGGCTTGCGTCTGCTGTAGTTCAAGGCGTGTTTGGCGCTGCACCAGGCTGATAAAGGCCTCTTCCATGCGCACTTCAATCGGGCGCAGCTCGCTGTGGCTGATGCCGGCCCCCAACAGGGCCGCTTCAATCTGCGGCTGGCGACGGGCCACCTCGTCCACAAAGACGTGCAGCTTTTCACCGTAGGTCTGCACCTCCAGGATGCCCTCCATGCCATTCATCTGCCTGAGCGCCGCCACCGAATCGGCCGGGGTAAATTCGAGCACGCGTCCCGGCACCAGCGCTTTGATATCGGCCGGCGCGCCGCTGGCGATCAGCTTGCCGCCGTAGATCAGGCCGATCTGCGTGCAGCGCTCGGCCTCATCCATATAGGGCGTGTTGACGAAAATCGTCAGGCCCCGCTCGGCGCGCAGGTTGCCAAGCAAATTCCAGAACTCCCGCCGGCTGACCGGATCAACGCCCAGGGTCGGTTCGTCCAGCAGCACCACCTCCGGCTCGTGGATCAGGCTGGTAGCGAGGGCCAATTTTTTCTTCATTCCGCCCGAAAGCTTACCCGCCAATCGCTCGGTAAAATCACTCAGACCGGCGAACTCCAGCAGTTCCGGGATGCGCTTTTTCTGGTCTTCCTTGCTCATGCCCTGCACACCGGCGAAAAATTTCATATTTTCCATCACCGTCATGTCCCTGGGCAGCACGTTCTGCTGAGCGATGTAGCCGATGCGCTGGCGGATTTCATAGGTATCCTTCATCGAGTCGAAGCCCATGATGCTGCTCTCACCGGCTGTACGGGTTAGCAAGCCCAGCAGCACCCGTACGGTGGTGGTTTTTCCGGCCCCATCCGGGCCGATCAGGCCGTAGGTTTCACCCCGGCCTACCTGCAGCGATAGGGCATCCACCGCGGTGAGCGATCCCTTGCGGGTTTTGAAGGTCTTGGTCAGCCCTTTAGCGAAAATTGCCGGTGTATCCATAACTTCACCATTAATCCAAACGTTTCTTGAAATTTCTGGCGGCGACGAATATAACAATGGCAGTATAGACGGCCAGGGACACGGCATCCTGCCAGACAAAGCTCAAGCCAACGCCCTTGGAGAAAATGCCGCGCGAGATTCGGATAAAGTAAGTCATCGGCAGGACATCTCCAATCATCCTGGGGATGAGCGGCATGCCCAGGCGTGGGTAAATCATCCCGCTCAACAGCATGCCAAACATCATGGTTGCCAGGGCCATCTGCTGAGCCTGTCTTTGAGTGCTGGCTCGCACCGAGACCAGCATCCCCAGCCCCAGGCTTGAGGCAATAAACAGCAAAGACAGCCAAAAATATAGAAACAGGCTGCCGCGGAAAGGCACGCCAAACCAGGACACGCCCAGGCCGATAATCACTCCAAAGGCCAATAAGCACAGCCCCAACAGCGGGATCATCTTGCTCAGGACGATCTCAAGCGGCCGTGCCGGGGTAACCAGGATTTGCTCCATCGTCCCCAGCTCACGATCCCGCACCATGATCAGCGCTGCCTGCTGGACTGCCAGCGTTTGTAAAAGCATGCCCACCAGTCCCGGCAGCAGGAACCAGATATCGATCATATCCGGGTTATACAGCACGCGGGTCGAGGTGGTAATCGGCAAATTGCTGGCGCTGAGCGGCGACGCGGTCTGCAGGCCCGTTTTACGGACGACCTGTTCGGAAATGAGCCCCAACGAATAATTTTGAGCCACCAGGCTGGCGCCGCTGAAACCCGAAGTCACGCTAGCGCTGTCCGATCGATCCAAAATCATCAACACACTGGCGGTGCCCCGGTCGGTGTTCGTGGCAAAGTCGGGTGGAATGATCAATCCGGCTTTGACCTGCCCGTTATCGATCGCGTTGATGACCTGGTTTTGGTTCTGCAAATACATATCGCTGTTAAAATACTGCGAATTGACCAGCGCCTGGATAAATGCGCGGCTCTTAGCATCCTGGCTCTGGTCAACCACCGCCATCGGGATGTGGTAAACGGTGGTGTTGACGGCGTAGGCGTACAAAAATAATTGCAGCAGCGGCAGCCCGAGCATAAATGCCAGCGCCCGGCGGTCCCGCAGCAATTGCGTGACTTCTTTTCGGATGAGTGCGCCAAGACGTTGATAATTGATAGGCATAGCAAATCCTTACAAAGGTATTCAGTCCAAACTTTGCCTGAACAGGCGCGTAGCGGCAAACAGGATCATGACCATTAAGAATATGGAGGCGGCCACCGGTTCCCATATGGCAGCCAGCCCCACCCCTTTGGTAAAAACGCCCCGCACGATTGGCAGGAAATAGGTCATCGGGAAAATCGCACCGATCACCCTCAATACCAGCGGCAGAGCATAGGCCGGGAACAGGAAACCCGCTAAAAACATACCCACGAAGTTGAACATACCGCCCAACTGCTGCGCCTGCATCTGGGTTTGCGAGGCCGTTGAAATCGCCAGCCCCAGGCCCAATCCGGTGGTGGCAAAGATGATCGACAATAACAAGAACAGCAGCAGGTTTCCCATGAAGGGCACGCCAAAAGCCACTGTAGCGAAGAAAAAGATTGAGCTCATGTTGAGGAATGCCACCACCAGATAAGGCATCGTTTTCCCCAGCATCAGCTCGATCGGGCGGATGGGCGTAACCAGCAGCGCTTCGATCGTGCCCACTTCACGCTCGCGCACAATCGCCAGAGCCGTCAAATTCATGGTAATGCCTTGCATCAGCGCCACCAGCAGCCCCGGCACCAGAAACCAAAGCTGGTTGAGATCCGGGTTATACAGAATGCGAATGCTCATGTTCAGCGGGTTGGCCGGCAGTCGAATCAGGCTGATGGCATAGGTCTGTGAGATGGCATTGATCGTGCTGTAGGCCGAATTGGTGATATAGGAATCCGAGCCGTCTACCAGCACCAGTACGTTGGCCTGGCCCTGCGTCACCTTGGCAGCAAAATCCGGCGGGATCAGGATGCCAACGCTGGCCTGCCCATCGTCAATCGCTTTCATCAAATCGTCCTGGCTGGATACATTGGCGATGATGTCAAAATAATTTGAATCAACCAGGGCGTTCAGATAGGATTGGCTGGCCTGGCTTAAGCTCTGGTCGGCTACGACCATCGGGATGTGCGTAATGTCGGTGTGGATGGCCGCCGCAAAGAGGCCCAACTGCAGCACGGGCATCAGCAAAAGCACAATCAATAGCGCGCGCTCGCGGAATAATTGGATGAATTCTTTTTGCGCCATCGCCCAGGTACGTCTTAACATACCAGCTCCTTCACTGGACAGTGTGTATAAAACTTACATACTCGTGCCCATATCATTTAACCAACCGGCTTATCGGTTGCTAAAGCCGGACTATTCCTTCAGTATTTCACCTTCTGCCATAAGGTCCTGCGCCGTGAGATCCTGTGCGTTCTGCCTGACCTGCGTCAGAACATGCTTCAGGCATTCAACATCCTCATCAGCAATGCCACGCGTCAAGACTTCTACCAGCTTCCGTCGTCTATCCAGCTTCTGTTCGGCCATTCTGGAGGCTTTTTCTGTCAGGGTCACCAGTGTAAAACGATTGTCGGCGGGATCAGGGCGGCGGACAACCAGGCCCTTCGCCTCTAACTGCTTGACCAGCCGGGTAATGACCGCCCCATCTACGCCCATGCGCTTTTGCAATTCAGCCTGGCTGAGTTCCTTGACGGTCAGCAAGTGCATATACAGCAGATATTCCATGATGGGGACGCCCATACATTGCTGCACCACGGACAGAACGGCCTTTACCGTCAGCCGAATATCTCCGACCAGTGCATCCTCAAACTCGTAATCCGGAACAACATTAAGAAAAATTGGATTTGTTTTGTCGTCCATATTTACTCCAATGCTAGCCCTTGAATAAAATTGCTTTGAAATCCTGTTTTATAGTATATCATCAATTATTGACTTGTCAACTATTGACATTGTAAGTATTTTCACAAGACGTCGCAGCGTTTTTCGACGGGCCGGAGGCGCAATCAACCTGCCTCAGGATTGAGGCTTCAGGCGGAAAGAATTCAATTGAGCACTTTAGTGGGAAAAGCCAGATGGGTTGTTATCCAACCGGCAGGCGTCCCAATTGGGGACAAGCCTGGAGATGAACGCGTATCTGCACTTTTCTATCAAGATCCCTGTGCTCTGCCTGGGAACCCTGAGCCCAGCCACGGTAGAGTCTAGATCTGGCACTATCGTCTGTGTCCACGCGATCACCTCCTTCCTACACCCG
>JARLHY010000155.1 GCA_031292015.1 Negativicutes bacterium | reverse complement strand
GTCTGCGCGGCAGCCGGGCAGGGTCTCCTGGCCGGAAAGGTCATCGTGCTCGACCCCGGTCACGGCGGCAATAACGACGGGGCGGTCCACTTCGGGGTACGCGAGGCGGACGTCAACCTGGCGGTGGGGCTTAAACTCCGCGATAAGCTCGCCTCGTTCGGCGCCACTGTCGTGATGACCCGCACCGACGACAGCTCGGTTGCCTCCCCCGGCGCCGGAGCCGCCGGCGAGCTTCAGGCGAGGGTGGACGTAGCTGCGGCCCACGATGCCGACATTTTTGTTAGTATCCACGCCAACGCACATCCCAATCCGGAAACAGCCGGGGCGATCAGCTTCTACCCGGCCGGCCGGCCGAACGAACTGGCCAGGGCCATCCAGACCGGTCTGGCGGGTGAGGTGGGCATGGTTGACAAAGGGGTGCGGCCGGCTAACTGTTACGTCCTGCGCAACAGTGACGTCCCGGCGGCGCTCATCGAAACAGGCTTTTTGACGAATCAGACCGAGGCGGCGCGCCTGGCTGACGCCAAATATCAAAATCAGATCGCCGAGGGAATCTGCAAGGGCCTGCTGGGTTATTTCCTGTCCCGTTGACATTTTTCCGGTCCGGCGGTCAGCGTCGCGGTTGTTGTCATGGCAGGCCGTTTCCCCGGAAATACTAGCCGGGGAGGTGGTCGATTTGACAAAGAACGCCGGAGCCGACATGCAGCCCGAGTTTGGCAAGACAAATTCGAAGGCGGCGATGGTCAATTATTCCAAGGTCAAGAGCGGTGGCGAGGTGCAGGACGAACTGCGCCAGGGCACAAGTCCCCAGAAAACCAACGGCTGATTTACGCAAAAGTCCCTGTCGGATAACCCTACAGGGACTTTTTGTATTACAGAAGCCGAAGGGAGGTCAGTTTCGGGTCGCGGCCGGACGGTGCCGCCAGAAGCAGCTTCAGGGCCTCTTCACTGACAGCGCAGGCGTCGGTTACCTCGATGAAACCTTTCAGGACATAGCCGTAGCAGTGGCTGCCGACCGACTCCACCACCAGGCGGTGAGCGGGGGCCGCGCCGGCCAGCGCCGACGCAAGCCAGTCCCGGACGTCGGCGGCGCAGAGTTCGTCAGGATAGTCGACGGTTATGGCGAATTTCTGTGAAGACATTGTGATCACCCCTGCTATCCATGTCTGCCTGTATACTATAAAAGCCTTCTCAGCATCCACTCAGGCAAAATCTGCAAAAGCCACGCTATGATCCGCCATCGTCGTGTTATATAAGCATGCGGGGTTTTGTCTGATATTGCCTCAGCTACTTGTTGAGCCGCTTTCTCGGCCGGCGCCAGCCAAAATAATCCGTCGCCCTTAGCCATAGCGGTATCGACGAAACCTGGCTGTATTTCCGTTACAGTGATTGGCAGCTTCTTTATGTGCGCCCAGAGACGGAGACCCTGCAGATAGTTCGAGACAAAAGCTTTCGATGCGGAATAAGCGGGTGCCCTGCCATTGCCTCTTATGGCGGCAATCGAGGATATGCCGACTAAATGGCCCTTACCCTGCTGGGCAAAATAGTTCATGGCAACATTACACATCGCCGCAAAACCAGCTACGTTGGTATCTACCGTTTTTTGCTCCAGCGACCACTCCAGCTCGGGGTTCAGATAACCGGTTCCGGCACTTATGACAATCAGCTCTACTCCATTCATTTCTTCAATCAGTTCTTCCAATTGATGGATGGCCTCACCGGCAAGAGCAATATCGATTCGCCTTGTATGTGCTTTATTGGGCAATTCCGCGGCAACCTCCGCCAGCAAAGCCTCCCTGCGCCCAACGAGACCAACTTCGTGGCCTTGGCACGAGAGAATTTTGGCTAATTCCCTGCCAATACCTGACGTTGCCCCAATAATGATTGTCTTGGCCATATTCATTGTCTCCTTCGGTCCGCATCAGACGGTCAGGCTCCGCTATAACCCTTCCTGAATTTTACAATGAAACGGTATCGATTTACAATATCTATTCGGCATTTTCCTCTTCCCTGGCGGAGCTCCACCGGAGCAGCCGAAGCGTTGTCCCTGGTCGAGTCGCCCGAAGAAGCGGGGGGAATAACCGCAGGCCGAAAATTTGCCTCCGGGCGATGCCGGAAAACGGTTGGCAAGAATATAACAGAGTCAACGTAAAAGACGTCAGCAAGAACGGTAAAATTACACTAAAATGTTCTTATCTGTAATTTTAGTGTAATTTCAGGGAATTACCTCACCTGTTTCGACAATATTTCCCATTTCACTTTCCTATAATAGTATATAGGTAATCCTCTGGCTTTCGGCTAGAATATATAGAAAGGATTGTTTTTAATGCCAACTGTGCTTTTAAAGACCCCTGACCTCAGACCTGGTATGATGACGGCAGGAGCCGTATGGCGGCATGAAAAACTGATTATCCAGCAGAACACCGTCCTTACCGGTAATATAATACGGCGCCTCTCTACCTGGGGGGTCGGTGCCGTAAGGGTAAAACGGGAGGTCCGGCCGATTACCGACAACGAACCGTTGACCGAGAGCATCCAGGTCCAGCTCCGGGAAGAAGACCCCATTTTTTATGAGAAGTACCGGTCAGCCACCAATCTGGCCGGAAAGATTTTCGGCTATATGCGCCAGCATGAGGACTTGCCCTACAATGATTTGCGCAAGTTGGCTTCGGTTAACCTTTATGACCTGCTGCAGGGCAAAAATGTTCTGGGCAAGTTGTATCAGCTGAAGCCGTTCGCCGATTACACCTTTCTCCACGCTGTGGACGTGGGGATCCTTTCCGGTCTGATCGGCCTGTGGGCCGGCTGGGGCATCGAAAAGATCAAGCTGCTGACGTTGTGCGGAGTGATGCATGATATCGGAAAATCGCAGATTCCGCTCACTCTCCTGGACAAGCCCGGCAGGCTTACGGCGACGGAGCGGCAAACAATAAATCTCCACCCGCAGTACGGCTACTATATGACTACAAGCTCCCGGGGCATCCTGCCTGAGGTGCAGTTGGCCATTCTGCAGCATCACGAGCGGGAAAATGGCAGCGGCTATCCGGTCGGACTGGTTGGGCCGAAAATCCATCCTTTTGCCAAGGTGGTCGGCATCGCCGACACCTACGACGCGCTCACCACCGACAAGGTCTACCAGAAAAGCGTCACCCCCTTTGCCGCGATGGAGGTATTGCTTGACAGCATGCTTGTGACTCTGGACAAGGAGCTGTGCAAGATCTTTATCCGCAATGTGCTGCAAAGCCTGATTGGTGCCACCGTTTTGCTTAGTGACGGCAACCAGGCGGAGGTACTGGAGCTGCGCGATTTCATGTCAACCAAGCCTGTGGTGCTGACCGCCGACCACCAGATTCTCGACCTGAATCTCGTCCCATCCCTATCGGTGGTGGAAGTGCTGAAATTCAGGGCGTAACCGGGTAAAACGGGTCTAGAAAAAACAACCGCAAACAAAAACCTGACGCAAAATAGCGTCAGGTTTTTTTCGTTTATTTTCCGGTGCGGCCCCGTTTGGTGATCGGCACGCCCTGGGCGCAAAGCGGGCATTCTTCCGGCTGATGAACCGGAACGGTGAGGCGGAGCAGCGCCTCGGCCCGGGCCGGGAAGACCGCCTTGCCGCCGCTGCGGTCCACCAGCAGCCCCACCCCGGCCAGTACGCCGCCGCATTCTTTCACCACGGCGATGACCTCGTCCACCGAGCCGCCGGTGGTTACGATATCTTCCACCACCAGCACCCGTTCGCCAGGCTTGATGAAAAAGCCGCGCCGAAGGGTCATCCTGCCGTTCTCCCGTTCGGTGAAAATCGCCCTGGTATCAAGGTTTTTGCCAACCTCATGGGCGAGAAGGATGCCGCCGGTCACCGGGCCTACCACCACATCAATCCGGTCAAACCTGAACCTGTCGGCCAGGGCGGCGCACAGTGCAGCGGTGTGGCGCGGCCACTGCAGCACCTGGAATTTTTCCACGTACAGCGGGCTGTGCAGACCCGAAGTCAGCAGGAAATGCCCCTCAAGGATGGCTCCGGTCTCGACCAGCAGCCGTCTTACTTCCGTTTCTTCCATTTAGTGTCCCTCCATTTCGGCCAGGATCGCCGCTGCCGCTGCCCGGGGATCGGGGGCGGCGGTTATCGGCCGTCCGATCACCAGGTGGCTGGCCCCGGCGGCCAGGGCTCCGGCCGGTGTCGCCACGCGGCTCTGATCGTTGCTGGCGCTGCCCACAGGCCGCACTCCCGGTGTGACGATGAGAAATTCCGGGCCGCATTCCCGGCGAATCAGCGATGCTTCCCGGGGTGACGCCACCACCCCGTCCAGACCGGCCTCTTTGGTCAGGCGGGCCAGGCGCGCCACCTGGGCGGCGATGGGAACGGTATGACCGAGAGCCGACCACTCGGCGTCATCCATGCTTGTCAGCACGGTGACGGCGATGAATTTCGGCCTTTCGACCTTCAGCCTTTCCGCCGCCTCAGCCACCGCCCGGGCGGCGGCTTTCATCATGGCGAGGCCGCCGGCGGCGTGGATATTGAACATCGCAGCTCCCAGGCCGGTGAGGACCCTGGCGCTCTGGGCCACGGTGTTCGGGATGTCGTGCAGTTTGAGATCAAGGAAAACCGCCTTGCCCTGACTGCGCAGATAGCTTATTGTTTCGGCCCCGGCGCCGTAAAACAGTTCCATGCCGACTTTGTAGTAGTTCACACTGTCACCCAGCTTCGCCACCAGGGCTTTCATCCGCTCCAGGTCAGGCGTATCCAGGGCGACGATCAGGCGTTGATCGTTTTTCAAAGTATCACCTCTCCCATTTTCTTTGTCGCCACGCCGGCTTTATTTCCAGGCAGGGACGCCGCCCCGGCCGACATAGTCCTGCAGCGCCAGGACGTAGACCAGGCGCCTTTCGCGCATGACATTGAGGACATGCAGCACTTCCCGGGCGGTGTCGATGGAGGTCAGGCAGGGAATGGCGTGCTCCACTGTGGCCCGGCGTATCTTGAATCCGTCGCTCTCGGGTTCCTTGCCTTTAGTCAGAGTGTTGATGACCATCTTGATTTTGCCTTGTTTAATCTGGTCGATGATGTGGGGCTGCTGTTCCCCCAGCTTGTACACGGTTTCCACTTCCAGCCCCAGCGACCGGAGATAGGTCGCAGTGCCGCTGGTGGCCACAAGGCCGTAGCCCAGTTCGGTGAAGCTTGCGGCCAGGGCGCCGGCCTCTTCTTTGTCTTTGTCGGCCACCGTGAACAGCACGGTCCCGCTGTGGGGGATGTTCATCCCGGCGGCGGTGATGGCCTTATAGAGGGCCCGGGCGTAATTGTAGTCGATCCCCATCACTTCACCGGTGGATTTCATTTCCGGCCCGAGCGAGATGTCCACATGCTGCATTTTGGCGAAGGAGAAAACCGGAGCTTTCACCGCGGTGTATTTGGGCGTAGGCCGCAGGCCGCCCTGATAGCCCAGGTAGCGCAGGGTCGCGCCCATAGCGACCCGGGTGGCGATGGCGACCATCGGGATGGCGGTGACTTTGCTGAGGAAGGGGATGGTCCGGCTGGAACGCGGGTTGACTTCGATGACATAGACTTCGCCGTCGGCCACCACGTACTGGATGTTGATGACGCCCCTGACCTTCAGGGCCAGCGCCAGGCGGTTGGTATAGTCGACGATGGTCTCGATGATTTCTTTCGACAGGGTCTGGGGCGGATATACGGCGATGCTGTCGCCGGAGTGGACCCCGGCCCGTTCGACGTGTTCCATGATACCGGGAATGAGTACCGCCTCACCGTCGGCGATGGCGTCCACTTCCACCTCGGTACCCTGCATGTAGCGGTCCACCAGCACCGGGTGATCGCTGGAGGCTTTCACGGCGTATTTCATGTAGTCTTTGAGCTCCTGCTGGTTGTAGACAATCTCCATGGCCCGTCCGCCCAGCACGTAGGAGGGCCGGACCACCACCGGAAAACCGATGGCGTCGGCCGCGCCGATGGCTTCCTCGGCGCTGGTGACGGTGGTGCCTTTCGGCCGAGGTATAGCGAGTTTTTCCAGCAGGGCGTCGAATTTCTCGCGATCTTCGGCGGTATCGATTCCTTCGACCGAGGTGCCGATGATCTTGACCCCGGCCCGGGCCAGCGGCCCGGCCAGGTTGATGGCGGTCTGGCCGCCGAACTGGACGACAACGCCTTCCGGCTGCTCCTTGTCGATGATATTGAGAACGTCCTCTGCTGTGAGCGGCTCGAAGTACAGCCGGTCGGAGGTGTCAAAGTCGGTACTGACCGTCTCGGGGTTGTTGTTGACGATGATGGTTTCAACGCCCATTTCCCGGAGGGCCCAGACCGAGTGCACCGAGCAGTAGTCGAATTCGATGCCCTGGCCGATGCGGATCGGACCGGAGCCGAGGACCATGATTTTGCGGCGGGTGGAGGTGGTGACTTCGTCTTCCTGGGCGTAGGTCGAGTAGTAGTAAGGGGTGATGGCCTCGAATTCGGCGGCGCAGGTATCCACCATCTTATAGCAGGGAAGAATGCCGTGTGCCTTGCGCGCCTGTCGCACGGCGTCGGTGTCGCGGCCGGTGAGTTCGGCGACAGAGCGGTCGGCGAAGCTGAGTTTCTTGGCAGCGGTCAGCAGCTCAGGGGTAAGTTCCTCGCTGGCAAGCCGCCGCTCCATCCTGATGATGTTGGTGATTTTCCGCAGGAACCAGCGGTCGATACCGGTGATATCGTGGATTTCGTCGACGGTGACGCCGCGGCGCAGGGCCTCGGCCACCACAAACAGCCGCTCGTCGTTGGCCAGTCCGAGATTCTCGCGGACGGTGGCGGTATCCATTGCGGCGATCTCGGGGATATCCAGCCGGTGCAGGCCGATCTCCAGCGAACGGACGGCTTTCAGCAGCGCCCCCTCAAAAGATCTGTCGATGGCCATGACTTCGCCGGTGGCCTTCATTTGGGTGCCGAGAATTCGGTCGGCGACGTTAAATTTGTCGAAAGGCCAGCGGGGAAATTTGACGACGATGTAATCCAGGGCCGGCTCAAAGCAGGCTTTGGTTTTGCCGGTGACGGCGTTGGTGATTTCGTCGAGGCGGTAGCCGACGGCGATTTTGCTGGCCACCTTGGCGATGGGGTAGCCGGTGGCCTTGGAGGCCAGGGCCGAGGAGCGGCTGACCCGGGGATTGACTTCAATGACATAGTATTTGTCGCTATGGGGATCGAGAGCATACTGGACGTTGCAGCCGCCTTCGATGCCCAGGGCGCGGATGATCTTGAGGGAGGCGGTGCGCAGCATCTGGTACTCGTGGTCGGTGAGGGTCTGGGAAGGAGCCACGACGATGCTGTCACCGGTGTGAATGCCAACCGGGTCGAAATTTTCCATGTTGCAGACGGTAATGCAGTTGTCGGCAGCGTCGCGCATGACTTCGTACTCGACTTCTTTCCAGCCGGCGACGCTGCGCTCGATGAGGGCCTGACCGATCAGGCTGTATTTGAGGCCGCGGTTGACGACATCGGCCAGCTCGGCCTCGTCGTTGACGATGCCGCCGCCGGTACCGCCGAGGGTGTAGGCCGGGCGGACGATGAGCGGGTAACCGATCTGGCGGGCGAAGTCCTTGGCGGCGTCGATGGTTTCCACAATGGCGCTCTCGGGGATGGGTTGGTCGATTTCCTGCATGGTCATTTTGAAGAGTTCGCGGTCCTCGGCTTTTTCGATGGCGGTGAGGGGCGTTCCCAGCAGTTCGACTTTATATTTGTCCAATACGCCGCGTTTGGCTATTTCCACAGCCATATTCAGGCCCACCTGACCGCCGAGGGTCGGCAGCAGCCCGTCGGGACGCTCCTTGGCGATGATTTCCTCGACAAATTCGGGGGTGATGGGTTCGATGTAGACCCGGTCGGCGATATGGGCGTCAGTCATGATGGTGGCCGGGTTGGAGTTGATCAGGACGACCTGGAGCCCTTCGTCTTTCAGGGCCCGGCAGGCCTGGGTCCCAGCGTAGTCGAACTCAGCGGCCTGGCCGATGACGATGGGCCCGGAGCCGATAACCATGACTTTTTTGAGATAGTCTTTTTTCGGCATGACCTAAGCCCCCTTTCCGATGAGAGCCAGAAATTCGTCGAACAGGTAGGTGTTGTCGTCAGGGCCCGGCGCCGCCTCGGGGTGATACTGGACGCAGAAGATGGGCAGCTTGGCGTGTTTCATGCCTTCCACCGTGTCGTCGTTCACCGCCCGGTGAGTGACGATAAAGTCCCTGCCGGCCAGCGAGGCTTCTTCGACGGCGTAGCCGTGGTTCTGGGAGGTGATGTGGACCCGGCCGGTGACCAGGTCTTTCACCGGATGGTTTGCACCGCGGTGGCCGAATTTCAGTTTGTAGGTGTCGGCCCCCAGAGCCAAGGCGATGAGCTGGTGGCCGAGACAGATGCCAAAGATGGGCTTTTTGCCGGCGAGTTCCCGGATGGTGGCGATGGACTCCGGCACATCCTTGGGGTCGCCGGGACCGTTGGAGAGGAAGATGCCGTCAGGATTGAGGGCCAGCACCTCGGCGGCGCTGACATCGGCCGGCAGGACGGTAAGATCGCAGCCGACCCGGACCAGGGAATTCAGGATGTTGCGCTTGATGCCGTAGTCCAGCACCGCAACCCGCGGACCGCTGGCCGGCATACGGTATACTTCCTTTGTGGTCACTTCAGCCACGGTTTGGGTTTCCGGCGGTATGGCCATAAGGGATTTTATCTGATCTGCGGTGGCGCCGTCGGGCACGATGACGCCTCTCATCGTCCCGGCGGAACGGATTTTGCGGGTCACCGCCCTGGTGTCGACACCGTGGAGGCAGGGGACGCCATGGGACGCCATGTACCGGCCCAGACTATTTTCGGCCTGCCAGTTGCTTGGTTCATCGCAAAGCTCGCCGATGACAAAGCCGCGAACGAAGGACTGCTTCGCCTGGTCGAACAGGGGCGCGGTGCCATAGTTGCCGATGAGCGGGTAGGTCATTGTGACGATCTGGCCGCAGTAGGACGGATCGGTGAGAACTTCCTGGTAGCCGGTCATGCCGGTGTTGAACACCACCTCACCGACAGCGGGTCTATCGGCCAAAAATTCGCCTGGGAATGCGCTGCCGTCTTCTAAAATCAGTTTTCCGTTCATTCATTCACCTTCCCGTCTTTCATGACAAGTCTGCCGCCGACAATGGCGGCCACAGCCCTGCCCTTTAGTTTCTTGCCTTCAAACGGGGTGCATTTGCCCCTGGTGTAGAACATGCTGCTGTCCACCACCCATTCGGCGTCCGGGTCGATAAGGACGACATCCGCCGGAGCGCCTTCTTGAAGCGATCCGGCCGTGAGGCCGAAAATCCGGGCCGGCGCGGCGGTCATTGCTTCGATAATTTCATTTAAGGTGAAGCGGCCGCTGTGATACAGGCCGGTCAGCACCACCCCCAGCGCGGTTTCCAGGCCGGCAAAGCCGCTGGGTGCGTAACGAAACTCCACATCCTTCTCCTCGAAGGCGTGGGGAGCGTGGTCGGTGACGATGATATCGATGGTGCCGTCTTTCAGTCCGGCCAGGACGGCCTCCACGTGGTCCACCGAACGTAGCGGCGGATTGACCTTGGTGGCCGGGTCGAAGCCCACCACCGCCTGGTCGGTCAGAGTCAGGTGATGAGGAGTGGCTTCGGCTGTCACTTTGACGCCGCGGGCCTTGGCCTGGCGGACAAGCTCCACTGATCCGGCGGTGCTGACATGGGCGATATGAATCCGGGTTCCGGTGTATTCGGCCAGCATGATGTCGCGGGCCACGGCGATGTCCTCGGAGACGGCCGGTCGGCCCCGCAGCCCCAGCATAGCCGACACGGCGCCTTCGTGCATGAAGCCGTCGCCGGCCAGGGTCTCTTCTTCGGCGTGGGAGATGATGGTCCCGCCGAACATGCCGGCGTATTCCAACCCTGTCCGCAGGAGGCGGGCACTGCCGACGTAATGTCCGTCGTCGGAGACAGCCACCGCTCCGGCCTGCAGCATGTCGCCGATTTCGGCCAGTTCCTTGCCTTCCTGCCCTTTGGTCAGGGCGCCGATCACCTTGATGTTGACCAGCCCTTCCTGTTCGGCCCGGCGAAGCAGTCCGTTGACCAGCACCGCGTTGTCGATCACCGGTTTGGTGTTGGGCATGCAGGCCACGGTGGTGAAACCACCGGCCGCCGCCGCCCTGGAGCCTGAGGCGAAATCTTCCTTGGCCTCGTAGCCGGGTTCCCTGAAGTGGACGTGCATGTCCACCAGGCCGGGGGCCACGACGAGGCCTGCAGCGTCCAGCACCTCGGCGCCGGGGTCGCTCAGCCCCTGGCCGATCCGTTCGATGCGTCCGCCGGCAATCAGAATATCGCCGACGGTATCTATCTTCCGGGCCGGGTCGATGATCCGGCCGCCTTTAAGCAATAGTTTCAATTTCTTTGCCTCCCATCAGCACAAGATATAGAAGGGCCATCCTGATGGCCAGGCCGTTTTTGACCTGTTCGGCGATCACAGACTGCGGCGAATAGGCGACCTCCGGCGATATTTCCAGGCCCCGGTTCATCGGACCGGGGTGCATTACCAGGGCATCCGGCCGGGCCAGAGCCAGCCGCTGCGGGTTGATGCCGAAGATGCGGGCGTATTCGCGGCTGGTGGGAAAGAGTCCTTTTTGCTGCCGTTCGCGCTGGATGCGGAGGATGTTCACCACGTCAGCCCCTTCCAGAGCCGGTTCCACCCGGTCGTAGACCTGGACCCCCAGGTTCTCGATATCCCGGGGCAGCAACGTCCGCGGGCCGGCCAGCCGGACCTCGGCTCCCATTTTCAGCAGGCCCCAGATGTTCGATCTGGCGACGCGGCTGTGGAGGATGTCGCCGATGATGGCCACCTTGAGCCCGGCGAGACTGCCCTTTTTTTCCCTGATGGTAAACATGTCCAACAGACCCTGGGTGGGGTGCTCGTGCTGCACGTCGCCGGCGTTGATGATCACCGGGCTCACCGCCCGGGCGGCGAAATGGGACGACCCTTCAGCCTCATGGCGCATGACGATGACATCCACGCCCATGGCTTCGACGGTAAGCAGCGTGTCTCTCAGGCTCTCACCCTTGACCACACTGGAAGCGCTTGTGGTGATATTGACCACGTCGGCACCGAGATATTTGCCGGCAAGCTCGAAGGAGGTACGGGTGCGGGTGCTTGGCTCGAAAAACAGGTTGACGACGGACTTGCCTCTAAGGGTTGGGACTTTTTTGATGTCCCGGCCGATGATGTGTTTCATTTCCCTGGCGGTGTCGAGAATCAGCTGCATCTCCGGGACGGTCATGGCCTGGAGTTCAAGGATGTCCCTGCCCCGCAGCGATACCTGGCCTTTACTCATACTGTCACACTCCCTAGTTTAGTTTCCCCCATAATCCGCTCCGGTCGCGCCTGCGTCAGAAAAAACGCGAAAATGCCTTCTTGGCGCGAGGCGCAAGAAGGCATACTGTCCGTTATCCCGGGTGCTTTCCTTCCGGCCTCGCAGGACCGATTAAAGGTATTAATTTGTCAAAATCGTCCCAGTTGCCAAAATAGCCTTCCTGCGGGTGAGCGCAAGAAGGCCATACTAACCAAAATCGGTATGATCGTCCTTCCCGGCCTCACAGGACCAGTTTAAAGGCTCTATCTTATTGGCAATATTGTATCAGAGTAGACAGGGGTTGTCAATGGCGGATGGAAGAAAAAACCGCTGTTTCGAAACAAGGTCCGGCGGACGGAAACTGCGCGCAAATCGCAATAATAAACGCGATTTATCGGCGGCGAGAAAAGAGGAATTTGTCCTGGCAATGTTAAATCTAGAAATAACAATTGGGAAAAAACAGCAACCCAGCTTCCGGAGTAAGTCGGATATTTTTTTGTTCGTTGCTTTGAACAAAGTTCATATATAGGAACGTTTTTGTGGTCGACGCCCGCCTTCCCCCGCAGGTGCTTCTTCAGCCGGCACAGACTGTAATTGTCCTGACAGCAAAACGAGGAAGAGGAGGTTTGTGACAACAATGTTGCCGGGGACATGGCAGGTATTTTCAGAATCTTGTCAAATTTCTATTAAAGTGTAAATCCTAAAGGACTCACGCTAGATTGACCGGGCGAGTCCTGCCGGGAGCGATCGACGAAACTTTTGAATTGGGAGGAAACGCATGGAACAAAATCTCATCAACAAGCTGTATTCCTGGCTGCTCAAGGCTACCAAGGTCGTTACCGCCGCTCTGCTGGCCATTATGGTCGTGATCGTGTTCGCCAACGTGGTGGCCCGCTATTATCTGAGCGCGTCGCTGGCCTGGTCGGAGGAACTGGCCAGGTTCATGCTGATCTGGCTGGTGTTCCTTGGCGCGATTCTGGCCTATGTCGACAACGAGCATCTGGGCCTGGACTTATTGGTAAAAAAGATGCCCCGGAAACTTGAGCTGGTGGTGGCCTGCTGCACCGACCTGCTGGTGCTGTACGCCCTCTGGCTGGTGCTGTGGGGCGGCTACCTGATGACTGTCGACAGTTGGGAATGGGAAGCCCCGGCCACCGACATCCCCTTCGGCTACACCTACCTCGTCATCCCGGTCTCCGGCGCGGTGATGATGTTCCAGACGCTGCTGAAGCTGTACGGCCATGCGCGGGACCTGCTGGCCAAGGAGGTTAAGCCATGCTGACCGTATTTCTGATAAGTCTGTTCGGCTTCATTTTTCTCAACATTCCCATCGCCTTCAGCCTGATTCTGACCACGGTGGTGCTGATGGTGTATATCGGCGACTTCTCGACGCTGATCATTTCCCAGAGCGTACTGCGGGGCATCGACAACTTCCCGCTGATGGCCATCCCCTTCTTCATGCTGGCCGGCGAGATCATGAACGTCGGCGGTATGTCGGTGCGGATCGTCCAGTTCGCCAAGGTACTTGTGGGCCACGTGGTCGGCGGGCTCGGCTATGTCACGGTGGTGGCCAGCATGATTTTCGCCGGGGTTTCGGGGTCGGCGGTGGCCGACACTTCGGCCATCGGCTCGATCATGCTGCCGATCATGGACAAGGAAGGCTACCACAAGGCCAAGAGCGCGGCCCTGGTCGCCGCCGCCGGCTGTATCGGCCCGATCATCCCGCCGAGCATCCCGATGATCCTGCTCGGGGTCATCGGTGGCATATCCATCGTCCAGTTGTTCCTGGGCGGCATTATTCCCGGCATTCTGATCGGCTTCGGGCTGATGTTTATGTGGCGGCTGCATGCCAAGAAAGCGAATTACGGCGCCGGCAAGAGAGCCAACATGAAAGAATTTGTCGTCGCCCTTAAAGAAGCATCCTGGGCGCTGATGCTGCCTGTCATTATCCTGGGCGGCATCATCACCGGCGTCTACACTCCAACCGAGGCCGCGGTGGTCGCGGTGGTCTACGCCCTGCTTGTCGGCCTGTTCGTGTATAAAGAGCTCAAGGTCCATCATCTGTTCGATATACTGGTCCAGGCGGCCAAAGCCACGTCGATCGTGCTCTTGGTCTGCGGGGCGGCGACCGCTGCCGGCTATCTCATCACCGTCGGCCAGATTCCCGACAAGCTGACCGCCACCTTGCTCTACCTGGCCGGGGACAGCAAGATCATGATCATGTTCTGGGTCAACATCCTGCTGCTGATGGTCGGCTGCGTCATGGACCTCACCCCCGCCCTGCTGATCCTTGGACCGATCCTGCTGCCGGTGGCAGCCAGCTTCGGCCTCGATCCGGTCTACTTCGGAGTGGTCATGGTCGTCAACCTGTGCATCGGTCTGATCACGCCGCCGGTGGGTACGGTGCTGTACGTGGCCTGCGGTCTGTCCAAGCTGTCGATGGGGCAGATCACCAGACCGATCCTGGGCTTTATCAGCATTATGATCTTTACTCTGTTTTTGATCACCTATGTCCCCTGGACGATCACGTTTATTCCTAATATGTTCAAGTAAACAGGTTTCACCGCGGCTTGCCAGCCGTGTGAACGAATAGAACTAATAAAGGGAGGTTCAGTATGTCCAAGAAACTTATTGCTCTCCTAACAGTGATGGTGCTTGCGGCGCTGGCGGCCGCGGGCTGCGGCGGCTCGTCGCAGAACACCGCCCAGCAGCCGGCGGCCAAAAAGATCATCAAGGTCAGCATCGGTCTGAACGAGGACAGCCACGAGTACCAGGGACTGAAAAAGTTCAAGGAAGTCGTGGAAGCCAAGACCAACGGCCGTTACGAAGTCCAGATGTACGCCAACGCCCAGCTGGGTGACGACGTCAAAGCCACCGAGTCGCTGCGGGCCGGCACTCTGGAAATGACCGCCCCCTCGACCTCGCCGCTGACCGGGATGAGCAAGGAACTCGGCGTGTTCGACCTGCCGTTCCTGTTCCCCAATCCGGAAGTTGCCTATAAGGTAATGGACGGCCCGGTGGGCCAGAAAATCCTCGACAGCCTACAGTCCAAGGGCCTGGTCGGCCTGGCTTACTGGGACAACGGCTTCCGCCATGTAACCAACAGTGTTCGGGAAATCAAGATGCCGGCCGACGCCAAAGGCCTGAAGATCCGGACAATGCAAAACCCGATGCACCTGGAGGCCTGGAAGGCGCTGGGCGCCAACCCGACCCCGATGCCGTTCAGCGAGGTTTTCACGGCGATGCAGCAAAAAACCATCGACGGCCAGGAAAACCCGATTCCGACCATTTATCTGCAAAAATTCCAGGAAGTTCAGAAATACTGTACCCTCAGCGGCCATGTTTACACCCCCTTTATACTGCTGATGAGTAAAAAGACCTGGGACGCCCTGCCGAAGGACGACCAGAAGATCTTCCAGGAAGCGGCTTATACCGCCAGAGACTATGAGCGCCAGGTCAGTGCCGATATGAACAAGTCGCAGATCACCAAACTGCGGGAAGCCGGAATGACTGTTACCGAACTCACGCCTGAACAGTTGAAGGCCTTCCAGGATGCGGTACAGCCGGTTTACGACAAATTCTCCGACCAGATCGGCAAACAGCTTATTGACGACGTACGGGCCGAAGTCAAGAAATACGAAAAATAAGTTAAAGGCCACTGGCTAAAATGAAAACACCCTTTGGGCTTCCGCTTGTTCGGCGGACTCCCGGGGGGTGTTTCTTTATGCGCTGGCATTATTATTTCACAAGTTCCTCGGCGATCCGGTCCAACTGCCCGGCCAGCGAGGTGGTATCCTGGATGGACTGGGTGTAGTGATCCAGGGCGGCGGCGATCTGGACCAGGGTGTTGCGGATTTCGCAGATGTTGGCGTGGGTCGTCCGGCTGTCATCCTGGACGCCTTTGATGATGGTTTCGATGCGTTTGACGGAATCGGTGCTGGTGGCGGCCAGCTTGCGGATTTCCCTGGCCACCACACCGAAGCCCCGCCCCTGCTCTCCGACTCTGGCGGCTTCAATGGCGGCGTTCAGGCCAAGCAGGTTTGTCTGGCCGGCGATGGACCTGATGAGCCCCAACACCTGATCGGTTTCGTTGACCCGGTCTTGGGACTCCTTGTTGGCCAGAACTATTTTTTCGGCCATGACCGCAATCTCCTGGGTCTGCGCGGAGATTTCCTCGGTAGTGCTGGCAAGGCTGCCGATATTGTCCCCCAGGTTTTCAGCTTGTCCTGGCGGTCCACCGGCTCGGTGACAGCGATGGTTCCGATTACCTCGGCACTTTCACCCACAAGAGGCCGAACCACCATGATGAAAGGCTGAAATTATCCTATAGGATTTGTCCTCCTCCCGCCAAAACCTCCCGCCCTATTCCTAGAACAATCGGAAAGTTCTGCCAGCCTGTCCCTAAGGTCCGGCCGGCATGAAGCGATGATTACCGCCGCCGGTCCGGGGGCATAATGATAGACAAAGCGGCTCAGCAGGAGGGATAGGGATGAAACCCGGTACGGCGATGTACCGCTCCATCGCCCTGGATCTGGCGCAGCGGATCATCAACGGCGAATTCCCGGAAGGGGCGAAAATGTCCGGCCGGACCGTCCTGGCCAGCCATTATAATGTTTCCCCCGAAACGGTTCGCAAGGCCACCGCTCTTTTGAAGGTCAAGAACGTGGTGTCGGTGTCCCAGGGCAAAGAGGTCACCGTCAGTTCCGGTGAAAACGCCTACAGCTTCATCGAACAGTACAAAAGCTCGGAATCGGTCTATTCCCTGAAGCAGGACATCGAGGAGCTGCTTCAGCAAAAACGGACGATCGATGCCAAGCTGGAGGGCCTCCTGGTGGAAATCATCAACTACTCTGACCGGCTGCGGAATTTGACTCCCTACAATCCGGTGGAGGTCGAGGTGGAGGAAGGGGCTTTTATTGCCGGGCGGACCATCGCCGAGGTCAAACTCTGGCAGCATACCGGAGCAACCATCGTCGCCATCCGCCGCGGCACCCAGATCATCATTTCCCCCGGACCGGAGGCGAAGATTCTTCCCCACGACCGGGTAGTGATCGTCGGCGACAGCGGGGTGCTGGAACGGACAACGGCTTTTGTCAGCAGGCCGCGGGGGGGACGATAAAGAAGCCCTGAATTTCGTCAGGGCTTCTTTGCTTTACGCCATCGCATCACCTTCCTGGGTAAGATTATGTAAGACCTAGTGATGTATTCTGTTCGGAGTCTATTTATGTACCTGTCGCATCACCTGCCATTATTCGATATATTTCGTTATATTTCGTCATAATTCTGCACATTGTAATGACATCTCATACAACCCGCTTAGGCTATGGCATCACCGCCCTTCAGTAGATTGCCTGGGGTCACAACATTTTCGATTTTAACACCCCCTTCTATTTTCTTACATTAAATTACTATTTTCAAAGATTTCCACTATTTTTCGCTGTAATTCGCTAATAATCGTGCATATTGTAATAACAACTTGTATGGTAATTATCGCTTCATGCACCACCTCCCGTGAGTGCAGTCTGGCCGGAAAGCGACCGGCATATCTTATAGTTGTTCTTTTCCAACCGGAAAACGTCTTTCATTTCGTAAAAGCCCGGCCGGCCGCGTACGAACTGCGCCGCTTTAAAGGCTCCCTCCGCATAAGCCTCGCGGGAAAAGGCCGTGTGGGCGATTTCGATTTGATCATACTTTCCGGTTACCAGGATCTTGTGCCGGCCAACGATATCCCCGGAACGGATCGAGTGAATCGGGATCGTGACGCTGTCACCTCCATTCTCTTCTATGGTCAAACTTATGGCGGTGGCGATTTTATTCGCCGTGCCGGAAGGGCTATCCAGTTTGTTCCTGTGATTTTCTTCGATAATTTCAAAATCGCACTCGAGCTGCAGCTGGGCTGCCAACTGGACCATGAGCAGCAGCACGTTGACGCCGTAGGTGATGTTGGGGGCCATTACGACTCCGATTTTCCCGCTCTGAGCTACCAGTTTGATCCGCCTCATATCCATTTCACTGTAGCCGGTCACGGCGGTGACGACATTGACCCTGGCTTTTGCCAGCGTCGCCAGGTGCTCGCTGAGAAAGGCGGGCCGGGAAAAGTCGATCAGCACGTCAGGCTGGTGGTGCTGGAGTTTTTCGGCAAGGTTGTCGGTGGTCTCAAGGGCGATTCCGGTGGCAGGCCTATGTAATATCTCACCCAGGTCTTTGCCGGCCTTGGGACTGTCCTGGCGGCAAAGTACCATGGCGAGGGTCCTGTTTCGCAGCAGGTATTCGGCGACAGTCTTGCCGGTAGTGCCTAGTCCGATCAGTGCAATCTTCAAATCCGTCCCTCCAGACTGTTTTTTCTACTTGCAACCTTATGTTAACATATGGGTTGTTAGTTGGTCAAGCAACCACGCGCTGTTAATGTATTCCAATCTTTTGGAAAAATTTTCTTATGTAAATTAAAAACCTGAACCCGGCAAGGGTTCAGGTTTTGCTGTGGATGGCTCATAGAGATAAGACCATTGCTGCTGTTTCGCGACCTGCCTGTTCGCCAGGACCGCGAAATTCCGGGCTGGCGAGCAGGGACGGATTTACTTTTTCATTTTTGCAGAGCCGACTCCAGAGCCCTGGCCAACTGATCGGCACAGGAGGTTTCGTTCTGGCAGCGATTGCCGCGCAGTTTGCAAACGACCTCTTCCACCGTCATGCCCCGGACAAGGGTGCTGATGGCGGCGAGATTTCCTTTGCAGCCGCCGATGAAATTCACGGACTGGATGATGCCCTCTTCCACCTCGAAATGGATCTCCTTGGCACACACGCCCTGCGGGACATAAGAATAAACCATGATGATTGCTCCTTTTGTTGTCAGTATTTACTGCTGCAGCCCTCAGGCGCGCCGGCTCACCAGCCGTATTTGACGAAGAACCAGCGTTTGACCCGGTCCACCAGCAGCAGATAAGCGGCCACAAGACCGGCGATAGCGGCAAGGTAGGAAAGCGGCAGCGGCACGAAGCCGAAAAATGCGCCCAGCGGCGTGTAGGGTATGATGAGCCCGGCAATGGCGCAGCCGGTGGTGGTCAGGATCAACCATTTGCCGGCATGGCTTTTGCCGAGGCCGTAGCGGGAACGGATGATATGGATGACCAGCACCTGGGTAGCGAGGGATTCGACGAACCAGCCGGTCTGGAACAACCCTTCGTCGGCCTTGAAGCCGTAGAGCAGCAGAGCGAAGGTCAAGAGGTCGAACAGCGAACTCACCGGTCCGAAAATGATCATGAAATGGCGGATAAATTTGATGTCCCAGCG
This sequence comes from Negativicutes bacterium, assembly GCA_031292015.1. The sequence continues at coordinate 30,633 of JARLHY010000155.1, read as the reverse complement.
GCGGGGCCGCTTGATATAGTCCTCATCCACCGAATCGGTGGGTATGCTGACCTGGGAAAAGTCGTACAGCAGGTTGTTCAGGAGGATCTGAACTGGCAGCATCGGCAAAAAAGGCACCATCAGCGACGCGAACGACATGCTGAACATGTTGCCGAAATTGGAGCTGGTACCCATCATGATGTATTTCATGGTATTGGCGAAGGTCCGCCGTCCTTCCACCACCCCGTCCTTCAGGGCCGCCAGGCTCTTTTCCAGGAGGATGATGGACGCCGCTTCCTTGGCCACATCCACGGCGTTGTTCACCGATATGCCGACATCGGCGGCCCGCAGCGACGGAGCGTCGTTGATGCCGTCGCCGATGTAGCCGACCACATGGCCTTTGCGTTTGAGCAGATAGATGATGCGGTTCTTCTGGACGGGATTGAGGCGGGCAAATACCGCGGTGGTGTCGACGACTCTCGCCAGGGCCTCATCGGAGAGCTTGTCCATATCGATGCCGGTCAGTATCTTGTCCACCGGAATGCCGACTTCGCCGCAGACTTTCCTTGCGACGATTTCGTTGTCGCCGGTCAGAATTTTCACGTTGACGCCAAGCTGATTCAGCGCGGCGATGGTTTCACCGGCGGTAGCCCGGGGCGGATCGAAAAAGGCCAGCAGACCACTGAAAATCAGATCGGCTTCGTCAGTCAACGCAAAACTCGCCTGACCGCTCTCCACCGGCTTGTAGGCCATGGCGATGACCCGGTTGCCTTTTTCACTGTCGGCGGAGAAGCGGGCCTGAATGGTCTTGAGGGTATCTGCGGTCAGCGGTTTGATCTCTTTTCCGTCCAGATAGCGGCTGCACCTGGGCAGCAGGCTTTCCGGCGCCCCTTTGGTGATCAGCAGACGCTCAGATCCATGGGCCACGACCACCGACAGCATCCGCCGGACGAAGTCAAAGGGTATCTCGTCGATCTTGGTGTACTCGGCGGCCTCCGGCGGCTGCCGGAAAGCGGCGATGGCCAGGTCCAGCGGATTTTTCATCCCGCTCTGCAGGGTGCTGTTGAGATAGGCGTACAAGAAGGACTGGCTGTCCGCCCCAGTGTAGTCGGTGCAGTTGACCAGCCGGAATTCGCCTTCGGTGAGGGTGCCGGTCTTGTCGGAGCAGAGCACATCCATGCTGCCAAAGTTCTGGATGGCGGCCAGCCACTTGACGATGACTCCCTTGCGGGACATGGCCACCGCCCCGTTGGCCATGGTGATGGTCATGATCATCGGCAGCAGTTCGGGGGTGATACCCACCGAGATGGCCAGGGCAAAAAGGAAAGACTCGAAAATGTTGTGCTTCTGAAAGGCATTAATGAAGAAGATGATCAGCACCAGCACAATGATGACTTTCATCAGCATCAGGCTGAATTCCCGTATACCCCGCTGGAATTCGGTCTCAGGCGGAGCAAGGGCCAGGGTATTGGCGATCTTGCCGATCTCGGTCTGCCGGCCTGTAGCCGCGACTACTGCGGTGGCCAGGCCACTGGTGACGTTGGAGCCCATGAACACGGCGTGGGGCATCTCGGTAAGAGAGGCGTCGGCCCGGGCGGCAGGATCGGCGCTCTTTTCCGCCGGAAAAGACTCGCCAGTAAGGGAAGCCTGATTGACATAAAGGTCTTTGGCGCTGATGATCCGGGCGTCGCCGGGAACGATGTCTCCGGCGGCCAGGAAGATGATGTCGCCAGGAACAATCTCGTCCAGAGGGATGTCCTTTTTGGCGCCGTCCCGCAAGGCCTCGGCATGAACCGCGACCCGCTGCCTCAGAGCCGCTGCGGCTGCCCCGGAGCGGCGTTCGTGATAAAACTGAAGGGCAACGCTGAGCAGCACCAACGCGGCGATGATGAGGGCGCCGTTGACTTCTCCCAGGAAGTAGGACGTGACGGCAGAGATCAGCAGGATGGCCACCAGGGGGTTCAAAAACAATCGCAGGAAAGCAGCGATAGCGCCAGCAGCCTCCTGTTGGCCAAGGGCATTGCGGCCATAGGTCTGAAGACGTTTGGCCGCCTCGCCCGAGGTCAGTCCCTGTTCGCCGGTAGTCAGCTCGTTATACACCTCAGCCAACGGTTTGTTCAGCAGGCTCATGGCGAGCCTCCTTTCGCTTGTCGGTTCAGGGAGCCGGGGTGGCTGTCAGGGGGATTTCGAGCAAGTCCACCGCCGCGCCGGCCAGCAGCGCGCTGGCAAACACCAGAGCGTCCTCGTTGAAATCGAAGCGGTCATCGTGGTGGCCGGCCGCCAGTTCGGTGCCGACCATGATATAGGCCGCTTTACCACCGTGCTGCTGGACCCGCTCCATAAGGTAGGTGCAGTCTTCACTGCCGCCGATGTTGCCTGCAGGCAGAATGCTTGTGAACAGGTTCAGTCGCTGGGCCACCTGCCGGACGCGCGCCACCAGCTCGGGATCGTTTTCGCAGCCGGCGGCGCCGCCCATCTCGCTGACAGCCAGCTTGACGTCGTACATGGCTGCCGCGGCTTCAATGATCCGGACAGCCTCGCCCACCATGTATTCGTTAATGGCGCTGGTGGCACCCCTGGTTTCAAGTTTGAGCAAAGCCCGGGCCGGAATGACGTTGCGGCCGCTGCCGGCTGTTAGGACGCCGACATTGATCCGGGACGCGCCCTGGCTGTGCCGGGAGATGGCGTGGAGGTTCAGGGTTGCGGCGGCGGCAGCCAGCAGGGCGTTGCGCCCTGTCTCGGGGGCCGCGCCGGCGTGGGCCGGAACGCCGGAGAATTCGGCGTCAAGCTTGGTGGTGGCGAGAAAGCCCTCGGTCCGGCAGGCAACCTGCCCGGTCTTACGAAGGTTGATCCCGAAGTGCATTCCCAAAATGACGTCGACGTCATCGACCACGCCTTTAACCATCATAGCCTTGGCGCCCCGCACACCTTCCTCGGCCGGCTGAAAGATGAGCTTGATCCGGCCGGAGAGCTCGTCCCTGAGGTTTGCCAACATTTCGGCGACCGTCAGTCCGACGGCGGTGTGACCGTCGTGGCCGCAGGCGTGCATAACCCCTTTATTGACGGAGGCGAAGCCTTCCCGGCAGGGACGATGACCTGGTTCCTCGGTTTCGGCGACGTCGTTGGCATCCATGTCAAAACGTAGCGCTACCGTTGGGCCGGGTTTGGCGAATTCGAGGATACCGACAACTCCGGTCCTGCCGCCGCGCATTTTTTCCACCCAGGCGGGATTGGCCCCCTGCTCCAGGGCCCGCTGCATATGTTCCTGGAGCTCTCGGTCCGGCGGTACGCCCATCATAGCCTCGGCGGCGACAACTTCAGCTCCGGCCTGCACTTGGTAGCCCAGCGCCGTCAAAGCGTCGGCTACCGCCGCTGCGGTGCGAAATTCGGTCCAGGCGGCTTCGGCGTAGCGGTGAAAATCCCGCCGCCGCTCAACCGTCCGGGCCTGCAGGTTCTTCGCGAATTCAATGATCTTTTTGTCCATATTATTATTCCTCCTATTTGCAGCTTTACAGCAGAATCAGCATGGTGACAACCGCGGCGATGATCATCCCCGGGGCGTTGCGTTTGGCGATCTCGACAGGATTCACCCCGGCCAGGGTGGCACAGACGATGGTGGCACCGGCCACCGGTGACATGGACCGTCCCAGGGCGCCGCTGAGGAAGGCCTGAGACCCCATCTGGGTGATTTCATAGCCGAACTGTTTGGCATAAGGCGTAATGGCCCCGTTAAAGGCCAGGGTCGAAGCGTCGCCTGAGCCGGACAGGACCGCCACAATGAAGGGGCCGAAAGTTGCCGCCACTTTAGCGACCTGTTCGGAATGCTTCATCAGGTTGATGAGTTCGCCGGTGAGGCCGATAAGGGCCATGCCTTTGGTAAAGACAGCGGCGGCGATGATGATGCCGATGACGTTGCCATAGGCGTCACCCATCCCGGCGAAAAATTGCCGGGAGATGTCCTCCGGCTGCCTCATGGTCACGGCAACGGCGAGAATGACACCGAAGATCATGGCCTGCGGCACAGTCACTTCCCACGGCAACAGCCGGATTTTCTGGCTGCCCAGCACCAGAAGCAGCAAGGGAACCACCGGGACCAGGGCCATGAGATAGTCGACCTTGAAAGCTTCGCCGCACTTTTCGCCCAATCCGGGAGCTTCAGGGCTCCGGTCTTCCTTCAGCAGTGCGGCCACGACGGTCAAAGCCGCCGCCACCACTGCCGCTCCGGCCAGCGCGGCGGCGGCGTGGCCCTGGATGACGGTCATGGGATCGCTGATCCCGGCCAGTTTGGCGATGAAGGGGTTGTGGGCATTACCGGGATTGAATACGCTGCCCCAGGTGCCGGCAAGCACGGCGCAGGCCGCTATCGCCGGGTGAATGCCGGCGCTGATCAAGGTCGGAATGAGGATGTCCCCTACCGCCGCAGCGCACCCGGCCGCGCTGGGCAGGGCGATGTTGACGGCGAAGGTTACCAGCACTGCTCCCGGGATTAGGATTGCCCGAAATTTCGTAAGAAACCCGGCCAGCAGATGGACAAGATGAGCGTCGCAGCGAGTCTTTTTCATGACGAAGGCAAAACCCATCACTGTGCAGATAACCGGAACCAGGCCGTTGTTGACCATCGCCGCGCTGAATTCGTCGATGGCCGCGGCGGGGTTGACCGCCAGAAATGACATCAAAAGTCCTGACAGAAACAATACCATCCTGGTCTCGTACCGTTTGACAATCGCCACGAAAGTCAGGAGAACGATAACGCCACCGAGCCAGACCATCGCCATACCCCTCCTGTGGAATGATTTTACCGATGAGAGCTACTCTTTATATATTCCAGCGCCGCCCTTCTATTCCTTTCTGACTGCGCCGCTTCGCCCACAGGGATAAAAAAAATCCGGCCGCACCCAGGCAGCTGGTTTAACATAAAATATAGCAACTTACGCAAAGGGGGATGAAACTCTTGAATCAGGCCAAGTACGAACAGTCAGTGCTGTTTGAACACCGTTTCTGGCTACAGGTTCTGGGCGACCATGCCCGGTTTATTTTCAATTCCCTGGCACCGTCGGAAAAGGTTGCGATCAAAGAGGCACATCGGTTTATCGCCCTTTTTGACCAGCTTGTCGCCCAGGCCCGGGAAATGTGCTCCTACGCCCAACTGAAAGAACTCACCGGCACGGCCCTGGAATCGGCCAAAGCGCTCCGCGGCTTCAAGCTGGAGCTCCTGGCGCGTCACCTGGGCGATGAACTCCGCTCTTCGCTGCCCCCAACTTTCTTCAACCATATGACCAACGAACTGGAGGAATACCTCCGGATACTGGAGTGCCTGATAGGCGGCGAAGCTCTGCCGCTCCTTCACCCTATCCATCATCACCTGCTGTGGGTGTCGGACGCGGTGCTGCACGTCGAAACCCTGGCCTGCGGCGTCGATCCCGCGGAAAGCAAGCTGAAAAAAAGCAGCGAATGCTTCATCGCCGAATTCAAGGAACTGTATCTGAAAGCAGTGGAAATCAAAGGTTATCTGCGGACCGGCGAGGAAGATTTCGGTGCCCTGACCCGCTACAATTTCCAGGTGGAGAAGGAAATCCTGGAATTTGAGGGCTTTTTGTGCAAATTGCTGGAACTCATCAGCAGCAAACTGGCGATGGGCACGCTGCTGCCATTGACTCCGGATCATATGCTGCGGGAGGAGTGTTATTTCCTGACCAAACTGGCCCAGGTGTCAGAGATCAAGCCGCCGGAATGCGATCCGACGCGACCGCGGGTAGAGTCTTAGTCCCCGGCGAAATGTTGGGTAACCAGCAGCCCGCTGCCTGATTTAACGATGCCGATGCCGATCATGGTGTACTGCGGCTGGAGCAGATTCTGGCGATGCCCCGGGGAGCCCATCAGGCCGCTGTGGGCGTCGGCGACGCTGCCTGCCGCCGCGAGATTTTCGCCGGCGATATGGTAGCTGACGCCCTGATCACTGATCATGGCGCTGGGCGGGCCGTAACGGGGCGACTGGTGGGCAAAGTAGCTGTTGTCGGCCATATCCTGGCTTTTCAGTCGGGCCGATCTGACCAGACGGGCGTCCATGACCAGCGGCGCCAAGCCCCGGCTGGTCCGTTCCCGGTTGATCAGCTGCAGCATCTGCGCTTCCTGTGCGGCATACTCCCCGGCTGGCAGCGAACGGTATACCCGGGCTTCTCCGGGCGACTGGCCGGCCGCGGTTCTGCCGCCCGGTCCTGATACGGCCGGCGCGGCGGTGTCTTTTTCCCCCGCAGGCTGACCTTGTTTCGGTTCGCCGACCCTGGGAACATAGATCTGAGTGGTTGCCGTTACCGTGGCGCCCAGGTCGACTTGCTGATCATCGGCCTCTGGCCGCAGGCCGCCGGCCATGTCGATGACCGTTTGGACAGAAGTCCCTGGCGGCACGCGATAGATACCCGGCTGGTGGACGAACCCGCTGAGGTAGACGATAACCCTGGCGTCCGGAGCGGCAGCCTTTACCGGCCCCCGCTTTTCCGGCGGCGCCTGACCACAGCCGGCCAGCAGCGCAAACAACAAGGCCAGGATGATCAACCCGCTGTTTCGCATTCCTTTCACACCAGCTTCCTTTTTCCCCCAGTTTATCATCAGAACCCGGGCCGGAAAATAAGGTAAAAGTCCCGGATCACCATGACCCGGGACTCATGTTCAGGCTGCCAAATAAAACTTCCCTTCCTCCTCAGCCGACGACGCGGTTCCTGCCGCCCTCTTTGGCCTGGTATAGGGCGATATCAGCGGCCTTGATGACTTCGTCCGGCTTCTGATGGACGGGAAGCCGCTCGGCGCAGCCGATACTGACGGTTACGCTCAGCTTCCTGTCGTCGGCCGACCGGCCGCGAAGAATGAAAGGGCGCTTGGCGATGGTCCGGCAGAGTTCTTCAAGAAAGGGACGCACCTCTTCGCAGTCCTTGTCCGGAAAAAGAAGGATAAATTCCTCGCCGCCATAACGGAAGGACTTGCCGCCGTCAACTACTTCCCGGCCCAGAGCGGCGGCAAGAAAGCGAAGAACATCATCGCCGACGTCGTGACCGTATTTGTCATTGATCTTTTTAAAAAAATCGATGTCGACCATTGCCACGGTATACTTATCCCCCAACTTGCCCAGATCTTCCTGCAGGGCCCGGCGGGAAGGGAGCCCAGTCAGTTCATCGAGATAGGCAATAGCGTAAGAATCCTGGATCGCAGCGGTAGTCAGCATCGCCGCCGTAGCAGTATAAAACAGGGGCAAAGCCGGGAATTTAAAGTGAAAAGCGGCTGTAAGGGCCAGCAAGGCATGAAAAAAAGCGTTGTCCACCGGAATAACCCGGGTCGATTGGCGCAAAAGGAGGGCCAAAATGGCGACGGAACTCACGGCCAGGGCTTTTGCCGTCAGCGGCGTGTTCAGGGATAATGGCGACGACGCCAGGTCCTGATGAATGTACGCCAGCATGTCGGCGTCCCGGGACAAAATGACCACCGCTACGACAAGCAGTTGCACCAGGATCAGGCCGAGCCTTCTTTTTCCCTGAACAGTGAAGGTACCCCGGTCTTTCAACAGGGAAAATACCAGGATGTTCAGCGGCAGCAGCAGACACGAGAAGTAGTAGACCACATCGTAATAGTCCGCGGCGGCCAACGGCCCGGTCACCGGCATCGAGAAAGCGACCTGGCTGAGGGTCAGCAGCAGCAGGACAAAAAACAGCGGACTGCGATTGAAGCCCGCGCTGAGCCCCATGCCGACAAAAGCCAGGATGTAGGAAGCAATACTCAGCGTGGACAACAGCTGTGGCGTGAGCACTGTTTCCCGGAAGGCAAAAATACCGGCAGCCCCAAGGAGTATCGCAAAGGGAACGGTGAAGAAAATCGCCACCACTTTTTTCCGAATGCTGATTTTCCTGTCGGTCCATCTTCGTTCCTTTTTTTTAGCCATAGCTACCTTCCTGCCGGTTTATTTGAGAGTGTCGAAAAAGGTTCAATTATGAAGTATTTCGGGGCAAGCGGGACTTTTCCTGCCGGTGTACGCTGTCAGCCGGGTGGCATAGTCAAAGAAGCAATCCTCCATGGATTGCCTCTTATGGTTACTTCGATGAAGTTTTGACGATCACCGAGGCTTCGGGATCGAAGGGGTTGGTTCTTACCGCCAGGGAAAAAAGATAAGGATAATCGTGCTTCAGATGATTCATAAAGCGCAGCCATTCAAAGATCAATGCCCGGTAAGCCCGACCGGTGTCGATGGAAAGGTGGTGATAGTCGTCGGCAGGCAGATCGGAGGTCTTTTCCCGCCGCGACAATTCATCACTCAGATGAAACACCGCCAACAACATTTCAGTGAAGGATTCGTATTCGGTCAGAGTCGGATTCTCCAGGAGCCGGAGGAGGAAGGTCTTGCGATGGCCAAGGAAAGTTTTCAGATCATTCAGATCGCCTTTTTGGCTGTTTATCCTAAAATCGTGGCGGCTGATTAATCGACGGGCGCTCAAAAACTGCTTGTCATCCCATTGCCCGTTCACCAGCAGGTGAGGCGCCACGCGCTGAGGATTTTCGTCAAAGGCCGGAAGTTTGGCGAGCAGGGCGATGCCAATTTCGTTGAAAAAGGCCCCTACAACCATATTCAGCCTGCTTATGGTAGATCTTTTTTCCCGCTCGTTGAGCAGCTCTTCAATGATGAAGGTTATGAGGAGAACCTGTAGGGGAACGAACGCAACGGCTTCAAGCAAAAAACTCAGGAGATGCTGAGCGTCCCGGAAAATAAGATAGTGAACGCTATACAGCCCGACCGATGTGGTGAGCAGCGCCACTCCGAGCAGCATGTACCATTTATTGATCCTTCTCATTACCAATCCTCCGTCTGCCGGCGTCTATCGCCGCCGGGTCGGGTATCCGATTGCACCCTTATCTATTAGTTTGCTGTCGCTGGGCACAACTCCTGTTTTATTCCGAGATGTGACCGACGGCAGGGAAGATTGGCCAAAAAAAAATGGCTGATAGCCCGGTTGTGGTTACAGGCGGCTCGAGTTTTTCAGCACCCTGAGGTAATAGACAATCTGCTCGTCCAGCTCCCGGCTCAGTGTCAGTACTTCCTCATCCACCAATCCTTTTGTCTTCACCAGTTTTTGCAATTTTTCCCGCAACGAGTCCATGTTTCCTGTAAGTTGCAGTATCTTAAACCCCTTTACCATTATGCCTCCTTTTCCGAAACAAAAACCTTTTACTGTTCAGTACAAGTAAGTTCTAAAATATCCCTTCGCCGCATCCAGCCATTACCATTTTATCTATAGATTGGAAAATATTCAACTATTTTTTTATTTACTTTCAGGCTTTTTCTTAATTACATGTTAATTTTTGTATTTGTTTTATTTTTCTGTCTTTATTTGCAGGAATATGGTGGATAATGTAGAAATTATAAACTTCGAAGTGGTAAAAGGAGGATCGATCGGTGAATGCGTTAATACACCAACCTCATTTGTTCGATGTTGCCAGAACTGTTGTCAAATATTGCGACATCGAAGGTAATTCCATCGCGCCGGACGTCGCGGTGAAGAAGATTATCTATAAATTCGATCAGAACGATAACTGCATCGGTACTACTGTCACACTCAATCCTTATGGATTTTCCGATTTCAAAGAATGAAATGCTGCCTGCTGAACCAACGACAGCTTGACGCAGGATAAAGCCCCCTTCTCTCTGGAGGGGTTTTTCAGTTTGTGGATAAGCCCTCTCTGCAGCGACAGCCCCGCAAACCCATGGCAAGCGTACATATACTACGCGTAGCAGTTGGGTTCGCAGGGCTGTCGTGCATCCGGAGACATCGCAAACGGCCTGAAGACGGTCGTCACCGAGCGGTTTGCCGGTTTATTCACAGGTCATGGGATTGTGGCCGTCGATATCAGCAGCCCCAGATTATGGACCGCACTGCAGAAATCATCATAGCGAACAGGCTTGGTAACAAAAATGTTGCAGCCCAATTCGTAACATCGCTCAACTTCCAAGGGAACGTCGGTGGTGGTCAATATGATGACAGGCAGCTTTTTCATCCGGGGATTGGACTTGATTCTTTGCAACACTTGATAGCCGTCGATAACCGGCAGGTTGAGATCGAGAAGAACAATGAGATTTTTGTGATCGCCATACGTGCACGCCCCTTCGAGGTAGTCAATGGCGCCCTGGCCATTGTCAACAGGAACGATTTCGTTGGTAATTCCGCCACGGCGAAGGTTTCTTTCTATCAACCGGGCATGCCCGGGGTCGTCTTCTACAAGCAATATTTTAATCGGTTCCATTTCTCGCCACTCCTTCGCCGTGAGATTTCAAGACCTCGCACCTGTCTTAACCTATGAGCGATCATGCCGGCAAATAGCCGTCGGCTGTATCGCTGATCAGTGTGGAAAAAACCTCCACCAGTTCCGGATCGAACTGTGTTCCGGAGCAGAGCCGGAGTTCCGCCAAGGCTGCCTCCTGTGATTTGGGCGCCCGGAAATTGCGGCCGCCGGTCATGCTTTCGAAAGCGTCGGCAATAGCCATCATCCGGGATTCCAGTGGAATTGCGCTCCCCTTTATCCCGAGCGGATAACCTGAACCAGACCACCACTCATGGTGTTTGAGTATCCAGTCGGCAATGTGAGTGAGCTCAGGAGTGGCCATGGCGATCCTGTAGCCGACCTCGCAGTGACGCTTGATCAATATATATTGCTCGCTGTCGATGATTCCGTTGTTTGCCAAGATATTTTCCGGCAGAGCTACCTTGCCGATATCGTGATATTCGGAGAAGAGCTCGAGATCAGGGTATCTCTCCTGACCAAAGCGCAGCGAGTCGGCAAAAGCGCGCATCAAAGCTTTGACGCGATCGGAATGTTCCTTGCTGTAGATTGTCCTGCGTTCGAGATATTCACGCAGACTCTGGGCGATCGCGCTACGCACCGGCTTGCTTCGGAGCAGTTTGTCGCCATACATGGCTTCGTCGGCCTGCTGAAAAACTTCCCCCAGGGGTTGGGTCTCGTCGCTGCGCACCGCGGCTCCCACGGAAATACTAAGGTAGATTTCGGGTTTGTCCGCGTTGTAGCAGGCTACTATTCTGCGCAGCCGCCGGCAGGCTCCTTCCAGCATCGGCCGGGAAGCGTTGGGCAGCAATACAGCAAACTCATCGCCGCCGATGCGGGCAACGGCGTCACTGTCACGAAAAGCCTGAAGAATGACGCTGCTGGCAGCCTTGAGCAGCTGATCGCCCCGGCCGTGCCCCAGATTGTCGTTGATTATTTTCAGTCCGTCGACATCACAGATGACGATACCGACAGGATCATACCTGCTGCTTTCCAGGCGACGCATCTCTTCTTCGAAATAGGCCCGATTGTAAAGTCCGGTCAGGCTGTCGTGGATGCTCAGGTATTGCAGCTGCTGTTCCAGTTCCGTACGTTCGGTGACATCGCGGAGTATGACCAGCGCTTCATCGCTGCCGGCCAACAGAAGTCTTGCCTCCTGGTGGCTGACTTTATCCCCCTGACGGATTTTGAACTGAAAGATCTGACCGGTTCCTTCCTTATATAGCCTGCCCAGATGGCCACGCAGCAGGACTGCGACGTCCGGGGGCAAAAAGGCGGTAATGTTTTTGCCGATAGAGTCGGGCGACAAGTTAAGCACCGGCTCGTTTTTCGTCCGCAGGTCGACGCATATTCCCTGCCGGTCGATCCGCAGAATGGTATCAGGTATTGCGCTCAGGAGAGCGCTGTTTTTTTCTTCACTTTCCCGCAGGGCTTCTTCGATGGATTTTAGTTCGGTGATATCGCGTCCCACCATCTGATATTCCCGCAGTTTCCGATGACTGTCGAATATGGCGCGGCCTGTCCATTGCAGCCAATGCTCTTTGCCGTCAAACATCTTCACGCAATCTGTTCCCATCACCACAGGTTTTTCAGGGGTGAGCGCTTTCAAAACCGACTTCATATTTTGGTAGGTTTTTCGGGAAAGTATTTTGACCATGTTCTGAAAAATAATGTCGGCCGGTTTAATCCCGAAGTATCGGCAGAAGGCCAGGTTGCCGAAGGTCAATTTGCCACCAGGGACAAACCGGCAAATCACTTCGGTCTGATCGTCAATTACCGCCTTATAACGCGCTTCGCTCGCCTGTAGTTCGGCCAGCGCCTGCTTTCTGTCGCTGATAAGCTGTTGCCGTTCCAATACCCGGTCGATGACTGAGGGTAAAAACTCGATGTATTCACCGTTAATATCTTTGGTGACATAGTCGGCTGCGCCCAGTTTCATGGCTTCCACTGCGACTTTAGCGTCGCCTTCGCCGGTAAGGACGATAACAGGGACACTGTCTTTGAGCCGTCGGAGAACTTCCAGGCCGTCGACGAGCGGCATGTGATAATCGGTGATAACAACATCGTAGCTGCCTTTGGCGAATAGCCGCAAACCCTCTTCCCCGTCAAAAGCGACATCTACTGCGCAGGCCATGCGCTGGAGCCTTTTTTGCAGCAGGCGGCCAAGGCCTTTATCATCGTCCAGGCACAAGATCCGGGCCCGGCAAAAAATCTGCTCGGACGCCGAGTTCTCCTTGCCGTCCTTCTCCCAGACCATGGGATCCCTCCTCTTCAGCCGCAGTCGGCCAACCACCCGATTTCCCGGCGCCGATCATACAATCGGCGGACTGTATTAGTCCGCCTTGATCGGAGGAGCACTAATTTACGATAACCACCAACAGATTGCCAGGTATCTTTGACTTGATAGCTGCCCATACAGTTGGTTTTACGATTTTGGCGGTGTAGTCCGGTTAGGTTGCGCCTGTGGCGGTGGTCGCGATCAATAACGCGGCAACAAGCAGTAAAGTGAGCGCAAAAGCAGCTTTCAGTTTCATGGAATTACCTTCCTCTCGTTTAGAAACCGCTTTTACCTGTCAGCCAGTCTCCACAATATACTGGGCTATTCCTCTGACTAAGACCGAAAGAGTTCAGGCACTAATTATTAGTGCAAGATATATGCCAAGCCGCGATCCCTTATATGGCGGGGCACGGCCGATAAAGAAACAACGCATTGTCCGTTTTGGTTCACCAATCGGTCCAATGCGTGTGAAGCGGTAACGTATTCAAAAGCTTCGGAAGACAAGCCGGCTCACGGACTCCGAGTCTGTCGCAATTGCCTGTAATAGCGCAGTCCGGGCGGGAGCACTTCTCTTTTGGGGTTCTCCGTTTTGCGCTGCACCGCTCCTGGCGACACGGCCCGCCGAGGGTCCAGCATAATGACGAACGTCAGGATCAGCGGCACTGCCAAGAGCCACCGGACGAATATTTCGCTGTCCGTATTCAGCGAAAGACTGATGGTCGCAGCAATCAACCAGCCACCAATGTTAAACGCCCCCACCGAAAACAGCGCGACTGTCAGGCCAGCCAGGATGCCGGTTCGGGACGGGTCATTTTTTTCAGCCGAGTTCCTTGAAAAAATCCAAATACCAATTGCGGCGAAGAGCAAAAATCCCCCTAGTACTAACTGTTTCATCCGGCTATCACCTCTTTGCTCTTTGCGAGTCGTCGCGACCCGCCCGGCCGGGCAGAGGCCGACAATGAAGCACTAATCATCTTCAGTGCAAGCCTTGAACCCAGATTGCTTTTTATTTTATGATGGACAGACATTTTTTGCAGACGTTTTTTCCCTTAAATTCTTTCATATCGTCGCTCGTGCCGCAGAACAGGCATGTCGGCTTGTATTTGCGCAGAACAATGCGGTCTTTATCAGTGAATATTTCCAGCCCGTCATTGTCTTTGATCTCAAGGGTATGCCGAAGCCCAACAGGCAATACCACTCTGCCGATCTGGTCAATTCTGCGTACAATTCCAGTTGATCTCACCTTTCACACCTCCTTCCGTTTGCCGGTATCGCCACTGGTCCTTGCCGACCACTTGGATGTTTTGTTTGCTTTTGCGATTATACGGAGTTTGTCTATATTTGTATGCAAAAGTCATGCCAAGTAACAGCAACAGCCTGCGACTGACAGGGTTATCGAAGGCGCGGACTTGCGGCTGCTGCGGAGAGGTCAGCAATGTGAACCAAACGGTATAGAAGTGTGTGTATTTGTTGTACAAACCATGTTCAGCTCGCTGACTTGGCGGTACAATAACGCGAGAAAAAATCTTTTTTTAATCTTATCCCCAGCCGTTATCAACGATGCCTTTCCCTCTCATTCAGGCTTTTCCCTCCTTTCACCGCAAAAGTGCCGGTCGACGCCAGTTCCGGATTAAGGCGCTGTATGGCTTGCGGTTGCGCCCCGCGAGCACCGTCGCCCATGCGCGTGCATGCGCAGGGGCTCCTCGCTCGGTCATCCTTGACCGCGCGTGCGGCGAGCTTGCCGACTACGCCAACAGCGCCTAACCAAGCAACTACAACGCCGCTGAAGCGTCGTGTATCTGCTTGTCCTCTACGCCGCCGGACACCTTTGCTGGCCTTGAGTTCAACTAAACCTATTTTGAGCTGTTAGACAGGAACCGGGAGGAGTTTTCCGCAGCGGGACTCGCCCATAGTCATGGATAAGTAAAAACTAAAGACTCGGGAAAATTCACCCCGAGTCTTAGTTTCACTAATGTCCCCAGCCGTCGGCAGCTATGCTGCCGGCGACGGCCAAGGATGGCCTAGTACTGGCCGCGCCAAGGATGGCGTGGCGGCCATGTGAAACGGCGTAGGATATCGTCCGTAGCGGAGGAATTCCCCTCCCGGTTCCGTCTACTTTGTCTTCAACCTGAAACGCCGGGCTTTCGCCCGGCGTTTGCGGTTTGCATCTTTTAGTTCAGGTCACTGTCCTTATAATAGCGGATACCCCTGACAGTCAGGCTGAGTTCCAGTCCTTTGTCGGTCAACTGGTACATCCACATGTCCTCGCCGACGGAAACCGCCCCCTGCAAAGAGCCGCCGCTCACGCTGTCCGTGGCAGCAGCGGTAGCCTGGCCCCCAAATTCCCAGCCTTTGTTGATGAAATTGTCCAGCGCTTTTTCACTCTCGAAGACAAAGATCACGTCGAATTTCTTAATACCGAGACCCAGGCCGATCTGGACGTCGCCGGTCTTCATAAAGGTTTCCTGGCCGGAGTTGTTGTCCACAGCCATACCTTTGCCGCCGCCGCCGCCGAAGAAAACGATTTTAACATCGGAAATGCCGAACACAGCGTATCCTTGCGCATTTTCGACAGCATTCCTGGCGCTGGGATGAATGCTGTACAATTTGTCCAAGGTTTGATTCGTCGACTTACGAATTGCCTCCCGCTTTTCTTCCACGCTCGCCGCGCTCGCCAGGGAAACCGTCATGGCCAGCAAGGCTGTCAGAACGACAAAAGTCTTCCAGAAAATTTTCGGTCTCACGCCATCAGCTCCTTTCACTGTGTCGTAACTCTTCGGCAGGAATTCCTGTTCTCCTTCCCGAATCACGCCCCGGCTCGACCAACGGTATACCGTCAGCGACGCCTCCACCACTCGGCAAAGAACGACTCGTCGCGTTCGTAGCTTTGCATATCGTCGCGGAGAAAAACGAACACCCCGTCAAACATGAAACCGATGCCGACAAGTTCGTCCCAGTCGTCAAAAAACAGGACACAGTCTCTGATCCGCTCGCCACGATACCAAAATCCCCGGCCGTATTGGTCTGTGTCCCGCCAGCGGAAGGAGTGCAATCCGGGGAAACGGTCGTCCCAAGCCCGGTCGTTGACGCGGTCCAGGCGATAATCTGATGACCCGAAGCGTTCCCGAGCCGAGCTGAAGGGTTCATGCCAGCGAAAAGGCGAGTTCGCGTCAACAGGAAAATCGCCCTGATGCCAATTGTCGCCGTGATACATCGGATGGGACCAGTCATGGCGGCTGTTGTCCTGCCGATTGACTTGTCTGTTATCTTGCCGATTGACTTGTCTGTTATCCTGCCGATTGTCCTGCCTGTTATCCTGCCGATTGACTTGCCTGTTGTCTTCGGCCCGGGCGATAGACGGAAAGGTGAAAACAAGTAACAAAAACAGTATCACCAATTTTTTCATGTTTATGCCTCCTGTTTTTCCAAGGTTTATACAATTCAACCTAAGCACTGGCCACCACCGAGTTTCTCTTTTGTTTCGCCCGATACAGGGCCTGGTCCGCCACAGCGAGCACCTGCTCAAGGTCAGCGTTCTCGGACACGGCGACCAGCCCGACGCTGACAGTCAAATTCTGGTCCCATTCGGTCTGGGTCACCGCCTGTTTTATTCTCTCCACCACAACCCTGGCACCGGCGATTTCGGTGTGCGGGAGAAGCAGGACAAACTCATCGCCGCCCCATCTGGCGATGGTGTCATAGGCGCGAATATTCCTGGCCAGCACTGCGGACAGATTCTTCAATACCGTGTCGCCGATATTGTGACCGTATCTGTCGTTAACGGTTTTAAAATTATCGATGTCGATGATGGCCAGACACAAACCGGACTTCGCCCGGGTTTGCTGTCTGTACTCGATTTCCAGCACTTTGCAAAAACTCCGCCTGTTGAGCAGGCCTGTCAAGGGGTCGACTGCAGCGAACAGGTCCAGCTGTCTCAGCATCCGGCCCAACAGTCTCCCACAGACAGCCAGTACCAGCGCTGTAGTGCCCCAGATCACCCAGGTTATGTCGAGGTTCACAGTCTGTAAATATTTATCCGCAAAATACCCGGCCAGGCCGAAGGAAATGCCAACAACGGCCAAAATCGCCGGGGCTTTTTCATAAAACAGATTTACTGTCAAAACCGGCACCTCCCTCGCTATGAAGCCAGATTCCGCGCGTAAGGGGCAAATTGTTCAGCCCAGTCGGGCTCGGCCTTTCGACCTTGCAGTAAGATGAAGTCCAAGAATTCAATGGCACTGGGATTTTGCGCAGTTTTGACGAGTATTTCGTGAGCCTGCCTTTTCGCCTTGGGATACGCCGTCCCCCAGCCGGCGAAATCGTGGGACAAAATCTCCAGGCTCAGCATCAGGGCCGATAAAAAGACAACCGCATCATACTCTTCTTTCCGGTTCCGGTAATAGAGCAACGCGACCGGAATCAGCATCGGCAGGAAGGCCCAGCTATACTGCCAGGCCAGCGCAAAGAACGCAATGGCCGCAAGCCAGCAGGCCCCTCTGTATTTGTCGTTCCGCCCCACCTTAAGCACGGCAGGCGGCGTTTGCGACATTGCCGCCAGCACCGGTCCCAAGGCACTCAAGTTTCGCTCGGTAGAGAGTCTTTCGATCAGTTGTCCGGTCACCCGCGACTCCATCGTCGCCCCCTGAATAAGTCCTGAGCAAAGGTTAATCAATTTTTCCGGGATAAACACGTTTTTCACCCTCCTGCGTGATCATGTCGATTTGCTGTTGTCCTGCCTGGTATACCGAATTACACAGTCTGTACCAAAAATGCACGGTCCATTCCGGCTCCCTCCCGAAGGTTCAGCTCCGAAGCGGTCCGGCTGCGGCTGCGGGGCATCTTCCCGCGGTTTTACGAAGCAATCGTGCTTTCCTTTTCAGCCAATCATTTACAAATGCAAAAAGCATGCCAATCTGAAGTCATTGTTATATAAAAGCCCGGCCGCATCCTTTCAGCGGCTTAACCGGATGAAAGGATGGCGAACCGGGCAATCCCGTCTTATTGATACTGGCACAAAACTTGCATCTATGACAAACCACCAATCAACAAGGAGGGGTGACTCATGCGAGTGGCGGGAGCGGTCGCTTTGGCCCTTTCATTATTTCTTTCACATCTTGCAAACGCCAGTACCGGCCACGCCGAAACCCACAAATACAGCAACCAGGCCATTCAGGCACAGCCAGTTCAACCGGCGTACCGCGAAATGGTGGCGGAAGTGACCGCTTACACCGACGATATCAACAGCTGCGACAAAGATGACGGCATTACTGCCAGCGGCGTACACGTAGAAATCGGGCATATTGCCATGGATGAGAGTATACCGTTTGGAACCAGGGTCCACATCGAGGGAATGGGCGAATTTGTTGTGACCGACCGGGGTGGGGCGATTACCGCAAACCGGATCGATGTTTATATGCCAAGTCATAAACAAGCGATCCTTTTTGGCAGGCAACTGAAAAAAGTGCGGATCGCGGAGGACAGAAGATAGCTGCAATTGACGCAGGCAAAAATCAGGTGTTATGTACTTTCAGGTATTCCGAACGGGACAAAGCGGTCCCAGGGGTGCACCATCAGTTGCGGCCTCCCGGCCGTGGCTTCATACCGAGCAAGCTTTGCGCTCATGTCTGATATATACGGGAGCAAAGAAAGATCACAGTTGCCTTTACGCGCCAATGACCGTTCCTGCTTTTAAATCACGCGATTACGATGTTAAAAGTCGAACCAGACAAAAAAAACCACCTTCGACGGTGGCTTGGGGACAGAAAAAGAACAAAATCAGGCAGGAGTAACCTAAAAGCAAGCATAAGACCGATATTTAGGCCCATTCCGATTTGCAGCGGATTGCTATTGCGCTTTGCTGGCTTTGTCGAACATTTCTTTGGTGATCCATTTGAAGAAAGTCGTCCCGCACCGGTTGCAACAATACAGGTTCCAACCGGCAACCAATGATTTGTTGACAAGATGGGCCCGGGCACCACATTCATGTTTTATTGTCTCGTACATGAACATCAGCTCCATAAAAGCGTTCTTCAGGATTCTTGTTCGGGTTCCGCTGCCAATACCAGCTATTTTTTCTCAAAGTTGGACAGGCAATCTGTGCAGATGTTTTTACCCTTGAAGTTGGTAATCTCGCTTGCATTGCCGCAAAATACACAAGCTGGCTGATATTTACGAAGAATGATACAGTTGTTGTCAGTAAAGATTTCCAGTCCGTCCTTGTAAGCGATATCGAGAGTCCGGCGCAATTCGATGGGAAGTACGATTCTCCCCAGTTCATCGGTTTTTCTTACCATCCCGGTAGATTTCATAATGTACAACTCCCTTTTTGTAGTTTCTAGCGGGTCGTTGTATATATTTGATAACAACTTCTGGAATTCCTGCAATATTTAACACATTTTGTCGAAAATTATTTGAATCTGTCATTTTTTTCTAAAAGCAGATCGGACGAAAAGAAGAATCCAGTTTTTCCAATGAGTTTTATGACCGGCGACGTTTTTTCAGAGAAAATTAGCATTATATTGCGTAATATTCCACCATATTGTCATTACGGTAACTACAATTTCTTCGTTAGCTGAAAGCGGCAGTCGATCACTGTCGATTATTGTTCAGCTTGCTCATGGTTAGGGATATCTTTGATTACATTATAGCACGGCAATCAGTCATTTTGTGGAAATTTTCTGTCGGAAATCGACAAAGGCAACAAGGGCCCTGGATCAATACCAGCGGCCCTTGTTTTGTTATGAAGCAGCAAAGTGAATTCAACCACCCTCCTATGAACGCTGGCCCCCAAACCTCTACGCCGAAAGCATCGCCCGTCCCGGCTTTTCGCAATATCGTATGAGACAAGTTATTCGCAGGCAGCAGGAAAATGTTTGTTTTTGTCGAATTTTCTGTTAATAATTGTTACAGCCGGACAATATAAAGCTGCTTTGCCAAAATCCTGATCCAAGGCCGGTCCGTTTATAAGAATATTTAATGAGGAGAGGGAATACGATGCAACTCTTGCGGAATCTAACGATATTTCAAAAAATGATCATTTTACTTGTTGTCAATTTTATCGGAATTTTGATATTGAGTTTATCAACTTTTTATTTTGAAAATAAAATGGTCGATTATGCCGGCAGAATGTACGCCCACCACACCCTGGGCATTTTGGATATCGAAGAGGTAAGACTGTTAAGTAAAGATTCGGAAGGGACTTTACTCAAAATTATTTTATCGAATGATCCGGAAAACCAAAAAGCATTTTTGAAACAAGTTGAAGCGAATACAGCGAAAATCAATCAGCTCCAGGATACCTTCATCAAACGAGGCTTGGACGAATTTGAAAAAAGTACGATGGACAAGCTTACCAACGAGTTGACGGCCTATCGCAAAGCTCGTTCTGACATTATCCAGCTGGCTACCAGCGGAAAAAATCAGGAAGCATATAATTTGTTTCTCCAAAGCCAACCCATTTTTCAAATCGCGACCGATATGAGGCACGAAATCAGCAGTCACAATTCCCGATCGGCGGAACAGTTGGCCAGTAATATCGGCAAATTCGCCAATATAGTTGTTGTCAGCATCGTGACAATTGCCGCAATATCGATTGTTCTGGCGCTGTTAATAGGATTGTATTTCGCACGGCAGATGGCCAAAAGATTTGAAGACGTTATTGATAATCTTGAGGCAGTTGCCCTCGGAAATTTATCGGTCTGCCTGTCCGATGCTTCCAAAGACGAGGCCGGGCGGGTTGCTGAAGCTGCAGGCAAAATGTGCAGGAAACTGGGACAATTGGTTACCGATATCGCACGGGCGGCAGAACTTGTTGCTGCTTCCAGCCAGCAACTCACTGCCGGGGCCTCAGAGACAGTTGAGGTTACCGCGGTTGTTGCCAAATCGATACAAGGTGTGGCCAACGGGGCTGATACGCAATTAAAATCTGTTGACAAAGCTGTAAAAGCAGTGGAAGAAATGTCCAGCGGGATCAATACAGCGATCGCCAATACAACGAATATGGCTGAAGTCATGGACAAGACGACAGCGGCGGCCAATAACGGTGGCCAGTTGGTGGATACGGTGGTGCGGGAGATGGGAGTCATCGAAGAAACCGTGTTCCATTCTGCCAAGGCTGTAACCGGTCTCGGGGAGCGCTCACGGGAAATCGGGCTGATTGTGGAGACGATTTCCGGCATCGCAAGTCAGACTAATTTATTGGCTCTCAACGCGGCGATTGAAGCCGCCCGCGCCGGAGAGCACGGCCGCGGGTTCGCTGTTGTTGCGGAGGAAGTTCGGAAACTGGCAGAACAATCTCATGAAGCAGCCCAAAAGATCGCTGTTCTTGTAGGCGAAATTCAAACAGAGACGATCCAGGCCGTGGAGACGATCAATTCCGGGACGAAAGAAGTTCAGACAGGAATCGCGGCGGTTGCCAATGCCGGCAATGCATTCAGGGAGATCATCACTCTGGTACAGCATGTCGCCAGGCAAACGCAGGACACGTCTCAAGCCGTGCAAAATGTCAATGTCGGCAATCGGCAGATTGTATCTGTTGTGCAGGAAATTCACGGGATTGCGAAAAGCACCGCGGTACAAACCGGGGAAGTGTCTTCTTCCACCGCCCATATTTCAGCCTCGATCGAAGAAATAGCCACTGCAAGCCGCGAACTGGCAACGATGGCCGAGAAAATGCAAATCATGGTCGGCAATTTCAAATTATAAAACAGGCCCTCAGCCTGATGGCTGAGGGTCTGTCGCCTGTTTTTCCAGCTGCTTCATTTCTTGTTCTACGAAGGCAAATTGAATTTCACCATGAAAGTTGTTCCGCCGGCCCCTGTTTCCACATCGATCTCGGCGTTGTGTCTTTTCGCGATGCTGTAGCAGACCGGCAAGCCGAGACCGGTACCTGTCTCCTTGGTTGTAACAAATGGTTTGCCGATATTCTGCAGTACGAGATCAGGCAGGCCCGGCCCGGTATCCCGAACCGACAGATGCACACATTGGTAATCCACTTTGGTTGCTATTGTTATCGTACAGCGTTCCGGCGTGGCCTCCAGCGCGTTCCGGAACAGATTCAGCAGCAGTTGACGTATCTCATTGTCGTCAAACAGGACATCCGGAACATCGCTTGTTTCCAGATTCAGATAGTGTCCGGTCCTGAAGGCATCAGCCTGGAGAAGCGGAAACAGGTTGGTGATGGTAGTATTCAGATTGCCTAATTTTAAATCTACCCGTTTGTTCTTGGCTAACGATAAGAACTCGGTGATAATGGCGTTGGCTCTGTCTATTTCATTAATCATCAAGTCAAACTGCTCTTCATGTTGTTGATATTTCTTTTGATAGAGCTGCAGATATCCTCTTACCGTCGTCATGGGATTACGGACCTCGTGACCGATGCTGGCGGCAATCTCGCCGATAAGGTTCAACCTGTCGAACCGGCTTAACGCACTGTCCATTTTCTGTTGCTCAACCTGCAGCAGATATTCCCTGGCTTTGTGCTGTTCCTTGATATAGAATTTCATGAAGAGCCCGAAAGCAGCCGAATTTGTAACAAGAACGATGATCAGGTTGATTGCTACGTCGGTATACTTGGTAAAGTCATTACTATAGCCAATGATCGAAGAGGGATTGTTATATTCCAGAAACACAAGAAACAAAATAATTCCTATCAGACCTGCTATTGCGACAATCCGCTTAACCCCATTCAGCAGAAGCGCAATGGCAGAGGAGAAAAATATTACATACGCCGTTGACCCCCCCAGTAGGCCGCCGTTAAAAAGCCACATGCTGGGCGTGAAAATAAAAATCATCGAAAATATGGCCAACGAAGTGACTACGCCATACTTTTTCCTGACAACCGCGGCATAGTAAAAACAAAGCAGGATTATATCGGTGCAAACATTGATTGCAATCATTTCCAGCCCGACACCGATTACGCAGTTAATAATAGTGCTGATAACGGACAAAGCAATACCGATTATCAGCAACAAATTCAAGATACGATATTCTATTGGATTATCATTTCCAATTAATTTTTCTAATTGTATCCTCATAAAGACCTCTCTTATTACTAAGATGACCTTATTCAGATTTATTCTTCTATTTTCTCTTTTTTCTTCTTTCCTTGTAAGTTTCCTCTATTGGACTCAAAGGAAATGAATCTTCCTGCTCTTTCATACAACAAAAAAGCTTACAAGCAAAATTGCCGTAAGCCCGTCGAAAACTAAAAAGATGATGCAATTGTTAAAATATCAAATCCTCACTTGCGAACAAGCGTTCTGTGTCTTATAATATAGTTATCACACCATACGGGAGGTGAACCTTCATGATCAATCGTGAACAATTAATCGCTTTAATAAAATCCCATGTGCCAAATGCGTCTGAGAAAGTTACCTCATCAATAGCAAATGATATCACGCAAGATATTGAAAGCATAATTCACTCGATGGTTAGACAAGCAGCCAGTCAAACAAGAGAAGACTTATATTTAAAGAATACAAAAGAAGCATGATCGAATCTTAGACCTCCAAAGGTCTTTTTTTT
This sequence comes from Negativicutes bacterium, assembly GCA_031292015.1. Next base: position 7,538 of record JARLHY010000155.1, on the reverse strand, counting down.
ATTTTACTTACAGATCAGCTAAAACGAATCTTGTATTCAGCAGAATCTGCAGCATATTAAGGACTCGGCGGCAACGCCAAGCTCCGCTGATGACTATGCCGCCGCCTCTCTTTCAATCTTTGTTTTCAAAGGTCCGGCTGATAAACATTCCTCCGGTTTTACGATCTTCTTCCTGACCTTTCTGTGCCATGGGTTCGAGCGACTCCAAGGCTTTATCCATACAACTTCTACACATCCGCCCTGAGCTAATGGTTGCATTGCAATTTTCACATGGATACGCCAGTTTCCCTTCGATAATTCTTCCTTCCCGAATCATTTTAATAATAACATCCTTTTCAACTTTTGTTGCCTCATATACCTCATCGATGGATGAATGCTCATGAAGGCGAAGGTAATCAGCCACTTTGATTTCATTATCCAGAAGACCCTTTAAGCAATTTGCGCAGAGTCTATTCGGTGTCTCCAGGCATAATTTCCCACATCCGGCACAGTTAACAATACCCATATCTTGCTACCTCCAAAGAATTGACTTCCCTTATTTTATTGTCTGCCATACAGGTCGTCAAGACAAAGCAGCGGAAATTGAAGGTTTTTTATCCAGTTGGAAGAATCTTTTTATTCATGTCATATAAAGGAGTATAATTATGGAAATATTCTTACCGGATGAGATTAATTTTTCTGAGTTTTTGTTAAAAAAGATACCCTTTCCTATTGCTATTGCGAACTCCGAGGTAAAAGTACAGGCAATCAATACTGCTGCCCAGGAATTTTTTTGTTTCTCCAACGAAGATGCCTACTTACGCCCCTGCGGTGAAGTTGTTAAGTGCCTTCATGCATCGCAGCCCGGCGGATGCGGCGGAACTCCCGCCTGTTCCAAATGTGTTCTTCGCAATAGTGTTAATCAAACATTAGGGGGAAAAACTATAGTACGCAACAAAGGAAATTTCCACATTCTTAATAGTAATGAAATCAAGCGTCTGACTCTTTTAGTGACTACTTCACCGATTTACTATAACGACACCAATATGGTTCTCGTATTAATTGAAGATATATCCCTTATAACTGAACTGGAAGGTCTGCTGCCAATTTGCTCTGTCTGCCATAAAATACGGGATGAAAAGGAAGAATGGATACCGATAGAGACTTATATCAGAAAGCACAGCGAAGCAGAATTCACTCATGATTATTGTCCTGAATGCGTCAAAAAATTCATATGAAGTCATAAGTATGCCGCCCTTACAGGCGGCTTTATTGTGACCAAGCTACAATCAAGAAAAAATGAATTGCCGATTGATCCACTCCCCAAAGCTTATTTCTCTCATATCAGTTAGTTAAAGGAGGATCTGTCAAAAAATGTCCGAAATGTAAACATAATGAGAGTTTTTGGGAGGTCAGGACTGAGATGGTACCCAACAACCCCACATTTCTTGTTAAAGTCTTGGAAAATGTTTCGGATGCTGTTTATATGTTTGATAAAAAGTGGCGATTTACTTATTTAAATGCAGCCGCAGAGCGATATTGGGGCCGTTGCCGTCATGAATTATTGGGCAAAGTTACCTGGGAGGAGTTTCCTTCAACCACAGAAACCATATTCTATGAGGAGTATCATCGGGCCGTACGGGAACGGACGGATGTGCACCTGGAGGGGTTCGCACCTGTTCAGGGCAAATGGGTTGAGGTACAGGCCTGGGTCATTGATGAAGGTTTAATTGTCTGTGTCCGGGATATTAGCGAGCAAACAAATTATAAAATGAAGCTTGAGACGTTGCTGGAGCTATGTCCATTGGCGATTCGCATGGCAGACCACGAAGGCAACCATGTATTTTCTAACAAAGCCTATATGGATATGTTCTGTCCGAATCATACGAAAGCAGATTTGGTTGGTAAATCTCTTGCCTCTTTTTCCGAAATTATAGGCATTGCTCCTGAGAGTACCGTTACCTATGCCACCTTGCAGGGGGAAGAGTTCAGGAACGCAATACGAAGAATCAAGGATAAAACATTGCTCGTCAATTCTGTCCAGGCAAAAATTGAAGGAGTTTTAGCCGGGGCAATGGTACTGTTTCACGACATTACCGAGTATGACAGGCTGCGGCAAGAGATGAACAACCTGGACCGGCTGAATCTGATTGGCCAAATGGCGGCCGGAGTCGCCCATGAGATCCGAAATCCCCTGACAGCAGTAAAAGGCTACCTGCAGTTTTTGCAAAAGAAAGTGCCTGAAGATATCATAGAGCAATTTCAAATCGTCCTAATGGAGCTTGGACATGTGGAGGCGCTGATAACAGATTTTCTTTCTCTTGCAAGAAATAAGGCAACAGAAAAACGAATCGCCAATCTGAACACGATTACTACAGAGGTTGTCTCTTTGATTCAGCCCGAGGCAATAAAGCGGGACCTTCTACTATTGATTAATCTGTCTGAAGAGGTAACAGACCAGCTGTTAGACGCAAAACAAATACGTCAGGTAATACTTAATCTCAGCCAAAATGCCTTTGACGCCATGGATAAGCACGGGGTCCTGCGTATTCAAACAATGGCAACCGACGGGACAAACACGTTACTAATCAGCGATACCGGACACGGAATTCCAAAGGAAAAGCTGCGTAGGATATTTGAGCCATTTTATACTACAAGAGAGACTGGAACAGGGCTGGGCCTGGCTATATGCGAAAATATGATCAAAGAGCACGGCGGGAGTATTGAAGTAAGTTCTGAGCCGGGGAAAGGAACGTGTTTCAAAATCACTTTCCCGCAAAACACGCCTTTATAAACGATACCTCAGAATAACGCCCCGGCGGATGAGGACACGCTCAAACCAAGTATCTGATGATCAAATACACTGCCTGAAAGGAATTGCATCTTTTATGAGGAATTTGTTGTTAAAAGCAATTTTTTCTCAATTGCAGCCGCAGGAGGGGCAAAATGGGTACTGTTATATTGATCCTGGTCATCGGACTTGTCGCTTATCCGCTGTTATTCATAGGTCCTGCCCTGTTGGCGAAGTACGACAAAGACCTGGAAGACGTTTTTCCCCTATTCAAAAAACGAAATCAGCCCCGCTTCCTTGAGGAGGACAGAGTATACTTCCCCTCCAGACGAAGCCTGTCCCTTACTGTTTTATTCGGTGTTATTCTTTTGCTGCTCCTTGCGCAAACCGGCTTTACCGGACGACTTCTCCCAGTGTTAGTCTTCCTGCTTGTCGCTCTGCTAGCCTGCTGGCTAAACGAAAGCACCGGATATACCGTAAGCAATACACAACTATTAATAAGGTCCCTATTCTTGCGACGGAAGGTGGATCTGGCTAGTTTAAGAAAAGTATGCCGCTCCAACAACCCGCTGGCGTCTCCGGCGTTGTCGCTAAAGCGTCTGGAAATCACTACTGTTGATGGCGATCTTATCATTATATCACCAGTCGAAGAGGACCTTTTTCTGAGAATCCTTAAAGAGCGTTCACCCAACCTCATCATTAAATAAAGTGCGCTCGTTTAGCCCCTCCATGCCCTATCCGTCTGTCGAAACGCTCGGCAGAGTTCTTCAGCGCTGTCCGGTTTACCGGTATGAACGATTTTGTAGCATGCGACAGCCAACAAGGCGAAGTGCAGTGTTGCACCCTGGACGGTAGGTTAACCGAGGCTGATGGCAAAACAGTGTCAAGCCAGCCAAAACACTCCTGAAAAAGGAGTTCGGCTAAAGACAGAAGTCATTAAAATTCCATAAAGGATGACTTAGATGAGCGTCAATTTGAGATTCGCTTTGTTTTATTCAGCTGCTATTATTTTATTCATTGTCCTCACAATAACCAGTTTGATGTTTGAATGGACTGCTTTGTGGCAAAGAGTGTTACTCCTGTCTGTCTTTATAGTTATTACGCATATTATCGACTATAACATGGGAACGTATTATCACCGCTGGGGAAGCATATATCTTCATAGAAAGAAGTTCGATCAAGCTATAACTGCTTACAGTAAAGCGATAAAAAACAACTCTAGAAGCCAGGAAGCCTATAATTATCGCGGTATTGCTTTTCATGGCAAAGAGATGTACGATCAGGCCATCGAAGACTATAATCAAGCCCTTGCACTGAATCCCAACTATGCGGAAGTCTACTACAACCGGGGTTGTGCCTATCATTTTAAAAAAATGCCGGACCAAGCGATAGAAGACTATAACGAAGCCTTGGCATTTCAGCCAGTAAGCGGGTTTGCCGCGTTTGCCTATAATAATCGGGGGGCCGCTTTTCTTGATAAGGAAATGTTCGATCAGGCAATAGACGATTGCAGCAAAGCTATAAAACTCAAACACAAATTTGCCAATGCTTATTATTCACGGGGCAAAGCATACGTCGGTAAAGGCCGGACAGGTAATGCACTTGCTGATTTCAAAGCATTTCTTACATATGCTGCGCCGGGAGATTCCAACATTGACAACGCCCAAAAGCATCTACAAGAGCTTGATGGCTAACAATTCCCATGTCATGTTAAACCTTCAGGTCATTCAGGCCCAAGATATACAAATTCAAGGATAATTATAAAAGGGCTCCAGGAATAAATTCCTGGAGCCCTACTTGTCTTTTCTTTTATCTTACGGGATTACCAGAGAGTCATTTGTCTTAAGACTCCTATATCTTCTGCAGACATATGAAAAGCAACGGCGATAGCAAGCAGTTCCCGCTCGGTCGCCTGACGCTGACGGTTTTCGATTTCGCGAAGTTTATCATATGATATTCCGGTAATTTCAGCCAGACTTCGCAAGCTAATCTTCAATTGCCTTCTAAGTTTTTGGAAGCGTATCCTTTTTACGTAAATGTTATCAAACACTAAAATCACCCACATATCCTAAATATGCGTCTATCTTGTTACTATTTTAGTAATTATGTTGACAATATGAACGCCCAAAGCTTCTCAGCTAGCGTGGCTGCGCATTGCGCCATACCACGGTTTGCGCTAAGCCTTCCTCCACAGTATAAATAAAAATGACCACCCTGCCACTATACCGTAAGCAGCTTGGCGGTCATAAACAATACGTTCTTAGACCCATAGCTTTGCGTCACTATCTTTCGACAGCTTTGCCTATAATGATATATTACTACAAAAGTATTGTAATTCCTTCCTGGAATGACTTTTTAAGGAAGATACTACCAATAAAATTAGCATCCTACTGTCCAATAGACGGTAGTAGGAATGAACTCTACGCCCAGATGCTGAGTACTTTAAAAAATCAAATTGATTTATTATTGAATAAATCAACCATATACTGATCCAAAACAGAAAGACTTCTTTGGACGGATGGCTTACTATTTTTGTGGGTAATCTTGTAGCAGACCCGCTTAGGAGGTGAATCCAGTAACCGCTGAATCACAAATTGCCCCGTTTGGACAAACGTATTGGCCACGGACTTTGGCACAACAGACCATTGTCTGGGCTCTTGCATAAGGGAAAAAATCAATCCAGCAATATCGACGGGAATGTACGCTGCGCGAATCGGATCCCACCAGCGGTCGTGCCATATTTGAAAAGCCGGTCCCCAATTCCAATATATTTCATGTTCACAGTTCAGCTCGGTCGGGTGGATTGGTTGTAAGTCGCCAATTTGATGCGTTGCAGGTCTAACCAATACGGCCTCATCGACAAAGAACGGTTCCACATCCATGTTGGGCACTGTTCTTTCCATTTTTACGAAGGCTACGTCTATTTCCCGACGCTCCATTGTATCCCAAAGTTCTACGGAGTGTTGTGTGCGGAACTGGAGTCGTATTCTGGGACTGTGTTGGGTCAAGGCCCGGTAAAGCGGCGGAAGAACATACGTATTTAAGCTATTCGATCCTCCGATTGAAAGACTTAATTGGGGACCGCTGGCTTGCAGTTTCTCGGTATCCTGTTTTAACTTACTCCAGCGTTCGGCAATCGTGATAAAGTTCTCACCGAACGGTGTTAACGTAATTTTGTGTATACCTTTCCCTCGCTCAACGAGGATAGCCCCCATTTCTTGTTCCAGGATTTTGAGCCGATAACTGACAGTAGCCTGAGTTAAATTTAACAGTTCAGCCGCTTTTTTTAGACTTTGGTTCTGGACAATGGCAAGAAACGCATCGATTCCTGCAACATACATAAGTTTTGTCCTCCTCAAATATAGAAACATTCTATATATAACGCAAAATTTATTTGATTTACAGCAGATATTTCTTTATTTAAAATTAACATGAAGTTAACAAAGAAACAACGGTACCATTCAAAGTTCTTAATTAATTTTTGGGGAGATGCAAGCCGTGAGCAGAAGTGCTGTTATTCAAGCGCCAAAAGAACAATTTAAGTGGAAGGCACTATCGACAGGGTGTCTCGCCCACTTCATTCATGATGGCTTTACGGATATGATTTATGTTTTCTTCCCTATCTGGCAAGCCCAGTGGGCATTGACATTTGTCGAGGTAGGCCTTTTGAAAACTCTGGTTTCCGGCTCGATGGCCTTGTTTCAACTGCCTACCGGTATCGTTGCCAATCGAATCGGCCAAGTAAAGCTATTGCTCATCGGAACAATCATCACCAGTCTCGCGGTTATGTTGTGGGGCTTCGCAATCAGTCCTGTTTTACTGGGCTTATTGTTAGTATTAGGCGGTTTAGGTTCCAGTGTACAACATCCGGTGTCATCTTCTATCATAGCGGATGCTTATTCGGACATCAAAGCCCGGCGAACGGCATTAAGCACCTACAATGTCGCTGGCGATATAGGCAAACTTGTTTTGCCTGGTTCGGCAGCTTTTCTGATCGCATATTGCGGCTGGCAGTCAGCAGGTCGTTTGCTCGCGACCTTCGGTTTATTGACCGCACTAATACTTCTAATTAACTCTCCGGGCATCCACATGAGCGGTTCTCCTTTGCCGAAAGAAACGAATCAGCCAATGGGAAACGCATTATTGTTTGGATGGAATGGTTATCAGGCCTTTTGGTCACTGTCGACAATAGGAATAATAGATAGTGCCACGCGGATGGGTTTTTTGACCTTCCTCCCCTTCCTTCTCCAAGAAAAAGGGGCTAATGTCACCCAAATAGGCTTTACGCTTACACTCATTTTTGCTGGTGGTGCCACAGGGAAATTGCTTTGCGGTATATTGGCCACCCGTCTCGGGATCTTACGTTCGGTTATCATAACGGAAAGTATTACAGCAATATGTATTGCCGGTATGATTGTTCTGTCCTTTAGCAGTTCATTATTACTCGCGCCTTTTCTTGGTGTGGCACTAAACGGCACCTCGTCAGTGCTTTATGGCAGTGTCCCTGAATTAGTTTCAGAAAAGCAGAGGAAACAGGCCTTCTCCATCTTTTATACGATGACACTGGGGGCAGGAGCGGTATCACCGGCTATTTACGGCACATTGAGTGATTTTGCCGGTTTAACGAATACCGTTATTATTGTGGCTATCGTTCTCTTAGTTACTATACCGTTAACCTTTCCCCTTCGGGGAAAATTAGTAAATTGACTGTAAGGCTTTCAAAATATCATTAAGGCAGAAGAAAATCCCCGAATCGGTCAGGAACTTC
>JARLHY010000154.1 GCA_031292015.1 Negativicutes bacterium | reverse complement strand
TGAAATTTTTCCGCCGCCGCAAATGGCTGTAGAAAAACAATTTTCCGCCAGTCTTACAAACTCTTCCAAAATAAAGGCTTCGCGATTTCACGCGAAGCCTTTATTTTTTTCCCGGGCTCAGGACGCTGCCCTCCGGACCAGCCGCCGGTACTCGGCGATAAAGTCGGCCATTGGGATTCCGAAAGCCTTCTGAAAGGAATCTTCCGGACTCTCACCCCGTCCCAGCCCGCTGAAATAGTCCAGTACCTTTTGCTGGCCGAATCGCTCGGTCAGTGTCATCGCCGCCAGCCCCGCCGTCTTATAGGTTGCCGCGGAACCGTAGCGGGCAAGGGAGGCCGACCAGCCGTCGGCACTCTTCAGTTCGGCGAGGTCGGGCTTATCTGCCGCCTGCTGCAGCCCGCTCCGCCAGTTATTTCTGTATTCGTCCAGCGACAGGTAGCCTCGGCGGGAAACCACCTGCGCCCCTGTCGTTTCGGCCATGCCCTCCAGCAGCCATTTGACCTGCCCCGCCTGACTGCCGGCAATCTGTCGCTGAATCTGGTGAGTCAGCTCATGGGCGATCAGGAAGGTTTTCTGCCTGACTGTGGGCACGCCGCTCATATCGACGATAATCAGCCGTCCGCCGGTCAGGGCGTGGGTTCCCAGGCTGACCCGCTCGGCCTCTGGCTCGCTGATCTTAAACCTGTCGACGATTTCCCTGATATACGCTTTTCGGTCCGGTGTAAGCAGGATGTTCACCCCTTGATTCAACTGCAGTCCGGAATTTTCGCGAAAAAAGGCAACAGTATCGTCAGCCGCCTGCCGTATCTCATCTGCCGCCGACTCCGTGACCCCACCCGTAGCTTCCACCGTAACGACGGCCTGCCCGGCCGTCGGGGCACCGCTCCCGGAATGAGCACACCCCAGAACCAAAGCGGCCATCAACAGGTACAGAGCCAGACCGGCGGCCGCCGGTCTCAATAGTCTAATCATGGGCATCCCTTGCTTTCTCTACTGCAATATCATAAGACCGGCTGGGACTTTCATAGCTATCGCCTTGCAACTATGGTATTCAGGAGATTCAGCTGCACCGGCAGCAATTTGTGCAAGGCGTAACGCTCGACAATGGTCTGTCTGGCCTTGAGGCGGATTTCGCTGAAAGCCTCCGGCCGGTCAAGAACGTCGCTCACCCGTCGGGCTGTCTCCTGGGCTGAAAAGAAGTCGGTGTACAGGCCGTTGACCCCGTCAGTAATCACTTCGCTTACCGGCGGCGTATTCGACGCGACCACCAGGCAGCCTGCCGCCATCGCTTCCAGCATCGACCAGGATAGAACGAACGGGCGGGTAAGATAAACATGCACAGAAGACGCCTGCAGAACTTTAAGATAGTCCGCCTTCGGCAGCAGTCCGGTGAAATGGACCCGCGACAGATCAAGGGGCAGGTCTTCCAGCGCAGCCTGCTTGTAAGTTTTTCCTCCAGGCAGACTTTTCCCGTAAGCCACCCGGTCGGCGCCGACGATTACCACATGACAGTGCGGCCGCGCCTCGGTAATAAGCCGCACCGCCTCCATGAACTGGGGAAAGCCGCGGTAGGGTTCCATCCCTCTGGCGACATAGGTGATGATCTCCCCGGCTGCCGAAAGATCGAGTCCGAGCTCGGGCAGTACCAGCTTGGCCCCGGGATTCGGCCTGATCAGCCCGGTATCGATGCCGTCGTGAATGACGCTGAGCTTCGGCTGATACTCCAGGGGGAACTGGCGGTGCTGCCAGTAAGTCGGACTGACACCCCAGTCGCAACTGTCCAGATCCAGCAGAATCGGCGCATTTTTGATCCGGATCCTCAGTTCATCGTCCGGCTGCAGCGGCATAGCCGGATCAAAATCGGCGTCGGTACCGTGGGCGTGATAAAACCATTCAAACAGGCAGACTAGCTTGCTGTGGGGAAAGATGTCCTTGACAAAGGTCGGCAGGCCCCAGCCTGAATGGCCGAAGACCAGATCAGGCACAAACCCCTGCCCCTTCAGTTTGGCCAGTTCGCGATAGACGGCCTGCCCCTGCAGGATCGAGTTTTCAAAACCTTGCAGGTAATTGTGGGTATGCTTCGACACTTCCCGTTGTTTTTGATAGATGATCTTGTGGACACCAGGCAGGGCACCCTCCTCGCGGCCGGTGATATAAACCACCTGGTTGGCCGGGTTGGCGGCCAGTTGAGTGGCAAGGTGAACAAACTGGGCCGGAAAATTGGAATGGAGAAAGACGACGCGCATACCGTTCCTCCTTTATATCTCAGCGCAGGCCGCCAGGAAGGATCCCCGGCACCCGCAACTCCAGCTCGCGGTTCAGTTCAGGCAGCCTCGCAGCCATCGCCCGGTACCAATCGTAGCGCTCCCGGTAGTGACGGCCCAGCAGCCTGGTATCGGCCACCCAGGCATAGGCGTTCGCCGCGATGCCGCGCCTTAGTTCCCTGTCGTCGATCAGCGACGCCAACTTTGTTCCGAACTCGGCCGGCGTGCGGTAGATCATCCCGGTCTGCCTGTCGGCGATCGAGCCTTCGTACACCGTGGGGCTGGCTAATGCCGCGACGCCGTGACCGGCGCATTCCAGGAATTTCAGATCCGATTTCATACTGTTGAACCGGGTGGGTTCCAGCGGCAAAATCGCGATATCGGCCTGGCGCAATATCGCCTGGTATTCGTCGTAGGGGCAAAACCGGCGAAATTGCTTTTCCCGGGTATCCAGAGCTTCAAAGAAGCGCTGGTCATGAATCACGGTGACCACGACTCTTTCGTCATAGCGGCGGAGAAGCCGATTCAGTTCCGGCATCACCTTCAACCAGTCCGTTGCGCGGTTCAACGCCCCAAAAAAGATCCTGACAATACCATCATCGCCGTAAGTACGGGGCGGCGGCAGAGAGGCCAGCTGATTGGCAAACACCGCCACATTCGGATTGTACTGGCGTAAAAACTCGGCCAGCGGCTCGGTGGATACCTGCACCCCGTGGCAGCTGCGGAAGGTCAGAAAATCGTTGGCTTGGTGCGCCGGCCAAAAAAGCGGATCATCGTCGATTTCCGCCAGGATAAGGTACCGGCGGCGAAGCAGTTCCTGCTGGTTCCCGGTATTGTCCCGAATGATCCCCTGCCAGATGAACACCTAATATTCATCCGGCTACCCGGGTTCAATAGCCTTTTTTTACAAT
>JARLHY010000153.1 GCA_031292015.1 Negativicutes bacterium | reverse complement strand
GTGGCGGTCAACCGCGTCTCGACTTCCTGATGCACCAAGGTATGGGGAACGCTGTAGCCGTGGTGATCGACGATGGCATGATAATCAATGTTCACCGTGGCTTTGCCCCAAGTGGCCAACTCGAAGGGCTGAGCGGGCAAGGGCAGGAGCGTTGGTTTTTCCTGCGCTTCAAACCAACCGTTACGTGAGCCCTCAAGCTTTTGAAACTCCTGGGCGTTGAGTTTGTCCAGCAGCGGTCGGATGGCCAGGTTGAGCTCGACGACGCTAAAGAAGCGCTGGTCCCGCAAGGGTGCCAGGATCTGCCGTTCAGCGATCTGGACGCCGGTCTCGACCTTGGCTTTGTCGCGCGGTTTTTTCACGCGCGCCGGCAAGATCACGGTGCCGTAATGGCTGGCCATCTCCTGGTAAGAGCGGTGCAGCACCGGCTCGTAGCGGCAAGGCCGGACCACAGCTGTCTTGCAATTATCGGGAACGAGTGCCCGGGTGAGGCCGCCATAAAAATTGAAGGCCCGGCAGTGGCCGGCAATCCACTGTTCCAACTGCTCATTGGCGAAGGCCTCCACGTACGTCTTGTTGCTGAAGCCCAATACCGCGACAAACAGCGAGGCCTCACTGACCGAGCCATCGGCCGTGTGAATGGGCACCTTCAACCCGGCCCAATCCACGAACAGCTTCTGGCCGGGAGAGTGAACTTGACGCAGAACCGGGTCCAAGGTCTTGGCCCAGTCTCGGTACAACTGGCAGAACTGGCTGCGCTGGTAACCTTCGGGATGAGCTTGGCGATATTCCTGCCAAAGCAGTTGCAAGGTGACGCCCTTGCGGCGGAGTTGTTCGTGCACGACGTGCCAGTCGGGCGACGGCTTGGCCGGGTCGCTGGGCGGCGGGGAGTTGGCCGGTTGAAGCAACCGTTCCGTCAGGTCGGCCTCCGAGAGGTCTTGGGGCAACGGCCAGGACAGCCCGGCCGCTTCCGCCCGCTGGAGGTAATCGCCCACCGTACTCGCCGGCAAGCCACAGCTGCCGGCGATCTGGCGCACGGACAGTTGATTTTGATGTTTGAGTCGAAGTATGTCTTTTACGTAACGCATGTTTATTGATTTTCGTGCCATCAGGTCCATTCCGTTTTGAAAGGGTCGCCCTTATGGCACTTTTTCAAGCGCCACGCCACTCCGACTCCGCTGATCCGGCCCATTCCGGACACCCTGCCGATTCATTCCGGACAGTCGTCCGAATCAATTCGGACAGCCGTCCGACGGGGCCGAAAAACTGTCCGACAATTCGCCGGATTGCTGTCCGAAATGCATCGGAATACGCACAACCACTCCTGCTGATGTTGCCCAGGACCGGCGGGTACGTAAAAAGCTTTTGAAACAGCTGGGTAAACCTGCCATCAGACCGTGGCGGGCTTCCTTGAGGAGGCGCTGCAAATCGCCCCGCAACAAGTGGCCACACAATTGAAAGCCGAAGAGTTAGGCTACTTGTGATAGTTTTGGTCTCAAAATTAGCGCCAAAATGTCAG
>JARLHY010000027.1 GCA_031292015.1 Negativicutes bacterium | reverse complement strand
CTTGGCGGTAATCAGGTCTTGATCCTCAGCTGATCTTTACCCAATCGGGCAGGGGTTCTACCTGGTGCGACAGGATCTGGCCGGCCCGGTACTCAAAATTGTAAACCTGCGCTGGGGCGCCGGACAGTACCGGCGGGCCAAATACGTGGATGTTTGAGACCACCTCGGCTGAGCTAAAAATCCACTGGATGGGCTTCCAGGCCAGCTTACCCTCATCGTTCCCGACCGGCTCTCCGTCTGGGGCTGGGGCGGTAAAAATGTACAGCCCGCCGTCCTGGATCTCGTAGCCGTGCCAGGTTAGCAGGCCGGCAAAGTGGGCCGAGGAAAGCTGGAAACCGGTCTCTTCGCGCACTTCCCGCAGTATGCAGGCCAGCGGCAGCTCGCCCGGCTCGATCCGCCCGCCCACGCCGTTCCACAGGCCCTGGTTAGGCGGGTTGCGCCGGTGAAGCATTAATACCTGCTCACCGCGGGTCAAAAAACAGAGCGTATACGTTAATGAGAGCGCCATATCTGTCCAATTATAGAGCATGTGACCAGAAAATTGCACAACTCAGGAAAGTGTTTATAATTGTTGAATTCTGGATAAACTATTATATAGATATAACGGGGTCAGCCATGAGCATTCTAAAATTCCCGGAACATTTTGTGTGGGGGGCGGCTACATCGGCCTATCAGATCGAAGGGGCCTGGCAGGAGGATGGAAAAGGCGAGAGCATCTGGGACCGCTATTCGCATCGCCCGTTTATGATCCAAAATGGCGATACAGGCGATGTGGCCTGTGGCCATTATCATCATATGCCGGAAGATGTGGCCCTGATGCGTGCGCTGGGTTTGCACTCCTACCGCTTTTCGATTTCCTGGCCGCGCCTGCTGCCGGAAGGGCGTGGGGCGGTCAATCAAAAAGGCCTGGACTTTTACGACGGCCTGCTGGATGAGCTGCTTTCAGCCGGGATCACCCCAATGGCGACCCTTAACCACTGGGATATTCCACAGGCTCTCCAGGAGCAGGGCGGCTGGGCCAACCGCCAGATGGTGGATTGGTTCTGCGAGTACGCCCGGCTGGCTTTTGAGCGCCTGGGCGACCGGGTTGGCTATTGGGTGACCCACAACGAACCGTGGGTGATCGCTTACCTGGGTTATAAAGAAGCCAGCATGGCGCCGGGACTGGCGGATCTTACACTGTCCAACCGGGCTGCCCATCATCTGCTGCTCTCGCATGGCCGCACCGTCCAGATGTTCCGCCAGGGCGGTTACAAAGGGCAGATCGGGATTGTCTTGAATACCTCCAGTTTTATGCCGGCCAGTGACAGCGAGCAGGATAGAGCTGCCCGCCAGCGGGCCTACGACCAGATGCTCGGTTTGTACCTTGGCCCGCTTTACAGGGGCGCTTACCCACCGGCACTGCTCGACTGGCTTGGGCCGCACTGCCCGCCGGTCGAGGCGGGTGATATGGCGCTGATTGCCCAGCCGACCGATTTCCTGGGGATCAATTACTACAGCTCGATGACGGTGGCTCACGATCATAACGGCGGTTTCTGGAAGAATGCTCTCAACCAGATATCTGCGCCGGGCTGGGGCCACACGGCCATGAATTGGGGGGTATATCCGGCCGGTCTGACGGCCATGCTGCTGGATATCAAGGAAAATTACGGCAATCCGCCTATGTTCGTTACCGAAAACGGCACGGCCATGGAAGATACACCGGATGCTGCCGGTTTTGTGATCGATTGGGGCCGGGTGAACTACCTGCGTGCGCATTTGATGGCGGTCCACCAGGCTATCCAGGCCGGCGCTAACCTGAAAGGCTATTACGTCTGGAGTTTATTCGATAATTTTGAGTGGTCCCAGGGTTATAAGCCGCGCTTTGGGATCGTGCGAGTTGATTTTGCGTCCGGAAAACGTATCCCCAAGCAAAGCGCGGCCTGGTACCGTGACGTTATTGAAAAAAATGGGGTCGACGAATAGGCTAAAGGCGGCCTGGAAAAGTTGAAAAGCGCTCAGATCCTGCGACGGCAGGCAGCTTTGCCGTGCTCGCTGGGTAAGCTGCGCTAAGTATTAATTGCCCTTATAGGCTGCTTGCTTCTTTGTTCCAGCGCAAAGAAACCTTTTCGCTTGTCTGCTACGATAAGGTTGCAATGAAAGCTGTGACGATTACCCCCAACCTGATCGTGGCCGAACTGTTGAACAGCCAGCCTCAAACCATCCCGATCTTTATCCGCCACCACTTGTACTGCGTGGGCTGCTTGATGTCTACCTTCGATACACTGGGTGAGGTGGTCTGTAATTACCACTTGCTCGAACAGACATTTTTCGCTGAACTGCGCCAGGCCATCGAGCCGGATGCAGATAACCAGCAGTCATGATGCAGCAAGCGGCCCGGAAATCTTTTCTCAAAGGAGGAAAAGTTCTATGAAAGCGATGACGATTGCAATTGTGGTGCTCTTGCTAGCTGCGCTGGGCCTGTCGGCCTGTTCGGCCGGCCCGGCCGGCCCAGCAGCCGGCCCTGCCATGGCCAACATGAGCAATTCGAACAGTGCTGGACAGCCAGCCACGGTCAGTTTTACGCTTAAAACCGGCATGGCAGACGGTAAGATGGCTTTTACCGGCGTAGGCGGCAAGATTGACGGCATGGTCAACCCGACCCTGCAGGTCAACCCCGGCGATACGGTGGCGATCACGCTGGTGGACGGCGATGGAATTCAGCACGACATCTCTTTTCCAGACTTTAACGCCACCTCCTCATTTATTAACAGCCAGGGCTCTCAAACTAGCTTGAGTTTCACAGCCAGTAAAAGCGGTACGTTTGCCTATTTTTGTACCGTTCCGGGCCACCGCCAGGCCGGGATGGAAGGGCAACTGATCGTAGGCCAGGCCGTAGCAACGCCTGTTGCGGCTACCGCCGCTAGTATCTCGCGCGATCCCACCGATCTGCCCGGGCCAATCGGTAACCGCCCTCCCCAACACGTACGCTTTGATCTGGAGGCAGACGAAGTGACCGGCCAATTGTCCCCGGGTGTGACGTACCGTTACTGGACTTTCAACGGCAAGGTGCCCGGGCCATTCCTGCGGGTGCGGGTGGGTGATACGGTCGAGGTGCATTTGAAAAATCCAGCTAGCAACACCATGAGCCATTCGATCGATCTGCATGCCGTGCTTGGCCCGGGTGGTGGCGCCCTGATGACCGAGACGCCGCCGGGCGGCGAGACCTCCTTCACCTTCAAGGCGCTCAACCCCGGTCTGTTCGTCTATCACTGCGCTACTCCCATGGCGGCCGAACACATCGCCAACGGCATGTACGGTTTGATCCTGGTGGAACCGGAAGGCGGACTGGCGCCGGTTGATCACGAGTTTTACGTGATGCAGGGTGAGATCTATACCAACCAGACCTACCAGCAGAAAGGCCTGGATGACTTCAGCCTGGACAAACTGATGAATGAAACGCCCGAATTCTACGTCTTTAACGGGGCAACCGACGCTCTGACGACCCAATTTCCGCTGCACGCCAAAGTCGGCGAGACGGTGCGGATTTTCTTCGGCGACGGCGGTCCAAACAAGATATCCTCTTTCCACGTGATCGGTGAGATTCTGGACCGGGTCTACGATCAGGGTTCGCTGACCTCACCACCCCTGACCGCCGTGCAGACTACCCTGGTGCCGCCAGGCGGCGCTACTGTAATAGAGATAAAATTGCAAGTGCCCGGACGCTTTATGCTGGTGGATCACGCACTCGTGCGCATGGAACGCGGCTTATCAGGCTACTTGATGGTGGATGGCCCGGCCAACCCGGATCTTTACCTGGGCACCCCTCAGCCGGGTAGCGGTCATTAGAAAGAAACTAAAAAAAAAGGACACAGTCATGGAATCAACTTATACCTATATCCCCGACCTGCTCAAAAGTATGAGCGCCGTACCCGAAGACAGCATCGTCAGCCGGGTGATCGCCAAGGGCGAGCGGCTGGACGTTACCCTGTTTGGTTTTGCAGCCGGCCAGGAGCTGACCGAACACACTTCACCTTACCGGGCCATTATCCAGGTGCTGGCGGGCCAGGCTCAGATCACACTGGGTAAAGACACCGTCACTGCCGAGGCCGGCGCCTGGATCCATATGCTGCCCAACCTGCCGCACAGCCTGAAGGCTGCCAGTCCGTTCGTCATGCTGCTGACGTTGATCAAGGGCGAGTAATTTAGCCAAACCCTTTGTGCTTTTATTCATCAACCTGTCATGATGATCTGGTATAAATAATTCAATTAAGGTTTATTTATAGCAAGAGATAA
This sequence comes from Negativicutes bacterium, assembly GCA_031292015.1. The sequence goes on along the minus strand of JARLHY010000027.1, from coordinate 1,651 downwards.
GATCATTGAATAAAGCCTGACGAAAAATTATTCTAATCCTGTTCAGGCCGGTGAAGGTGGATGAGTATGAGCAAGTTTCTAATTGGCGCCGTTATTGTAATCGCAGCCATCGCAGCGGGAATAGGCACGGCGGCACTGGCCGGACCCCGGGTTGGGCAGTATCTGCAGGCGCGGGTCAGCACGAGTGGCCGGCAGTTCCGCTCTCCCTTTGTGATGCCCTTTCCAGGTACGCGGCCTCCCCGCAACGGCCAGGGCCTGCCCGGCTACCACGGCATCAGCAGCCAGAGCTCGGGCCAGGATCAGAATTCACTGGATGCCTTTGTAAGTGATGCTCAGTGGAATAACAGCAATTCCAAAATCGCCGGTTTGCCCGATTTTAGTACTTTGAATGGCGGTCAATAGGTGGTTTTGTTTCTTTGTGGAGTAATGGAGTTATCGATATGAGAGCTATTTGGAAATGGATTTTGTTGTTTGTTGGAGTGCTGGTGTTGGCTTTTCTGGTGGCCCTGCCGTTCTTCGTTGGCCGGTCGCTGGGATTGGCCAGGATGCCGATGATGTTCATGTTTGGCGGCGGACCCGGATTTATGCCTGCCTTTGGAGGCTTTGGCTTACTGGGAGGATTGTTCCTGTTTGGTAGATTTATCTTCCCGTTGCTGCTGATCGTCCTGGCGGTGTTCGGGTTGGTTTCTTTGCTGCGCGGCGGCCAGTCGTCCAGGCCTCAGCCTGCGGCTCCGATGGCGGCTGCATCTGCGACTGCTCCGGCTGCTTCGACGGATGTCATGCAAGCCTCGAGCGCTCCGGTTGAGCAAGCTGCACCGGCTGCTACAATCCCCTGTGCGCACTGCGGTTCACCCCTGCAAACCGGCTGGGTAGCCTGTCCTTACTGCGGTGAGAAGGTGTAGTAAAAATTACATAGCTTTATTGTTGGGATTTACCCAATTAATAAAGCTATGATGCAATCTTGGTTTTTCCTGATACAACGGGTGCGTGTGGTTTGTGCTCATGAGCTCCTAAGGGTCGTAAGACCCTTAGGAGCAAGCGCTTTAAAACTAAAAGATGCTGCGCAGCAGGAGCAAGAAACCGATGATCAGCAGGGGAATGCCAACAATTGCCCCAACCACGGTTAGCGTAGCAACGATCCCGGCGATCATCAGGGCCAAGGCCAGCACAACACCGACCACCCGTCCGGTTAATTGGATGATAAAAGCGATCAACAGCCAGATCGCATAAAAGGGCATTAATATCCAGGGTACATGTCGTTTTGCAGTCATTTTAATCCTCCACTAGATATATACGCAGCAGCTTTCTGGAAGTTGCGGCTGGAGCCACTTTTGATCTAATAACTTTTCACTTGAATGCGAACAGGGCGCCCTGTGAAATAGGCGTCTGATAGGCACATTGTTCCAGAGTGAGGTAGACCCCGTCTACCTGGTTCTTGCCTGTCCTGTATTCTCTTGCGTGTTCTTCTGACCAGAAGAATACTGAATTCCGTCAGTAAGAATCGATGATGGTTTTCCCGGCGAAAAGTTCCCAGTTGATATGAGGCATAAATACCAGCGGAACCGCGGCCTGTTCGGCTACGGAAAACTGCATGGCGCTATCCATCGTAATATGCAGCTGCTGATTGCAGTGCTTGCACTTCGTCTCTATT
>JARLHY010000152.1 GCA_031292015.1 Negativicutes bacterium | reverse complement strand
GCCAACAGCGAATACTACAGGGGCAACGCCGCCAAGTACAACCAGGAGTTGGACCGGCTTGACGCGGAGTATCGACAGGCCCTCGCCAATCTGGCCCGGCGGGACATCATCACCAGCCACGCCGCCTTTGGCTATCTGGCCAAACGTTATAACCTGCGGCAGGTGGCGATTATGGGCCTGTCGCCGGACAGCGAACCGACCCCGGACAGGATGGCCAAGGTGATCACTTTCTGCCGACAGCACAAGGTCAAAACGATATTTTTTGAGACCGTAGTCAGTCCCAAACTGTCCGAGACCATCGCCCGGGAAACCGGCGCCAGGCTGCTTGTGCTGAATCCGGTGGAAAGCCTGACCGAGGCCGAGCTGAAGCAGGGCAAAGGCTATATCTCGATCATGCGGGAGAATCTGGTCAATCTAAAGACAGCGCTCAGCGAATAAAAACAAAGGCCGTTACTTCAAGGTAGCGGCCTTTTCACATCCGGGTCAAACTGCAGGCTTGGCTTTGCTGCGCGAAGGGGAACTGCCGGTGAGCAGCAGGCCGAGCAGCGGCACATACCGGGAGATTGTCTCCAGGGCCGCCCCGAAACAGAGGCTGACAGCGATCGTCGTAATGTAAAAGAAGATGACTACCGGTACCGTCACGGCAAACCCTGCGCCGGCCAGGCCGTCGCCCAGATAATACATGACAAGGGGATGGAACAGGTAGACCGGGTAAGAATAGCGGGACAGGCTGCCGAGCAGCGCGGCGGTGCCGCCGGAGGGCGGCCGCCGGGTGAATCGGGCTGTCAGGAACATCGCCGCCGCCAGGGTGTACAGGACGCCGATGGGATTGAGCTGGTGGACGGTTTCGACACCCTCGAGCGGGCTGTAGCCCCTGGCAAACAGCAGCCAGTAGTAAGCTCCCAGCATCCCGCCCAGCGTCAACGCGAAAAAGGCTTTCACAGCCGGATAATGGCGGAGGAAAAAGGCGAGACATTCGTCCCGGCGCTGGGCACAGACCGCGCCGAAAAGAAAGATGAAGACATAGTGAAGCGGCAGGTAGCTGAGCCTGTGCTGCAGAGCCAGCTGAACATAGTAATTGTCCGAGTCGGCGCGGACATGATAACTGGAATAGTAGTTGAAAGCGATTTGCAGAATCAGGAGAATGACGAGGTTCCGGACCGGCGCGTCAAGGATCCGACGCAGGAGCGCCCGCCACAGGGGCATCAGCAGATAGAACCAGATCAGAATCACCAGGAAATAGAGCTGATACGACGCCAGGCCGAACAGGAAAGCTTCAAAAATGTAGGG
>JARLHY010000151.1 GCA_031292015.1 Negativicutes bacterium | reverse complement strand
GGTGGCGCCTCCAGTCACCATTTTGGCCATAATGTTGCCTGAAACCCGGGCCCGGATTTGCACTTCGTTTTTGGCGATGACCTGGCCGACAAATTCATAGGTAACCGGCGTATCCCGCTGGACCACCTGCATGGCTTTCACTTCCACGGCTGCAGGTGCCGGGGCCGCCTGTTTACTACAGCCGGCTGTGATAATCACCATACAAACAATTGTCGTCCATAAATAATATTGTTTTCTCCAACCCGCTAACATCAACCGGATTACCCCCTTGAGCTGTTTCATGCGTTTTCTCTTCGGTAGCTGCAACTTGCTTTGCAAAATCAATTCCCGAGGCTGACTGACTGGTCAATCTCTTATATTTCGGCGTATTTTGTCCAATTCCTTCCGGCCAGAATATTTTGTGAATTCTTTTCTTTTAATCCTATCGCTAAACCATAAAGTCACCCAATCGTCACCCTCTTCACTCCGGTATCATTCGTGTTATACTAATAAAAGGCAATGAAGGAGGATGGAATGAAGCAGTCATTTGTTGTATTTATCAGTCTATTTTTGACTCTCTTTGCAGCAATTAATTATTATAGCGGCCTCAGGACCTGGCAGGCATTCGGCTCTTTTCTGCCACTGTCTGCGCCGATTTTTTGGCTGCTTTGGTTCCTTTTGGCGGCGTCACCGATCGTCGTCCGTATCCGGCGCCTGTATCTTATGGCCGCCGCCGAAAAATGGGTTGCCCTCATCAGCGGCTATTGGATCGCGATAACTTATTACGCCCTCCTCCTGTGGCTGATGGCCGATTTGTTGCGTTTTGCCGCCACCGCGCTGCATCTGTCCAGCCTGCCGCCCCGGCCGTTGATCGGGCTGGTCGTCTGGTCGTCGGTCGCCCTCTTGCTACTTTATGGCAGCTGGAACGCCCGCCGGATTGTCGTCCGGCACCACCGGCTCACAATCGCCAAATCAGCAGGGCAACTGCCCCACCTAAACGCAGTCCTGATCTCTGATCTTCATTTAGGACCGATTATCGCCGACCGGCAATTGGACACCATGGTCGGTCTGATCAACGAGCTGGATGCTGATATCATCTTTTTTGCCGGCGACACCATTGATGAAAATGTGACCTTCTTCATCGAACATAAAATGCCGGCTGCGCTCAGCCGGCTGAAAAGCAAATATGGCGCTTATGCTGTGCTCGGCAATCACGAGTATATCGGCGGCCAGAGCGAAAAGGCTGTTGTCGCCCTTGAGAGCGCCGGTATCCGTGTTCTACGCGACAGTGCTGTCAAAATCGCCGACAGCTTTTATCTTGTCGGCCGTGATGAATACAGCCTACCCCGTTATACTCGGATGTCCCGCACGCCGCTGGCCCTGATCATGGCTGGCCTCGATCAGGCCCTGCCGATCATCTTGCTCGATCATCAGCCCATCGATCTCAGCGAGGCCGAGCGGCAGGGAGTTGACCTTCAGCTATCCGGTCATACCCATCGCGGCCAATTCTTCCCCAACAACCTCATCACCCGGAAAATCTTCGCAGTCGATTGGGGTCATCTGCAAAGAGGCGACTTTCAAATCGTGGTTTCGTCCGGCTACGGCACCTGGGGGCCGCCCATCCGCATCGGCAGCCGGCCGGAGATCGTCCAGCTCCACATCGATTTTATCGCACCTTCCCTGCCTTAAACTGAGCGGAAGTTCTATTTTTTCGCCAGCTTGTTATAAAGGGTAGCCAGCGATATCCCCAATTCTTTCGCGGCCCGTCGCTTGGCGTCAATGCTGACGCCGTAGTGGGCGAGCAGGGTTTGGATCCTCCTGCGCTCAAAATCCTGCACCATCTCCGCCAAAGAGGAGAACGAGCTTCCCGGCAGCACCTCACCGATCTTAAACCATTTTGGCAGATGCAAAACCGTGACCATGCCGTCTTCACACATGTTTACCGCATATTCGACCACATTACGGAGCTCGCGCACATTCCCCGGCCAGTGATAATCGGCCAGCAATTTCAGGACTTCGCCGTCTACCTGCAGGCTGCGTCCCAGCTTGCGGGAATGGGCTTGGAAGAACTTCTCCGCCAATAGGACAACATCCCAGCCCCGTTCGCGGAGAGGCGGCAGGGCAATATTGAGGACATTCAGGCGATAGTAAAAATCGGCGCGAAATTTATGGTCCTGAACAAGGGCGTAAAGGTCTTTATTAGTGGCCGCAATCACCCGGATGTCGATCGAAGTCTCGCTGGTGTCGCCAATCCGGCGGACGGTCCTTTCCTGGAGCACCCGGAGCAACTTGGCCTGCATTTCCAGGCTGAGTTCACCAATCTCATCAAGAAAAATCGTTCCTCCGCCGGCCATCTCAAACAGGCCAAGCCGGCCGCCCTTTTTGGCTCCGGTGAACGAACCTTCCTCGTAGCCGAATAACTCACTCTCGATCAAGGACGGCGCGATGGCCGCGCAGTTCACAGCCACAAACGGCCCGGACGCCCGGTTGCTGGCATTATGCACCGACTGGGCGATCACCTCTTTGCCTGTGCCGCTCTCGCCACTGATCAGGATATCAGCCTCGCCGTGGGCTGCCCGTTTGGCGATTCTTACCGTTTCGAGAATTTGCGGGCTTTCGCCGACAGTATCCTCAAATGTGTATCTGGCTTTATACATCCGGTCAACCATCGTCTTTAGATGATCGGTTTTTTTGGCAAATTTGCGCACTTCTTCGGTCAGCTTTTTCACTTCGGTGATATCCTTGACCACCGATACCCCGCCGACGATGGTCCCTTCCAATACGAGCGGCGCCATATCGACGACATATTCACTGTCGCCTTCCCGCCGGTACACTCCGGTCCGCGACCTCCCTGACTGTATGATCTGGGGCAGCATGGCCCCGGGGCGGATGTCGAGCAGTTTGCGCCCTACGATTTGGGCATAGGGGACGCCGGTGATCCGCGTATAGGCGGAATTGACATAGCGGACAACGGTCTCGGCATCAGCCACCAGAATACCGTTGTTCACCGAATCCAGCCACTGTTCGGCGACCTGGGGAGAAAGAAAAATATCCTTAAAATCACTTGAGTTGTCTTCGTTCAAAACCATTCCGTCCTCCCCATCACTGCAAGGATTGAACCGGCCGCTCCTGGTATCGAAGCGCTGACAGAAGCAATAAAATCTCCGCTATACCGAAAAGGATAACACCCTGAGCGTGTTATCCTTTTTGTGATTGCCCAGCGCTCGACCTGCGATGTCATTCCTGCAGACCGCGTTAGGAAGTATTCGGTCACAAATCGGCAATCTCCTTCCAGAGGAAGGGCCATTCGCTTTTATAGGTCATCAGGCACTTCCATGTTGCCCAGCGCCGAGGCCAGCGATTTGCCGTGAATATCGAGGGCCAGCGTCCGGGTCACCCCGCCGCCAAGGGCTTTATGCATGACAAAGTTGAGGGCGGCGATGTTGGGAAGGGTATAGCGAATGACGTCACCTTGCACAATTTCGGCAAAATACTCTTTCATCTTGTCGGCGGTAATGTACTTTTCCAGCAGCGGGAAGTAGGCAGGATCATAGGCGATGACCGAAATATTAGAGGTATTGCCTTTGTCGCCGGTCCGGGAATGAGCGATCTCGCGCAGCTTCATTTTCACACCACCTCATAATGAACAGCATGATTGACCAGGCTTCTAGGGATAAGAACAGAGACCATGGCGACCACTTCCCGGGCGGTCTTCCAGGCTCCGGCTCCGCCAGCCGGGCCGTTGGTATAGAGGGTCTCGACCTCATTGCCGATCCGGACGGCCTCTTTCATGTTCTGCGTCCGGGCCGCCACCCGCGCCCGCACCTCATACGGCTCCGGTCCTGCCGACAGCTTCGGGCCGTGCAGGGCGTTCAGGCCGATCAGGTCAAAACGAATCTCCTGATATTGAACACCAGTCAGTTTCAGGCGTTCAGCGACAATATCGAGGGCCAGCTGGCCGCGGGCTGCCGCCCCGGGACCGGCGTAACTGATTTGCCCCTCACCAATATAGCTGTCGACATAGCCGATCGATACTTTGAGGAAATCGGTTCTGGGTTTGCCGCAGCCGCCCTCGACCTGCACCCGGTCTTTGCCGAGCTGGGTCAGCTTGACCGCCGAAAAATCGGCCACAACATCAGGGGTGACATAGGCTGCCGGATTGTGCAATTCGTAAAGCATCTGCTCTTTGCAGGTCGACAGGGTGACCATGCCGCCGGCTTCGGGAACTTTGGTAATAACGAAAGTGCCGTCTTCTTGAATCTCGGCGATGGGAAAGCCCAGGCGGGCCAGCCCAGCAACATCCTTATAGCCCGGATCGGCGAAATACCCGCCGGTAATCTGACCGGCGCATTCCATCAGATGCCCCATGATGGTGGCTTGCCCCATGGTCTGCCAGTCATCCATCGACCAGCCGAACTCATAAATCGCCGGGGCGATGAATATAGCGGGGTCGGAGATACGGCCGGTGATGACGACGTCAGCCCCGCCTTGCAGGGCCTCGACGACGGCGGCAGCGCCAAGATAGGCGTTGGCGGAAACCATTTTATCCTTGATGGTGGCAAGGGCTTCCCCTGTTTCCTCAATGGTATAGTCACCGCCACGGACGATATCTAGGACGTCGTCGCCGGTGACGGTGGCAATCTTCAAACCGGTGATACCCATCTGCCGGGCAAGCTCGCTGACCTTTCGTCCGGCGGCGACAGGGTTCGCCGCCCCCATATTGGTAATGATCTTGATCTTCTTTTGGTGGCAGACAGGCAGGACAGCCTGCATCCTTGCCATGAGCAGGGCGTCATAGCCGGCGTTCGGATCTTTCATCTTGGCCTGCTGTCCGATGGCGATGGTTCTCTCCGCTAGACATTCAAAGCTGAGATACTGGATATCGCCTTTATCGGCAAGTTCGAATGCCGGTTCGATCCGGTCACCGGAATACCCGGCGCCTGAACCAATTCTTATCTTTTTCATCACAGTCACCTCGTCTATTTGCCTCATGGCCTAAAAGGGAAATATGCCGATAATGGCACAGGTTATGGTCATAATGATCGATGCCAGCCACAGGAAGGGGATAGAAAATTTCTGATGCTCGCCAAGCTCGACACCGGTCAAGCCGACGATCAGGAAGGTGGCAGGTGTCAGGGGACTGACCGGGAACCCTACCGTCATCTGTCCCATCAGTGAGGCCTGCGCGACTGCCAGCGGTGCAACTCCCAGCATTTTGCCCACCTCGGCGACCACCGGCATGACGCCGAAATAATAAGAGTCAGGATCAAACAGCAGACTCAGCGGCATCGAAATAACTCCTACAGCGAACGGAATATGCTGGGCCAGACCCGGCGGAACGAAGGAAACGGCAACCTGAGCCATGGCGGTGATCATCTTGGTACCGCTCATGATGCCGACAAAGGCTCCTGCCGCCAAGAGAATGCTGGCCATCATCAGCGCGGCCTTGGCGTGGGCGTCGACCCTGGCCCGCTGCTGATTGACCTGCGGGTAGTTGACCACCAAAGCGATGATTGTGCCCACCATGAACATCGGCGCAGGATCGACTTTGCCGCTGATCATGGTACCCATGACGACAAGCGCCAGCACAACGTTGAACCAGAACATCCGGGGCCGGCGCAGCGCCTTTTCCTCATCCTTCAGTTCCCGCTTGAGCTCGATGTCCGACCCTGCGCCGTTTTCCAGGCCGAGCCGGCGGGCTTCCCGTTTGCCCAGAATATAGGCAACGCTAAAAACATAAATCAAACCAACCACCTGGGGGATGATAAGGGGGGTGAAAATGTCGGTGACCGGAATTTTCAGGGCCGCCGACGCCCGCAGGGTCGGGCCTGTCCAGGGCAGGTAATTAACGCCTGCCGCTAGAGCTACCATCAGGCAGAGCAGCCTTTTGTCCATTTTCAGGCGTTCATAAATCGGCAGCATCGCCGGGATGGTGATCAGAAAGCACACTGCCCCTGAACCGTCCAAGTGAATCAACAGGGCTAAAAGGGCGCTGCCCATCAGTATCCGGGTCGGTTTTGCCCCCACCGTTTTTAAAATGCCGTCGATAATCGGATCAAACAGACCGGCGTCGCTGACCACGCCAAAGAATAGAATGGCGAAAACAAACATGGTCGCAACTGGGGCGATATTCTTGATTCCATCAATAATGAATTTGCTTGTGGTCAAGCCGAAGCCGCCGATCAGCGCGGCGATGATCGGGATGGCGATCAGGGCGACCAGCGGCGACAGTCTCTTGGTGATGATTGTCGCCAAAAGCACCAGGATGGTTACCAGGCCGAGCAATGCGAGCACTTCATCCACTCCTTACGCTTATTTGGGTTGTTATTAGGCCAATACTGGTTAACGCAAGAATTATGCCAGGATCAGCCAGACCGTCAGTCGGCGGCCAATATGGCTTCCAACCATATTGGCCGCACTCACCTTTCTAATATTTTAGAAACAATCCTCACCTGCGCCTAACTATCGCCGCCTAGGCGCCGAAGAGACGCAAACAGGGTAATTTCTAATATATTAGAAACGCTAGAGACTTATTCTAATATATTAGAAACAAAAACAACCACCCTGGCTTTCAGGGTGGTTGTCGATTATTGGATCAAGCGCTTGCGAAAAAGGGCCACTGGCAGAAAGTAGAATCCGCCGGCCATAGCCGCCAGGGTCGCCGCGTTGGCCCACAGCCCCGCCGACACCTTGCCGATGGCCAGCGCCCGGCATATCTCCACCGTATGATAAAGCGGATTGACCCACGCCAGAGCCAGCGCCCAGTCAGGCAACCCGACAATCGGAAAGAAGATGCCGGAGAAGAGGTAAAACGGGGTGGTTACTAAAATGACATAATACCCCATGTAGTCGATATGGGTAGTGACGCCGGTATAGGACAGGGCCATCAGCGAAAAGGTAACGCCTGGCAGAATCAATACCACCGGTATTAAGAGGCCCCACCAGGAGGGTACCAGACCCCAACCCCAGATGACCACCAAAATAACTGTTCCATAGATGACGCTTTTTAACAGACCGAAAATGACTTCTGCCGCCACCACGTCCCGAATGGTCACAGGAGCGGCCAGCATGGCGTGAAAGGTTTTTTGGAAATTCAGCCGCACATAACTGGCATAGGTACATTCGTTGGTGGCGGCCCACATTGCCGCTGACGCCACCATGCCGGGAGCGATAAACTGGATATAGCTCAATTCTCCTACCCCCTGAACCAGGGCGCCGAGGCCAACCCCCAGGGCGGTGAGGTAGAGAAAAGGTTCGGCGAAATTAAAAATCAGGTTGGTCAGCCAGGTCCGGCGAAATACTTTCAAATGCCTGTAGAGAATACTGAGCACGGCGCTCATAGTACACCCCTCCCCACCAGTTTCAGGTAGACATCTTCGAGCTGGGAAGGCCTGAGCAGGCAGGCGTGTTGCGGAATCCCGAGTCCGGCGAGCTTGTCCCAGACCTGTTTGCCGTCCCGGGCGAAAATCATCACATCATTTTCGGTCTTGAGCAGTTCGGCTCCCATCGCCGCAAGTTCGGCAGTCAGGCTGGCCGGTTCTTCCATGACGGCATGCACTTCAATGACGAAGGGCAGAACATAGCGCTCCACTAGCTCGGCCGGACTTCCTTCCGCCATGATTACCCCCTCGTCCATGATAACCACCCGGTCACACAGCTGAGCCGCCTCTTCCATATAATGAGTGGTCAACACCAGGGTAACTCCCTCGCTTTTCAGCAGGCGCAGTTTTTGCCAGACCAGGCGGCGGGCGTTGGGGTCAAGGCCGGTGGTCGGTTCGTCTAAAATGACAATCTCCGGCTTGTTGACCAGCGCCCGGGCGATGACCAGCCTCCTTTTCAACCCGCCGGACAACTCTTCCACTTCCTCGGCCGCCTTGTCGGAAAGCCCCATGAATTCGAGCAGCTCCCAGCCCCGGCGCACAGCCTCGGCCCGGGCGATACCGTAGAAGCCGGCATAGACGACCAGGTTGTCCAGTACCGAAAGCTCAGTATCGAGATTGTCGTCTTGGGGAACAACCCCCAACCGGCGTTTTACGCTGGGCGGGGTCAGGCTGATTTTTTCGCCTAGTACAGTCAGCTGGCCGCTGTCCACTGTGGTGAGACCATAAATCATCCGCATCGCAGTCGATTTGCCGGCGCCGTTCCGGCCGAGAAAACCGAAACATTCTCCAGGCGCGATTTGGAACGATATCCCTTTCAGTGCCGCCAGCTCGCCATACGATTTTTTCAAGTTTTGGGCCACGATAATAGCTTGGGTCATTTCATCCTCCATCTGGTTTTCGGCTTAGCGTTGCCCATCCTTGGCTTTTTTATAAAAGCAGTATCACGCGGTGACTGCTTTTTGCTTTCAGCCCTCATCCTTATTATATAATCGCTGGCGTTCTGTACAAAACAATTTTTGCCAACAACTGCAGCCCTACAACAAAAAAGACCGCCAAGCCGTTTTTGCCGGCCCGGCGGTCTTTTGCTAACTGACTATGGGGGCGACTAACCAATCAGGATGAGCGGTGTTCCTGTTTGGATGGGGTCACCGGGCTTGACATAAATCTCTTTGACTACGCCGTCACCAGCAGCCAGTACCGGATTATGCATCTTCATGGCCTCAACAACGATAACTTCCTGGCCTTTTTTCACGCTGTCGCCGACAGCAACTTTGACGGCGATGATTTTGCCAGGCATCGGTGCGCTGATGGTACCGGCACCGCCGGCAGCAGGAGCGGCTTTCGGAGCCGGAGCGGGTGCAGCAGCTTTCGGGGCCGGAGCGGCAACAGGAGCGGGAGCCGCGACCGGAGCAGCGGCAGCGGCCGGTGCGGCAGCGCCGCCTTTCTTCTCTACGGTAACTTCATAGGATTTGCCGTTCACGGTAATAGTGTAATTAGCCATGGTACATCCTCCTCATATTTTCTGGTTTTTTACAGTCGACTGTGCATCAGTTCTTGCCTGCCGGTAAACGCCCAGCTGCGGCCACTCGGCCGAATGCGGACCACCCGGAAGTCGCCGCCTTCATGTTCGGCTACAGCCGCGGCAATAATGGCCAATAGTTCGTCTTGACTAATGTCAGCACTTTCGTATTCGGCAATGGCGGCAGCAAGCACTGCCTGCAGCTCATCACCTTCCAGCCCCGCTGCGGCTTCGCCCGAACCGCTCACCGCGAGCTGGGGCAATGCTTCCTGGGCTGGTTTCTTTTTCAGATAGAAAAACACCGCAATGCCAACTAGCAGCAGAATCAGTAGCCATGTCACTGATTATCTCCCCCTTTCGATATGAAATTCCGTCATTCGGACGCTGCCGATCACTAGATTATAAAAGTCTTTGCACTTCGTCTTACAGCGGGATGTTGCCGTGTTTTTTGGTCGGCCGTGTCTCGCGTTTGGTGGCCAGCATAGAAAGGGCGGTGATGATTCTCGGCCGGGTTTCGGACGGCTCGATGACCTGATCGACATAGCCCCGCTCAGCCGCTTTGTACGGTGTGGCGAAGTCTTCGATATACTGGGCGGTCTTTTCTTTCACTTCCGGGTCGCCACGGAAGATGATGTTGGCTGCGCCGGCCGGTCCCATAACCGCGATTTCAGCACTCGGCCAGGCCAGTACTTGGTCGGCGCCAAGATGCTGGGAAGACATCGCGATATATGCTCCACCATAGGCTTTGCGGGTGATGACCGTGACTTTGGGCACGGTGGCTTCAGAGTAAGCATAAAGGAGTTTTGCGCCATGGCGGATGATACCGCCGTATTCCTGGCCGGTGCCTGGCAAAAAGCCCGGTACATCCACCAGCGTCAAAAGCGGAATATTGAAGGCATCGCAGAACCGGACGTGCCGCGCTGCTTTGTCTGAGGCGTTGATATCGAGGCAGCCGGCCATGTGCGCCGGTTGGTTGGCGATAATGCCAACAGTCTGGCCGTCGAAGCGGGCGAAGCAGGTGATGATGTTCTGGGCGTAGAACGGCCGTACTTCGAAGTATTCGCCGTTGTCGACGATGGATTTGATGACTTCTTTCATGTCATACGGGGTGTTGGAGCTGTCTGGCATCAAGGTGTTGAGGCCCGGGTCGGTGCGGTCCGGGTCGTCGCCGCTGTCAACAACAGGCGCTTCTTCCAGGTTGTTGGCCGGAAGATAG
>JARLHY010000150.1 GCA_031292015.1 Negativicutes bacterium | reverse complement strand
CGAACACCACCGGGGTAGTCACCGATTTTTTCGTATAAATCCGGTGTTTTTTGTCCACCAGATGAAACAAGTCCGAAAAGACGCCGATCGATTCCGACGCTCCCAGCAGCAGAAAGCCGCCGGGAGATAAGGCATAATGGAAAATCGGGAAGATTCGTTTATGCAGCGCCGGCCCGAAATAGATCATCACATTGCGGCAGCTGATAAGGTCGACCCTGGAAATGGGCGGGTCCTGCCCGATATCCTGCCTGGCGAATACGCATATGTCGCGAATGGTCTTGCTGACCTGATAGCCCTGGTCCACCTCGATAAAGAAGCGGCTGAGCCGCGCCGGGGAAATATCGGCCACGATTGTCTTGGGGTAGATTCCGGCCCGTGCTTTATCGATAACCGTTTCGTTGATATCGGTGGCGAATATCTGTACCCGTCTGTTGACAGGGTTCTCCTCCAGATATTCCAGCAAAGCGATGGCCAGCGAATACGCTTCCTCGCCGGTCGAGCAGCCGGGCACCCACAGCCGGATGGAGGCGGTAGGCGCCGTGTTGCGGACGATTGCCGGGAAAGCCTCTTTTTTCAGGAAATCGAAGGCTTCCGGTTCCCGGAAAAATTTTGTGACATTAATCAGCAGGTCCTGCTGCAGAGCGGCAAGCTCGGTACTATGGCGCCCCAGGAAATCGACATAATCGTCCAGCTTGTCTATTTTATGAAGAAGCATCCGCCGGGCGATTCGCCGTTTTATCGTAAGCTGCTTGTATTCGGCGAAATTGATACCACTGGCCTTGCGCAGCAGACCGACAAGCCTGTTCAGCGCTTCTGTCCCGTCCGGAAAGAGCTCGGCGCCTTCAGCCCCTAGGCCGGTAAGCATCAGCGACCGGCCGATCCGCGACAGTTCGGCGGCGATTTCCGCCGGCAGCCCGATAAAATCCACCATGCCGGTGGCGATCGCGCTGCGCGGCATACCGTCGTATTCCGCCGACTGCGGCGTCTGGGCGAAGGTAATGCCGCCGACATCTTTGATCTCTTTCAACCCTTGCGCACCGTCGGCTCCGTTTCCCGACAAAACCACTCCGAAAGCCTTACCTGCCTTATCCTGGGCCAGCGATTCAAAAAAAGAATCTATCGGCATATGCCGCCGCACGCCGCCTTTCTGCGGCGTGGCGGCCAGCACCCCGCGGAACAGGATCAACCCGGTGCCGGGGGAGATGACATAAACATGGTCAGGCAAAACGACGGCGCTATCCTTCACCGCACTGACAGGCATCGCCGTCGACCTGGACAAAATGTCGGCCAGGGCGCTGTCGTTGTTGGCATCCAAGTGCTGAATCACCACAAAGGCCAGGCCACTCGTCGCCGGCAGGCCTTCAAACAACTGCAACAGAGCCTGCAGCCCGCCAGCCGAGGCCCCGATGCCGACAACCGGACAGTCCTGCCGCTGCGGCGGCTTGTCCCCGGCCCCCGCGATCAGGGCAAACCCAGCGGCTTTCGCCGCAACTGCCGAAAGCTGCTTGGCCGGTCGCCGCCCGCGGGTTTTGGTGCCTGAATTATTTTCTTTCAAGACAATTCTCCCCTTACAAAATCGTCTGACGCTCCACAATCTGTTAAGCAGCAACAGAAAAAGACATTATACTTCTTAACCTCTTACCATTCTTTTTTATGGTTCTTTTTCCTGCTTAGGATTTTCTGGAAATAACAATAACAGATAAATCGCCCTGAGGCGATTTATTCGGAACGAAAATGGTCGACTGCCACGGAACCAGCACGGCGGCATGGTCTAGCTGTTGCCGGACACGTCGAAGTGTAAGGAAACCGTAGTCCCTGTCGGGCCGGTCGCAACATCCATTTTCGCGTTATGGTGCTCGGCGATGCGATAGCAGACCGACAGGCCGAGCCCGGTTCCCTTCTCCTTGGTGGTAAGAAAAGGCGTTCCGAGTTCGGCGTAGATTTCCGGCGGCATGCCCGGTCCGGTGTCGCTGACCTTTAGCCAGGCGGCGCGCCCAACCTCACAGTCGGCGGAAATGGTGATAAGCCCGCCTGGCGGGACGGCTTCCAGCGCGTTGCGGAAAAGATTCAAAGTGTATTGTTTGATTTCGCCTTCATCCAGCCGCAGTGTGGGGATATCGTTAAAATCGAGCACGAGCTGTTTCCCCTCGCGCAGAGCGTCGGCCTGCATCAGCGGGACAAGCTGCCTGATGATTCGGCCCAGGTTGCGCGGCGCCAGTTCCACCCGTTTATTCTTGGCCAGGGATAAAAATTCGGTAATGATCAGGTTCGCCCTGTCCAATTCTTCGATCATCAGGCTGAAATGCTCCCGGTGGCCGGTGTATTCCCGCTTGCCCTGAAATACCTGCAAAAAGCCGCGGACACTGGTCAGCGGGTTGCGGACCTCATGCCCGATGCTTGCCGCCATTTTGCCGATAAGGTCCAGCCGGTCCAGTCGGGCGAGCTGGGCCTGGTTCTCCCGCTCGACTTTCTCGGCCTGCTTTTGCCTGGTGATATCCTCGGTTGTGCTGGCCACGTACCCTGGCTCCGGACGGTAGGCGGATATCCGCAGCCACTTGTCGGCGCTCCGGGAATACACCTCGCAAAGCAGCGGCGGCCCACCTGCCGCCACCCGGCCGAGCAGCGGAAGCCATTGCTTTTCTCCCTCCAGGACCTCGGGAAAACACTCCGTCATGCGCCTGCCCCAAAGAGCGGCAGCCCCGACACCGAACAGTTTCTCAAAGGCTGGGTTGATGTCGACGAATTCCAGGTCGGCCGGATGACCGGCGCCATTCTCAATAACCTTGCACAGAGCGAAAGCGTTCTGCATGTGAGTGAACAGACCATGATATCTCGCCTCGCTGGCGATGACCAGGGCCTGGCTTTCCAGCAAAGCTCTCTCCGCCGCTTTCAGGCCGGCGATCTCGATTTGAGCATTTTTAAGGCCGGTGACATCGACGATGACGGTCCTGTATCGAAGCCGACCGCCGGCGACGCCCGGCAGCGGCGTGGTGATCAGTTGCGCGTGGAGCGGTCCGGTTTCTTTCGCCGTTAGTTTCAGTTCCGTAATCGCCGCTTCCCCGGTAAACCGGCAGGTTCGCAGATGCGCTAAAAAAAGCCGGCGGGTGTCCTTGCTGACAAAAACGGCCATCGGAAAACCGATCAATTGTGACCGCTCCCGGCCTAACAGGGCCGCGCCGGTAAGGTTGATCTCACGGATCAGGCCTTTATCATCAAAGGTCGCGTAACCAACCGGCGCAGAGTCATACAGCTCGGCATAGCGGCTGCGGGATTCCTCCAGTTCGGCCAGCGTCTCCTGCATGGCCCGGCACTGAAGTTCCAGGTCCAGTTCCCGGGCCTGCAGATCATCATGCAGGTTCTGTATTTCCCCCAACCGGGCCGTATCCTCCGGCGGCTGGTCCGGACTGGTGAAGTCAAGCCCTTTGCGCTGGCGCTTCTCATCATGGTACGCCACACCTTCACCCCCTGCTTATCTTTCTTTACAATAAAAGACGGCAACACCTGTCCCTGTTGCCGCTTTTTTCGCTATAAATAGTCTGCATTCTCGTATTTGCTATTTTCTGCACGGCCTTTATAAATTCCTCCAAAATATTGGAAGTATTTATTTCATTTTGTAAAAATTTGTCGTATCGTTAATTTCCTCTAACGATTTACCGCCGCTTGCGCAACCATGCACCAGATGAAAACGGTCTCGCACTGCGGATCAGCTTCACGACCGGTTCTCTTTTTGTTAAATTCGGCGGGTGCGGGAATCATAAGGTAGAACCAATTCCAAGGAGGATGGAAGATGACGACCGAGCACAACATCCGGCTGACCAGCGCCGAGATCGGCAGCCTGTGGCTGCAGTACATTACCGACAGTATGGCGACGTGTATCATGACCTTTTTTTTGAACAAGACGGAAGACGCGCAGATACGCCCGGTTCTCGAATACGCCATAAGCCTCTCCCGGTCGCACCTGCAGGCTATTGACGCCATATTCAGGCAGGAGGACTTCCCCACTCCCACCGGCTTCACCGACAAGGACGTGAGCATCAACGCCCCGCGGCTGTTTTGCGACCCCTACCATCTGACGTATGTGAAGAATTCGGCCAAATCGGGAATGATCGCCTACGGCCTGTCCCTGTCCCTCTCCGCGCGACGTGATGTACGCGACTTTCTCCTGGAATGCCTGAAGACGTCGGCCGACCTTGACGAGATGGCGACCCAGGTCATGCTGTCCAAGGGCATTTACGTCCGCCCGCCGTACATCACCGTCCCGGACAGGGTCGAGTATGTGAAGAACGACCAGTTCCTGGGCAGTCTGTTCGGCAAGCAGCGTCCCCTGAGCGCACTGGAAATCTCCCACCTGTTCCTCAACGCTCAGTCCAACTCGGTGGCGAAAGCTCTTTTGATCGGCTTCAGCCAGGTGGCCCATTCCCGTGACCTCAGGCAACTTTTCGTGAAAGGCGCGCAAATCGCCGACAAGCATATCGAAATCTTCGGCCAATCCCTGAAAGAGAGCGGCCTGCCGGCGCCGATGAGCCTGGATTCGGACATCATGGATACGCTGATTGCACCCTTCTCCGACAAGCTGATGTTATTTCATGTTACACTCCTGATGGGGATGGGGCTTGGTTATTACGCGGCGGCTGTCGGCGCGAGCGCCAGGATCGACCTGGTCGCCGACTACGGCCGCCTGTCTGCCGAAATTGAAAAATATGTCTTCGACTGCGAAAAGGTGATGGCTAACAACAGCTGGATGGAGGAGCCGCCGCTGGCGGATGACCGGAATGAGCTGGCCCTCTCCCACTAGCCAGCCGCAGCAAAAGCCATAAAAAAGGACCCTCCGCTGACAGCGGAGGGTCCCCGTCATTTTAGTGATGCATGTCGTGGCCGGAGTGGTCCATCGGCATGGCTCCGCCGGGCATCATCATCCCGTCGCCTGACCCGTGATCCATGTTCATATCCACCGAGTTGACAAGATCCAACATCATCTGGTGAAAGGCCATATCCTTCTGCATCATCTGCTTCATGGCGGCCTGCATTTCCGGCTGTTTCATCATGTCAATCATCGTCTTTTGCATCTCAGGGCTTTTCATCATCTCGAGACACTGTTTCTGCATCTCCGGCGATTTCATCATCTCCGCCATCGCCTTGGGATACTGCATCATTCCCTTACCGTCCATCATGCCGTCGTGTTTCATTGGTGCCTGGCCGGCCGCGTCCGCCGCACTGGCCACACTGGCGCCAAAACCGAACCCCGCGGCCGAAACCGCGATCAGCCCTCCCAGGACCCAGATCATCATTCTTTTTTTCATTCTTCATCATCCCTTCGTTTTTATAGCACCCGTTTCGCTCCATAGTAACGCTGCGCAAAATAAGGATCGTTCATATCCCCTAGCGCGACAACGCCCTGGGAAAACGACGTGTGAACAAATTTGTCCATTCCTATGTAGATGCCTACATGGGAAGCGCCGGGGGCGTAGGTGGTGAAGTACACCAGGTCGCCGGGGCGCAGGGCCGTCCGTGCCACCGTTCTTCCCACCAGAAACTGCAGGTCGGCGGTGCGGGGCAGCTCCACCCCAGCCTGCCGAAAAACGTACTGAACCAGACCGGAGCAGTCAAACCCCTGGCCCGGATTGGCGCCGCCCCAGACCACCCGGCTGCCCAGAAAACCTTTGGCGATATTTACGGTGCCTGCCGTCAGGCCCGCCGGCGCGGCAAGCGCCATATCCTCGGCAACAGGGATGACCGCCCCGGTTACGATGCCGTCCAGGGATTGGAGAAATTGACTGTACCCGGAGGCCGGTGCGGCCTGGACAGCCGGCGTCCCGCCAAAAGCGATCGCTGCCATCAGTATCAGTATCCATTTCTTCAACCAGGCCGCCCCCTTTCGTCAGTCCCTAGTGGCTGTGCGCCATGGACTCAAGATCTTTTGTCGCCAGGGCCATTACGTCCTGCAGGGTCTTCATCTTGCCCTCGACTGCCGTTTGGTCCGTTTTGCCGTTGTTCATGGTGTCCCTGAGGTCATAGGCCGCCTTTTGAAACTTGTCTTTCAGGGCGGCGTCCATCATGTGGGGCGCCACTTTATCAGCCAGGCCGGCGATCTGGGAAGCCGATTTCTGAGCGTCCATCATCTGGCCGGCTTTGACCTGCCGCAGCATGTCCTGGAGATTTTTATCCATGTCTTTCATCATCGGCATCGGGTCACCCTTCGGCATGTTCATGGAATGGCCGGACATTTCTTTCTGGTTCTGAGCTGGCTGGGACTGCTGGGTCTTGTTGTCGCCGGCGCCGCAGCCGGCGACGAAAACGAGGGCGATAACAAGAACCAGGCTGAGTAGGATAAGTTTCCGGTTTTTCATTTTTTCATTCCTCCATGGATTTTCTTATTTCAGACAGGCTTGCTCTCGGTCCGGCTGCGGTCGCGCCGCTCATTCCAGACATAATAGATGCTGGGCAGGACCACCAGGGTCAGGATCGTTGCGGTAACCAGGCCGCCAACCACCACGGTGGCCATTGGCCGCTGCACCTCGGCACCGGTGCCTGTGGAAAAAATCAGCGGGAAGAGACCGATACTGGCCACCAGGGCGGTAATCAGGACTGGGCGCAGCCGCGTCGCAGCCCCTTCGACAATCGCCTCTTCCAGGGATTTGTGCTCCCGCAGGTGATTGATGTAGGTCACCATGATGACCCCGTTCTGAACGGCGATGCCGAACAGGGCGATAAATCCGACCGCCGCCGCTACCGTCAGGTACATGCCTGAGGCCCAGATGGCCACAATGCCCCCGATCAGGGCGAAGGGAACGTTGAGCAGGATCAGCAGCGCGTCCCTGGCCGAACTGAAGGCCATGTACAGCAGGAAGAAGGTGAGGATGATCGCCAGCGGCACCACCAGTTCCAGCCGCTGCTTTGCCCGCTGCTGATTCTCGTACTGCCCGGCCCACTTCATTGAATAACCGGTCGGCAGGTCGACCTTTTCCTTGATCAGCTTGTTGGCTTCCTCGACAAAACTGCCCACGTCGCGGCCCCGGGTGTTGAGCTGGACGATGATCCGGTAGATGCCGTTTTCGCTGCTGATCATCGACGGACCGTCCACCACCTGGAATTTGGCGACCTCGCCCAGCGGAACATTAGCGCCGCCCGGCGCTGCCGCGGCGGCAGTCCTGCCGCCCATGCCGCCGCTCATGCCGCTCCCGGCGGCCTTGGTTGTGCCCCCGGCGACCGGGATGAGGATGTTCTGCATGGCGTTTATATTTTCGCGGTTGTCGCGGTTGTAGCGGAGCTGAACATCGAAGCGCTTGCGCCCCTCGATGGTGGTTGTGGCCGTTTTGCCGCCAACGGCCAGCTCGATGGCGTCCTGGACGTCGTCGATATTAAGACCGTAGCGGGCCACTTTGGCCCTGTCGGTCTTGATTTCCAGGTAGGGAGCGCCGAAGATCCGCTCGGCCCAGACATCGCTGGCTCCCGGCACGTCATTAAGCACACTTTCGATTTCCAGCGCTTTTTGCTGCAGGACATTCAGGTCGTCGCCATACAGCTTCAGGCCGAGGTCGGTCCGGATGCCGGTGGTCAGCATTGCGAGGCGGCCGGCGATAGGCTGGGTATAGCCCTGGTTAAGTCCAGGCAGCGCCGCAAGCTTGTCGGACATTTCCTGCTGGATGGTTTCCTTCGTCACCCCCGGCCGCCACAAATCTTTGGCCTTCAGGGTAACGACGGTTTCAATCATGTTGATGGCGGCAGGATCCATGGCCGATTCGGCCCGGCCGACCTTGCTCACCGACATGTCGACTTCGGGGATGTCCATGATCAGCTTATCCATCTTCTTGGCGGCGTCTGTGGCCTGGGTCAGCGAGACGCTGGGAAGCATGGTCGGCATCACCAGGAAGGTGCCTTCGTCAAGCTCCGGCATAAACTCGGTGCCGATGAACGGCAGCAGGGCAAAACCGGCCACCATGACCGCCAAAGCGACGGCGATCGTCGTCTTGCGGTAGGCTATCGCTTTATGCAGGATCGGGACATACCAGTTGTGCAGTTTCTTGACGATCCAGGTGTCCTCTTCCCTGACTTTGCCTTTGAGGAGCAGGGTGCAGAGCACCGGCACCAGGGTAAAGGCCAGGATAAGCGACCCGGTCATGGCAA
The DNA here is from genome assembly GCA_031292015.1 of Negativicutes bacterium. The sequence continues at coordinate 29,418 of JARLHY010000150.1, read as the reverse complement.
AGGTCTTGGCAAAAGCCATCGGGGTATATAATTTTCCTTCCGTGCCGGTCATGGTGAAGACCGGCAGGAAAGTGACGATGATAATGGTGATGGAAAAGAAGATCGGCACCGCGACTTCCTTGCCTGCTTCCAGCGTGACCTCCAGGATGCTGCGCCGGCCCCCGTCTTCCGCGAGATGCCTGTAGACATTCTCGACCATGACGATCGCCGCGTCAGTCATGACCCCGATCCCGATGGCGATGCCGCCCAGGGACATCAGATTGGCTGAAAGGTGGATGCCCTTCATGGAAATCAGGGCAATAAGGATGCCGATAGGTATGGCGCTGGTCACAATCAGACTGGTCCTGAAGTTGCCCAGAAAGAGAAACACGATGAGCGAGACCAGGATAAACTCTTCAAGCAGGGCATGATTCAAGGTATTGACCGCTTTCTTCACAAGATCGGTCTGGTCGTAGTAGGGAACAAGCTTCATCCCCTTGGGCAGGGTCGGCTGGATCTCGGCGATCTTGGCCTTGACCTGGTCGATGACATCGATGGTATTCTCGCCCATCCGCTGGATGACGATGCCGCCCACTACCTCCTGGCCGAACTTGGTGAGCACGCCGCGACGGAAATCCGGGCCTAACGTTACCCGGGCCACGTTCTTGACATAGACCGGCACGTTGCTGTTCTGGGTGACGACAATATTGGCAATGTCGTCCATCGACTGCACCAGTCCCAGGCCGCGGATGACGTACTCCTGGCCGTTCTGCTCCACGACTTTGGCGCCGATGTTGGCGTTGTTGGCGCCGACCGCGGCAAGCACCTGGCCGACACTGACCCGGTAGGCTTTCATCTGATCAGGATCGAGATTAACCTGGTACTGAAGGACATAGCCGCCGATGCTGGCCACTTCCGCCACCCCGGCCACGGCGCTGAGCTGCGGTTTGATGAGAAAGTCCTGCATCGTCCTCAGTTCAGCCAGGTTATGCCGGTCGCTTTCCACGGTGTACATGAACACCTGGCCCATCGGGGTGCTGACCGGCCCCAGGGAGGGCTGAACGCCTTTGGGCAGGTACGGCAGGGCCTGCTGAACTTTCTCGTTGACGACCTGGCGGGCAAAATAGGTATCGACGCCGTCTTCGAAGATGACGGTCACCATCGAAAACCCAAAGGAGGAAGACGACCGCACCTCCTTGACCTTCGGCAAGCCGCGCAGGGCGGTTTCCAGCGGATAGGTCACCTGGTCCTCCACTTCCTGGGGGCCGCGACCCATCCAGTCGGCGTAGACCAGGACCTGGTTCTCGCTGAGATCCGGGAAAGCGTCGATCGGGGTGTCCCGGACCACAAAGATACCCCAGGCGATGGCCAGCGCCACCATGACAAGGATAATCACCCTGTTTTTCAGGGAAAACTCGATCAGCTTGTTTAACATCGCCGCTCCCCCTAGTGGCCGCTATGGCCGGAATGATCCATATTACTCATGTCCATGCCGCCCATCGGCGCGGTTTGCTTGTTCGCTGCCGGGGCTTTGGCTGCCGGCGGAGCCGGCTGGGAGGTTGAGCCGCTCATGTCCATGCCAGGCATATTATTTTTGCCGCCGGGGCTGCCCATATCCATGCCGGCCATGCCGCCCATGCTGCCGAGCTGGGTCTGGGAATCAATAAGGAAGGTAGCTGCAGTCACGACCGTCTCACCGGGCTGAAGACCGGAAAGCACCTGGATATAGCCATCGCCTTCCTGCCCGGTGACGATATCCCGTTTGACGAAAGTATCCTCGCTCTGAGCGACAAATACGATTTTTCTTGTGCCGGTATCCAGCAGGCTCGAAACCGGAATAACAAGACTTTCGCCCAGCGGGGCGCCGATGGCGGCGTTTACGAACAGATTGGGTTTGAGTTTGCCGTCCGGATTGGCCATTTCAATCCGGACCTTCACCGTCCGGGTGGCGTCATCCACCACCGGAGCGATAAAAGTTACTACCCCGCTGAAAGCTTCGCCGGGATAGGCGCTGGCCGTCACCTGCACCGGCAGGCCGCCCCGGATTCCGGCGATATCTTTTTCGTAGACGTCGGCGTAAAGCCACACGCTGGACAGGTCGGACAGGGTAAAGAGCTTGTCGCCTGGCATGATATAGCCGCCAGGCAGGAGGGTTTTCTCCATCACCGTGCCGCCGAACTGGGCCCGGACCGGCATATGGTCGTTAGTCTGCCGGGTGGAGGCAAGTTGCTCGATGTCGCCTTCCGGAATGTTCAACAGGCGCAGCTTACGTTTGGCCGCTTCCAGCAGGCGGTTGTTGAGCTGCACCACGTCGCGGCTGGCGCCCCGCAGTTTCTGAACGCTGTCAAGGGCCAGCAGATACTCCTCCTGGGCCGCGATATAAGTAGGACTGTACACCGAGGCGATCACCTGTCCCGGCGTGATGGTATCACCTTCGGCGCTGACATACAGCTCATCCACCCGGCCTTCGACCCGGGAGGTGATATAGGCCCGGCTCGATTCGTTCAGGGCGATCTTGCCGGTGGTTTTGATCTCTTTGGTTAGCTGCCGTTTGGTTACGGTGGCTGTCTGGACCCCGGCCAGTTGCCGGGCCTGAGCGTCAAGCTGGACAACATCCCCGGTCACCATGATCGGCATCGCCCCCATCTGGTGGCCGGCGTGTTCGCTTGCGGCTTTCTTTTTGGCGGAATAGTAGTAATAACCCCCGCCGCCGGCTACGAGGAAAACGGCGATCACGCCGCCGATCAGCCATTTTTTGGCAAACAACTTATCTGGCATTCTATCCACTCCATTTCTCAATTTTGCGGAGTAATAGTAGTAACCGCCGCCGGCTACAAGCAGTACAGCAGCTAATCCGCCGATCAGCCAATCCTTGGCGAACAACTTGTCTGTCATGCTGTCAACTCCGTTCTTCAAAACCACTTGCTAAAACCCGCTCACAGCGCCAAATAAGGGTCTGCCGACGGCTTTTTCCAGGCTGGAGGCCGCTTTTTCGTAATCAGTCTTCGCTTTATAGTAGCCGAGCTTGGCGTTTTTGAGGGTCGTCAGGCTGTCGAGCACGGTCATGAAATCAGCTTTGCCGTTGGTGTAGCTGATGACGCTGGCCTGATAGGCTTGCTCGGCCTGCGGCACAATCGTATTCTTGTACAGGTCGGTCTGCCGCCAGGCCGTCTGGGCTTCCACCAGCGCCATCTGAACATCAAGACCGGTCATGTTCACCATGTTCCGGTAGGAAGCGTGCATGGCGTCCAGATTGGCCTGGGCGGCGGTGACCTGGGCCTTGTTTTTGTCCTGCCACAGTGGGATCATTGCCATCAGTCCGATTTTCCAGCCGCTGGGCGAATACATATCCCTGGAATTTTTGTAGCCGAGCTGCACTTCGTAGTCGGGCAGGCTCTGCTTTTTGGCCAGCGCGATACCGGTTTGGGCCATGTCGAGCTGGGACTGCATCCCCTGCAGCGACGGTTTGGCCGTCTGGGCGCCACTGACCAGGGCGGCCAGGTCGAAGTTAGGCGGCGGAGCGTTGAATTCTTCCTTTATCGTCAGCGCCGAATCGGCCGGCCGACCCATGACGGTATTGAGTTTGGCTTTCGCCACCGCCTCCATTGACGCCATGGCCAGCAGATCCACCGTCATTTTCGAGAACTCGGTCTGGGCCTTCAGCGTATCCTGCAGCGGGATCATCCCGGTGGAGTAGTTGACCTGGGCCAGTTGGGCCAGTTGTCCCATCAGCTGCTGGTTTTCCTTGCCGATTTCCACGGCTTTGGCTGCGTAGAGTACGTCATAGTAGACCTGCTTGGCGTCCACATAGGTCTGCAGCATTTTGTCCCGATAAACTCCCTTGGCCATCAGGGCGTCGTTTGCCGCCATCTTGCCCATCAGTCCCAGTTTTCCGCCCCCCATGAACTCCTGGCTGACGGTGTATTCGGTCATCATCCCCTGGCCCGGGTTCAGCGTGCCGTTCGGTATTTCATCCTTCATAACGCCTATTTTCGGATTAGGCAAAGCCGTTGCGATAGGGATCTGGCTGTTCTTCTCCTCCCAGCGCTTCTGGGCTTCGATCACCGCCGGATTGTTGCCCACCGCGGCTGTTACGACCTCCTCTAGCGACATGGTTTCAGCAGCCCAGGCCGTGGCGGTGAACTGAGCCGTCAAAAGGGCCGTAATGAGCAAAACCGCGGTCCGGCCGAATGTATAAGCCATTGCTATTCCTCCAAACGATTTTTTTGCCTGCCAGGGTGGTGCCCCGGGCAGTCCGCCCCTAAGCGACAAGCCTCTTGTTGGTTACTATCATACCGATACAATGTGAAGAACTTATGAAGAACTTGCGAAGATGTTGTGCGAATTTCCCGCCCAACAAAAAAAGCAGCCGCTTTTCGCAGCTGCCGTCACCTTATGCTATTGTACCGGCAGTAAAACCGAAAAACAACTGCCCCGGCCTGGTTCGCTTTCAACCCGGACCCTGCCGCCGTGCGCTTCCACCAGTTGCCTGACGATGGCCAGGCCGATGCCTGAACCGCCGCTTTGCCGGGTTCGCGACTTATCAGCCCGATAGAAGTGATCAAAAATATGCGGCAGATCTTCTGCGGCAATCCCCTGCCCGTTATCGCCAACCGTTATCTTGACCCAGTCGCCGTTTCCCTGCCGCTCGACACAGGTGCCGACCGTCACCTTGCCGCCGGCCTCTGTGAAGCGGACCGCGTTGGTCAGCAAGTTGTAGATAACCTGATTGATCCGGCTGGAGTCGACTTCAATAAAAGGCACCGCGTCAAAAGCGCATTCCAGGGCGATGGCCTTTTCATCGGCGAGGGGTTTTGCCATGTTGACGGCCCGGGTGACCAACTGCCCGATGTCGGTCGGCTCCTTCTCCAGCGAAAGCTGGCCCGCCTCGGCCAGGGACAAGTCCCTTAAATCCTTGATCATCCGGTTGAGCTGCACCGTCTCCTCGTATAGCGACCCCAACTGCTCCTTATCAGCCTCGACCACCCCGTCCAGCATTCCTTCCAGATTGCCCTGGATCACCGCCAGCGGCGTCCTCAGCTCGTGGGCGATATCGGCCAGCAGCTGCTTGCGCAGGCGGTTGTTAGCCTCCAGCGCGTCAGTCATCTTGTTGAAAGCCGCAGCAAGGTGCTCCACCTCGTCGTTGGATTTTATATCGACTTTATAGCTGAAATTTCCGTGCTCAATGGCCTCGGCCGCGGTGTTCAGCTTGCGCAGCGGCACCGTGATGCTGCGGGCCAGGGCGAAGCTGGCTGCCAAGCCCACGATGATGATCGCCGCTCCGACCCAAACAAGCGATTCATGAACAGACTCGAGAAACTCCTGTTCCGGCTGCCCAATCATCCCCGGCGCCATCATATGGCCGCCAAAATTCTGGTTGGCCAGATAACCGTGAAACAGGCTGCCCATTTGATGGTTGGCCAGATAGATCAGTAAAAACACCGTCAGGGTGATGAGCAGGAACATCAGCCCGGTAATGCGATAGGTTATGCTGATCATTCTCCGTCACCGGCGAAGCGGTAGCCCACTCCGTACACTGTCATGATATACTGGGGTTCTTTCGGATTGTCTTCGATTTTGCGGCGCAGATTTTTCATATGGGCGTCGATGGTTCGCTCATAGCCGTCGAAAGAATACCCCTGTATCCGCTCGACGAGTTTCAGTCGCGTGAAGACCTGGCCGGGGTTTGTCGCCAGCAGTTCCAGCATCTTAAATTCTGTCGGCGTAATATCCAGCACCCTGTCACCCTTCTTTACCAGATGGCGCTCGGCATCGATATATAGCTCTCCGGTCCGTATCGGTTCCGACCTCACAGCGGTCTTCTGCGTCCGCCTCAGGATAGCTCTGGCCCGGGCCACCACCTCGCGGGGACTGAAGGGTTTTGTCACATAGTCGTCCGCTCCCATCTCCAGCCCGATGACCCGGTCCGTTTCCTCATCGCGTGCTGTAAGCATGATGATCGGAACATCGCTGTCCTTGCGAAGCTTTCGGCAGACTTCCCAGCCGTCCATTCCCGGCAGCATAAGGTCAAGAATCACCAAATCCGGGCTCTTGGCCTGGATGCCTTGTACCGCGCTGATCCCGTCATGGGCTATATAGGTCACGAACCCTTCTCGGTCAAAATATGTTTTCAGCAGTTTTGTCAGCTTCAGATCATCATCGACGATAAATACGGTTTGATGAGCCACCATGATCCTCCCTCTCGCGCCTGCCTTGCAGGTTTATAAATCCGGCTGGCAGGGCCATTGACCTTCCTCCATAATATTGCCCCATAGCCCGCTCTTCTAAAGCAGACGATCGTCGCACCACCTGCGCGCCATGGCGGCAGAGGGCTCCCAAGAATAGTGCCGTCACTATAAACTACCATGTCCTCACAAGAAACCCTTTTTTCTCTTACTTTTACCAGCGCGATTTTAAGACGCAGCCGGTTGCCTTCATGAGTATATCCCCCATAAAACGTGACACGCCTGGCGGAAGCCAGGCATGTCATCTATGTCAACCCGGCTGACCCCGCCTGAGACGATAGGGCGGGAGTATGGCCTGGACCAAGGGGCCATCTTCATCATAGCCAAAGAATATGTGGATGTGATGAAGATATTGTGAAGAAACCGTGAATGTTTTCCCGTAGACGCCCCTGACCAAGCCTGGACCTCTTTCAGAAAGTGATAAGAGAAAGAAAAACGCCTGCGGAAAAGTTCGCAGGCATTTTCTTCATTCTTCAGTCTTACTTTCACGTTAGTGGCACTGAATATGTTTTGCGCTGTCCGACATGGACATGGAATGATCGGCGGTACCTTTGGCATTCTGGCTGTAACAAGTTGCCGCGTTGTCCGGGGCGCCGACTACATCGGCCTGTCTGTCGGCCCTCTGTTGATCCATCCTGTCCACAATATACTGACCCCCGTCCGCAAGGGCGACTGAAGCCCCGAAAGCGGTGAGCACCAAGACTACCAGGATGGCTGTAACAATCTTTTTCACAGTTTATATCCTCCTTTATTTTGTTGACCTATTGATATCATACGGTATTCTCTTGAATTTCTTATGAAGGCAAAATGAAGAACCTGTGCGATTTTCCCCGGCCGGAGCAGACTCCTGAGAAGCCGCAACAATGCTGGAAACGCCACAGTTATCAACAGGTTATCCACAAAAAATAAAGCCCTGTATTTTGCGTACAGCGCTCCCGTTTCATTGCCTTTTTTGCCGCAAGTCAGCTCCGTCTTGTTCAGCGATTTTTCTCTGCCAGAAACAGCTCAACCTGATCCAGCGTCGGCAGGCCGCGGCGACCGCCGAGAAACTGGCTGTTCATCGCCGCGACCGCGCTGGCAATGGCGGCTGACTGCCGCAGGGACCTTTTTTTGACCACGCCGTACAAAAAAGCGCCGTGGTAACTGTCGCCGCAGCCGGTGCTGTCGATGGTTTGCGGCAACGGATACGCCTTCTGAAAAAAGTTTTCCCCTGTTTTACTGAAGATCCAGCTGCCGTTCAAGCCGTCGGTCACCGCCACCAGCTCCGGCCCACAATCCAGCAGTGCCCTGCCGGCGTCTTCCAGGTTGGTCTGTTCGGTATATCTTTCCGCGAAATCTCTGGCGACAATGCAGATATCGGTTGCCGGGACGATCCTTCTCAGCTCGGGCCGATAGCGGTTGGCCCCGCCGTCGAAGGAAACCGGCACATTGGCCTGCCGGGCCCACGCCATGGCCTGAAGGCATGCCTCGAAATGCCGGCCGTTGATGTGCAGTATGCCCGCGGCTTCGACGACCCGGCGGTCGATATCCCCGGCCGTCAGTTCCGGCACTGTCCCGGGATAATAAACAATGGCTCTTGCGCCCTTTTCCGCCGCAACCAGTATACAGGCCGTCGACGAGGTATGGCCTGCCCTGACGCGGATGTGCTCAGTCAGCACGCCTTCCTGGCGAAACTCTTCCAGAATGATCTTGCCCCGCCAGTCGTCCCCCACCTGGTCAATCATCGCAACAGAAGCGCCAAGCCTGGCCAGCGTCACCACAGCTGTCGCCACCGGCCCGCCGCCTTCCAGCGTCATGGCAGCGGCCCGCTGAACTTCCCGCTCTGTCGGAAAATGGTCCACCGCCGATAAAAGGTCCACTGTTGAAACACCGAGTCCTACTACATCGATTCTAGCCACTGACAGCCCTCCAAGTTACCGGCCCATCAGCCGGTATCCAACCCCCGATTCGGTGATAATATAACGCGGCTGATTGGGATTATCCTCAATTTTCTTGCGCAACTGACCAATGAAAACCCGGGTGTAATGGGTGTCTTCGTTTAAGGAATTGCCCCAGACGGTTTTGAGCAAATGTTTATGCGTAATTACTTTGCCGGCGTGTTGGGCCAGCAGTTTGATAATGTCATATTCGGTAGGAGTCAGCTTCACCTCGCGCCCCCCCACGGTAACCCGGCGCTGAGCCAGGTCCACCGACAGGTCCCCGCAGGTAATGACAGGCTCGTCTTCAGAATGGGCCGTCCTTCTGAGCAGCACCCGGATCCGGGCCATAAGCTCGCTCACCCCGAAAGGCTTTGTGATATAGTCGTCGGCGCCGGCATCCAGGGCCTCGACCTTTTCCTCCTCCTGCCCCCTGGCGGTGAGAATGATAATCGGGGTCTGGCACCATTCCCTGAGGCGCCGGATCACTTCCTTGCCGTCAATATCAGGCAGCCCCAGATCAAGAATGATCAGATCAGGCTTGAAAATGGCCACCCGGTTTATCCCGTCCAGGCCGTTTACAGCTTCACTGGTGTCATAGCCGTGAGCTCCCAGCGAAACCCGCAGCAGCCGGCATATTTGCGGTTCATCGTCAATGACAAGAATCCGCGGACCTTTATCCGTCATGTTCCCATCTCCTTCCCTGCTGCAGAAAGGCTGGCGGATTCATCCTGCGGTACCGGCAGGGAAAAACTGAAAACCGCGCCGCCACCGCTGCGGTTTTCCGCTTTTATTGAGCCGCCGTGCGCCTCCACGATCGCCTTGCAGATCGACAGCCCCAGGCCCGTCCCCGGTGCACTGCTCAACCGCTGCTGAGCCCGGTAAAACTTGTCGAAAATCTGGGCCAGTTCCGCCGGCGGTATGCCTGTACCGTGATCGGCAACCGACACCCGCAGCTGATCGTTGCCGCAGCTGACCTTAATTTCGATCGGACTGGCCGGCGGCGAATACTTGGAAGCATTATCCACAAGATTGACTACGACCTGCTCCAGGAGCACACAGTCGCCGCGCAGCAGCGGCAGCCCGTCCGGCACGCTGAAGTCGAGCTTTCGGCCCTTGATCTGCTCCGGCAGATGACTGAGGGCTGCCCCGATAATATCCTGAATATCGCACCAGTCGGTTTTCAGTTGCATCATGCCGCTTTCCAGCCGGGCCGTGTCCAGCAGGTTGGCGACGACTCTGTCCATCCGGCTGGCTCCGTCTTTGATATTTTCCAGCAGTTCCAGTCTTTCTTCCGGTGAATACATCCCGATCCCGTCCACCAGAGTGGACGCCGATCCCATGATCGAAGCCAGCGGAGTGCGCAGTTCGTGCGAAATCGAGTTGAAAAGCGCGTTTCGCAGGCGGTCGGATTCCAGCAGCACCGTGGCTTCCCGAGCTCTTTCCGTCAGTTTCACCCGCTCAATGGCTATCGCCGCCAGGCCGGCCCAGACATCCATCAGCCGGCGCTGCTGGGGAGTGATGAATTTTTCGATGATGCGGATAGCCAGAACGCCCACCGCATTTTCCCTGGTATTGAGCGGCAGATAAAGATACTGAGCACCCGGAAGCGTCTCTGTGGACCGCCCGGCAACCTGTCGATGCTCATACACCCACATGGCAACAGCATTTTCGGCGCTGTCAGTCTTCGCGCCGGTAACAGGGCCGGTCCCGGGCTGATATTCGGCCCGGACCGCCAGTCTTCCGTCCTCGTCGGGAAGCAGCACGCTCACCGGCCGCCCCAGGGCATTGGCCGCCTGCTCCGCCAATTCCATGGCAATGGTGTCCATGTCGATGACAGCCACGATTTCGCGGCTGAATTCGAACAGCGCACGGGTATTCTTCTCCCGCAGCCTGGCGGTCGCAGCCTCATAGCGGAGCAGTTCCGTCCTGCCGCCGATGATGAAGGCCACGACCAGAAAGGTAACAAAGCTCCAGACAAAACGGATATCCTCCACCGTAAAGGTAAAAACCGGCGGCACGAATAAAAAATCAAAGGCAAGCACTCCGCAGACCGCAGCGAAAAAGGAAGGCCAGCGTCCCCACCAGTAGGCGCCGAGCACCACCGGCAATTGATATAACAGCCCTATATTTACAAACTCTATCTGTTCCCTGAGCAGCCAGCTGAACAGGGTCACAGCCGCAACCATCAGCAGACTGGCCGCGTAATCGCCCCAGTTCTTCTGCTCCGGAGCAGGAGCGGTGGTGATCCGGCCCGCCTGCTCCTGCTCCTTGCTGGCCTGAATGACATAGACATTGATTCCGCCGCTTCGCCGGATAATCTTGTCGACAGTCGACCCGTGGATAAAGTCCCACAGCCGGCCGTGCCTCGGTTTGCCGATGACAATGGCGTTGACGTTATTATTGCAGGCAATGTCAATAATTTCGTCCGCCAGGTCTTTACCGGCCGTACTCAGGGTTTTCGCCCCCAACTCCTCGGCCAGGCGCATGTTGCGGGCGACGCGGTCCTTCTCCTGTTCTTCCGGCGGAAGCTTGCCGGTGATTTCGATATGGACCGCCAGCCACTCAGCCTGCAAGCCGGTTGCCAGCCGTCTGGCGGCCCGAATGAGCTGGGCGGAAAACGGGCTGGCGCTGACGCAGACCATGACCCGCCCGGCCGCCGGCCACGGTCCGTCGATATGATGTTCCTTCATGTATTCGCTCAGGTCTTTGTCGACCCTGCTGGCCGTGAAGCGCAGGGCCAGTTCCCGCAGGGCATTGATGTTGCCTGGCCGGAAAAAGTGGCGCAGGGCCCGTTCCGCCTGCCCAGCCACATAGACCTTGCCTTCCCGGAGGCGCTTGATAAGGTCTTCGGGCGGGATATCGATAAGCTGGACATTGTCCGACCTCTCGATAATATCGTCAGGCACCGTTTCTCTTACCACCACCCCGGTAATCTGGGCGACAACGTCGTTGAGGCTTTCGATATGCTGAACATTCAGCGTGGTGTAAACATGAATACCGGCCTTCAGCAGTTCTTCGACATCCTGAAAACGCCTTACGTGCCGCGAGCCGACAACGTTGGTGTGAGCGAGCTCGTCGACCAGCACGATCTCCGGTTTGCGGGCGATAATGGCGTCAACATCCATCTCCTGCAATTGTTTGCCGTGATATTCCAGCGTCTTGGCCGGGATGCGGGGCAACCCGGCCACCAGTTTCTCCGTTTCCTGGCGGCCATGAGTTTCCACCCAGCCGATGACAATGTCTGTGCCGCCCTGCAAACGCTCGTGGGCGATCTCAAGCATGGTGTAGGTCTTGCCTACGCCGGCCGCAGCCCCGAGAAAGACGGTGAGTTTGCCCCGCAACGCCTTGCTGATTTTTTCCAAAATCGCGTCAGGGTCAGGACGCCCTTCCTGTTTTTTGCTTTGCATCACACGCTCCCACAACACACGCAATCATCGCCTCATGATAAAGCGAGGTGCGAAACTCAATTCGGCAAATTGTCGCCAATGGTGTTCTTTTCCACATCGCGGCCGGTATTCCTGTCCGACCCGCTGTGTTTTGAGCCGGCCGCCAGCTTTACCGGAGCCGGAAAATCCAGGGAAACAGGAGCAGCCCCAACGCCAGCCCAAAACAAAACATTCCAACAGCCAAAAGAATAATTTCGTTTCCAGGCATGCCTTTCTCCCCCCAAACCATCATTATTCCTGTTTGCTCTTTGACAACAGCGCCCGTTCAACGGCGACGGCGGCAAGCCCGGTCCAGGCGTCCACCAGTCGCCGCTCCTCCGCTGTCATCGAGTTTTTACCAATATGAATCCGCAGCAGTCCGACAATCGTGTCGCCTGTTTTCAGCGGCACATATAAATGGTCGGCGCCAGGCAATGTTTCGGTGGATTTCCCGGCTACCCGGCCATGCTGATAGGCCCAGGCCGCCACCGCCTCTTCCGCCGAATCGGCCAGCGGCTGGGGCGACTGGGCGTCAGGCTGCTCGGCTTCCGGGAGCTTCGGGTTGTATTCAGACCATAGTTCGAGCCGACCGTTATCGGCCGGTAGCAGGACCGCGACAGCCCGGTTGATCGCCTCAGTTGCCTGTTTGGCCATTCCCCGGGTTATGGTTTTCAAATCGGTGATTGCGGCGATTTCCCGGCTGAAGTGATAGAGGGCGCGGGTACTTCTTTCCCGGACCCGGGCCGCCGTCGCCTCCCTCCGCAGCAGCTCCGTCCGTCCGCCAATGACGAAAGCCACGATCAAAAAAGTCGCGAAACTCCACAGGTAACGGATATCATCGATACTCATATTGAAGGATGGCGGCACAAAAAAGAAATCAAAGACAAGCACCGAACAGACGGCGGTGAAATAAGACGGCCATCGGCCCCACCAAAAAGCGCTGAGGGTAACCGGCAACTGATACAAAAGGGCTATATTAATCAGTTCAACGCTGGAGGTTATGTTAACCAATAGACTGAACACGGTAACCGCGGCCATCATGAACATCCCGCCGCCGTAATGCCGCCAAGGGGTGGCCCTGGTAATGACGGCGGTTTTGATCGAAACCGCCTGCTCCGCTTCGGCTTCACCCTGGATAACGTGAACATTGATCACGCCGCTATGACGGATAAGCTTATCGACCGTCGAGCCGTAGATCAGTTCCCGCCACCGGCTGTGCCGTGATTTCCCGAAGACAATGGTCGCGATATTATGACTGCGGGCCACTTCCAGCACTTCTTCAATCAGCTCCCGGCCCACCACGGTGAAGGTTTTGGCTCCCAGTTCCTCCGCCAGCCGGATATTTCGGGCCAACCGTTCCCGGTCTTTTTCGTTCAGCGGTGCCTGGCGCTCAAGTTCGACATGCACCGCCAGCCAGTCGGCCTGCGGCCCTCCGGCCAGCCGCCGGGCGGCCCGGATGAGCTGGGCGGAAAACGGGCTCGCGCTGACGCATACCATGACCCGCCCGGCTATCGGCCAAGGGCCGCAGATGCTGTGTTCGCGCATATAATCGTTGACGTCTTTGTCGACCCGCTCGGCCGTGAAGCGCAAGGCCAGCTCGCGCAGGGCGTTGATGTTCCCCTGCCGGAAGAATTGCCGCAAAGCCTGTTCGGCCTGCCCCGGGATATATACTTTACCCTCCTGCAACCGCTTGATCAGCTCTTCCGGGGGAATATCAATCAGTTTCACCGCGTCGGCCTGTTCGACAATGTAGTCCGGTACCGTTTCCCGCACCTTTACGCCGGTGATTTGGGCCACAACGTCGTTCAGGCTTTCGATATGCTGAATGTTCAACGTGGTATAAACATTGATGCCATCCTTCAGCAGTTCTTCGACATCCTGGAACCGCCGCACATGACGGGAACCGGGAATATTGGCGTGAGCGAGTTCATCGACCAGCACCAGTTCCGGCTTTAGTGCCAAAATGGCGTCAATATCCATCTCAGGCAATTTTTTATCCCGGTATTCGACAGCTTTGGCCGGAATCCGCGTCAGCCCCTCGGCCAGTTTTTCCGTCTCCTGGCGACCGTGGGTCTCAACCCAGCCGATCACGATATCGATACCCTCCCGGAGGCGGTCATGGGCCGCCTCCAGCATGGCGTAGGTTTTCCCCACCCCCGCCGCGGCGCCGAGAAATACTGTAAGCCTGCCGCGGGACTCTTTGTGAATCCGCTCCAGAATATCTTCAGGTGTGGGCCTGCTTTGTTGTCGGATTGGTCCAGCCATGTCTTACCCCCCAAAGCGGGACTAGCGACCGAGAGCGTCAAGCGCCAGGTTGAGTTCCAGCACATTTACCCGCGGTTCGCCGAATAGGCCCCACTGGCGTCCTTGAATATGCTTTGCCACCAGTTGGTTGACCTGGAAAACCTCCAGGTTTCGCTCTTCAGCAACCCGTTTTACCTGCAGCAAAGCGGCGTCTGGGGTAATATCCGGGTCCAGGCCGCTGGCTGAGGCCAAAACCAGATCGGACGGCACAGCGGCCGTTTCATCCAGGCCGTTGTCCCCGCGCACTTGCTTCAGGTTATCTGCTACCGTATCCATCAGTTTCTTGCTGGTCGGCCCGAGGTTCGACCCGCCGGAACTGGTGGCGTCGTAGCCTTTATCCCCCGCCGCTGACGGACGTCCGTGAAAATAGCCGGGGTTGGCGAAATTTTGCCCGATCAGTTTGGATCCTATCGGCGCGCCGTCCCTGGTCACGATCGATCCATTGGCCTGATAGGGGAACACAGCCTGGGCCAGCCCGGTCATCGCCAGCGGATATAAAAGTCCGCACACAACCGTCAGCACCACAAGCATTCTGATTGCACTTATGATTTGTCTCAGCATCTGGTATCGACTTCCCTTCGCTCTGCTTGTTGCCCGGGCCGGTACTACACCAGTCCGAGCGCCACGATGATGATGTCAATCAGCTTGATCCCGATAAAGGGGGCGATAATGCCGCCCAGTCCGTAAACCAGGAGATTGCGCCGCAAGATCGTCTCTGCGCCCACCGGCCGGTATTTCACCCCGCGCAGCGCCAGCGGAACCAGAGCGATAATGATAAGGGCGTTGAAGATTACTGCGCTCAAAATAGCGCTTTCCGGTGTGGCAAGCCTCATGACGTTGAATACCTGCAGTACGGGGAAGACCGCGGTAAACATGGCCGGGATGATGGCGAAATATTTGGCCACATCATTGGCCACGCTGAAAGTGGTCAGTGAACCCCGGGTAATCAGCAGCTGCTTGCCGATCTCCACCACCTCGATCAGTTTGGTGGGATTGCTGTCAAGATCGACCATGTTGCCGGCTTCTTTCGCCGCCTGGGTGCCGCTGTTCATGGCAACCCCCACGTCGGCCTGGGCCAGCGCCGGCGCGTCGTTCGTCCCGTCGCCGGTCATGGCGACAAGCATGCCTTTATCCTGGTACTCCCGGATCAGCCGCAGTTTATCCTCCGGTGTCGCCTCAGCGAGAAAATCGTCCACCCCGGCTTCGGCGGCGATAGCCGCCGCAGTGAGTGGATTGTCGCCGGTGATCATCACCGTCTTGATTCCCATCTGGCGAAGATCGCGGAACCGTTCCTTGATGCCGCCTTTAACAATGTCTTTCAGGTGAATGGCGCCGACCACCCGGACTCCTTCGGCCACCACCAGCGGCGTGCCGCCGCTCTTGGCGATGGTTTCGCAGGACCGGTCGATCACTTCAGGAAATTCGCCGCCCTGTTCGTGGACGTATTTTTTGATGGCGTCGACCGAGCCTTTCCGGATCTGCTGGCCTTTCATATTTACCCCGCTCATCCGGGTTTGGGCGGTGAAGGGGACGAATTCGGCGCCCAGCGCCTCCAGGTTCCTTTCCCGCAGGTTGTATTTTTCTTTGGCCAGGACAACGATGCTCCGGCCCTCCGGTGTCTCATCAGCCAGCGAGGAAAGCTGGGCCAGATCGGCCAGTTGCTCCTGGCTCACCCCCGGCGCCGGAATAAATTCGGTCGCCATCCGGTTGCCGAGTGTTATTGTTCCCGTTTTGTCCAGCAGCAGTGCGTCTACGTCGCCGGCGGCTTCCACCGCCCGGCCGGACATGGCCAGGACATTGCGCTTCAGCAGGCGGTCCATGCCGGCGATGCCGATGGCGGAGAGCAGGCCGCCGATGGTGGTTGGTATCAGGCAGACCAGTAATGCTACCAGGACGGTCACCGACACCTCCAGGCCGGAGTAAATGGCATAAGGTTCAATGGTAGCGACCGAGAACAGAAAAATGATTGTCAGGCCGACCAGCAGGATGGTCAGGGCGATTTCGTTCGGAGTCTTTTGGCGTTTGGCCCCTTCCACCAGGGAAATCATCCGGTCCAGGAAGGTCTCCCCCGGATTGGCCATAATCTGCACCTTGATCCAGTCGGACAGCACCCGGGTTCCGCCGGTAACCGAGGACTTGTCGCCGCCCGACTCCCGGATGACCGGGGCCGACTCGCCGGTTACGGCGCTTTCGTCCACCGACGCCATGCCTTCGATGATTTCCCCGTCGCCGGGAATGAAATCGCCGGCTTCCACCAGCACCACGTCCCCTTTGCGCAGTTCGGCGGCGTCGACCAGCTTGGTGCCGCTGCCGGCCATTTTCTTCGCCTTGGTCTGGCTGCGGGCGCTGCGCAGGGCGTTGGCCTGGGCTTTGCCCCGCCCTTCGGCCACCGCTTCGGCAAAGTTGGCGAAAAGCACCGTAAACCACAGCCACACCGAAATCTGCAGGGTAAAAAACACATAGCGGATCTCACCGCGGATAATGTCCTGAGCCATGAACCATGTGGTCAAAATCGCCCCGATGAAAACGATGAACATCACCGGGTTGCGCCACTGGGTCCGCGGGTCTAGTTTGTAAAAGGAGTCGCGGATCGCGGCCGTCAAAATCTCTTTATTAAAACTGCTGCGGGCAGTCATATCATTCGCTCCTTTAAAAGGTAGTTCCCTGAAGCATGAGCAGCTGCTCCACCACAGGACCCAAAGTCAGTACCGGCATGAAGGTCAGCGCGCCGACAATCAGGATGACTCCCACCAAAACGACGACGAAGAGCCAGCCGGTGGTCGGGAAAGTCCCTGGTCCGGGGGGCGAAATTTTTTTCTCGGCCAGGCTGCCGGCAATCGCCAGCACCGGCAGGATAACCCCGAACCGGCCAAAAAACATGTTCACCGACAACATCAGATTGTAGAAGATGGTGTTGGCGCTCAGACCGGCGAAGGCGCTGCCGTTGTTGCCGGCGGCCGAGGCAAAAGCGTACACAATCTCACTCAGGCCGTGCGGGCCGGGATTGGCTATGGACGAAGTTCCCGGCTCGACCACCGAGGCGATGGCGCTGCCGGTGAGAATGAAAATCGACGGGATCAGAATAGCCAGCGTGGCCATCTTGGTTTCCCGGGCTTCGATTTTCTTGCCCAGGTATTCGGGGGTTCGGCCCACCATAAGGCCGACGATAAAAACGGTGAGCACGACGAACATCATCATGCCGTAAAATCCGGCGCCGACGCCACCGAAAATAATTTCGCCAAGCTTGATCTGCACCAGCGGGAAGAACCCGCCCATCGGTGTGAAACTGTCATGCATCGCGTTGACCGCGCCGCAGGAAGCGGCAGTGGTCACCGTGGCGAACAAAGCCGAGCCGCCAATACCAAAGCGGACTTCCTTGCCTTCAAAGGCGGTAGGGCTGCTCACCCCCATGTCCGCAAGCATCGGATTGCCGTGCTGCTCGAAATAATAGGTGCCTGTCAACATCAGAGCAAACAGCAGCACCATTGTCGCCAGGATGGCGTAACCCTGGCGCCTGTCGCGGGCCATGTGCCCAAACGTGATCACAAGCCCCGCCGGTATCAGGAAGATGCTGAGAACCTGGAGAAAATTGGCCAGCGGCGTTGGATTCTCGAAGGGGTGGGCCGAGTTGGCGTTGAAAAAGCCGCCGCCGTTAGTGCCCAGCATTTTGATCGCTTCCTGGGAAGCGACCGGTCCCATCGCCAGCTTTTGCTCCGCCCCTTCCATGGTCTGAACCGTCAGATAGGGGGACAGGTTCTGGATAGCGCCCTGCTGGACAAGGACCAGCGCAAAGACAATGGACAGGGGCAGCAATATCCAAAGGACGCTGCGCACCATATCTCCCCAGAAGTTACCGATGGTTCGGGTAGTCTTGCGGGTCAGCCCCCGCATCAGCGCCACCGCCACCACCATCCCGGTGGCCGCCGACTTGAAGTTCTGCACCGTCAGCGCCGTCATCTGGGTAAAGTAGCTCATCGTGCTTTCCGGGGTATAAGCCTGCCAGTTGGTGTTGGTCATGAAACTGACCGCAGTGTTGAAAGCCAGATGCCAGGGATCCACCATGGTCAATCCTTCCGGATTCCAAGGCAGGCTGCCCTGAGCAATTTCAATCAGATACACCGCCACTGCGCCCAGAAGATTAAAGACCAGCAAAGAGGCGGCATATTGCTTCCAGGTCATCTCTTCCGCGGCATTTACTCCCGCCAAACGGTAGATCAGCCTTTCCACCGGCAGTAAAACCGGGTCAAACAGTGTTTTTTCGCGGGCGAAAACCTTGGCCATATATCTGCCCAGCGGCCAGGCCAAAAGCAGCAGGACCGCCAAATATAGGGCAAACAGGATCAGATCCATGATCATCTCAGAATTCCTCCGGTTTCAGTAATGCGTAAATCAGATAAAACAGGAGCAAGCCCCCTACAAGCCCAGCCAACCAAAAGTCAGCCACTTTCCATACCTCCTCTGTCTCTGCCGATATATCCATATTGTATCTCCACTGCCGATAAAGATGCTGACAAGAAAAACAGGTAAAGCGTCAAGAAAACGTCAAGATTTTCCGAACAGGCCCGGCCCCAGCGTTTTTGGGTATGCCCTAAACGTTTCGGTAAATCAGGCAGAACGAGGCAGTACACGCTCACAGTATAAGTAAACCCCGGGACAGACCGCAGTGGCTGCAGTCTGTCCCGGGGTTTAGACAAAATTCGTACCTGTCCTGGCTTTTTCCTGATGAACAGCGCATTTGCCACTGCGGGAAGTCTCAAGAAGCTTTTTCGATCAGATTGAATTGAACAATCCCGCACTTTTCCCCACTATGCTGCTGGACATGATACAGGAGATCCTCCGCCTGTTTCCGGTCCATCCAGATCAGTGCCATCTCCGGCGATTCCACCTGAATGATCTGTAAGCCCAGCCGGCCGATCCTGGCGTACAGGTATTTTCCGGTTGAGGTTCTAATGGCATAAGCGGTCTTGCTAAACATACCCGCTCCTTCTTTCCGGCCCGGGTATCCTGCCTGCGGGCCTGGGCTCTCGTTATGGAGAATTTATCTGAAGCGCATGATATAGGGCCAGAGAATCAGCCCGGCGCAAAGACCGCTACCAAACATCACCACTGCCAGAAGAACGATATCATGACCGTTCATTTGGCTCACCCTCCTTGTTTTGTTTAACTTTCAGGCCTGATAAAAACGGGTCCTGCAGTAACCGGTGACGAACGCCGCAACTTTCTTTCCTGCTGTGACGGCTTTTTTTGCTGTGACACAGATGGCGCAGGCCAACGCCATCGCCGCCAGTCCCAGAGCGATTTTGATCAGCAGCAGTGTTGCCATGCTCATGTTTTTCTCCTCCTAAAATCATTGATCTTGTGTTTTCAGTTCGATATTACCACGGCTTGGCGTCAGCATGGGGTAAAGAATAGGGCCATAACCGTCAAGATTGCATCAAGATAGCCGCCAGCCGACATCGCTCCACAAAAAACAGCCACCGCATCTGCGGTGGCTGCAATTCCTTCGACCGGTATTCTTTTACTGTCGCACTAGACCAATCTTGTAGGTGTAGCGGAGAATTTCCCGGGCAATGATCTTCTTCCCGGGAATATCGTAATGCAGTCCGTCGGTCGCGTACTGGACCGGCAACAGTCCGTGTTCATCGGTAAGCAGGGGGGCTATATCGACAACATAGTTTTGTTTGCGGATAAAGGCGTTGACCTCCGCCTGCCTCTCCTGCCAGCCGTCGGCCGTTTCCTCGCCGAAGACAACACTGATCTGATCCGGATTTACCGGAGGAAGAGTCAAAAAGATCGGCACAATGTCATTGGCGCGGCATTTCTCATTGAGAGTCTCCAGCCCGGCGATAATGTTCTCGGCAGGCTCTCCGCCCCGCAGGCTGTTCGAGCCGGCTAAAATAAAGAGGTACTTGGGCTTAAACGGCAGCACATCATGATCAAACCGCTCCACCGTGGTGTCGATGGTATCGCCGCTTTTCCCGAGATTTTTCACCGGGAAGGGCAGGTATGAGGTGTAGTCGTAGCGGCGGTCGGAAGGAGGACTGGAGACCGCGCCGCCGCCGTGGGTGATGCTGTCGCCTAAGGCGGCAAACCGGTAGGGTCCGCTGGAAACCGTAAACGGAACAGGCACAGAGTAGCTGCCAACCGGATTATTGCTGTCGTCCAGGGCCAGGACCCTCCAATAATAGGTTCCGGCGTCGACATAAGGGTAAAAATCGTAGCAGTCGAACTGATTCCAGCCTTCGACCATATATGTGTTCACAATGGAACTCGCAGCTGCCGACGCGCTGGGATTATCCGGCTGCCGGTTCAGCACCTCAACCTTATAGCGACTCGCCCCGAGGACCGGAATCCATGAATAGGCTGGGTACAGCAGAACCGGTCGGCCGTAATAGTTCGCGGTAGTATAAGGACGGGCCGGATTCATCGTTCCCTCCGCCAGCCGCCGCGGTTCGCTGAACGGTCCAAGCGGCCGTTTGTCGAGACCGAGCGGCCGCACGCGATAATAAAGATGGTCGATCATGCCTCCATCGAACAGAGTACGGTCTATTTCAATCCCCGGCGCCGCAACCTGCGTCGTATCATAGGCAACCATCCGAGCCGGCGCTGGCGCCCGATTATCGCTCACCGGCACAGTCGCGACTTCTACTTCATAGGTAACCACATTTTCCAGCGGCGACCATGTCAGCAAAATCTTGTCGTGAGGCCCTGCCTCCGAAAACAATGGGGGAGCCAAGACCGCAGCCGTTACCGCCAATAGACAAAAGATCAATTTTCGTAGCAATCGCATCACCTCCACCGTTATGGATTTAAACTCTCTACCATTGTACATGGAAAGACGCCCTCTGCCAAGTTCCCCTGGCACCGGCACAACCGAAACAGACACGATTATGGCCGTTTAGAGGTTTTCACTCCAAACGGTCAGGCTCTTTCTTTCATTTCTCAATCATTTTAATCCCTGAACTGGCGCGCCTGCGGTACGCGTATTGCAGCAAAAAACCAAACTAAGTCAGTTTGGTTTAATCTGAAAGTTAACAAAAAAGGTCGTTCCCTTTGGTGTTGTCGTGACATCAATCTTAGCGCCGTGTCGTGCGGCAATCTGGTAGCAGACAGGCAACCCCAGGCCAACACCATTTTCCTTGGTCGTCAGAAAAGGTGTTCCCAGTCGCTTCAGCACCTCGGCGGGTATACCTGGTCCATTATCCCGGACTGAGAGGGTTACAGTGTCACCATTGTAATAGGTGTTAAACGCAAGGATACCACCTATAGACATTGCCTCCAACCCGTTGCGCGTGAGATTTAATATCATCTGACGCAGTTCGTGGTCGTCAAACTTGAATTCAGGAATATCACCCAGTTCTAACTGAATGTTATGGCCCAGGCGAAAGGCTTCCGCCTGCAGTAAAGGGAACAAGGCGTGTATTAAGTCGTTTAGTTGGCTCTGCTCTAAATGGAGCGACTTATTTTTAGCAAGAGACAAAAATTCTGTAATGATCGCATTAGCTCGGTCGATTTCTTCGATCATTGTGTCAATCTGCCGGGCAAAGGTGGTCAACTCATTTTTTCTCTGAAACAATTGCAGATAACCTCTTACCGTCGTCAGTGGGTTCCTCACCTCATGTCCGATGGCGGCAGCCATTTCCCCAATCAAGTTTAGCCTGTCAAGCCGGGCCATTTCCGAGGCCAGCTTCTTTTGTTCAGTGATGTCGACGAAGGTCACGACAACTCTATCCGACCCGAGAGACCGTGCGTTGATCAGGAACCACCGGCCCAAAGCCGGGGAATATTCTTCAAAGGACAGCGATTGACCGGATGTAATAAGCTGGGTGTATCTTTCCGACCAAGCTGGCTCCATATATGCAGCTACTTCGACAAGGCTCCGTCCCAGAACCTGATCCCGCTTTAAACCGGTAAAACGTTCATACGCGGCGTTAACCTCCAAGATCCGGTAATCGGCTGCTTTTCCCTGATTATCATGAACCACTTCCAACAGCGCAAATCCCTCGCCCATCGAATTCAACAGGTATTGACGCTGCCTTTCCCGCTCCTGCCCACGAAGTTGCTGGGACCGAAAACGACCGGCAAACCAACATATAATAGTGCCGCTTGCTAAATATACCGCCAAACGCATGAGTTCGATTTGACCCTGGGATGTTTGCCCTGGGACAAAAAGCCAATAGCCCAGGACCATCCCGCTGAACATCGTGAATAACCCCGGCCCCAACCCAAACAGACTGGCGGAAGCAAGAATAGCCACATAATAAGTTCCATAAGGAAAACCTGTTCCAATAGCGTCGCTCGCCCACCAACGAACTTGCGTAGCAATCGCTACAGCCAACATGGCCATTCCATACCGTTTGGCGAGCTCAATTACCAGCGGCGGCGATACATTGAACGAAAAAAGTTTCATCTTTTGTCTCCTGTACTCAGTACAAAACATTCAGTGAAACCACTCTCTTTGTTCGACAATCTTGCTGTTTTTCCTCGTCGCCCGATATCTTATAGTATAATATTGGATATAGCGATATTTCTTAAGGAGCAACTATGGACTCGTTAGAGATCAAAGCTTTTTTGGCTGTTGTGCGCCATGGCAGTTTGACTGAGGCTGCCAACTCGTTATTTCTGTCCCAGTCCACCTTAAGCAATCGACTGGCCGAACTGGAGCGCGAGATCGGAATGACCTTAATCGACCGCGGGCGGGGCCTTCGGTCTCTGGTCCTGACTGATTGCGGAAAAGAGTTCTTACTGGTGGCTAAAAGGTGGGAAGATCTTCTTCAGGATACCAAACGAATTCAATCCCGGACGAAGGATTTGACGCTGGCTATCGGCGCCGTAGACACAATTCATACCTTTGTACTGCCCCCCCTCTATCAAGCGTTGCGCGACAGTGAAGAGCCGATTAAGCTGCGTGTCAGGACCCATAACTCAACCGAACTTTATTTCCAGGTAGATCGCGGAGAACTGGATGTTGCCTTTCCTCTCCAAGACCTACCAATGAAGAATATTGATGTTCAAAAATTCTATGCGGAACCAAGAGTGGTCGTACGGCGCGAACTTTCGCCCGGCGAGCGTAACGAACTGATTGATCCCGCAGACCTTGATCCAACCAAAGAAATCTTCTTTGAAGCCGACCCGGTTTTTCAGCGCTGGTACGACAGATGGCGAGGCGACCGGGACTATCCGGTATTGCAGGTCGATACGGCGCAATTGTTGCTCCCCTTGTTGAATCAATTGGGATCGTGGTCGATTGTTCCGCTTTGTATGGCCCAGAAATTTGCGGATTCAGGCACCTTCTCCTTTTACCGGTTGGAAAATCCACCTCCGGAACGGATATGCTACAAAATACATGCCAAAAGTCCTCGATCCAGCGTTAAGAAAACTCTTTCGATTCTGGACTTATATCTCAAAACCTTATTTGGTCAAACAATTCCGTGATTCTGGAAAGAGCAAGGAGCTGCACGCGTCCGCGCGTTGCAGCTCATCATTATTTACGGACAATGTCCGGCGAAAATCACATGTATCACGAGGGATAGCTACCATAACAAAATATCCAAAATACAAATTTTAAAATCCGAACTTTTCAATTTTACAGTAAATTTCACCTGCGTTTATAATTACTTTAAAAGCTAAGGGATAATAAGACGGGAACGCCTATACGACAAATCAAGGGAGGGCATCAAGGATGGCGGAAGTCAAGAAAAAAGGCATGGGTCTTTCGACCCAAATTTTCATCGGTCTTATATTGGGTGTTGTGTTTGGTTACCTTTTCCCCCAGTGGGGCGTAAGTTTGAAGCCCATAGGCGACATATTTTTGCGAATGATCAAGATGATCGTGGTTCCGCTGATATTCAGCGCGCTGGTTATCGGCATTGCCGGGAGCGGCGATTTTAAGCAACTGGGACGGCTCGGCTTTAAGACAATCCTTTGGTTTGAAATCGCTACAACAGTCGCCTTGGTCATCGGGATAGCGGCGGCAAACATCCTGCAGCCCGGAGCTGGAGTTACCGTTGCCGCAGTAGATTCGACACTGGTCCAGGAAGCTTCAAAGAAATCAGTGGATATGATGCAGATGCTGATCGATATTGTCCCGACCAACATTGTGGATTCGATGTCACGCGGCAGTTTGCTGCAAATCGTGTTCTTTTCAACCTTTTTCGGAGTGGCCGCAGCGGCATCCGGCGAATATGGCAAACCGGTGGTTAAGCTGGCGGACAGCGTCATGCATATCATGTTTCACTTCACCATGTATGTGATGAAGCTCGCCCCGATCGGGGTATTTGCGACAATCGCGTTTACTGTCAGCCGGTTTGGCCTTGGGATGCTCATTCCGCTGGCAAAGTTAATCGCGGCCCTGTACTTTTCCCTTGTCATATTTATCCTGATTGTGCTTTGTGCGGCGTCTTTTATCGTGAGGGTGAACTTTTTCCACCTCATGCGGGCGGTTAAAGAACCGTTGCTGCTGGCGTTTACCACCGCTTCGAGCGAAACCGCCCTGCCTCTTTTGATTGAGCGGCTTCAGGAATTCGGGGTTCCTAAGCATATTGTGACGTTCGTACTTCCTACCGGCTATTCTTTTAATCTGGACGGAGGAACTTTATACTCGTCAATGGCGGTCATATTTATTGCTCAGGTTTATGGGATTCCCATGGATCTTAGCCAGCAGCTCATGCTGGTATTGACTTTAATGCTTGCCACCAAGGGGATGGCCGCGGTGCCTGGCGCGGTTCTCATAACCATTGCCGGAACAGTCGCGTCTTTTGGCCTGCCGATCGAGGGAGTTGCCCTAATTCTTGGCATTGACCGAATTTTGGATATGGGCCGGACAGCAACAAATGTTGTGGGTAATACGGTTGCGACAGTCGTAGTGGCAAGGTGGGAGAAAGCTCTGCCTGATTCGGTTCTTCAAGAGTCCTACACTAAAACCTATAACGGCTGATACTTCGCAAAGCGAAGTTGACAAATCAAATAACTGGAGGTACTCTCATGAGCACGAAACTGGGCCTTGAGCCCAAATTGCTTCCTGATAAATTACTGCAGGATATCCGGTCCAAATTTGCCTATGTTGAAGAATGTCCGCACGCCGGCAAGCGGATATTTCTCGATACAGCATCCGGGTCCTTGAGACTCAAAGCCTTAATGGAAGTCGCGCAGCGGGAGCTTTTTTTACCGGATAATTTCGCCCGGCCGACCAAAGGCTCGGCCCACGCCTATGAAGTAAAAGAAAAAGGTGAAGACGATGTCCGCCTTTTCCTTGGAGCGAAATCCGGTACAATAATGCCTTGTAAAACATCGACCGAGGGAATGTTCCGGGTGGTCAGAGATGCAGTAAGACAGTTTCCCGGTACAAACGTGGTCACTACCGTACTTGACCACCCTTGCACCTTTGACTCGACACGGCTTGCCGCCGAAACTTCCGGCAAGGAATGGCGGGTGGCCCCTCTTGACCGCGAGACTGGTTTTATCAAAACAGAGGCAATTTTAAATCTGATTGATAAAAATACCTCGCTACTGGCTTTTATTCACGGTTCCAATATCACCGGCGCGCTGATGGACGCCAAGGAAATTGTCCGGGAAGCCCGAAAGATCAAGGAAGACCTGTGCATAATCGTGGACGGGGTTCAATACGCGCCACACGCTCCGGTTGACGTGGAAGATATCGGCGCCGATGTCTACCTCTTTGGCTGTTACAAAGCATACAC
The DNA here is from genome assembly GCA_031292015.1 of Negativicutes bacterium. The sequence continues at coordinate 3,847 of JARLHY010000150.1, read as the reverse complement.
CCGACGCGGCATGGCTTTTGCCCATCTCTCCGACCGTTTTTCAGTGATCCCGCACGAACGTCTTTATGGCAAAAAAGCCAACGAATGGGCGTTAGGCAGCGCCGACCAGTTTGACTACGCCGCCTGGTCGATAGTCGTTGAATACATTTGCTGGCTAGGCTCGCATTATACCCCCTCAAAAGACCGCAGGGAACAACTAACCGCCGGGCTACGGGCCATGGAGGCTCACGAGCTTGCGCTTCTTGAACGGGTAATGAGCGGGACAAAAAAGCAAATCGGGTTTCGGGGAATGCCACACGTCAGGACATATGGTCTGCCTGACGATATTACGAGCCGCAGCTGTTTGGTCGCTTTCAGTGTGGATGGCGTAAACACAGGGGAGGCGGTGGGACGGTATATCGACCACGGCATAATGCTCACCGACCGTAAGATGGATGCTTATTCCAAGCATATGCTGGATGCGTTGGGAGCCGCGGGAATCATCCGCATGTCGGCAGCACATTATACGACACCAGCGGAGATTGACGAATTTCTCAGACTTACCGAATCAATGCTTCCTTAATACGGCTGGAATAAGAGACAAGAGCCCTGCTGTCGTTATGACAACAGGGCTCTTTGACTGTTCAACGAATTAATTAACGGACGTAGCGTAGCTGAACTAAAATGACGTTGCCCCGGGGACCAGAAGTTGACTAATAACACAAAGGGGCGACAACGACACGTTGCGGACCGACAGGGTAAGAGGAGATGTGGAGGGGAGAACAAGCGTGAGTCCTACTGCATCCGTTCATAAACCTATGGTGGATTGACAAATCAATCAATGGACACTCTCATCATCCGATTAGAACAAAAGCGGCAAAACCAGGAGTCCAAACGAGATTACGATGAAGCCCCATATGCTGGCAAGGAACGAATAGGGCAGGATTTCCTGGAATCCCAGTTTGAAGGCTCCCATAATTGGAAGAGCCCAGAAGGGCTGGATGAGATTAAAGCAAATACTGCCGAATGTATAGGCATTTATAACGTATGGAATGTTGGCTCCCAATTCCCTGGCAGCGGGGATGATGTAGGGAGCTTCTATAACGAACTTAGAACCAGCTGACGGCACAAACATGTCGAGAATACCGGAATAGATATACACGATCCAGGGGAATGTGTGCGCAGTTGAGATGGCTACGAACCACTTGGCGATGATCTCAGCCAATCCGGAGTAACTGATCATGCCGAAGATTCCGGCATATAGCGGAAACTGGATGATGACACCGTGTACGGTGCTAGTGCCACGCTGAACAGATCCTACAAAGCTGCGCGGAGTGCGATGGAGCAACAGACCGAGTACCAAGAAAGTGAAATTTAATGTATTAAGATCAAGTTTGCCGATGCCCTGGGTCCAGATGAAGTTGATTACCCAAGCAAGACCAGCCAGACCAATGATAAGAACCAGCACAGGCGATCGGTCCCACTTTTCAGCCTGGGTCAACTCTTTCGTCGGATTATCCTCCGGGTCGCCAGCAGAAAACAGCTTTACCATCTCATCGGTGGCTTCAACGGCATGTTCCTTGCGTGGCATTGCCGCCAGTAGGATGGGCGGTAAAGTGAGAACTATGAGTAGAACGGTAATAAGCAAATGGGGCTCAAATACCGTAGCTGTTAAAGGTATGACACCTGTCACTTTCTCAAGAAAGTGGCCAGGGGTAGCCACTAATAACTGGGCCGCTTGCGACGGGCCGTTGCAAACAAGAATTCCGCAGTAGGACATGGCGCAAAGGCTTGGGTAGTGGATGCCGAGCCCGCGTTTGCGGACAGCAATTTCGCGGGCCATGACTATGGACAACATAAGGCCGATGCCCCAATGGGCCCACCAAACGACCAGGGACACATAAAGAAACATCAGCATTGTCCCGTTACGAGTTTGAGGTATATCTACTAATTTACGGATGGCGTTCTTGACCGGTTTGGAATCAGCTACAGCAAAGCCGGTGATCATCAGTACACACATCTGCATTGCGAAAGTCAACAATACCCAGAATCCTTTTACCCAATCGTCGATCAGCTGGATTGGCCCATGCTTCGTAAGGCTCAATGCCATCAGGTAGGCGATTATGGTCAGAACTAGGACAAAGACCATGGAATCGGGAATCCAGCGGATGCTCCACTGGGAGAACCATGCGATAAATTTGGCAATCGCACTCCTCTCATGCTGCGGAACGGAGACTTGCGGCGTGGACATAGACACTCCTCCTTGATGTTGTTAATGCTCTTACCATCACCAGGCTACAGCAGATAATCGGTCGATCACTAAGTGCTGCCGACTTGCCTTAACCGAATGGCCATACCAGCTTTCCGCTCATACATGGAGTTCAAAGGTCTCGCCTAACATTGCTACAGGCATTCGCCTTACCACGGGGTTTCCCCTTCCTGTTTTTCACAACAACACTTTAGCAGTTGCTTGGCTGTACGCATATTTTGTAAAATACTTTGTAATATACAACAGGTTTCCGCTTTTGAGCGACCCATCCTTTGCCGTGTCTTCCTTGGCCACGAAGACTCTCTTTGCGCCCGGTTAAAGAAAAAGACCGGGGTTGCCGTACTGGCAAATGGCCCCGGTCTTACTTGCGCAGGTTTTTACTATCGACATGTGTGTCGGCTTAAGTGCTGTTAAACGTAATACTCCGACGCCTTCAACTGATGGATCAGTTTCTTCATAAACTTTTCCCTGATTTCAGGCACATCTTCCGGGGAATATGTATAAAATCCTTCTCCGGTCTTAATCCCCAGTTTTCCTGCTTCGACTTTATTTCTGAGCAGCTTGTTGGCACACTGGGAATTATCCATAACCTTTAGAAGATTATCGCCGACAACGCGCCAGATGTCTAAACCGCCAAAATCGGCTACTTCCAGATGACCTGTCGTCGCGTAACGGAAGGCCGGGCCAAACTTCAGGGCTTTGTCGATTTCGGCAGGCTCGGCTACGCCCATTTCGATAAGCGAAAAGACTTCCCTGGCGAGACCTTGTTGAATTCTGTTAGCCACTAGCCCCGGGATGTCCTTCAATACTTTCACCGGTTGTTTCCTGATGGAACGGTATAACTTATCTACTTCCTGGTAAATCTCTTCCGGCATATTGCCGAAGAAAGACAGCTCAACGATCGGCATAAGATGGGCCGGGTTGTACATGTGATTAACCATCATGCGCTCCCTGCGGTCATTACCGACAAGAGCCATCATTCCTTCCAGCGGAAGACTGGAAGTATTACTGGCTAGTACCGTCGAAGGCGGACATATTTCGTCCAATTGACTGAATAAATGCTGTTTCAGTTCCATGATTTCCGGAGCCGCTTCAATGACGTAATCGCGATCAACAGCAGTCTGGAACAAATCAGTCGAGAACTTGATTCGGCTGAGACTAGCCTCAACCTCGGTTGCAGCAATATAGTCTTCACTGGCCATTAGTTCCAGCTCTTCTCTGATTTGCTGTTTTGCTTTGTCCAGAACTTCCTGATTCGTGTCGTACAACTTGACGTCATAACCGTACATGGCAAAAGCATTGGCTATGCCGTGTCCCATAGTGCCGGCACCGATAACACCGATTTTTTTCATTATTTTCACCTCTTGATTGCGTTCGCCACGCTACTTTGTTTTCGGGAAGAGTTATATGAACAGACTTAGAATCATTACTCCGATCAAGCCCATTATTGCAATTAGGGATGTCAGGCCACCCCAAATTACAAACATCTGAGGCAGGCTGAAATTGCAATATTCCTTGACCATCCAAAAAGCTGCGTCGGTGGGAGGATCAAAAAAGACGGACCCGCACGACAGCGCCAAAACCATAAGCTCAGGGCTG